>NZ_RZOZ02000006.1:0-375851 GCF_003999155.2 Mesorhizobium sp. M1D.F.Ca.ET.231.01.1.1
TTCTCAGGCTCTCTTGACTATTCTGTATTGTTCGACGGATCGCCTCTGTCGTTGTGGCGCTGCCGTGAAGAACCTGGCCCATAGTGCATCCTTCCATTCTTGGGAAAACAATGCACCATCAAATGCCAGGATCAAACACCTAGGCGGCGCAAGAGGCGAAGCGACGATCCCGCCACGGCCTGGTCGAGAATGCGTGGTTCAAGGGTGAGATCAGTCGTGATCCTTCGCGCCCCCCTCTGTCCTGCCGGACATCTCCCCCACGAGGGGGGAGATTGGCAGCTTTGGCGCCTCGCTCAATCCTGCGACGTTGGCGACTGGCGAAAGCCACGGCGACGTCCGATCTCCCCCCAAGTGGGGGAGATGTCCGACAGGACAGAGGGGGGCGCTGTCCCGCCAGCGTTTCAAGACTTCTCCACCACCGCGACGCTCTGGAGGCGCGTCATCGATTCTTGGGTCTTCGCTTCGAGTCGCTACCCCAAGGATTGACGAAGCTGGAGCGGCTACCACCGGTCAAACCTCGGCTAGATCTCCCAACGCTTCGACCAGGGGCTGGATCTCGCTTTCGTAATTCTTCCATCGCTTGACCGATGACTTGTAGATCGGTTGGCGGACCTGCCAATTGCTATAGGTGTTCACGGAGCCGCTCCGGTCAAAGAAGCGCAGGCAGGCTTCGTCCCAAGGCAAGCCGAGATAGTCTATGAGTCGGCGCGACTGCTCTTCCTGATTTTCAATCAATGCCTCATAGCGGTTTTCGAATATCCGGCCCGGGAAGATTTTGTCCCAATGCCGCATCAGGCGATCATATTCCCTGTAGTAAAGTCCCAGCGTCTCGAGGTCGGCGCTGTAGCTATGCGCCTCGTTGAACTGCAGGACGAAGCAGGAGATGCAATTGTCGATGGCATCGCGGCGACAATGAATGATGCGCGCATTCGGAAACAGAATGCCGATCAGGCCAATCTGCTCGAAATTGTGAGGCATCTTGTCGACGATCCGAAGCGCCTCGGGAGCACGCTCGCGCAGATAGGCGAGATGCCCGTCGGCCAGCGTTCTGGTCAGTTCGGGCGTCATCGCGGCGATCGATTTGCCGAGGTCTGGGTTGGAGCGATCATTCAGGCCAAGCCCACTGGCAGTTCGTGCAAGCTTGCTGAGCTCGCCGGCGCCGTGGACGCCAGGATGACTGGCGCAAATCTGCTCGGTCAGCGTCGTGCCGGAGCGAGGCATGCCAACGACGAATACAGGCGCCTCCGAGCGATTGCCGAAAGCGGCCATTGAAGCCACCAATTCCGGTGTGAAGGTCTCGATCGTGGCATCGACCCAGCGACGGTGCGCTTCCAGATCGAATTTACCAGTTCCGTATTGATTGCCTTGCTTGAAATGATCCATCGCCCCCCGGTAGCGACGAAGGTCGTTGAGCACCTTGCCGGCGGCGTGATGGAGTGCTGGCGCTCCCTTCGATCCATGTTCCGGGCTCTGAAGCTCGGTCAGGATTTCAGCCAGCTCCGGCGGCTCTTCAAGGTATTTGCGTGTGTGCACAAGTGCATTGTAGGCAGCCGGCACCGCGATGCGCCGTTCTAAAGCCTCTTTGAGATGAACCGCGGCTTCGTCCATGCGACCGAGGCTCGCGAGTGCACGGGGCAGCCCCAAACGGGCCACAGGATGATCCCGATTGATCTTTAGCGCCTTCTCGAAGAGCGGCAGCGCCATTTCCCCCTTATCAAACGAGTTATAAGCATCACCCAGGGCGCAAAGCGCTTCCACCAGATCCGGGTTCAATGCCAAAGCTTGCTGAAAGTGCCTGATTGCCGGCGTAAACTCACTGAGCTTCAGGTAGGCCTCACCGAGGCTCAGGTGATAGTAAGGATTCTGCGGCTCCTCGCCGACCGCCCGAGCAAAATACCGCAAGGCCTTTTCGTTGTCGTATCCGACGCCGAGGGTTCCCAAGATGTAAAAAGCCAGTGGATGGTTTGGCGTTCTTCCCAGAACCTTGAGACAGAGTTCCTCGGCCTCCGGCAGCCGCTCGGCCTTCTGCAGATCGAGCGCCTGCCGTAACATCATGTCGTCGGCCTGCGCTCGCGATGGACTTGCCCGCAGCCCGGCTTTCGGTGGCGCAGCTTTTTGCGGTACGGCCTTCGCAGCGGATTTAGTCTTCAGGTGCTTTGCCCAGGCGGGCGGCAATCGGTTGCTCATTGTGCCTCGCTAGCAAAAGCGGCCGGGAGAATCCAGTCTTGGAAGCTCTTCCGCAACTTGCACCCACCCTCCGCCCACGCTAGCAAGAAGACCCCTTTTCAACCGAGCCCTTTGCCATGCTTCTTCGCCCTCCCCTTACCCCAATCGTCGGCGCGCTTCCCACCACGGTGCCGTTCGTCGGGCCGGAGGCGCAGGAGCGCGAGCGCGGGCGGCCTTTCCGCGCCCGCATCGGCGCCAATGAAAGCAGTTTTGGACCCTCGCCGCGCGTCATTGCCCGCATGGAGAGCGTCGCCCGCGACCAGTGGATGTATTGCGACCCCGACAATTTCGACCTGAAGGTGGCTGCGGCCGCGCATCACAATGTCGGCGTCGAGAACGTGGTGGTGGGCGAAGGCATTGACGGGCTGCTCGGTCTCGTCGCGCGCATGTATGTCGCGCCGGGCGACGCGGTGGTGACCTCGCTCGGCGCCTATCCCACCTTCAACTTCCACATAGCCGGCGTCGGCGGTCGGCTGGTGACGGTTCCCTACGCCAACGACAAGGAAGACCTCGACGGTTTGCTTGCCGCTGTCGCCAGGGAAAAGGCGCCGCTGGTCTATCTCTCCAATCCGGACAATCCGATGGGGAGCTGGTGGGAGGCGCCGGACGTCGTGCGCTTCATCGAGGCGCTGCCGGAAACCACCATGCTGGTGCTCGACGAGGCCTATGGCGAGTTGGGCCCGGCTTCGGCGCTGCCGCCGATCGATGTTGAGCGGCCGAACGTCGTGCGCATGCGCACTTTCTCCAAGGCTTACGGGCTGGCCGGCATTCGCTGCGGCTACGCGGTGGCCGAACGCGAAGTGATCCGCGACTTCGAGAAGATCCGCAACCATTACGGCGTCAGCCGCATGGCGCAGATCGCGGGCCTCGAGGCGCTTGCCGACCGGGACTATCTGAACTCGGTGGTGGCACGCGTGGCGGCCGGACGCCGCCGCATTGCGGCCATCGCCGAGGAAAACGGCCTGAAGCCGCTGCCGTCGGCGACCAATTTCGTCACCATCGACTGCGGTCACGACGGCGCCTTCGCGCTGAAGGTGATGCAGGCGCTTCTGTCGCGCGACGTCTTCATCCGCAAGCCGATGGCGCCGATCCTCGACCGCTGCATCCGTGTCAGCGTCGGCCTCGAACACGAGCTCGATATCTTCGCCGAGGAATTGCCGGGCGCGCTGGCGACGGCAAGGGGGAATTAGGGCGGGCGCTCGTCGGGCGAAGAGCGGTCCTATAAAGACAGGAGAGCGGGCGAAGGAACGCAGCCGAGCCCTTTCTCGACCTATGTCCGCATTCCGCAAGCCCGTTGCATTTGCCAGGTCCTGCACCAGATTCGCTTGAGGGACGGAGAAAGCGATGGCCGAGCGGAAAAGGGTCGTGCGGGCGCGCATAAGCGGCATGGTGCAAGGCGTGAGCTACCGAGTGTGGACACACCGCGAAGCCATGCGTCTTGGCGTGACGGGCTGGGTGCGCAACGAGGCCGACGGCTCGGTGACAGCACTCATCGCCGGCGCCGATGCCTCGGTCGACGCCATGATCGACCGGCTTTGGCAGGGCCCGCGGGGCGCGCTGGTCTCGGCCGTCGAGGTCGAGGAGGCAGCTGACGACGCGCCTGCAGACTTCAGGATTGTCGACTAGGCCAGCGCAAGCTGCTTGCGACGTTGCGGCTCTTGAATTAATTGAACGTTCGTTTTATTAATACTCGCACAGAGGCGATCATGGCGCGCACTACAGGTTCCGACGGCGAAAGAACCGAGGCGGCAGTCCGCGATGCGGCGGTCAGCCTGATCGCGCGGCTGGGCTACGAGGCGATGTCGATGCGGCAGCTGGCGGCTGAAGTCGGCGTGCAGGCGGCGGCGCTCTATCGCTATTTCCCGACCAAGGAGGACCTGCTGTTCACGCTGATGCGAGAGCATATGGAAGGCCTGCTCAAGGCCTGGGACGCCGCGAGGCCGGCGCGAGAGGATCCGGTCGCCCGACTTGGCGCCTATGTCGAGAACCACATCGCCTTCCATATCGAGCGGCGCCACGCCACCCATGTCTCGAACATGGAGCTGCGCAGCCTCTCGCATGAGCGACTGACGCAGATCCTCAAGCTGCGCGCGGCCTATGAGAAGGAGTTGCGCGCGATCCTGCGCGACGGCGTGGAAGCCGGTGTCTTCGAGATCGACGATGTCGGGCTCACCGCCATGGCGCTGATCCAGATGATGACCGGCGTCATCGTCTGGTTCCGGCCGGGCGAGCGGCTGTCGATCACTGAAGTCACCACGACATATCTTTCGATGACAATGCGTCTGGTCGGCGCGACAATCAGCCAAGGCACCGCGCGTCGTTCCGAGCGCGCCGGAGACGCCGTGGCACTCTGATACAGGCATGATCCCCGCGAAGGTCGGGGCATGCGCGGGAGGAACGGCATGTACACGAACACACTGAATTTCGGGCTCGATCCGGATATCGAGACGTTGCGCGACACGGTACGGCGCTTCGCCCAGGACAGGATCGCGCCGATCGCGGCCGAGATCGACCGCTCCAACGAATTCCCGGCGCATCTGTGGGGCGAGCTCGGGGCGCTCGGCCTGCTCGGCATCACCGCCGATCCGGATTTCGGCGGCAGCGGCATGGGCTATCTCGCCCATGTCGTGGCGATGGAAGAGATTTCGCGCGCGTCGGCCTCCGTCGGCCTTTCCTACGGCGCGCATTCCAACCTCTGCGTCAACCAGATCAACCGCTGGGCAACGCCGGCGCAGAAGGAGAAGTATCTGCCGGCGCTCTGCAGTGGCGAGAAGGTCGGCGCGCTGGCGATGTCGGAGTCCGGTGCCGGCTCGGATGTGGTGTCGCTCCGGCTGCGCGCCGAAAAGCGCAACGACCGCTATGTGCTCAACGGCTCGAAAATGTGGATCACCAACGGCCCCGATGCGGAGACGTTGGTGGTCTACGCCAAGACCGATCCGGAGCGGCAGTCGCGCGGCATCACCGCCTTCATCATCGAGAGGACTTTCGCCGGTTTTTCGGTGGCACAGAAACTCGACAAGCTCGGCATGCGCGGCTCCAACACCGGCGAGCTCGTGTTCGAGAATGTCGAGGTGCCGTTCGAGAACGTGCTGCATGAGGAAGGGCGCGGCGTCGAGGTGCTGATGTCGGGCCTCGACTATGAGCGCGCGGTGCTTTCCGGCGGGCCGATCGGGCTGATGGCGGCCTGCCTCGACGTGGCGGTGCCTTATGTGCATGAGCGCAAGCAGTTCGGCCAGCCGATCGGCAGTTTTCAGCTGGTGCAGGGCAAGCTCGCCGACATGTACACGACGATGAACGCCGCCCGCGCCTATGTCTATGCCGTGGCCGCCGCCTGCGACCGCGGCGAGACCACACGCAAGGACGCCGCCGGCTGTGTGCTGTTCGCGGCCGAGAAGGCGACGCAGATGGCGCTTGATGCCATCCAGTTGCTCGGCGGCAATGGCTATATCAACGACTATCCCACGGGGCGGCTTTTGCGCGACGCCAAGCTCTACGAGATCGGCGCCGGCACCAGCGAAATCCGCCGTTGGCTGATCGGGCGCGAGATCATGGCGGAGGGGGCGTGATGCCTCCCTCCGCCGCCTCAGCCGAACGCCTTGGGCAGGTCGTCGGTTGGCTTGGCGACGATCTGATGCGCATCGCGCCACAGAACCTCACGTTGGCGCCGCGACGTGATCGAACGCACAGGCAAGCCGCCCTCCTCGATCAGCCACGCGCAATAGCGCGCACGGCTGATGGCTTCCTTGGCGTCCGGATGGAACCAGCAGATACCCCAGATCGAATTCCGCCGCTTGAAATGCCGGCCAACCCGACCAGGAAACGGCAGATTCCGGTTAAACCAGTCGAACTGATCCTCCAGTTCGCCATGGATCCAGTCCGGGCAGCCGTTCCGGTACAGATACCAGGACGCATGGAAAAAGCCGGTCTCCACCCGGCTCTTCGGATGGATCAGCGGCGTTACAAACCGCAAATACATTGTGACACCCACAGCGCTTGCGGGCGCCGTGTTCCTCTTGCTCAAATTCGGGACGTGGAAAGCCGCCCTTCGGCGGCGTCAGGCCATGGCCGAAGGGAGACATCTGGTGAAACGCATATCCATGCCTTTCATCGTCGCCTCCTGAGGGTGTCACTACTAAAAAGGATGCCATGCCTGGCGCGCGGCATCCGGGCGCGGGCTGTTACACTGGTTCCGTCGCGGCATCAAGAGGTGTGAGGAACAACGTGGCCACATTGCAATCCCAGATCTCCCCCGCCTCCGACACCTTCCGTGCCAATGCCGAGCGCATGCGGGCGCTGGTCGCGGATATCGCCGAGAAGGCGGCCGGCATCGAGCGCGGCGGCTCGGACGAGGCGCGCGAGCGCCACCAGGGCCGCGGCAAGCTGTTGCCGCGCGAACGGCTGGCGCAACTGCTCGACACCGGCTCGCCCTTCCTCGAGGTCGGCCAGTTCGCGGCATGGTCGATGTATGGCGAGGACATCCCGTCGGCAGGCATTATCACCGGCATCGGCCGCGTCGAAGGCCGGGAGGTGATGGTCGTCGTCAACGACGCCACGGTGAAGGGCGGCACCTATTATCCCGTGACGGTGAAGAAGCATCTGCGCGCGCAGGAGATCGCGCTGCAGAACAACCTGCCTTGCGTCTACCTGGTCGACAGCGGCGGCGCCAATCTGCCCAACCAGGACGAGGTGTTTCCGGACCGCGAGCATTTCGGCCGCATCTTCTACAACCAGGCCAACATGTCGGCGGCCGGCATCCCGCAGATCGCCTGCGTCATGGGTTCGTGCACGGCTGGCGGCGCCTATGTGCCTGCAATGTCGGACGAGACGATCATGGTGCGCAACCAGGCAACCATTTTTCTGGGCGGCCCGCCGCTGGTGAAGGCCGCCACCGGCGAGGATGTCAGCGCGGAGGAGCTCGGCGGCGCCGATGTCCACACCAAGCTTTCGGGCGTCGCCGATCACTATGCGATGGACGACGAGCATGCGCTGGCCATTTGCCGGCGTATCATCAAGAACCTGAATCGGAACAAAGCCGTAAGCCTGACCTTACAGAAACCTGTGCCACCGCTTCACGATCCGCATGAACTTTATGGTATCGTGCCGACGGACCTGCGCCGGCCCTATGACGTGCGCGAGGTGATCGCTCGTCTTGTCGACGGTTCCGAGTTCGATGAGTTCAAGCAGAACTACGGCACCACTTTGGTCACCGGCTTTGCCCATCTCTACGGCATGCCGGTCGGCATCCTCGGCAACAATGGCGTGCTCTTTTCCGAAAGCGCACTGAAGGGCGCGCATTTCATCGAGCTCTGCTGCCAGCGCGGCATTCCGCTTATCTTCCTGCAGAACATCACCGGCTTCATGGTCGGGCGGAAGTACGAAGCCGGGGGCATCGCCAAGGACGGCGCCAAGCTGGTCACGGCGGTCGCAACCGCACGCGTGCCCAAGCTTACGGTCATCATCGGCGGCTCCTTCGGCGCCGGCAATTACGGCATGTGCGGCCGCGCCTACTCGCCCCGTTTCCTGTGGATGTGGCCGAACGCGCGCATCTCGGTGATGGGCGGCGAGCAGGCGGCGACCGTGCTCGCCATGGTCAAGCGCGAAGGCATCGAGCGCAAGGGCGGTGAATGGAGCGCCGAGGAGGAAGCAAAGTTCAAGAAGCCGATCCTGATGAAATACGAGCATGAGGGCCACCCGCTCTATTCCTCGGCAAGGCTCTGGGACGACGGCATCATCGATCCTGCCAGGACGCGCGAGGTGCTGGCGCTGAGCCTCTCGGCGGCGCTCAATGCCGGCATCGAGGAGACGAGGTTCGGCGTGTTCAGGATGTGACGATGAGCAAGATCGGCGACAGGATCCGCGTCCACACAGGCGACATCACCAAGCTTGCGGTCGATGCCATCGTCAATGCCGCCAATTCCTCGCTGCTCGGCGGCGGCGGCGTCGACGGCGCCATCCACCGCGCGGCAGGACCGGAGCTGGTCGCCGAATGCCGGACGCTGAACGGCTGCAATACCGGAGATGCCAAGCTGACCAAGGGCTACCACCTGCCGGCACGTTACGTCATCCACACAGTCGGGCCGGTCTGGCAGGGCGGCGGCAAGAACGAGGCAGAGCTGCTCGCCTCCTGCTACCGCCGCTCGCTCGAAATCGCCAGCGACCATGGCTGCCGAACGATCGCCTTCCCGGCGATCTCGACCGGCATCTACCGCTACCCGAAGGACGAGGCGACCGACATCGCCGTCGCCACCGTAAGCGATTTCCTGCAACAAAGCGCGCTGCCGCAGACTGTTACTTTCTGCTGCTTCGACGAGCAAACCGCTGAACTGTACCGGCGCGCCGTTGCTGCCCTTGGAGGACGCTGAACTTATGGACCAGGAGATCCTTCAATACAGGCGAATGGGAATTTTCGCTCAGCAGCTAGCGCAGGCGGAAAATATTCGATATCTCCCATCTAGCATTGGGCAAATGGGGTGGGGTGGAAATGATCTCGAAATATTGCCGCAAGTCGACCGTCTCGATACTTGCAGGGTTGCTAATAGTTGCAGCGCCGAGCGCGGAGGCTGGCGGATCGCTGGCCGGCAGCAAGGGCGATGTGCGTTATCCGATAACCATCCCCACGGGGACCGTAGGCGGCTGCGGCAAAGCCTATGCGGCCTACATAGCGGCTCCCGGCCATTCGGCCTTCGCGGCAACGCCGATAGTCCCGGCGATCGAGTATTTTATTTGCGGCGGCTGGATCAACGCGTCGTCACAGAAGGCCGCCGAGGAACAGGCCCTGAAATCCTGCCAGGCCAGCAAGAGCAAGTACAAGGTTACGGTCGCCGGCGCCTGCAGCATCGCGGCGTCCAAATAGGGCCGACGGCGCTTTCCGCGGGGGATCAGAATGATAGTCGGAAATTTCAAACAAGCGGCAGCCTCGATGCTGGCTGCACTGATGATTGTTGCAGCGCCCGGGATCGGCAATGCGGAATCGCTGGCAGGAAGCGTGGGAGACAAGCGCTTTTCGCCACTTCTGCCCAGCAAAGCTACGGACCCATGCACCAAGGCCTACAGGGACTATGTCGCCGCAAGCGGCCACTCGGCATACGCGACGACAGCGTTCGTGCGAGTAAGGGACGGCTACGTCCTGTGCGGCGCCCACTACAACGCGCGTTCGCAAAAGGCGGCCGAGGATTTGGCGATGAAATCCTGCCAGGCCACTCGGGCGCGCTACAAGGTGGCAGCCGCTGGCTATTGCCAGATCGCGGCGTCGAAGTAGGCAGGCGCCTGCCGGACTGGCGCCGCCCGAAGACAAAACGGGAGGCTTCATGTTCGGCAAGATCCTGATCGCCAATCGCGGCGAGATCGCCTGTCGCGTCATCCGCACCGCGCGCAAGCTCGGCGTGCGTACCGTAGCGATCTACTCGGATGCCGACGCCCGCGCCCTGCATGTCGAGATGGCCGACGAGGCGGTGCATATCGGCCCCTCGCCCGTCGGCGAGAGCTATCTGCGCGGCGACCGGATCATTGCCGCGGCGCTCGCCACCGGCGCCGAGGCGATACATCCCGGCTATGGCTTCCTGTCGGAGAATCCCGACTTCGTCGACCAGGTGACGGCGGCTGGGCTCGTCTTCATCGGACCGTCCGCCGCCTCGATCCGCGCCATGGGGCTGAAGGACGCCGCCAAACGGCTGATGGAAAAGGCAGGCGTTCCGGTGGTGCCCGGCTATCACGGCGAGGCGCAGGAGATCGTGCTTCTTGCCTCCAAGGCGCGCGAGATCGGCTATCCCGTGCTGATCAAGGCGCGTGCCGGCGGCGGCGGCAAGGGCATGCGGCGCGTCGACCATCCGGACGATTTCTCCGAGGCGCTGTCAGGTGCGCGGCGCGAGGCCAAGGCCGCCTTCGGCGACGACCGCGTGCTGGTGGAAAAATATGTCGACAAGCCGCGCCACATCGAAGTTCAGGTGTTCGGCGACAATTTCGGCAACGCCGTGCATCTTTACGAGCGCGACTGCTCGGCGCAGCGCCGCCACCAGAAGGTGATCGAGGAGGCGCCCGCCCCTGGCATGACGCCGGCGCTGCGCAAGGCGATGACGGAGGCCGCGGTCAAGGCGGCCAAGGCAATCAACTACTCGGGTGCCGGCACCATCGAGTTCATCGTCGACGCTTCCGCGGGTCTCAAGCCGGACCGCTTCTGGTTCATGGAGATGAACACGCGGCTGCAGGTCGAGCATCCCGTCACCGAAATGGTCACCGGCGTCGATCTGGTCGAATGGCAATTGCGCGTCGCTTCGGGTGAGAAATTGCCGAAGACGCAGGGTGAGATCGCGCTTGCCGGACATGCTTTCGAGGCGCGCGTCTACGCCGAGGACGCGGCCAAGGGATTCCTGCCGGCGACGGGCACGCTGCACCACCTGAAGTTTCCCGACGTCCCGCCCGAGGGCGCCGCCATGCGCATCGAAACCGGCGTGCGGGCCGGCGACGCGATCTCGCCCTTCTACGACCCGATGATCGCCAAGCTGGTGGTGCACGGCAAAGACAGGACCACGGCGCTTGCAGCATTGCGCGATGCGCTCGCCCGGACCGAAGTTGCCGGCTCGACGGTCAACACCGCCTTCCTCGCGGCGCTTGTCGAGGACGCCGATTTCGCGGCGGGCGATGTCGACACCGGCCTGATCGTCCGGCATCAGGACGCTCTTGTCGCCATCCCACCGCCAAGCGATGAGGCAATCGCAGCCGCGGCGCTGGCGGCGACCGACGCGGGCGTGCCAGGTCCGGCCGCCGATCCATGGTCCACGCTTCTCGGCTATTCGCATTTCCATACGCTCGCGCGCTGCACCCGGCTGCGCTTCGGCGAGGAGAACATACTGGCACGGGTCTCGGCGCGACCGGACGGCCGCTTCCAGGTGGCGCTGGAGGCGCCGCATGACGCGATCAATTCGCACGATCTCAGGAATCTACCGCGCACCGCCCGCTGGCCGGGCCATGTCACCGTGTTCGAAGGCGCGGTGGGCTACAGTTTCGCGGTGCCCGATCCTCTCGCCGAGGCGGACGAGGCCGCAGCCGGCACGGGGAGCCTGCGCGCGCCAATGCCGGGGCTGGTCAAGCTGGTGCGCGCCGCAGCCGGCGATACCGTCATCAAGGGCCAGCGGCTCTTGATCCTCGAGGCAATGAAGATGGAACACACGATCGCGGCACCCCATGACGGGGTGATCGCCGAGATCGCGGCCGAAGGCGCGCAGGTGAGCGACGGCACGGTGCTGGTGCGCTTTGTCGAGGAGGCACAGGGCTGAAAACGAAAATGGCCGGGACAAGCCCGGCCATGTCCACTTGCCTGACAGAACCGATTACGGCTTGATCGGCGCGTATTTGCCGTCGTGCCACTGGTTGATGTCGTAGCTGGCGTTCTTCAGATCGCCCTTCTCGTCGAAGATCACGTCGCCGACGACGGTGCTGATCGGCTGCCCGTTCTTCAGCGCCTCGGCGACCTTGCCCGGATCGTCGGTGCCGGCGCGCTTGACGCCTTCGGCGACGGCCTGGATCACGGCATAGGAAAACAGCGTGAAGCCTTCCGGGGTGAAGCCGCCGGCCTTGATCTTGGCGACCGCGTCCTTCGCCTCAGGTTTGGCCTGCGGATCCGAGGGGAAGACGAACATGGTGCCTTCACCGGCCGGGCCGGCGATCTGCCAGAATTCCGGCGAGGCGATCGAGTCCGGCATGATCAGCTGGAACTTGACATTCTGCTCGGCCGCCTGGCGCAGGATCAAGCCGGCCTCCGGATGGTAACCGCCGAAATAGACGACGTCGGCCTTGAGCTGCTTCAGCTTGGTGACCAAAGCCGAGTAGTCCTTCTCGCCGGCGTTGATGCCTTCGTAGTCGACCTCCTTGAGGCCGCCGGCATTCATCGTCGCCTTGACGGCATCGGCGACACCCTGGCCGTAGGCGCTCTTGTCGTGCAGGACGACGACGTTCTTGCCGGCATATTTCTTGGCGATCCATGGACCGATGAAAGCGCCCTGCGCATCGTCACGCGTATAGAGGCGCATGATCGTCGGCCAGCCGGCCTTGGCGGCAGCGTCGGTCAGTTCCGGATTCGACGAGGCCGGGCTCATCATCAGGGTGCCAGCTTCGGCATAGACGGCGGAAGCCGGAATGCTCGAGCCCGAGCAGGCATGGCCGTCGACGAACTTGACGCCGTTGGCGACGATGCGGTTGGCGACGGAGACGGCCTGCTTCGGATCGCATTGGTCGTCCTGGATGTCGATCTTGATCTTGTTGCCGTTGACACCTCCGGCGGCATTGATGGCATCCGCAGCCGCCTGCGCGCCCTGCTTGAACTGGTCGCCGATGTTGGCGAGCTGGCCGGTCATCGGGCCGACCACCGAGATTGTGACGTCGTCGGCGAAGGCAACCGATGCGCTCATCATCAGGCCCAATGCGGCCGCGCTCAAAATACCCAATCTTTTCATGACAATAGAACTCCTCCACTTGCGCGCTGCCGTTCCGGCCACGCTTCTTCCAGAGCCGGGACAATTTCACCCTTCGCCGGACCTGTCGAGAGGACAGCGGCGCGGATTTTGGTTCATTCCGGTGAGGATTTCTTGGGCCAAGCCGCGATGAAAACGGAAAATGCAAAAGCCGCGCCGGCCTTGTTCCGGCCGGTCGCGGCTTTTGCAGTCGAGCTTGCCCAGCGCCCCCGCGCCTGAACCCGCTCGCTTCCCTGTTTGTCGCGCGGCTTAGGTTCGTTGACCCGCCGCGTTCTTGGTTTTGCTAACCGGCCGTCTTTTCGCGGCCTTGTCCCCTGAAAACTCTTGGCCTCAGGTCCGCAAGGTCAGTGCATCGTCATCCATTCGCGCGCTTCGCGCAGCGCCCTGGCGATATCGGCCTTCGACATCGTGGCCGACAGTTCCGAGCGCAGCTCGGCGGCGCGGGTCGAGCCCTTGATCGCGGCGATGTTGAACCATTTGTGGGCGGCGACGACGTCGGTCTCGCAATCGCGGCCGGTCGCATACATCATGCCCAGTTCGAAGAGAATGTCGGCCTGGGCAGTTGCACCCATGGCGCCGAAGCCGGCTTCGAGCATTTCAAAACGTGCCATTTCAATCCCCTGTCTGCTCCCGAGAGCTGCCTCCTTCTGTCCCAGTTGTCCCTTGGGGCGGGCCGCTCTTTCGATGCTTTCGAGGATGACGGCTGGCCTTGAATCCGTCGTTAAATGGCTTGCTTAATTTGAAGAAAACAAAGCTAAAACAAGAAGTAAACGCGAAGATTTGTTAAGCATGGAAACCCAGCAATTCAGCCGATTTGCGCAAAATTCGACGAAAATTTCAGATGCCGGAGTCAAGACTTCGCTAACCACGGAAACCGAAGCCTTTTTCGCCACCCGTTCATTTTCGGCGACCCGCGCGGCCAAAATCCTTGCAAGCTTCCGTGGCGGCACCGCTTTCGTTTTGGCGGCGGCTGGATTAGCTTACGTTTGCGTAAGGGGCGGAGAGGCGGAGCGAGTCCCGCCGCAACCTGTAGGGAGGAGGACAGATATGTTTCGAAAAGCAAGCCTGGCCCTGGCGGCCACCTTGATCATGGCCGGCGCCGCATGGGCCGACCCGATCGAAGGCAATTGGAAGACGCAGGCCGGCTCGACGGCGGCGATCGCCGGCAGCGGCTCGTTTTCCATCACGCTCAAGTCCGGCAAATTTGCCGGCAAGACGATCGGCTCCTTCAAGGCGACCGGCGACAACAAATACACCGGCACCATAACCGACCCGGAAACCGACAAGACCTATTCCGGCAAGGCGACGCTTTCGGGCGCCTCGCTTAAGATGAGCGGCTGCGTGTTTGGCGGCCTGATCTGCAAGAGCCAGACCTGGCACAAGCTCTGAGCGCCGTTCAAACGACGATGTGAAAACGGGGCCCGGCGGCCCCGTTTTCTTTTTGGGCGCTGCTTGGGAGCGGTCGGCGGCCAGCAAGGCCGTTGCAGCGCTTGGCCGGCCTATCAACCAATTTGAACGTCAGATGAATACCGGTCTCAGAACCGGTTCAGAGGCATTCGGGCATTCTCCTCCTCCTCGCCATTGAAGGAGAGACCAATGCTTGTCCGCCGCTTCACCATCGTCTGCCTGCTGATGAGCCTGTTCGGCATGGCCTTCGCCATCCTGGTGGCCGAAGCCGGCCGCCCGGCGCGCTCCTCGGGAATGGCCGACACCTGCCGGCTGGACTGCATGAACCATTTTGACCGCTGAAACGACCAACACTCGAAACCGGAACCACGACCATGAACCGCATCGCCGCCTCCACCCTCAAGACCCTTCGGCTCCTGCCGCGGGCGGTGCTCATCCTGATGCTGCTTGCCGCCCCGGTGCTGGCGGTGCCGATGATGCGCGCCGACAGCGGTTCGGTCATCGAAGCGCCGACGCCGAAGAAGGCAGGCATCGGCTTCGTGCTGCTGGTCAGCCTGCAGCGCGGCTGACACGGTCTCCAGAAAAATACATGGCGAGGCCAGCTTCTGGCCCGCCTCCCTCTCCCAAGCCCGCTTCCAAATCCCTATATTGGGCCATGGAAAAGCGAATCTACCCCCAAGCCATCGAATCGGTCGTCATGCCGGAGCCTTTCGGCAGGCAGAGCTTCGACGACGCGAAAAAGGCGGTCGCGGCGCTGGAGATGCTCTACGACCGCAACACCAAGTTCCTACGCGATTCCTTCGCCCAGCTTGCCGCCGGCGGCGACGAGAGCAGGCGCTACCGGGCCTTCTATCCGCAGATCGGCGTCACCACGACCTCGTTCACCCAGATCGACTCGCGCCAGGCCTACGGCCATATGCCGACACCCGGGCATTTCGCCACCACCATCACCCAGCCGAAGCTGTTCGAGAACTATCTCGTCGAGCAGCTTCGGCTGATCATGCGCAATCACGGCGTGCAGGTGACGGTGTCGGAATCGACGACGCCGATCCCGCTGCATTTCGCCTTCCTGGAAGGCACCTATGTCGACGGGGCGGCGGCGGAGCGCATCAAGCGGCCGATCCGCGACCTGTTCGACGTGCCGGACCTCGACGGCACCGACGACCAGATCGCCAACGGCACCTTCGAGGTGGCATTCGGCGAGCCGAGGCCGCTGGCGCCGTTCACCGCGCAGCGCATCGACTATTCGCTGCACCGGATGACTCACTACACGGCGACCAGCCCGCAGCATTTCCAGAACTTCGTGCTGTTCACCAACTACCAGTTCTACATCGACGAGTTCGTGGCGCGCGCCCGCGACTTGATGGAAAAGGGCGGTGGCGGCTACACCGAATTCGTCGAGCCGGGCAATGTGGTGACGAAGGCCGGCGCCGCCGTGCCAGGCGAAGGCACGCCGCCTCCGCGCCTGCCGCAAATGCCGGCCTATCATTTGAAAAAGCCGGGCCATGGCGGCATCACCATGGTCAATATCGGCGTCGGCCCTTCCAACGCCAAGACCATCACCGACCATATCGCGGTGCTTCGCCCGCATGCCTGGGTGATGCTCGGCCACTGCGCTGGCCTGCGCAACACGCAGGCGCTGGGCGACTATGTGCTGGCCCATGCCTATGTGCGCGAGGACCATGTGCTGGACGACGACCTGCCGGTCTGGGTGCCGATCCCGCCGCTGGCGGAAATCCAGGTGGCGCTGCAGGAAGCGGTCGCCGAGGTGACGGGACTTTCGGGCTATGATCTCAAGCGCATCATGCGCACCGGCACCGTCGCCACCATCGACAACCGCAATTGGGAGCTGCGCGACCAGCGCGGACCCGTGCAGCGCCTGTCGCAGTCCCGGGCGATCGCGCTCGACATGGAATCGGCGACGATCGCCGCCAACGGCTTCCGTTTCCGCGTGCCTTACGGAACGCTGCTGTGCGTCTCCGACAAGCCGTTGCATGGCGAGTTGAAGCTGCCCGGCATGGCGACGGAATTCTACAAGCGACAGGTGGCGCAGCATCTCACCATCGGCATCAAGGCGATGGAGAAGCTCGCCGAAATGCCGATGGAGCGGCTGCATTCGCGCAAGCTGAGAAGTTTTTCCGAAACGGCCTTCCAATAGTGACCGGCCAGGGGCCTGCAGGGTAATCCATCGTCTTGCTAGGGCCGCAGTTTGGCCGATAAACAGGCCTGAGCGAGATTGTCTCGCTCCAACAAATTGCCGGCGGCATTCGGCAGATCACGACTGAGATGGCAACAGGCGGCGCGCGCTTGAAGATGACGGCAGGGGTGGCATTCCTGGCGATGATGGCACTCTCGGCCGCGATGCTGGCCGGGTTCTTCGGCGCGTTGCATCCGGCCCTCGATTCCTTCTCGCATTTTCGCATTCATCTCAGCGTCTTGACGGCGCTGCTGGCGCTGCCGCTGCTGGCCAGCTCCTACCGGCTGCAGGCGGTCGCGGCGCTGCTCTTCGCCATTGCCAGCCTCGCCACGACAGCGGGCGCGTTGCCCCGGCTGTGGCCGCAGCAGGCGGTCGCCAAGCCGGCCGACGGGATCGTCTACAGTCTGCTGCAGATGAACCTGCGCTTCGACAATCGGACGCCCAAAAAGGTGCTGTCGCTGATCGGCCGGACCAATCCCGACGTGATCACGCTCGACGAGGTGTCGGGGATGTGGGCAAGAGAACTTGGCTATATCACCAGCGCCTATCCTTACCGCATCCTTTGCCCCTATCCGAACGGCATATTCGGCGTCGCGCTGCTGTCGCGGCGGCCCTTTGCCGCCGGCACCGCTCCGCATTGCGAGCCGCGCGGTGCGATGGCGACCGCCACGATCGATTTCGGCGGCACCGGCGTCGACGTCGCCGCGATCCATCTGAGCTGGCCCTGGCCGCGCGAGCAGTATTGGCAGATCGGCGAACTCGCGGAGCCGCTTGCCGCGCTCGGCGAAACGGCAATCATGGCCGGCGACTGCAACGCTGTGCCGTGGAGCGCGGCGGTGCGTCGCGTCGCCTCGCTCGGCCGGTTGACGGTGATGCCGTCGGCCGGGCCGACCTGGATCCACAGGAAGCTGCCCGACTTCCTGCGGCGCTTCGCCGGCCTGCCGATCGATCAGGTGTTCAGCAAGGGCGGGGTGACGATCCTGTCGTCGACGCGGTTGGAAGACGACGGCTCCGACCATCTGCCGGTGCTGGTCGAGTTCTCGTTGCAGCCCGACGACGGCCGAAAGCCCGAGGATGAGCACCAGTCGGCGCTGGCGGCGAACGGCCTTTAGGGCGAGCTCGCCGCGCATTTCAAGTCGATGAACACAACACTGCTTGCGCTGCTATCCGAATTTTTCCATGAATCGAAGTGGAACAAGTGGGGGTGGCACCATGGCAGCAAAGAATACAATCAAATGGCTTGGCGTGTCTTCGATGGCGGTCTTTCTACTGGCCTCGATCACACCATCGCACGCCGAATCCTTTTCGAGCCTGCAGGCCAGCGGCTACAAGACCAGCAAGCTGACGCGCGGCGCATCAGGGTCGCTGGGCTGGATCGTTTCCAACGGTGAGAAAAAGTTCTTCTGTCCAATGCGGGCAGCAATCGCCTATGTCGGCAAGACCGGCATGGTGGGCTTCACCGCTTCAGGCAGGCAAGTCCCTATGAGCCGGAAAGTGTATGAACAGCGTGTCGGGTTCGATCCTACCGCCCCCCAGCTTTCAGACCTGAAGGCCGGCAGGCCCAATGCCAGGGACGTCGGCAGCTGCGCTCCCGCGAAATAGCCTGCGATGCCGGCTGGGAGACGCTTTTCGACCTACCTCCCCATCAACGCCGCGACCAGGTGCTCGACATGGCCGCCATCGCGGTGCTCCCGGGCATCGAAGGCGTTCTGCCTGGCTTCGTATTCGGCATAGGCCGCCTGGATACGCCGGCGCGCCTCGCGGCGCGTCTCGTAGCAATAGGGATCGTCGGCGACCTTGAGGCCGGTGATCGACCGCTCGGTGGCGCGCATCATTTGCCTGGCGATCCGGCCATGGGTTTGCTCATGGGCACGCACGCCGGCGAAGAACCGGTCCCAGCGCTTCTTCAGCGCCGGTGTCGCCGGCGAAGCGACGCGCGGAAAGGTGTAGAAGAGATGGAGCGTGCCGTTTGCCTGCTTGAGCCGGCACGAACCCTTGTCCTGGATCACGCCGAGTTCCCAGTCGACCGTGTAGGCGGTCTGGGCAATGGCATGCGTCATGAAGCCGTGCTTGGGACCTTTGCTGTCCATGGCCTCGACCAGAGCCGCGCCGGAATTGCCGGCAATGTCATAGCTGCGCGTCTGGACCAGCACCCTGGTGCCGGCTGAAGCCTGCGGCGCGTACAGCGCGCCGATGGCGACAAGGCATGCCAAAACCGCCAAGCGCATGGCCGTCTCTCCCCTATCCTCACGGAAAGAAAACACAAGCGAGCGGTGGTTTCAACGGCCTTGGGGTTGCGCCGGCGCAATCCGGCACAGCCCGCATCTACATGCCCTGATAGACCGGGCCTTCGCCGCCTTGTGGCGGCACCCAGTTGATGTTCCGGTTCGGATCCTTGATGTCGCAGGTCTTGCAGTGGACGCAGTTCTGCGCGTTGATGACGAAGCGCACGTCCTTGGCCGACGGATCGGCCGCCGCATTGCCGTCCTTGTCCACCCATTCATAGACGCCGGCCGGGCAGTAGCGCGTCGAGGGCCCGGCAAAGACGTCGTGCTCGGAGCGCTGCTGCAGCGCCATGTCGCCGACGATGAGATGCACCGGCTCGTTTTCCTCATGGTTGGTGTTGGACAGAAACACCGAGGAGAGCCGGTCGAAGGTCAAGACGCCGTCCGGCTTCGGATAGGCGATCTTCTGATGCTTGGAGGCCGGCTCCAATGTCGCATAGTCGGCCTTGCCGTGCTTCAGCGTGCCGAAGGGCGAGAAGCCGAAGAGCGTGTTCAGCCACATGTCGAGACCGCCAATGCCGACGCCGACGATGGTGCCGAAGCGCGACCACAGCGGCTTGACGTTGCGCACCTTCTTCAGGTCCTTGCCGATGTCGCTGCCGCGCCAGGCTTGCTCGTAGGAGGAAAGCTCGTCATTGGCGCGGCCGGCGCCGATCGCCTGGGCAACATGCTCCGCCGCCAGCATGCCGGACAGCACTGCATTGTGCGAGCCCTTGATGCGCGGCACGTTGACGAACCCTGCCGCGCAGCCCATCAGCGCGCCGCCCGGGAAGGACAGCTTCGGCACCGACTGCCAGCCGCCCTCGGTGATGGCGCGGGCACCGTAGCCGATGCGCTTGGCGCCTTCGAAGGTGCCTTTGATCGCCGGGTGCGTCTTGAAGCGCTGGAACTCCTCGAAGGGCGAGAGCCAGGGGTTCTTGTAGTTGAGGTGGACGACGAAGCCGACCGCCACCTGATTGTCTTCCAGATGATAGAGGAAGGAGCCGCCGCCGGTCTTCATGTCGAGCGGCCAGCCGAAGGAATGCTGCACCAGGCCCGGCTTGTGGTTCTCCGGCTTGACCTGCCACAGTTCCTTGAGGCCGATGCCGAACTTGCCCGGTTCGCGGCCGTCGGCAAGCTTGTATTTGGCGATCAGCTGCTTGGCCAAGGAGCCGCGCGCGCCCTCGCCGATCAGCACGTATTTGCCCATCAGCGCCATGCCGGGCGCATAAGCCGGCCCATGGGTACCGTCCTTCTCGACGCCCATATCGCCGGTGATGACGCCGGTGACGGCGCCCGCATCATTGTAGACGAGGCTCACCGCGGCGAAGCCCGGATAGATCTCGACGCCCAACGCCTCTGCCTTGGTCGCCAGCCAACGGCAGACATTGCCGAGCGAGACGATGTAGTTGCCGTGATTGTTCATCAGCGGCGGCATCAGGAAATTGGGCAGGCGGAACGAACCGGCGGGGCCAAGCACCAGGAAATGATCGTCGGTAACCGGCGTCTTGAACGGATGGCCCCCCTCCTCGCGCCAGCCCGGCAAAAGGCGATCGATGCCGATCGGGTCGACGACGGCACCGGAGAGGATGTGGGCGCCGACCTCGCCGCCCTTTTCCAGCACGACGACGGAAAGATCGGGGTTGAGCTGCTTCAGACGGATCGCCGCGGCAAGGCCAGCCGGACCGGCGCCGACGACAACAACGTCGAATTCCATGCTCTCGCGTTCGATCTCGCTCATCGACCCCTCACTGGCTCGCCATATTCTCTCATTTTGCTGGCTCACGCGCTGCATAGCGCATCAATTCGCGACGCGAAACCGGCGCTGACGTAACAACGCCGATTTCGACAAAAAGTCGCGGTTTTCCGGCGATGCAAGCCCATTCGATCGGGCCGGAGAAAGCATCCGACAGGGCCAACCGATTGCAAGGGAACCAGCGGACGCATGTTTTTAATTGTTCGACGGCTTGCTTATCGGCAATACTTGGCCTCATGCGCACTCCCGAGCCTACCGGCTTTTCATCGAAGCGCTTACTCTTCACGCTCGGCGTGTTCAGCCGCGCGGTTCTTCCGCTCCTCTTCCTGATCGCCCCGGCGCAAGCCGATCCGCAGAAAGCGTGGGCGGCCGGCGCCTACTCCTTTTCCGACGAGCTTGGCGGCTTCCGCATCACTGGCGCTTCGGGCATCGGCACCAAGGACGACCCGCTGGTCATCACCGAGGAGTTGAATTCGGCGACGCCGGTGACGCTGACCATCCGCGCCAGAAGGCCGATCGAAGCCTTCGGCAAGGCAGGCGACGTCGTCAATGGCGTGATGTATATGCGTATCGACGTGCTCAACAACAGCGCGCTGCCCTGGGTGGAATTCCAGTTCGAGCTGCAGGAAATCCTCGACCAGCCAAGCGTGTTCGGCGACGGCCTGTCCTTCGATCAGCGCAACAAGACGCCCGACAACATCGTTTCCAGCAACTTTGCCGATTTCGACCGCCAGTTCGAACCCTATGACCGGCTGCTGTTCAAGAACGGCAAGGTCGACCCGCTGAAGACGGCGACATTCGAATTCCTGATCACCGACTACACGCCGCGCTGGACGTTCTATCTGGTGCAGGATCCGCGCATTCCCACAGGCTGACGGACGTCGCGTCGGATGGCGAATGGCGGTTGCAAATCATCGCCACGCGGACGATGGTGCCGCCATGACTGCCACCTCTTTCAACAATCCGTTCGACATCGCCGAGCTGCTGGCCTTCTACGCCAGCGCCGGCGTCGACGAGGCGCTGGAAGACGCGCCGATAAACCGCTTCGCCGAGGCCGGGCCTAAGCAAGCCGAGCGCTCGCCGGCTGCGGCCGCGCCCGCTCGCGAAACCAGGCACCGGGAGCGGCCGGCATCGGATCCCGGCTTTGACGCAAGCCGCGCCGCGGAACGGCCGGCGGCATCAACCGGGCTGGACGCAAGCCAGGTGCCAGATGCGCCGAGGCGCCCGACGCTCACCACCGCGACGGTCCCCGACGAGGGGCAGATCATGCTCGCGCGGCAACTGGCGGCCAGCGCCTCGACACTTGACGAGCTGCGCCAGCACATGGCGGCCTTCGACGGCTGCAACCTCAAATTCACCGCCAAGAACCTGGTGTTTGCCGACGGCAACCCGAATGCCGACCTGATGCTTGTCGGCGAGGCACCGGGCCGCGACGAGGACCTCGAAGGCCTGCCCTTCGTCGGCCGCTCGGGACGGCTGCTCGACCGCATGCTCGCCGCTATCGGCCTCGACCGGACTTCGGCCTACATCGCCAACGTCATCCCGTGGCGCCCACCCGGCAACCGCACGCCGACGCCGCACGAGACGGAGATCTGCCGCCCGTTCATCGAAAGGCAGATCGAGCTGGTCAATCCAAAGGTGCTGGTCAATCTCGGCGGCCCGTCGGCCAAGACGCTGCTCAACACCACGGAAGGTATCCTCAGGCTGCGCGGCAACTGGCGTGTGCACACGACCGCGTCAGGCATAGCCATTCCCGCCATGCCGACGCTGCATCCGGCCTATCTCTTGCGCACGCCGGCGCACAAGAAGCTGGCCTGGCGGGATTTCCTCGAGGTGAAGGCGAAGCTGAGGGGGTTGGAGGCTAGCTGATCTCCCCCCTTGTGGGGGAGATGTCCGGTAGGACAGAGGGGGGCGCGCAGGATCGCCAGCCTCTGCAATCTTCTTCCGGCTCAGCAATTCTAAAAGCCGAGAGGTCGGCGGGACAGCGCCCCCCTCTGCCTTGCCAGGCATCTCCCCCACAAGGGGGGAGATCGGGCGTCACCGTCGCTTTCGCCAATCTCCTACGAAGGGCGCTACCTATAACTTGCCAGGTAATTGAATCTCTCCGCCCGCCGCCCTACTCATCGCCTATGACCACATCCGAAATCTCCGCCGGCACACTCATCCGCGAGTGGCGCACGCGCCGGCGCATGAGCCAGCTCGATCTTGCCATGGAGGCCGATATCTCGCAGCGGCATCTCTCCTTCGTTGAAAGCGGCCGCGCTCAGCCGTCGCGCGATATGGTGCTGCATCTGGCCGAGCAGCTTTCGATCCCGCTGCGCCAGCGCAACCAGCTCTTGCTCGCGGCGGGCTTCGCGCCAAGCTTTAGCGAGAGGCCGCTGACCGATGCGACGCTGGCGCCGGCGCTTGCGGCGGTCGAGACGGTGCTCCGGGGACACGAGCCCTTCCCCGCGCTCGCCGTCGACCGGCACTGGAACCTCGTTTCCGCCAACGCGGCGATCGGCCCATTCCTGGCCGATGTCTCGGAGCCATCGCTGCTCAAGCCGCCGGTCAATGTGCTGAGGCTCAGCCTGCATCCGGGCGGCGTCGCGCCGCGCATCATCAATCTTGCCGAATGGCGGGCGCATCTGCTCGAGCGCCTCAAGCATCAGAACGACGCGACCGGCGATCCGGTGCTGATCGACCTGGAGAAGGAGCTGCGCGCCTATCCGTCCGGTCTGAAGAGCAGCAGGCCGGCGCCGGTCGAGCCGAGCGGCATCGTGCATCCGCTCAGGCTCGCGCATGGCGACACTGTGCTGTCCTTCATCAGCACGATCACCGTGTTCGGCACGCCGCTCGACGTCACGCTGTCGGAGCTGGCGATCGAGTCCTTCTTTCCCGCGGACGAGCAGACACGGACGGCGCTGGTGCGGCTGGCGAAAGAGCGGGCGACGTAGGCGTCTCGGCTGGACGCTGCTTTCAGACGTTCGGCGGGACAGCACCCCCCTCTGGCCTGCCGGCCATCTCCCCCCGCAAGGGGGAGATTGGCAGCTTTGCCGACGGCGCTCCTCCTGCAACGTGGGCGATTGGCGAAACCGCGGCTACATCCAATCTCCCCCCTTGCGGGGGAGATGTCCGGCAGGACAGAGGGGGGTGTGACGGAACTCGACCTTTGCGGCTTTCTTTTTTAAACAGATCACCCCTGCGGCGGCGCGGCTCTCCTGGTACGCGTGCGCTCCAGACCGAGTTGCCGCTCGCGCCAGATGATGAAGATGCCGGCGGCTACCACGATCACGCCGCCGATCAATGTGTTCAGCGACGTCACGTCGCCGAAGACGAAATAGCCAACAACGACGCCGAGGATCATCGAAGTGTATTCGAAGGGCGCCACTACGGAAGCCTCGGCGTGGCGGTAGGCGGCCGTCATCAGGATCTGGCCGAGCCCGCCGCAGAAGCCGGCCACGACAAGGAGCGCGGCTTGCATCGGCGTCAGCGCCTGCCAGCCGAAGGGCAGCGTGAGCAGCGCCAGCACGCTCGCCGTCGAGGAGAACCACAGCACGATCGTCGCCGTCTTCTCAGTCCGAACGAGATTGCGCACCAGAAGCATGGCGACGGCCGAGATCGCCGCGGCAATCAGCGCCGCCATGACGCCAAGCACCTCCTGGTCGTCGAGCGCCTCGTCGGAATTCAACAGCGTCAGTTCCGGCCAGGAGATGATGAGCACGCCGACGAGACCGACGGCGACAGCGCTCCAGCGATAGACGCGGATCGTCTCGCCGAGGAAGACCGAGGAGAACACCACGACCAGGAGCGGCTGGGCATAGTTCAGCGTGATCGCTTCGGGGAGCGGCAGCCTGGTCAGCGCGAAGAAGCCGAGCCCCATGGCGCCGACGCCGACAAGGCCGCGCGCGACGTGGTTGAACGGCCGTTTCGTGGTGAAGGCCGTGCCCAGTTGTCGCTTGAAGGCCAGGAAGGCGACGATCGGGAAGATCGCGAAGAACGAACGGAAGAAGACGATCTGCCCGGCGGGCACGTCGCCGGCCGCCTTGATGCAGGTCTGCATGCTGACGAAGACCGCCACGGAGACGATCTTCAGCGCAATGCCGCGCAGCGTATTGTGGCCGACGGCATGATCGACGGTCATCTTGCCTCGTGACGATGGTCGGAAACGAAGCCCAGAAATAGACCCTGGCGCGGTTTTGTCGAGTGACCGTTTCGTGTAAAGAGCGCGGACTTCAAAATTCTTGGGTCGGCAACCTCCGCTGTCCGCCCGAAATCGACAGGAAAACCGACGGAATGCGCACTGATACCGGCCATGTCTTCAAGCTCGAAGACTATCGCCCCAGCGACTATCTCATTCCGCGGACCAGCCTCGATTTCCGCCTGTCGCCGGATGCCACGCGCGTCACCGCCGTGCTCACCGTCGAGCGGCGCGAGGGCGTCGCCGCTTCCGCGCCGCTTGTGCTCGACGGCGACGGGCTGACGCTGCTCGGCGTCGCCATCGACGGGCAGCCCCTCTCACAGGCCGATTATCAGGCGACGCCGGACCAGCTGACCATTCCGGCGCCGCCGGCCAAGCAGCGCTTCGAGCTTCGTCTCGAGACCGAAATCGCGCCGTGCAGCAATGAAGCGCTGATGGGCCTCTATCGCTCCAACAATGTCTATTGCACGCAATGCGAGGCCGAGGGCTTTCGCCGCATCACCTATTTCCTCGACCGGCCGGACATCCTGTCGGTCTACACCGTGCGCATCGAGGCGCCGCACAACGAAGCGCCGCTGCTGCTGTCGAACGGCAATCCTGTCGAAAACGGTGTTCTGGCCGATGGCCGGCACTATGCGGTCTGGCACGATCCCTTCCCCAAGCCGTCCTACCTGTTCGCGCTCGTGGCGGGCGCGCTCGGCAAGGTGGCGGACAGCTTCACCACGCTGTCCGGCCGCGAGGTCGCGCTCGGCATCTATGTCGAGCCCGGCAAGGAGAGGCTCGCCGGCTACGCGATGGACGCGCTGAAGCGCTCGATGAAATGGGACGAGGACGCCTTCGGCCGCGAATACGACCTCGACGTCTTCAACATCGTCGCCGTCTCCGACTTCAACATGGGCGCGATGGAGAACAAGGGCCTCAACATCTTCAACGACAAATATGTGCTGGCCGACGAGGAGACGGCGACCGACGCCGACTTCGCCAATATCGAAGCGATCATCGCGCATGAATACTTCCACAATTGGACTGGCAACAGAATCACTTGCCGCGACTGGTTCCAGCTCTGCCTGAAGGAAGGGCTGACGGTTTACCGCGACCACGAATTCTCCGCCGACCAGCGCTCGCGGGCGGTGAAACGGATCGCCGAGGTGCGCACGCTGCGCGCGCACCAGTTCCCCGAAGACCAGGGGCCGCTGGCGCATCCGGTTAGGCCGCGCCGGTACCGCGAGATCAACAACTTCTACACCGCCACCGTCTACGAGAAGGGCTCGGAGGTGGTGCGCATGATCCGCACCATCCTCGGTCCCGAACTCTTCCGCGCCGGCATGGACCTCTATTTCGAGCGGCATGACGGCGAGGCCGCGACCATCGAGGACTTCCTCAAGGTGTTCGAGGACGTTTCGGGCCGAGACCTCGCGCAGTTCGCGCTCTGGTACCACCAGGCCGGCACGCCGAACCTGACGGTGAGTTCCTCCTACAACGCCGCGGCCAAGGCCTTCACGCTGGAGATCGAACAGTCGGTGCCGCCGACGCCGTCGGAAAGCCGCAAGCGGCTGATGCACATTCCACTGGCCTTCGGGCTGGTCGGCGCCGGCGGCAAGCCCGTCGCCTGGGAAACCGTCGACGGCGCCACCGTCGAGGACGGCGTCATCCATGTCCGCAAGCGGCGGCACACGGTGCGCTTCTCAGGCGTCTCGGAGCGGCCTTCCGTGTCGCTCAACCGCGGGTTCTCGGCACCGATCACGCTGTCGGCACAGCAGAGGGCCGACGATCAGTTCTTCCTCGCCAGCCACGACGGCGACTCTTTCTCGCGCTGGCAGGCTTTCAACACGCTGCTTACCGATGCGCTGATCGCGGCGTTCCGTCAGGTGCTAGGTGGCAAAGAGCCGGCCTTCGCAGCAAGGCTCGCCGAACTGGCCGGCAGGATCGCCGTCGACGAGGCGCTGGAGCCGGCCTACCGGGCGCTGGCGCTGGCGCTGCCCGGCGAGGCCGACATCGCCCGCGACATCGGCAAGGGCATCGACCCCGACGCCATCTTTGCCGCGCGCGAAATGCTGGCGCGGACAATCGCCGAGGCGAACCGCGAGGTCTTCTCCGCGCTATACGACGGACTCGCCGACAAGGGGCCGTTCACGCCCGACGCGGCGAGCGCCGGGCGGCGGGCGCTGCGCAACATCCTGCTCGATTACCTTTCGCTGCTGCCCGAGGGCGCGGCCCTTGCCGCGCGGCACTTCAACGCCGCTACCAACATGACCGACCGCGCCGCCGCGCTCACCGTGCTTGCGCACCGCCATGCGAGCTCTCGTGAAGCGGAGGAGGCGCTGGCGGCCTTCGAAGCAAGATATCGCGGCGATGCGCTGGTGCTCGACAAATGGTTCCAGATCCAGGCCGGCGTGCCCGGGCGGCAGACCGTCGAAAAGGTGCGCGCACTGATGCAGCACCCCGCCTTCTCGATCGCCAACCCGAACCGGGTGCGCTCGCTGATCGGCACCTTCTCCAGCGCCAACCAGACCGGCTTCCACCGGGCCGACGGCCAGGGCTACCGCTTCTTCGCGGAGACCGTGCTGGAAGTCGAGAAGCGCAATCCGCAAGTTGCGGCAAGGCTGGCGACGGCGATGCGGTCCTGGCGCTCGCTGGAGACTGTCCGGCAGGACAAGGCAAGGCAGGCGCTGCTGCAGATTGCAAACGCCGAGAACCTGTCGGCGGATCTGCGGGATATCGTGGAGCGGACGTTGGCGTAGCGATGGAGCGCCAATCTCCCCCCTTGTAGGGGAGAGATCAGCTGTTTCGACGAATTTCAATCAACTTTTAATCTTTTTTGGCCGCGCCTCTGGACAAGGCGAATCACCTTTGATTCCTTAATGACGATTCGGGCGTGCGGCGTAGCCGGGTCGTCAAGTATGCGGCAAATCGGGGAGTGCCATTTATGGCCAAGACGGACGCGTGGGGCGCGCCCGGAGGGAAGGCTTTTGCGCGTCGCGAGGCAAGGGGCGACGGGCTTGCCGGCAATGCGCGCCTGATCGCCGAGCCCGCCTACCAGCGGCTGGTGGCGGCGGAGCCGCTGCTGCGCCGCTCGATCCCCGCGCTGATCATCATCTTCCTGATCGTCATCGCAGCACTTCGCTTCCTGTCGCTGGTGAACGACCGCGACGCGGTCGAACGCGACGCCAAAGCGGTGCTGGCCTTGGCCGCCGGCCAGATGGCGCAGGCGATCGCAGCCGACCCGAACGCGGCTAGCGCCAATGCCGTGGATCTTCTGGAAAACACCAGCCGCCAGGGCGCCATGGGCCGCAGCCATGTGCTGGCGATCACCGATGGCGCCTTCAAGATCATCGCGGTGTCGCCATTGTCGACCGGCTGGCAGGGGCGTTCGCTGGACAGCCTCGTGCTCGGCGGCCAGCCGCTGTTCATGTTCGGCGACCGCGCCGGCGTGATGGAAGTCAGCATCGGCGGGAAGGACTGGCTTGCCGCCGTCAGTCTCACAGGCGACCGCAAGAACGCCGCGGCGGCGCTGGTGCCCAAGGAGGCGATGTTCGACGGCTGGCGCAAGACGGTGTCGCTCAACGTCACGCTGTTCGTGCTGACGGCAGGCGTGCTGATCGTCATCCTCTATGCCTATTTCGGTCAGGCGGCGCGCGCCCAGGCAGCCGACCGCATCTATCTCGAGGCGCACCAGCGCATCGACATGGCGCTGGTGCGCGGCCGCTGCGGGCTGTGGGACTGGGACATGGTGCGCGGCAAGATGTACTGGTCGCGTTCGATGTACGACATGCTGGGCTATGAGCCCTGCGATACGATGCTGTCGTTCGGCGAGGTCGACGAGATTATCCATCCCGACGACGGCGATCTATTCGAGCTCGCCAACCGCATCGTCGAGCGCGAGATCGACCATATCGACCAGGTGTTCCGCATGCGCCATGCCGACGGGCAGTGGGTGTGGATGCGCGCCCGCGCCCAGGTGATCGACCCGGAGGCGCCCGAGATCCAGCTGATCGGCATCGCCGTCGACGTTACCGAGCAGCGGCACCTGGCGCTGCGCTCTGAAGCGGCGGACATGCGGCTGAGGACCGCGATCGAGAACATCAACGAATCCTTCGTGCTGTGGGATGCCGCCGAGCGGCTGATCATGTGCAACTCGAAATTTCAGAAGGACAACGGGCTCTCGGACCGAGACGTGGTGCCGGGCGCGACCCGCGACATGCTGGAGGAGCGCATGCTCGCCTTCGCCTCGGAGCGCAGGCTGGCCAATGCCAACGGTCCGCACGGAGGTGTGACGCTGGAGCGCCAGCTTGCCGACGGCCGCTGGCTGCAGGTCAACGAGCTCAGGACCAGGGACGGCGGAACCGTCTCGGTCGGCTCCGACATCACCCAGATCAAGCTGCACCAGGAAAAGCTGGTCGACAGCGAGCGCCGCCTGATGGCGACGATCCACGACCTCAGCCTGGCGCGCCGCGCCGAGGAGGAACGCGCCAAGGAGCTGGTCGAGCTCAACCGCAAATACATGAAGGAGACGGAGCGCGCCGAGGCGGCCAACCGGGCGAAGTCCGAATTCCTCGCCAACATGTCGCATGAATTGCGCACGCCGCTCAACGCCATCATCGGCTTCTCGGAACTGATGGAGCAGCGGCTGTTCGGGCCGCTGGGTTCCGAGCGCTACGAGGAATATGCCAGCGACATCAACGGCAGCGGCAAATATCTGCTCGGCGTCATCAACGACATACTCGACATGTCGAAGATCGAGGCCGGCCAGTTCTCGCTCGATCGCGAGGAGATCGACCTCTGCCCGCTGATCAAGGAAACGGTTCGGGTCATCTCGCTGCAGGCGGCGGAAAAGTCGATCACCGTGGAGACTCGCATCGCCGACTCGATGCGGCTTTACGCCGACCGCCGCGCCATCAAGCAGATCGCCATCAACCTCTTGTCCAATGCGGTGAAGTTCACTGGACAGGGCGGCAAGATCACGGTCAGGGCACGCAGCGCGTCGGGCGCGCTGGTTCTCACCATCGAGGACAATGGCTGCGGTATCCCGAAGCAGGCGCTGAGCAAGCTCGGGCGGCCGTTCGAGCAGGTGCAGAACCAGTTCTCGAAGAACCACACCGGCTCGGGCCTCGGCCTCGCTATATCGCGCTCGCTGGCCGAACTGCAGGGCGGCGCGCTGAAGATCCGCTCGACGGAAGGCGTCGGCACCATCGTGTCGGTGCGCATCCCGCTGAAGAAGTCGCCGCCCACGGTGAAGGCGGCGGCCTAAAGTCCGCCCGAAATTGGGAAACGTCGGCGAGACAGGGGGCGCGAGGGAGCGAGACGCAATCTAGCCGCGCGAGGCCGCGTCCGCGCGAAGCAGAAAGTCGAAATCCTTGCGGACCTTCCGGGACGTCTCCTTGAGATGCGCTTCCAGCACGCCGAAATCCGGCAGGTCGGTGACCGCCAGAAGCAGATCCGAAAGCCCCGGCGGGACATCGTCGCGCTGGAACTCGCCGGTAAGGCAGAGCCTGATCATCTGGGTCAGCGCCAGATAGAGCCGCCAAGCCTCGCAAAGCTCCTGCCTGACATCGGCTGCAGCGAATCGCGGCGCAAGCCGCGCCAACACGTCCGCGGTCGCCGTCACCCGCCGGCCAGGTTCGACAGCGCCGGTGATGACCGCGACCTGGGCGATGAATTCAAGGTCGATGAGGCCGCCCGGGATCAGCTTGATGTCCCAGAGGTCGCGCGGCGGCTTTTCCTTCTCGATCAGCGCCCGCATCTCGGAGGCTTCCGCCTTCACCTTGGCGCCGTCGCGCGGCTGGGCCAGCACCACCGCGACATCACCTTCGACTTCGGCGCAGAGTTCGGCATCGCCGCCGATGGCGCGTGCTCTGGCCAGCGCCATGTGCTCCCAGGTCCAGGCATCCTGGCGCTGGTACTTCTTGAAGGCGTCGACATGCGTGGCGACGGGCCCCTTGTTGCCGGAAGGACGCAGGCGCAGATCGAGCTCGTAGAGCACGCCCTCGGCCGTCGGCGCGGCGACGGCGGCGATCAGCCGTTGGGTCATGCGGGTATAGTAATGCGAGGGTGCCAGCGGTTTCTCGCCGTCTGATTCCTCCGCATCCACGTCGTGGTCGTAGAGCAGGATTAGGTCGACGTCGGATCCCGCGGTGAGCTCGCGGCTGCCGAGCTTGCCCATGCCGAGCAGCGCCACCCTGCCGCCTGCGATCCTGCCATGGCGCAGCGCGAACTCGGCAATGACCGCTTGAAGCGCCGCCTCGATGGTGAGATCGGCGAGGTCGGAGAAGGCGCGCCCTGCCCGCACGGGATCGATCGAGCCGGCAAGCAGGCGCACGCCGATCAGGAACTTCTGCTCGGAGGCCAAGATGCGCAGACGGTCGAGCACGTCCTCATAGGCGCGGTCGCCCTCGATAAAGGCGGCAAGCCTGGCCGAAAGATAGGCGCGGTCCGGCAGCTCGGTCAGCAGCGCCGGGTCGAGCAGGCCATCGAAGACATGCGGCCGGCGCGTGATGATGGCGGCGAGTCGCGGGGCGGCGCCCATGATCGTCGCCATGAGCTTGAGCAGCGCCGGATTCGACTGGAGCAGCGAGAAGAGCTGGATACCGGCAGGCAGACCGGCGAGGAACTCGTCGAAGCGGATCAGCGCCTCGTCGGCGCGGCGCGTCTGGCCAAAGGCTTGCAGCAGCGCCGGCGTCAGTTCCGTTAGTCGCTCGCGCGCTTCCGCGGACTGGGTGACGCGGTAACGGCCGAAATGCCAGCCGCGGATGACGCGGCAGATGTCGCTCGGGCGCTGGAAGCCGAGGCGATGCAAGGTTTGCAGCGTATCGGGATCGTCGACGTCGCCGGTGAAGACCAGGTTGCCGACGCCGGCCGACAGTTCGGGCGCCGTTTCGAACAGCGCTGCATAATGGCGTTCGACCTGGTGCAGCGAGGCGCGGAAGGCTTCCGCGAACGCCGACTCGCCAGCAAAGCCGAGCATCAGCGCGATGCGCTCCAGCTCCTCGTCCTCTTCCGGCAGGATATGCGTCTGCTCGTCGGCCACCATCTGGATGGCGTGCTCGACACGGCGCAGGAACCAGTATTGCCGGGTCAGCGCATCGCGCGCGTCCGCCGTGATCCAGCCGCGCGCGGCGAGCGCGCCCAGCATCGGCACCGTCTCGCGGCCGCGCAGCTCCGGAAAGCGGCCGCCGGCAATCAGCTGCTGCGTCTGGACGAAGAACTCGATCTCGCGGATGCCGCCGCGGCCGAGCTTGACGTTGTGGCCCTTGACCGCGATCTCGCCATGGCCCTTGTGGGCATGGATCTGGCGCTTGATCGAATGGACGTCGGCGATCGCGGCATAGTCCATGTATTTGCGCCAGACATAGGGCTGCAATTCCTTGAGGAAGGCGGCGCCCGCCGCAAGGTCGCCCGCTACCGGCCGCGCCTTGATCATGGCGGCGCGCTCCCAGTTCTGGCCTCGCGCCTCGTAATAGCGCAGCGCCGCCTCGACCGGAATCGCCAGCGGGGTCGAGCCGGGATCGGGACGGAGCCTGAGATCGGTGCGGAAGACATAACCGTGCTCGGTGCGGTCCTGCAGGATGCGCACGAGGCGGCGGGTAAGGCGTGAGAACAGTTCAGTCGCGTCGAGCGCATCGATCACGGCCGGCGCCTCCGGATCGAAGAACACGATGAGATCGATATCGGAGGAGAAATTCAGCTCATGCGCGCCGAGCTTGCCCATGCCGAGCAGGATCCAGCCCGAGCCCCGCGCCGGGTCCTTTGGATCGGGCAGCTTGAGCTTGCCCTGCCCATGCGCGTCGAGCAGCAGGAAATCGACCGCGGCGCGCGTCGCGGCATCCGCGAGGACGCTCAGTCGGCGCACCGTCAGCGCGGCCTCGGCCTCGCCGGAAAGGTCGGCGAGCGCGATCAGGAAATGCGCTTCGGCCTTCCATTGCCGGAGTTCCATCATCAGGCTTGTTTGCGAAACAGTCTCGGCCCGCGCCGCGCGATCGATCGCCTTACCGATCTCGTCGAGTCGCGCTTCGATCGTCCGGTCGAACAGCGTGTCGAGAATGGCCGGACGGCGGCGCGCCGTATCGCGAAGGAACGGCGACAGGTCGAAAATGGCGGCGAGCAGGTCCTGCAGCGGCCCCTCGCCGGCAAGGAACGTCGCCAGGCGGGTAAGGCCGTCTTCCTCGGCGGCGTCCGCGATCTCGGACAATTCCCGCCGGGCATGGTCGCCATCCAGCGGGCCAAGCGCCAGCGTCGGGCGGAGCTGCCATCCGGTCTCGATCTTTTTCTTTATCCTCGTCGCCATCAATGTGTCTCCCGCGTCGGGAAGCTCATGACCACGGACAATCCGGGATTGGCGGGCACAAGATCAAGCCTGCCATTGTGGAAAGTCATGATCGCCTTGGCGAGGCTGAGGCCAAGGCCCGAACCCGGCTGCGAGCGGCTCTTTTCCAGCCGCACGAAGCGCTCGGTGGCCCTGGCGCGGTCGGTATCGTCGGGAATGCCATGGCCATTGTCGGTGACGGTGAGCTTGGCCTCGCCGCCGGCGCGCGCCAGCGAGACCAGCACTTTCGGGCTCTCGGCGGCGCCGGTCGAGTATTTGATTGCGTTGTCGACGATGTTGGACAGCGCCTGGCCGATCAGCTCGCGGTTGCCGTTGATGGTGACGGCTTCCGCCACCGTCGCTTCCAACGCAACGCCCGCTTCCTCCGCAACCGGCTCGTAGAGCTCGACGACATCGCTCACCGTGGCGGCGAGGTCGACCGGACTGGTCGTCTCGGAGGAATAGCCGGCCTCCAGCCGCGAGATCATCAGGATGGCGTTGAAGGTCTTGATGAGCTGGTCGGACTCGGCGATCGTTCCCTCCAGCGCCTGGCGGTAGTCGGTCGTCTTGTGCTTGCCGGCGAGTGTCGCCTCGGCGCGGTTGCGCAGCCTGGTGAGCGGCGTCTTCAGGTCGTGGGCGATGTTGTCGGAGACCTGCTTCAGCCCCTCGTTCAGCGTGGCGATGCGGGCAAGCATCGTGTTGAGGTTTTCCGACAGGCGGTCGAATTCGTCGCCGGCGCCTGTCACCGGCAGCCGCCCGCTAAGGTCGCCGCCCATGATGCGCCGGCTGGCGTCGGAGACGCTGTCGATGCGCTTCAGCGCGGCGCGCCCGACAAAGAACCAGATCAGGAGCCCGCCAAGGCCCATCATGCCCAGCGCCAGCATCAGCGACCGCTTGATGACGGCGCGGAAGCGTTCGGGTTCGCCGAGGTCACGGCCGACCAGCATGATCATTTGGTTGGGCAGCCGTAGCACCAGCGCAATCGCATTGTGGCCCTTCTCGCCTTCCGGCTGCGCGCTACTGTCGCCGGACTGGGGTGTCGTGCCCTGGTCCGTGGTCCCGCTGCGCAGGCGATCGAGCTCGCCTTCGCCGAAGCGCTGGTAGGAAAAGGGCTCGGTGGTCCAGCCCTCAGTCTCGATGACCCCCGGCGCCAGGCTCTGCACGTTGCCGGTCAGGATCTGGCCGTTGGTGTCGGCAATCAGATAAAGGTTGGCGCCGGGCTGGCGAGAGCGGTTTTCCACCACGCGCACCAGCACCGGCAGACCGCCGCGCTGGTAGGCCTGGGCGAGGCCCAGCACCTCGTCGTTGATGGTCTCCTGCGTCTGCGCGGTGAGCATGCGCGCCGACAGCGAGGTCATGTAGAAGACCAGCAGCACTGCGCAAAGCGCGAAAAGCAGGAGATAAAGCGCCGAAAGCCGGGCTGCCGTCGTCCTCATAATGGCCGGCAGGGAAAGGGCCATTTGCCGCTAGATCAGAATGACGATCGGTTGAATCGTCATTCTGATCTGACTCCTTGTTGTAGCATGATCTTCACCGAAAACCGGTTCCCACTTTTAGGGATCATGCTCTAGCCGCCTTTCAGCATATAGCCGGCGCCGCGGATCGTGTGCAGGATCGGCTTGTCGAAGCCCTTCTCGATCTTGCCGCGCAGGCGCGAAACGTGAACGTCGATGACGTTGGTCTGCGGATCGAAATGATAATCCCAGACATTTTCCAGCAGCATGGTGCGCGTCACCACCTGGCCGGCATGGCGCATCAGATATTCGAGCAGGCGGAACTCGCGCGGCTGCAGCGTGACATCGTGGCCAGCGCGCTTGACCGAATGGGAAAGACGGTCGAGCTCGAGATCGCCGACACGGTAGACGGTCTCGGCCTCGCGGGCGCCGGCGCGGCGGTTGAGCACTTCGACGCGGGCGAGCAGTTCGGAAAAAGCGTAAGGCTTGGTCAGGTAATCGTCACCGCCGGCGCGCAAGCCAGTGACGCGGTCGTCGACCTCGCCCAGCGCCGACAGGATCAGCACCGGGGTGGTGTTGCCACGCGAGCGGAGCGCTGCGATCACCGACAGGCCGTCGCGGCGCGGCATCATGCGATCGACCACCATCACGTCATAGTCGCCGGCGTCGGCCAGCGCGAAGCCGGTCTCACCGTCGCCCGCGACATGGGCGGTGTGGCCCGCCTCGGCGAAGGCCTTCTTAAGGTAATCCGCTGCCTCGCGATCGTCTTCCATGACGAGAATCTTCATGGAACCTTTATACGCGATTTCACCGGAAGATTGAGGAGCAGCCATTGCCTTGGTCTTTCAGTTAAAGCGGCAGCGAGTGATGGGAAACCCGCTGCCGCCAGGAGCGAAACACGGTGACTGACTGACGTGCTCGGCCCCATGTTTTCCCGACGGCGGATCGGGGGTGTTGAAACCGCCGCTGGGAAAAGTCGCCAGAGCAATTCCAGGAAAAGCGTGAAGCGGTTTTCGGTTCGGAATTGCGTAGAACAAGGCGATAGAGCGGTTCTGCGTTTCCGTGAAAAACGATGAACCGCTCTATCGGATCAGCCCTTGCCGACCGGCAGCGCGACGAAGCGGTTCGCGTCGTCGCGGGTGATCTGCATCAGCACGGCCTTGCGGCCCGACTTGGCGGCGTCCGTCATTGCCTTGGAGACGTCGTCGGTGGTGTTCACCTCGTTCGAGTTGATCGAGGTGATGACATCGCCGGGCTGGATGCCGCGGTCGGCCGCATCGCTGTCCGGGTCGACATCGGTGACGACCAGGCCCTTGCCGTTCTCCGACTTGGTGACGGTGAGGCCGAGATCGGCAAGCGTATCGGCCTTGGCCGGGGCCGCCTGCTTGTTTTTGTCGTCGTTCGAGGCCTGCTTGTCGCTCGAAGGCAGCGTGCCGAGATCGACCTTGACCGTCTCGTTCCTGCCGTTGCGCCAGACGGTGACATCGACCGACTTGCCGGGCTGATAGGCGCCGATCACGCGGGCGAGTTCCTTCGGCGAGGCGACATCCTTGCCGTCAACCTGGGTGATGACATCGCCGGCCGTGATGCCCGCCTTCTTGCCGGGGCCGGCATCCTGGGCGCTCGAAACCAGCGCGCCCTTGTCCGACTTCAGGCCGAGCGACTCGGCGATGTCGGAAGTGACCGGCTGGATCTCGACGCCGAGCCAGCCACGCTGGACGGAGCCGTTCTTCATCAGGTCTTCGACGACCTGCTTGGCGGTCGAGGCCGGAATGTCGAAGGCGATGCCGACGCTGCCGCCCGAGGGCGAGAAGATGGCGGTGTTGATGCCGATCACCTGGCCGTTGAGGTTGAAGGTCGGACCGCCGGAATTGCCGCGATTGACCGAGGCGTCGATCTGGATGAAGTCGTCATAGGGTCCGGCGCCGATGTCGCGGCCGCGGGCCGAGACGATGCCCGCGGTGACGGTGCCGCCGAGGCCGAACGGGTTGCCGACGGCCACCACCCAGTCGCCGATGCGGATCTTGGAGTCGTCGGCGAAATCGACATAGGTGAACTTGCCGCCGCCGTCGACTTTCAGCACGGCGAGGTCGGTACGCGGATCGGCGCCGATCAGCTTGGCGTCGAGCTCCTTGCCGTCATTGGTGACAACGGTGAAGTCCGAGCCTTCCGAAACGACGTGGTTGTTGGTGACAAGGTAGCCGTCTTCGGAAATGAAGAAGCCCGAGCCTTGGGCAACCGGGCGCGGCTCGCCATTGCCGTGGTTGCGATGACCGAAGGGCCGCATGCCGAACTGCTGGCCACCCTGATCGCCGAAGCCACGGAACTCCTTGAAGAAGCGGCGCAGTTGCGGATTGTCGGGCAGGTTGTCGAAGCCGTCCTGGTCATCGGAGCCGTCGTCGGCCGTCGGCTGGATCTTGGCCTTGACCTTGACGCTGACGACCGCCGGCGAGACGCGCTCGACGACATCGGCGAAGCTCGGGACCTGCGGGGCCTCGACGCGCACGGCATCGGCCAGCACAGGGGCGGTGCCGGTTGCGAGCATGCCCGCGCCGACGGTACCAACGACCGCCAGGGAGGCGACGGCCGCCATCAGGCGCTTGCGGGTGCGGGAATATGAATTGGGGGCAATATTCATGGATTTCGTTCCTCTTTCGAAGGGATGCGCTCAGGCGAAGCATCCTCGGGCAAGAGGATTAGACAGCCGCACATTACGGCGCCATTTCCGGTACATGAAAGTTTTGTAATGTGCCGGGTGCCGGACGGCGGCTCAGTCCCGATGCAGCATCTTGTCAAGCGCCGCCTGTTCCTCGGCGCTGAGGGTGCTGTCCGGCGCCGGCCGGCGCGAACGGGCGCTCAGCACGATGAAGATGCCGCCAGCCAGAAGCAGAAGCGCCGGCGTGCCCCACAACAGCGCGTTGCGCAGGCTGAAGCGCGGCTTCAACAGCACGAACTCGCCATAGCGCGAGACGATATAGTCCATCACCTGCTGGTCGGTGTCGCCGGCGACGAGGCGCTGGCGCACGAGGATGCGCAGGTCACGCGCCAGATCGGCGTCGGATTCGTCGATCGACTGGTTCTGGCAGACCATGCAGCGCAGGCCTTCGGAGAGCGCGCGGGCGCGGGCCTCCAGTGCCGGATCGGCCAGCACCTCGTCAGGCTTCACCGCCTGGGCCGTACCGGCAAAGAGCAGAGCCAGCAGCAGGATCAGCGAGGCGAGCGAAAACCTGGCCTTCATGTCGGGCTCGCGATTACGGCTGCAGGCTTACGGCGGCTTGCCGGCGCGCCGACTCGCAGGCGGCGGTCGAACAGCGACACGGCGGCGCCCGCCATCATCACCAGCCCGCCGCCCCAGATCAGCGTCACCAGCGGCTTCCACCACAGACGCACGACGACGGAACCATCATTGCCCTCGTCACCGAGCGACAGATAGAGCTGGCTCAAGCCCAGCGTCCTGATGCCGGACTCGGTCGTCACCGTCTGCCGCACTGGATAGAAACGCTTGGCGGAGGTGATTTCGCCATCGGCATTGCCGTCAGCGCCAATCAACTGAAAGCGGCCGCGATCCTCGGTGAAGTTCGGGCCTTTCCGCGGGGAGAGCCCTTCGAAGCGCAGTGTATGACCGGAGAGTTCCACCGTCTCGCCGGGGCGCATGGCGAGGATCTTCTCGGTGCCGAAGGACAGCGTGCCGACGATGCCGAGCAAGGTGAGCCCAAGACCAAGATGCGCAAGCGCGGTGCCGAAGACCGAGCGCGGCAGGCCGACAAAGCGCCGCAGCATGACCGTCGGCGCCACCGAGCCGATCCCCGACTTGACGGCGAGGTCGGTGAGCGCGCCGGCGACCAGCCATGCGGCGAGGCCGACGCCAAGCGCGGCGAAGACAGAGGCGCCATCGATGAACAGACCGGTGACCAGCACCGCGGCAAGCGCCAATGCGAACGCAGCCATCAGGCGCTGGGAAGCGGCGACGACATCCCCGCGCTTCCAGGCCAGCAGCGGCCCGAACGGCACGATGGCCAGCAACGGCAGCATCAGCGGACCGAAGGTCAGGTCGAAGAACGGCGCGCCGACCGAGATCTTGCCGCCTGTGAGCGCTTCGAGCGCCAGCGGATAGAGCGTGCCGACGAGCACCGTCGCGGTGGCGGTAGTCAGGAAGAGGTTGTTGAGGACCAGCGCGCCCTCGCGCGAGATCGGGTGGAACAGACCGCCGGCCGTCAGCGTGGACGCGCGCAGCGCGAACAGCGCCAGCGAGCCGCCGATGAACAGCGTCAGGATGCAGAGGATGAAGACGCCGCGCGCGGGGTCGGTGGCGAAGGCATGAACCGAGGTGAGCACGCCGGAGCGCACCAGGAAGGTGCCGAGCAGCGACAGCGAGAAGGTGAGGATGGCAAGCAGCAGCGTCCAGATCTTCAGTGCCGAGCGCTTCTCCATGACGATCGCCGAATGAAGCAGCGCGGTGCCTGCGAGCCAGGGCATGAAGGAGGCGTTCTCGACCGGATCCCAGAACCAGAAGCCGCCCCAGCCGAGCTCGTAATAGGCCCAGTAGGAGCCCATGGCGATGCCGCCCGTCAAGAACATCCAGGCGACCAGGGTCCAGGGCCGCACCCAGCGCGCCCAGGAGGCGTCGATGCGGCCTTCGATGAGTGCCGCGACCGAGAAGGAGAAGCAGATCGAGAAACCGACATAGCCGAGATAGAGCAGCGGCGGATGGATGGCGAGGCCGAGGTCCTGCAGGATCGGGTTGAGGTCGCGGCCCTCGATCGGGGCCGGGTTCAGGCGGATGAAGGGATTGGACGTCGCCAGGATGAACAGGAAGAAGGCGGCGCCGATCATGCCTTGCACGGCAAGCACGTTGGCCTTGAGCGTCGCCGGCAGGTTCGAGCCGAAGGCAGCGACGAGCGCGCCGAAGAAGGTCAGGATCAGCACCCAGAGCAGCATCGAGCCCTCGTGGTTTCCCCAGGTGCCGGTGATCTTGTAGATCATCGGCTGCAGCGAGTGCGAATTCTCCCACACGCTCGCCACCGAGAAGTCGGAGCCGGCATAGGCAGTCGCCAACGCCGTGAAAGAGAGCGCGGTGAGCGCGAAGCCGGTGACCGCGACCGGACCGCCGACCGCCATCAGCCGCCGGTTGCCGGTGCGGGCGCCGACCAGCGGCATCAGCATCTGCACCAGCGACAGCGCGAAGGCGAGGACTAACGCGAAATGTCCGGTCTCAACCATTATTGACTCGCACTTTCCTGCCAGACGCCCTTGGCCTTCAGGCCGTCGGCGACTTCCTTCGGCATATAGCGCTCGTCATGCTTGGCTAAAACGCTGTCGGCGACGAAGACGCCGTCCGGGCCGAACGCGCCCTCGGTGATGACGCCCTGATCCTCACGGAAGAGGTCGGGCAGGATGCCGGTATAGGTGACCTTGACCGACTTCTGCTTGTCGGTGACCGAGAAGGCGACGGTGGCGCCCTCGCCGCGCACGATCGTGCCCTTCTCCACCAGGCCGCCGAGGCGGATGCGCTGCCCAGGCTCAACGGTTGCGGTGGCGAGATCTGCCGGCATGTAGAAATAGGAGGCCTTCTGGCCGAGCGCATAGAAGGTGAGCCCGGTGGCGGCGGCCAGGAAAGCCAGCCCCGCCACGATCACCGACAATCGCTTCTGCTTGCGCGTCATGTCCTACTCCGTCGCCGTCACGCCGAGGGAGGCGGCAAAGGCGGTGAATTTTTTTGCCTGCTCGCTATCGGCGCCGAAGGCGGCAACAGCGCGGCCGAGCGCGTCGCGCGCCTGGTCGGCCTTGCCGAGCACGACATAGGAACGAATGAGCCGCATCCATCCTTCCTCGTCGCGCGGATTTTGCTTCAGCCTGTCGTCGAGGCCGGCGACCATGGTTTCGATCATCGCCTGCCGGTCCTGCGGCGACATCTGCTGCGCCGCCTCGACCTGACCGGCATCCGGGCCGTTCGCCGGCTTGCCGGCCGCGACCGCCGGCTCGGCCGTTTCGGCAAGCGCCTGCTGGACGGCGCTGCGCCAGGGCGAATTCGGCGAAAGCTGGCCGAGCATCTTCTGCCAGGCAGCCGCGGCTTCGGTCTTCCTGCCTTCCTGGGCGAGGCCCATCGCCAGATAGAAGCTTGCCTTGGCATTGGCGGGATCGAGCTTCAAGGCCGCGTCGAAGGCGCCTTGAGCATCGGCCGTGACGATGCCGCCGGCGGCGTTGGCGATCGCCTCGCCGAGGCCGGCCTGGCGGACGGCGCTGTCGCCGTCGAGGCGGATGGCGTTGCGATAGGCTGTGACGGCGTCGCTGTAGCGCTGCAGGCGCAGGTAGACAGGCGCCAGCACGTCCCATCCCTTGCCGTCCGAAGGATTGGCGGCGAGATGGGCCTCGGCGCGCGCGACCAGTTCATCCACCGAGGAATCGGCCGGGTTCTTGGCGAGCCGTTCGGCCAGCGGCTGCGAGGGCAGATCCGGCGAGCCGAGTGTGCCGTAGAGCCCCCAGCTTACCAGCGGCACCGCCAGCACGGCGGCGGTGGCGACCAGCCTTGCGGCGCGCGAGGGGCGCGGCGCTTCCTTGCCGGGCTGGCTAGTCGAGCCGAGACGCAGGATGCGGCGGCCGATCTCGGCGCGGGCCTCCTCGGCCTCGCCCGGCTGGATCAGGCCGCGCGCCATGTCGCGATCTAGCTCCGAAAGCTGGTCGCGATAGACTTCGAGGTCGTGGTCGCCGGCCGCCGACGCACCTTTCGTGCCGCCGGCCAACGGCAGAAGCACCGCCAGGCTGGCGCCCAGCGTGAGGATTGCGGCTATGACCCAGAACAGCATGGCTATTCCAATAAAGGCAGAGCCCTGCCCTGCCAACACAAGCATACTGCGACGCTTTGACGGCAGACGCGAAGCACGGCCTTGATCGATATCAAATGCCGGCTGTTGCCTCACTTAAGTCAGCGGCGTCCAGCTGCCGTCGGCATTGCGGCAGGCGGTGCCACGCGCCGTGACCCCCGTGCCGCTCGTGTAGACGGTGTGGGTGTACTGGCGGCAGTCCTGCGAGCCGACCCGATAAGGCTGGGCGGCAACGACCTCGCCATAATGGGTCGACCTGTCGCCCTTCCACGTCACCTTCTGGCCGCTGGCGTTATATTCCAGCGCCTTGTACTCGGCCTCAAGACCCTTGCGCTTCTCGGCATCGCTCAGACCCGAACCGATCGAGCCGCCGATGAGCCCGCCATTCATGGCCGCGACGATGCTGGTTCCAACCTTGCCGGCGGCCGGCGGCGTGGCGACGGGCGTGACCGGAGTGGTCGGACCGCCCCTGCCCAGCGTGGTGCAGCCCGAAACGGCCATCAGGGCGGAAACGAGCGCGACGCGAATCTTCATGCCAGCAACCGGTTCTCTTGAGCGAAATGGACTTCTTGAGCGAAATGAACTGGGGGCCGCGCCGTCGGGGAGGACGGCAAGCCCATAGTGTTGATGTTTGTCGGAAATTTGGCTGCTGCCAGCCGCACGCAAATCGATAAAAAACATTAATGAAGGCTCCGCAATCTCACCACCGCCCTCAAGCCGCCCATGCCTGACCGTTCCAGCGCCAAGGTGCCTCCATACTCGTTGACGAGATCAGCGACAATGGCCAATCCGAGCCCCGTTCCCGGCTTCGTCTCGTCCAGTCTCTTGCCACGCTTCAACACTTCCCGCGCGCTGTCCTCAGGGATGCCGGGGCCGTCATCCTCTACAACGATTTCGAACAGGTTGGCGCTTCCCGCAACGGCGGCAACCGAGACCGCGACGGCGCTCTTTGCCCATTTCACGGCGTTGTCGAGCAGATTGCCGAGCAATTCCTCCAGATCCTCGCGCTCGCCGGCAAAGACGATCTCGGCGGGCGGCGGCGACAGCGTCATCTTCGTCCGCGGGTTGAGCTTTTGCAGCACCCGCACCATGCGCTCGACCAATGGCTTCACCGGCGTGCGGAAGACGACGCTGTCGCGCTGGGCGGCGACGCGGGCGCGCTGCAGATAATGGTCCACCTGCTTCTGCATCGAGGCCGCCTGCTCGGCAATGAGCTGGCCCTTGGCGCCGCCGAGCGCGCGACCCTCGTTGATCAAGACGGCCAGGGGCGTCTTCAGCGAGTGGGCGAGGTTGCCGACCTGAGTTCGGGAGCGCTCGACGATGCGCTTGTTGTTCTCGATCAGCGCGTTGGTCTCACTGGCCAAGGGTTCTATCTCGGCGGGGAAGCGCCCGTCGAGCCGCTGCGCCGTGCCCTCGCGCACCATGGCGAGCGCATTGCGCACGCGGCGCAAGGGCTGCAGGCCGAGCAGGATGGCGATGGCGTTGATGGCGATCATGCCGACGCCGAACAGCGACAGATAGGTGAGCAGCCGGCGCTGGAAGCTGCCGATCTCCCGCTCCAGCTCACTGTGGTTGCCCATTACGCGGAAGCGCGCGGCGCGGTTCTTGGCATCGAGCACGAATTCGCTCTCGAAGACTTCGAGCTCCTCGCCCTTGATGCCCTCGGTCGCGTAGCTGCGCTGGAAATTCGCGTTGAAGGGCACCTCGGCGACGCTTGGCGACAGGATCGAGGTCGTCATCGAGGAGGAATGGATTTCGCCGTGGACGTCTTCGGAGGCCGGCTCCGCCGACCAGTACCAGCCGGAATTCGGCTCGGAGAAGCGCAGGTCGCCAAGGTCGGGCGAGCCGGTGAGCGCGCCGCTGTCGGAAATGCCCACGGAGCCGATCAGGTTGAACAGATGCGCCGAAAGCAGGCTGTCGAAGCCGCGCTCGCTGGCCTGCCGGTAGAGCGTGGTGATGAGGGTGAAGATGACGATGAGCGTCAGGATCGCCCAGACCGTCGAAAAAGCGATGACGCGGAAGGTCAGCGAGCGCGGCCAGAGCCGCAGCCTTGAAAGCCACGTTCCCATCGTCGGCTTCAGCGGTTCCGAGTCACGCCTCCGGCTCTCGCATGCGATAGCCCATGCCACGCACGGTTTCGATCATGTCGATGCCCATCTTCTTGCGAAGCCGGCCGACAAACACCTCGATGGTGTTGGAATCGCGGTCGAAATCCTGGTCGTAGAGATGCTCGACCAATTCGGTGCGCGACACCACTTCGCCCATATGGTGCATCAGATAGGCGAGCAGCCGGAACTCGTGCGAGGTGAGCTTCAGCGGCACACCGCTGACGTCGGCCTTGGAGGCCTTGGTGTCGAGCCTGAGCGGACCGCAGGTGAGCTCGGACGAGGCATGGCCGGCGGCGCGGCGGATCAGCGCCCTCACCCTGGCCAGCACCTCCTCGATGTGGAACGGCTTGGTGACATAGTCGTCGGCACCGGCGTCGATGCCGGCCACCTTGTCGCTCCAGCGGTCGCGAGCCGTCAGGATCAGCACCGGCATCTTGCGCCCGCCGCGGCGCCAGCGCTCGACGACGCTGATGCCGTCCATCTGCGGCAGGCCGATGTCGAGGACGACGGCGTCGTAAGGCTCGGTGTCGCCGAGGAAATGCCCCTCCTCGCCGTCATAGGCGCGGTCGACCACATAGCCGGCATCGACCAGCGCGTCCGCCAGCTGCCGGTTGAGATCCTTGTCATCCTCGACGACGAGCACGCGCATGGGTTGAGGCCTGTTGTTGCGTAAGGTATAGGCCGATTCCGCCGGCCAGGGAAACGATGGGCTCAGTTCAGCGGCACCACGATCTCGGAACGGCGCGGACGCTGGCCGTCCTTGCCGGGCACCAGCACGACGATGACGCAGACCTGCTGACCGCCGCGCGTCGCCTGCGAGGCCTTGGCGAGCGTGCCGCCATTCTGCGCGGCGACCTGCTGGCCGATCGCGTAGCAATCGCTCGCGGCAAGCACGATCGGCTCGTCGGCCGACGGCTGGGTGACCGGCATCGCCATCGCCTGCGAGGCAAAAAGGGCGGCTGCGGCAAGCATCAGCGTCGCGGCACGGATATAGGAGCGGAACGTTTTCATGATCACGGTTCTAACGCATCGGTGCTGAACGTGAAATGAACGGTGAACGGCCGAAAATCCATGTCCGCCATGCCCCCATGATACTTGTTCTTGCTGCCCAGGCCCCCTCCGGCCGTGCCATGAATTCATAGCCGGAAAGGCACCGGCGCGGCTACGGTTTTCGCGCGGGCGATCGTGCTCTAGTTAGCGCCCGTAAAGAGAGCGACCACGGGAGAATGCCATGACGCGCGAGGACCTTGCCGACCGCTACAAAGGCTACATCGCCTGCCTCAACGAACAGGACTGGGACAATCTCGGCCGCTTCGTCGGCGAGGAGGTGCAGTATAACGGCGAGACGATCGGGCTTTCGGGCTACCGCCGGATGCTGGAAGGCGATTTCGAGTCCATTCCCGATCTGCGTTTCAACATCGAGCTTCTGGTATCGGAACCGCCGCGCGTGGCGGCCCGACTGCATTTCGACTGCAGGCCCAAGGGCATGCTGTTCGGCCTGCCGGTGAACGGCAAGCGCGTCTCCTTCGCCGAAAACGTCTTTTATGAATTCCAGGATGGGCGGATAGGCGAAGTCTGGTCGGTCATCGACAAGGCCGCCATCCAGGCTCAGCTTTAGAAAGTTGATCTGCTCCCATCAGGCGCTTTCCTGCGTCAGCGCGCGAAAGCGCAACAGCCCATGGTGGACCGCCAGATCCTCGTCATAGCGCGCCTCGGCGAATTCCAGCGACAGGCGTGTCTGACCGCGCGGGCCGATCGAAAGGGCCGCGCCGTCGAGGCGCGCCCTGATGCTGTCCATGATAAGGCGCGCCTCGGCCTCGCCTTGCGACTTCGACCAGACATGCAGCGTGATGAGCTGATCATTGTCATTGTCGGCGCCGGTTTCGAGATCGAAGGCGCTGGTGCGGCCGTAGGTCACGTTGGGAAAGGCGGCCTTGTCGCTGGCGCGCTCGAGCAAGCCGGCGCCGCCCAGCAGCGCCGACAGCGACACATCGGTCTTCAGTCGCAGGAACAAGGCCTGCATCAAATCGCCAGGCGCCGTCATCTATCGTCTCCATTCGCCTGACACGCCTTGAACAAACCGCCGGCCGTTTCGCGCGCACCGTAACCGCGTTGCGATCACTTCGCCAGATCGATGGGAGCGGTTCGGGAACCGCTTTCGGCAAGCCGGCGCGGCTCGCCACCGATCAGCGCCGCATGGTCCTTGATCACAGCGGTCGCGAAGCGGATCACGGCGCGTACCGGCGCCTCATTACCGATCTCGCGGCGACAGACAAGCGAAACCGGGTGGCTGCCGAGAATATCGGGCGTGAGCCGCACCATACGCGGTTCCGGTTCCGCCAGCATGCAGGGCATCACGGCGAGCCCGGCGCCGCCCAGCGCCGCCGCCAGCATCTCGGTCATCTCGGCCACGCGGAGGACGATCGTCGCGCCCTCGCCATGGGCTTCGATCCAGCGGGCGCCGGGCACGCCCGCGAGGTTCTCATGGAAGCCGATGATCTCGTGCCCTGACAGGCTTCGTGGATCGATAGGCATCGGATGGCGGTCGAGATAGGCGCGGGACGCATAGAGCGACCAGCCCGAGAGGCAAAGCTTGCGCGCGACCATCGTTTCATCGGTCAGGGTCCCGATCCTGACCGCCAGGTCGGCCTCGCCATGGCGCAGGTCGACGGGGCGGCTGCCGCTGGTCAATTCGAGGCCGATGCCGGGACAAGCCTTGCGGAAAGCCGCCATGCCCTCGGCAAAGATGGGACTGAACCCGGTCGGCAGCGCCAGCCTGACGCGGCGCGTGCCCGGGCGGGCCAGGGCCGTAATCGCCTCAATGGCGCGTTCCAGATCCTCGCCGAGCGGCAGCAGTCTCCGTCCCAGCGGCGTCACCTCGACGCCTTGCGGCCCGCGCAACACCAGCGAGGCCCCGAGCGCGGTTTCGAGCGCCGCCAGGCGCCGGCCGATCGTGGTGTGCCGCACGCCCAGCGCGCGCGCCGCGCCCGACAGCGTTCCCGCCCGCGCGGCGGCAAGGAAGAAGCGCAGATCGTTCCAGTCCGGTTCGCCGGTTGTCATCACCCAAGCATTCTAGACCAACCCGGCGGCGAATGCTTGTGCGGTTTTGCACAGGCTTGCGCGAAAATCGCGAATGGCCGGGCGGGGCCGCCCGCGCAAGGATCGGCCGATCCGTATCAAGGAGCAAAGCTATGGACATCGAAGGCCTGCGGGCGGTGGTGGCGCGGCACGCGGCATCGGTCAATGCGCTCGCGGCGCTCGGCCTTGCGCTGGATTCGCGGCTGCGCGGCACGGCGATGGACGGCGAGACCGCCAGCCGCACCGAAGCCGTGCTCGGCAGCCTCGGAGTGTCCGACCTGGTCGCCGACGCCAGCGCCGCCGAGCTTCTGCCCGTGCTGGCGGGCATCAAGGTCGATCTCTTGTCGGGAAGCAAGCTGCTGACGGCGCCTTCCGCCGGCGCGCAGACCATGGAAGCCATCTTAAGACAGGCCCTCGGCGACGTTTCCACCGGCTTTCCGGCGCTGCTGGAGCGATCGATCGCGCCGCAGCTTGCCGGCCTGCCGGAGAGGCTCGAGACGCCGGGCGCCGCCTTCCTCGATATCGGCGTCGGCGTCGGCGCGCTGTCGGTGTCGATGCTGCGGGAATGGCCTGGACTGCGGGCCGTCGGCATCGACCCGTCGTCCGAAGCCATCGCCCAGGCGCATGCCAATGTCAGGGCGGCCGGACTCGCCGACCGCATCGCGCTACACACCGGGCTCGCCCAGGAGGTCACCCTCGATGAGATGTTCGACCTTGCCTTCGTGCCCAGCGCCTTCATTCCGGAGGCGCATGTCAGGGCGATCGTCCCGCGTTGCCGGGCGGTGCTCAAGGCGGGTGGCTGGTTGCTGCTGGCAATGGTCAATCCCGGGCCGGACGCGTTGGGAGAGGCGCTGGCCGGTTTCCGCACCACCATGTGGGGCGGCACGGTTTTCGAGAAAGGCGCGGCGCAGGCGCTGGTCGAGCAATGGGGCTATATCGACACAAGGTTGCTGCTCGGTCCGGCCGGAGCGCCGGTCGCTTTCGTCGCCGGACGCAAGCCGGGCTGACGACAACCGGAGACTGACGATGAGATTGCTGATCTTCGGCGCCTCCGGCGCGACGGGGCGCGCCCTCGTCTCGGCCGCGCTGGCGAAAGGCCATATGGTGGCCGCCTTCGTCCGCACGCCCGGCAAGCTTGCGATCAGCCACGAACATCTCAGCCTGCTCGTCGGCGACGTCGCCGACCGCCAGGCGGTGGAAGGTGCCATTGCCGGCCACGACGCGGTGTTGAGCTGTCTCGGCGTCGGCGTGCCGCTGAAGCACGATGCGGCGGTGATCGCTGGCATCGGCTTCATGATCGAGGCAGTGCAGCGGAGCGGGCCCGCCCGGCTCATCTACCTGTCCTTCCTGGGCGTCCGCGACAGCCGCCGGCAACTTGGGCCGCTGCTCGGCGGCATCATCGTGCCGCTGGTGCTGCGCCATGAGGTGGCGGATCACGAAGCCAAAGAAGGGCTCATCGCGCAGTCCGGGATCGACTGGACCATCGTGCGGCCGCCCAGGCTCGGCAGCGGTCCGGCAACCGGCACGTTCCGCCATGGCGACGGCATCCAGGCCAGATCGCTGCTGCCAACGCTGTCGCGCGCCGACGTGGCCGCCTTCATGCTCGATCAGGTCGGCGACGCCACATATTCGCGCAAGGCGGTCGCCCTGTTGCCTTGATGTTCACGACACCGGCGCCGCGCCGCCCTCCCCGGTGCGCCGCGCGATGAATTCGTCGAGCACGCCTGCTGTGGCGGCGGCGGATTGCGGCGCCTGGAAGTCGGAAAGGATCCGCTTCCAGATGCCGGTGGCGCGCTCGGTCGCGCTCTTCGAGCCGGATTGCGTCCAGTTGCCGAAATTCGACCAGTCGGCGACCAGAGGCTCGTAGAATGCGGTGCGGTAGCGCGTCATGGTGTGAGCGGCCGAGAAGAAGTGACCGCCGGGCTGCACCTCGGCGATGGCTTCGAAGCCGATGGCATCGGCGTCGCCGGGCGTCTTCGCGCAAAGCTCGGCGACCGTCTGCAGCGCTTCGACGTCGGTGATCAGCTTCTCGAAGGACACGCTCAGGCCGCCTTCCAGCCAGCCGGCGGCATGGATGCAGACGGTGGCGCCGGCAAGCACCGAGCCCCACAGCGCGAACTGCGTCTCATGCGCGGCCTGCGCGTCCGAAATATTGGCGGCGCTGCCGCCGCCGGAGCGCCACGGCAGGCCGGTGAAGCGCGCGAGCTGGCCGGCACCCAAGGTCGCCTTGACGTGCTCCGGCGTGCCGAAGGCCGGCGCGCCCGACTTCATGTCGACATTGGAGGAGAAGGAGCCGTAGACCACAGGCGCGCCGGGGCGCACGACCTGGGCCAGCGTCAGCCCGGCCAGCGCCTCGGCGTGCTGCAGCGTCAGCGCGCCGGCGACCGTGATCGGCGCCATGGCGCCCGCCAGGCAGAAGGGCGTGATGATCGAGACCTGGCCGGCCCTGGCGAAGTCGATGATGCCTTGCGCCATCGGGATGTCGAGCTGGCGCGGCGAGTTGGTGTTGATGACGGTGTAGCAATAGGCGCCGGCCAGGAATTCGTCCTCGGACAGGTCGCGCGCCAAGCGAACCATCTCGAAGCTGTCCTCGACCTGCGGCGTGCCGCGCGCGAAGACGAACGGCACCTTGTCGGACAGCGTCAGCTGCGCCCGGCCGGTGGCATAGTGGCGAAAGCGCGTGTCGACGTCCTGCGGCTCGACGCAGGGCCCGAGCATGTGCAGCACGTCGAAATGCTGCACCAGCCGGATGAAATCCTCGAAGGCTTGAAGCGTCCCCGGCCGCCGGCCGCGCTCGAGATCGGTGACGTTGGGGGCGCCGCAGCCGGCGAGGAAGGTCATCGTGCCGAGTTCGAGATCGAGATCGCGGTAGCGGTCACCAGCCCGCGCCGGGATAGAGCGCGGCGCCGAGGCAAGCGCGGCCGTCACGATGTCGCGGCCGATCTTCACCATCTGGCTGTCCTCATCGACCAGCGCGCCGGCCTGGGCAAAGATGGCGCGGGCTTCGGGCAGCAGCACCTTGATGCCGAGCTCCTCCAGCACGCGCAGCGCCGTGTCGTGGATGGCGACGACCTGGTCGTCGGAGAAGACCGGCTGCGGCAGGAACGCGTTCTTCAGGGAACGGTAGTTCGGGCGGCGGCTCGACTCGCTGCCGGCCTCGCCGGTTCGTCCGCGCCGGCGTTCGCGCCTCAGATCGCGTGCGGCCTCGTCAATCATGCCTGGTCCTCCCTATTGCCGCATTGCCTCGCCCTTGGGGTCGTAAGGCGAGGCCGCGATGACGCGCGTCGGCCGTTCGACGCCGACAATGTGTACGGAAAGCTCCGTCCCCTGCCCGGCGAAATCGTCATCCAGCAACGCCAGGGCGACGCTCTTGCCGACCGTGTAGCCATAGCCGCCGGAGGTGACGAAACCGACGCGGCGCCCCTTGTGCCAGACCGGCTCGAAGCCGCTGGCGTCGGCGTCGACCGCATCGACTTCCAGCGTCACGATGCGTCGCGTGACACCGGCCTCGCGCTCCTCGAGCGCGGCCTCGCGGCCGATGAAACCATTCTTGTCGAAGGCGATGAAACGGTCGAGCCCGGTCTGCCCCGGTGTGTAGCCTTGCGTGAACTCGCGCGACCAGATGCCGAAGCTCTTTTCCAGCCGCAGCGCATTGAGCGCGTAGTAGCCGATCTCGGCGAGGGCGAGATCCTCGCCGGCGGCAAGCAGCGTCTCGCGCAGGGTCGAATGCAGGGTGGCCGGGCAATTGATCTCGAAGCCGAGCTCGCCGGCGATCGACAGCCGGGCGACGCGGGCCCGCACCATGCCGATGTCGAACGCGCCGCAGGCCATGAACGGCAAGGTTTCGGCGGAGATGTCCTGATGCGTCGTGCGTTCGACGATCTTGCGTGCGTTGGGTCCGGTGACGAGGAAGCCGGACACCGTGTCCGAAATGTCGGTGACGGAAACGCCGTCCGCCATATGCGCTCCGAACCAGCGCATATGGAATTCGCGCAAATAGTAGGAGCCCATGATCCAGTACTCGCCGTCGCCCCAGTTGAGCACCGTGAGATCGCCCTTCAGCCTGCCGTCAGACCCAAGCATCGGCGCGAGCTTGGCGCGGCCGGCCTTCGGCAGCCTGCAGGCGAGCAGCCGGTCGAGCCAGGCCTCGGCGCCTGGGCCGGACACGGCGTAGCGTGAGAAGGCAGTCGTATCGACGAGGCCGGCGCCGCGGCGCACCTGCAGCACCTCGTCGCCGACGATGTCGAAGGCGTTGGAGCGCTTCAGCGTCGTCTCCTCGCGGAACCCCATAGGCGCGAAATAGGCCGGGATCTCCAGACCCCATGAGGCTGTCCACTCGGCGCCGGCGGCGCTCATGCCGTCGTAAGCGCCGGGACGCTTCAGCGGCCGGCCGGCCGGCAGACGCTCGTTGGGGAAGGTCATGACGAACCGCCGGGCGTAGAACTGGCCGGTCGTTTGCCGCAGATACTCGCGATTGGCGGCGAAGGCGCCGTAGCGGGCGATGTCCATGCCGAAGATGTCGGCCTGTGGCTCGCCGTAAATCATCCACTCGGCCAGCGACTTGCCGACGCCGCCGCCCTGGCTGAAGCCGGCCATGACGCCGCAGGCGACCCAGTAGTTGCTGAGGCCCCTGACCGGGCCGACAAGCGGGTTGCCGTCCGGCGTGAAGGTGAAGGCACCGTTCACCCATTTGCGGATGCCGGCCTTCGCCAGGCATGGGAAGCGCTGATAGGCCCTGGAGAGCTCCGGGCTGATGCGGTCGATGTCCTCCGGGATCAGCTCGATGCCGTAATCCCAGGGCGCGCCGTCCATGTTCCAGTGTTTCGGGTTCTGCTCGTAGACGCCGAGCAGCACGCCCTTGCGCTCCTGCCGCAGATAGGAGAAGCCGTCGAGATCGACGGCGAGGCCGAGTTCCTTGTCGAGCGCGGCGACTTCCGGAATGTCCTCGGTGACGAAATAGTGGTGCTCCATCGGCGTCACCGGCAGGTCGACGCCGGCCATCAGCCCGACCTGCTTGGCCCAGAGGCCGCCGGCGTTGACGACATGCTCGGCGACGATCGTGCCCTTCTCGGTGACGACGTCCCAGCCGCCGTCGGCACGCTGCTTCAGCTCGACGACGCGGTTGCGCAGGATCACGTCGGCGCCGCGCTTCTTCGCGGCGCCGGCATAGGCCTGCGTCGTGCCGTAAGGGTCGAGATGGCCTTCGTTGGAATCGTAAAGGCCGCCTAGCACATCGCTGACATCGACGATCGGGCACATCTGCTTGATTTCTTCCGGCGTCACCAGGCGGGCCGTCTCGATGCCGACCGACTGGAATACTGCCCAGGCCGATTTCAGCCATTCCCAGCGCTGCGGGTCGCTCGCCATGTTGACGCCGCCGGTCATGTGCAGCCCGGCATTCTGGCCGGACTCGGCCTCGATCTCGCGATAGAGCTTGATCGTGTAATCCTGCAGCGCCGCGACGTTGGGATCGGAATTGAGAGCGTGGAAGCCGGCGGCCGCGTGCCAGGTCGAGCCGGCCGTCAGCTCGGCGCGCTCGATGAGCGCCACATCGCTCCAGCCGAAGCGCGTCAGATGGTAGAGCACAGAGGCGCCGACCACGCCTCCCCCGATGACGACTGCCCGGTAATGCGATTTCACGAGCCTCTCCCTCTCGTTGGAAGCCCTTACGATATACCTGCTGGACATATGTGTCTAGACACTTCTGTCCAGCGCTTGCGCAGAGTTTCTTGCCGTGCCTATTGTGCGGCCATGATCATGACCGCTCCGCAGTCCGAGCCGGCGCCCGCCAACATCAAGGTCACGCGCCTGGACTGGATCAATCTGGCGCTAGAGACGCTGATTTCAGACGGCATCGAGAGCGTGCGCGTGCTCACGCTCGGGCAGAAGCTCGGCGTGTCGCGATCGAGCTTCTACTGGTATTTCGAAAGCCGGCAGGACCTGCTCGACCAATTGCTCAAGCATTGGCACGACACCAACACCACGGCGATCGTCGAGCGCGCCCGGCGCCCGTCCGAAACCATCATCATGGGCGTGATGAACGTCTTCGAATGCTGGGCCGACGAGCGCCTGTTCGACCCGAGGCTCGATTTCGCGGTCCGCGAATGGGCACGCCGTTCCGACGACGTGCGGCGCATGATCGACCAGGCCGACGACGATCGCCTCACCGCCATCCGCGACATGTATCGCCGGCACGGCTATGACGACGAGGACGCCTTCATCCGGGCGCGTGTGCTCTACTATATGCAGATCGGCTATTACGTGCTCGACCTCAAGGAGCCGGTCGAGGCCCGCGTCAGCCATCTCGCCGCCTATCTGCGCTCCTTCACCGGCCAGGAACCGACGGAGGCGGATGTGGCGCATTTCATGCGCTTCATCGCGGCGCGATGATATCGCTCTAAGTATTTGTGTCACGCAATTCCGGACGGAAAACCGCTACACACTTTTCCTGGAATTGCTCTAGGCACAATCAACCTTAGCGTTCAAACAAAGCCTGGGTGTGGCTTCGCTGCCCTTGTGAGCGGTGATAAAATGGTCGATTAGTCTTGCAGGGGGTCGCCCGAAATCGTCGATGCGATTTCGGTCGAAAGTGCGTTGGGGCGGAATTCCGGAATGGCAAGTCCTTCGAAACCACGCAAGAGAAGAGGCCGGATCGCCTCGGCGGCTCTTGCTGTCGACGCGTGGCTCGATTCCTCGCTCTATGAAATCGGCTTCAAGGCGCGCGAATTCTGGGAAGCCGCAACCATCTTTTCCCGCCGTTTCCGCCTGCATGGCTGGCGGCGCGCCATCATCGAGGTGCTGAGCGAAGGCTTCACCATGGGCGCAGGCGGCTTCGTGGTGCTTTTGGCGCTCGCCATGCCGGCCTTCGAGATCACCGGCGGCGATTGGCGCAACCAGGGCGACTTCGCCGTCACCTTCCTCGACCGCTACGGCAACGAGATCGGCCAGCGCGGCATCATCCAGCGCGATTCCGTGCCGGTCGACGAAATGCCGGACATCGTCATCAAGGCGGTGCTGGCGACCGAGGACCGGCGCTTCTTCGACCACTACGGCATCGACGTGCTCGGCCTGTCGCGGGCGATCTTCGAAAATGTGCGCGCCAATTCGGTGGTCCAGGGCGGCTCCAGCATCACGCAGCAGCTCGCCAAGAACCTGTTCCTGTCCAACGAGCGCACCCTGGAGCGCAAGATCAAGGAAGCGTTCCTCTCGCTGTGGCTGGAAGCCAACCTCTCCAAGAAGGAGATCCTGCAGCTCTATCTCGACCGCGCCTATATGGGCGGCGGCACGTTCGGCATCGAGGCGGCGGCGGATTTCTATTTCGGCAAGAGCGTCAAAGACCTGAACCTCGCGGAGGCGGCAATGCTGGCCGGCCTGTTCAAGGCGCCGACCAAATACGCCCCGCACATCAACCTGCCGGCGGCGCGCGCGCGCGCCAATGTGGTGCTCTCCAATCTTGTCGATTCCGGCTTCATGACCGAGGGCCAGGTGCTGCAGGCGCGGCTGCATCCAGCCGATGTCGTCGACCGCGGCGAGCAGAAGAGCCCCGACTATTTCCTCGACTGGGCCTTCGACGAGGTCAAGAAGATCGCCAGGCCCGGCCAGCATTCGCTGGTCGCCCATACAACCTTCGACGCCAACATCCAGAAGGCGGCGGAAGAGTCGGTTGAGTTCCACCTTCGCCAGTTCGGCAAGGAATACAACGTCACCGAGGGCGCGGTGGTGGTGATCGAGACGAACGGCGCGGTGCGCGCCATCGTCGGCGGCCGCGATTATGGCGCCAGCCAGTTCAACCGCGCCACCAAGGCGCTGCGCCAGACCGGATCGTCGTTCAAGCCCTATGTCTACGCCACCGCGATGGAGCACGGCTTCACCCCGGACTCGGTGGTTTCCGGCGGTCCGATCAGCTGGGGCAGCTGGTCGCCACACAATTACAATGGCGGCTCGGCCGGCAACGTGACGCTGATCACGGCGATCGCCAAGTCGATCAACACCGTGCCGGTGCGGCTCGCCAAGGACCATCTCGGCATCGGTCCGATCAAGGCGATGGCGGAATCGATGGGCGTCGAGTCGCCGCTTGAATCGCACAAGACCATGGTGCTCGGCACATCCCTGATGACGGTGATGGATCAGGCGACCGGCTACAGCGTCTTCGCCCAGAACGGCTTCGTCGGCTCCAGGCACGGCATCACCCAGCTCGTCACCCGCACCGGCGACGTTGTCTATGACTGGACCAAGGACGCGCCGCCGCCGCACCGCGTGCTGTCGGAGAAGGCGCTGAAATACATGAACACGATGCTGGCCGCGGTGCCGGTGATCGGCACGGCCAGGCGCGCCCAGCTTCCCAACATCGTCGTCGCCGGCAAGACCGGCACCACGCAATCCTACCGCGATGCCTGGTTCGTCGGCTTCACCGGCAACTACACGGCCGCCGTCTGGCTCGGCAATGACGATTTCACGCCGAGCAACAAAATGACCGGCGGCTCGCTGCCGGCGATGGTGTGGCAGCGGCTGATGGCCTACGCGCACCAGAACATCGACCTGAAGCCGATCCCCGGCCTCGAGCATCCATGGGTCGACCCGGAGGTCGCCGCCAAGGCTGAGGAGGCGGCCAAGAAGGAGGCCGCGGATGCGGCGGCGCAGGCGGAAGCCGAGCGCCCGCCGGTGCTCTCCAGCCGCACCACCCAGATGCTGCGCGAGATGACCAGGACGTTCGAGGCGGCGCCTGTGCTCGACGCGCCGACTTCGCCGGAGACGCTGTCGGCGCTTTAGGATTTGATCCTGCACACGCCCTTGTCCCGAAGCCGGTTCCCGGGAGCATGCTTTAGTGGAGACTGGGCAATCTGAGACGGGCCCATTCGCCAGGTGGGATTTCAGCGCCGACACGGAAGTTGAACGACAAGACCCTCGTCGCGTCGGCGTCGACCTCGCACCGGAAGCTTAGGCGGTACCACTTGGTTGTGGTGCTGAAGGCGGTCTGCAGGGGGCTAAGAACGTTGCCCACCTTCAGCGGAATAGATGGCAGCCATTTGGGAGAATAAGAGGCGTCCTGCAATTCCTGGTTCAAAACGCTGCCGCAAAGGTTGGCAACTCGCTGATCGCGAGGCACGCCGGTCATCGAGCTTGTGGCCAGCGCATCGCCGGTAGCGCCCTGCGAGTAGAGCTTTCGAACACCTGGAAGGCCCGAATAGGTCGGCGACCCAGCAACGGCGGCGTTGGTGGAACCTGGCGTCCCGGCGTTCCTGCTTCGGGACTTCGATCCCTTTGCAGGCTTGAACTTCAGCGCGTTTGCGGGTTGGGGCTTGTCGGCGGTCTGCGCACCTGCCTCTTGCCCGTCCGCCTGTTGTTTATTCGTGTTTTGAGCTGCCTGCTTTTCCTCGCTCTGCGTGGGCTTGGCGTCTGTCGCGGCGGTTGCCGGCTTGTCGTCAGTCTTGCTTGGATCTGCCTGCTGATCGGCGTCTGCCGGCGCGGCAGATTGCTTCTCCGCCGGCTTCGGCGCGGCAGGCGGCTTGGAATCGTCATCCTTGGCCGGCGATGGCGCATTGTCTCGATCGCCGCCTCCATCCAGGGATTTCCTCGGGCCGGTATCCTTGTCGCCGTATTGAAAAACGGGCTTTAGCACAGCGATTGGCGGTGGCTTCGGTGGCTGCTTTTCCGGCAGAGGCGGCTTTTCGACTTTCTGCTCGGGCGGTTTTTCAGCCTTCGGCTCCTTTGGCTGCGGCGCGGGCTGAGGCTTCGGTTTCGGCTGCTCGGGCGGAGGCACGAGCGCGACATTGACCGGCTGGTCCTGATCCGGCGATTGGGCAGGTCTCGGCAGGCCATGGACCAGAAACGCCGCGATGAGCACATGCAGGATCAGCGACGCGGGCAAGGCCCAAGCCAAATTCCAACGCCGTTCTTCCGTCTCGCCCTTCATCCCGGTCGATGTGGAACCAAATGGCGGCCGCTTCAAGCACAGACACCCGATTGAATGGCCACCTGCGGCGCCGCGGGAGGGAACCTTCTGCTGCTTGTCCGGCAGAAAACGACTTGGTGGCCGTATGCCATCACGTGAGTTCCGGAAGCGCGGGAAGCCGCCATTTGCATGCCGGTTTCACCTGAATATCGCCACGCCTTCGAGCGAGCCGGCTTGCCACGCCACCCCGCGCCGCGATATCCCGAACAACCTCCTCAGTTCCGGCCCTGCATGCTCAAGACCGCCTTCCTCACGCTGCTTTCGCTTGCAATCGCCATCGGCCTCGGCGGCGGCAGCGTCTGGTACGCCCTCAACGCGCAGGATGGCGTCGGCGCGATCCGTATCGGCCAATGGACCGCTTTTCCAGAAATCGGCACCCAGACCGCCGACCCCTATTCCAAGGCACGCGTGGCGCGCGAGGGCGTGCTGGCGCTCGGCCGGGCGGAGGGGCTGTCCTTCGTCGCCGCGCGCGACGAAGCCGGCGAGCCGCTGAAGCGGCAATGCGCCTATACGATCGAGGGGGGCTATCCGACGGCGCGGTTCTGGACGCTCTATGCCGCCGACCAGTCGCTCGGCGTCATCGACATCGGCAAGGCAAGGCAGGCCGCGCTGCAATCCTACGAGGTGCTGCGCCAACCCGACAATTCGGTCGTCATCTCGGTCGGCGACCGCCCTGCCCCCGGCAACTGGCTGCTCACCAGCGGCTTCGGCAAGATGTATTTCGTGCTCACCTTCTACGACACGCCGATCGCTTCGAGCACCGGGCTTTCCGACGTGACGCTGCCGCGCATCCTGAAGGCCGGCTGCCATGCGTAGACTGCTGCATGCCCTGATCCTCGGGCTGCTCGGCGCCGGCATCGTGCACATCGCGGTGCTGTTCCTGGTGCCGGAATTTTCCGAACGCGATGCCTGGTCGCGGCTGGCAATGGCTTCCGACCTCTACAAGATGACGCGCCTGGACGCCGAGGCCGGCGGCGCGCCGGTGGTGAAGTCGGTCGACCCGATGTTCTATGCCGCCGCCTGCCGCTTCGATCTCGCCGACGGGCTGGTGCGGGTCAGGGCGCCGGGCAACGTGCCGTTCTGGTCGGCCTCGGTCTATGACCGCAGCGGCCACAACATCTATTCCTTCAACGACCACAACGCCAACAGCGAGAAGCTCGATGCCGTGGTGCTAACACCGGCGCAGATGATCGATGTGCGGCGCGATCTTCCGGAGGAACTTCAGGGCGCGATCTTCGTCGAGGCGCCCATCGAGGAAGGCATCCTCGTCGTCCGTGCCTTCGTTCCCGACGACAGCTGGAAGCCGATCGTGTCACGCTTCCTCGAGCAGAGCGCCTGCGAGTTGCAGGACTATTAGCATTTGCTGCAATTCCGGACGGAAAACCGCTACACACTTTTCCTGGAATTGCTCTGGCGAGCAAGCTCAGTGATGCGGCACTGGAGGCCGCGGCGGCTTGTCCGGGGAGTCCTGGCGCCCCGCGCCGGCTTGCGGCTGCGGCTCGTAGCGGACGCCGGGGAAGATGATAACCGCGGCCGCCGTATCGGCAGCGTGATTTACTCGATTGACCGGTGCCGTTCTCGGCACAAAAGACAGGACCATGCCCATGGTTCGCGCATTCCTCTCGGTTTGACCGGAGCACAACGCAACGCCTCCAAAGTTGATTAAGGCGGGCAGAGGGTTAACGGAGCGCTAACGGATCGCGGCTAATTTGATCTTTGTTCCCTGGAGACGCGGAACCGGCCCGGCCGGATTGCGCGGGGCCAGGTCTGTGTCGAGTATCGGGCGTATCCTCCGTGTCTTCTTCGGATTTCAGGCACATCGCTATCCGGACCGAAACGGGAAAAGCCGAAAGGCTTTTCCGCGCCGCCGTGTCCGCATTCTGCTCGCTGACGCGCCCCTCGCGCCGCGAGATCGCCCAGCTCGAGGATCTGACGCTGCCGCTGTTCGACGAGGTGTCGGTCGAATCGCGCCGCTATGTCGCCGCCGCGCTTTCCGAATGCGAGTATGCGCCGACCGCGCTGGTGCGGCGGCTGGCCGAGGAGCCGGTCGAGATCGCCGCGCCGCTGCTCACCCGCTCGAATGCGCTGAGCGACATCGACCTCATCGCGCTGATCGGGCGCCACGGCCTGCCGCATGCGCGCGCGATCGCACGACGCAAGCAGCTCAATGCGACCATCGCAGACCTGATCCGCGCGCTGGAGAAGCCGACGCTGGTCAAGACGCGACCACCGGAGACGGTCACCAAGCTCGCGCCGGTGAAACCGGAGCCCGCTTCCACGACCGAAGACCATCGCCCGGATCCCGGCGTGGCCGAAGAGGATGCGCGACGCCGCCTGCGCTCGATGATGCGCCCCGCCGGCGAAGGTGCCACCGTCAACCTGTTCCTCGGCCAGCCGACCTATGTGAGGCTGCGCGAGACGGCGCTGACCGGCAACGCCGCCTTCTTCCAGACGGCGCTTGCCGATGCGCTCGACATCGATTTTGCCACGGCCCGCTCGGTCATCGACCAGTCGGGCTACGCCGCACTGCTCGCGGCGCTCAAGGCGCTCGACCTCAGCGAGGACAGAGCCTTCCTGATCGCGGTCGCGGTCTGTCCGGGCGAATTCCCGCATCCGCAAGCGATCCGGCTGTTCCTCGACCGCTACCGGCTGCTGCATCGCGAGGCGGCGCTCGACAAGGTGCGGGCCTGGAAGGCCGAGGCTCTGTCGCGGGCGATCCGCGGCAACGCCGCCGAGACGGCCAGCGCCGGGCGTCGGGCATCGCCGATGTCGTCGCGAAACTCGGCATTTCCGCGACACGACAAAGTGACAAGCGCCTCTTGACTTAGAGCGCACTCTAACTCGTAGCTTTCCGTGCGTCGTGACGAAAGAAGGGCGTTGATGAAGATTGGCGAGCTGGCGAAGCGTTCGGGACTGTCTGCCTACACTATCCGTTACTATGAGCGGATCGGGCTGTTTCCCCATGCCGACAGGGACCAATCGGGCCAACGCGACTACGACGCGTCAATCCTGACCTGGATAGAATTTCTCGATCGTCTCAAAACGACCGGGATGCCTATTCGGGAAATGCTGCGTTACGCGGCCTTGCGGGAGCGCGGCGTCGACACGGAAGCGGAGCGCAGCGCGTTGCTCGAACAGCACCGTGAGCGTGTCCGTGCGCATGTGGCCAAGCTGCAAGCCTGCCTTCTCGTCCTCGACACCAAGATTGCCGGATATGCCGGCAAGGAACAGAGGATGAAGGACTATGACGCACCAATCCCCGAACGTCGGCGAAAGCCGGCTTGAACGCGGCAAGCGGGCGCTCGCTGAAATCGACGGCCAGGCCGGCCACAATGTCATTGCCGCCCTGGCTGACATTGCCCCCGACTTCGCAAACTACGTGTTCGAGTTCTCGTTTGGCGACATTTACAGCCGCCCCGGCCTGGATCTGCGCGCCCGTGAGATCGCGACTATCGCGGCGCTGACAGCGATGGGAACCGCGACCCCGCAACTGAAGGTCCATATCGAGGCGGGACTGAATGTCGGGCTGACCAAGGTCGAAATCACCGAAACCATCATACAGATGGCGGTTTATGCCGGCTTTCCTGCGGCGCTCAACGGGCTGTTTGCGGCCAAAGAAGTCTTCGCCGCCCGGTTTCCCGTCCAAAAGGGGGAAGCGGCATGATGAACCTTCACTGCATTCGCGAATCCGACCACGCCTGGAAGGCTTTGGGACGGATTCACCTGGCCGCCAATGTTCTCGTAATGGTCCAGCCTGCCTCAGTGCGGCTGTGGCTGCGCGCACATGAGTCTACGGCCTAGTCGGTCTTCACCGAAAGAAGCTCTTCGACCGGAACAGTCCCTGCCTCGATCTCGACAACCCAGATGTCGGGGTCGAATTTCTTCTCCCGCTCCAGCCGCGCATCGAAGGCCGAGCCATCCTCGCTAGTATCGAACTGGATGAAGAAGCGCTCGTCGGGTTTGGCCGAATCGTAGCTCGTCTGCGGCGCCGGCCCATAGAGGACCACCTCTCCCATCCGCCCGCGCGACAGCACGAAGACGGCGCCCGCCTCGGTGGCGCCGCGCTTGACCACGGCCGCGAAACCGCCGGCGCCGAAGACGCGTCGCACAAGGGCCGATACCCAAAGGTCGGTGGTTACGCGCATGAGAGGGTTCCGGGCGACATGCGCGGTCCTTACAGCATCGGCGGCGGAACCGAAATGGCCGCAGAGGGCCTCAGTTCGTCAGGCCGATCTCGCGCATCTTGACGTAGACCGCTTCGTCCGGATCGCCGGTCTCGGGCAGGCCGAACAACGCCTGGAACTCTTTGATCGCGGCCTTGGTGCGGGCGCCGACGACACCGTCGAGCTGCATGTCGTTATTGCCGAAGGCCTTGAGGCCGGCCTGGATCTTGACGATGCGGGCGTCCGGCGTCTGCGTCGCGCCATTGGCCGGGGCGGAGACCGGGATCGGCACCGGCGCGGCCGCCTGAGCCGCAGTTGCCGGTCTCGGCGCCGGATGCGGAATGGCCGCGGTCGTCTGCCGGGCGCCGAGCTGGTCGAGCAGCGCGTCGTCGATCTCGCCGGATGACGGCAGCCCGACCTTGACCTGATAGGCCTGGATGGCTCTCCGCGTGGCCGGACCTGTGAGGCCGTCAACGGTGCCGTCGTAGAAGTTGAGATCCTTCAATATGCCCTGCACCTGCTGGACGGCCGGGTCGGGCTTGGGAGCCGGCTGCGCCGGCGCCTGCCGCACGATGTTGATGGTGGTCTCCGGCTCATTGGAGACGGCATGCGGGAAATTCTCGATGCTCCTGGTGGCGAAGAAGGCGCCCGTATGCGGGAAAGGCTGGTACCAGAGCGCGTTGGCCGAAACGTAGAAGAGCGTCACCAGGAAGGCGGTCGAGCCGCCGACCATAACCGGATTGCGCGAGATCATCTGGCCGACCGCCACGGCGCCCTCGGCAAGGACGCCGCGCTCGGGTTCGACCACCTTAGGCCGTCTTGCGGAGCGAGCCATTGCTGTCCCCATCTGCATCCCCCTTCGGCTTTGCAACCGGCATCGGCAGCACGCCGGACGGCGCGCCCGAGCGCCGCTTCGGTCCGTTCATCGGCAGGCTGATCGTCACCGTCGTGCCCTCGCCCGGAGCGCTCTCGATCGACATCGTGCCCTCGTGCAGCGCCACCAGGCCCTTGACCAGCGAAAGGCCGAGCCCGGTTCCCTCGAAACGGCGCGTATAGTCGTTCTGGATCTGCATGAACGGCTTGCCGAGATTGGCCATATCCTCCTCGGCGATGCCAATGCCGGTGTCGCTCACCCAGAAATGCAGCCGCGAGCCGACGCGCTTGGCGCCGATAACCACGCTGCCGCCGTCGGGCGTGAATTTCACGGCGTTGGAAACCAGATTGATCAGGATCTGCTGCACCGCGCGGCGGTCCGCGTTGATCTCGCCGGCGTCCGGCGCGATCTGCCCACCGAGAGCGATGCTCTTGGCGTCGGCCAGCGGCCGCATCATCGAGCGGCACATATCGACGGCATCGGCGAAGCGGAACGGTTCGAGCTCCGTCGTATAGGCGCCGGCCTCGATGCGCGAGACGTCGAGGATCGAGGTGACGACGGACAGAAGATGCTGGCCGGACTCCCTGACCAGCCCGACATATTCCTTCTGGCGCGGATCGCGGAAGGCGCCGAACATCTCGTGCAGCAGCATGTCGGAAAAGCCGATGATGGCGTTGAGCGGTGTGCGCAGCTCGTGGCTGACCACCGCCAGGAAACGGCCCTTGGCCACTTCGGCGGCAGCCGCAGCCTCCCTGGCCGAGGCAAGTTCTTCGCGCAGCATTGCGACGTCGTCGTTCTCACGAAGCACGAAGGTGAAGATGTCCTGCTCAAGCGCGCCGCGCATCAATTCCAGGCGGAACGGGCGGAAATTGTCGGCCGCGCCGCCACCGTCGCGCGGCAGCCGGATGCGCAGGTCGAGCCGGCGCTTCGGCGCGCCCTCGCGCATGTCGGCGAGCGCGGTGAGATAGGCGACGCGGTCGGAAAGATGGACGCGCTCGAACAGGCCCGTGCCGAGCAAGAGCTCCGGCGCCAGCCTCAGAACGGAGCGCGCCTTGGCCGAAGCGTCGAGCACTTCGCCCTGGCGGCCGACGCGCAGCACGACGGCGTCGATGATCTCCTCGAGACGGTCGGCTGCAGGTTGCGGCTGGCGCGCGTTACCCGGGTTGGCGAAGGCCGCCGCGCGCGGCAAGAGCGTAAGCGCCCAGGCAAGCGGCAGCACCCAGTGCCAAGTGGCGGTCCCGCCCGCACCGAGCGGCAGGACCTGATCCGCGATAGGCTGCAGGAGAATGGCGGCGACAGCAGCCAACGCACCCGAAAGGGCAGCGCGGCGCGATCCGGCGATCCACCAGGCCTCGAGCGGGAAAGCGACGGCAAGCAGCGCGACCGGCGAGGCCAGGCCACCTGCCGCGGCAATCGCGCCGGCAAGGGCGAGGCCACCCATCGCGACTGCCGCACGGCCGGCGAACGCCATGCGGCCCGTGGCGGCAACGAAAAGCGCCGCGAACCAGCACAGGCCGAAAGCGCCGAAGATCGCGGCCACGGTGACGGCCGCACCGAGGCTGGAGGTGACCAGCGTCACCGCCGCGCCCGCGGCGAGAAAGGGAGCGGCGAGCATGACACCGATGAAGCGGCGCTGGCGCAGGCGCTCGGCCTCGCCCGTGACGGTCGGATGAACCATGCGTTCGCAGCCGGCGGCAACCGCGCCAGGCAGATGAACGTATCTGGCCGTAATCGAACTCAACGCACTCGTACCCGGTCGTGAAGCTGCCCTGCTTTGCAGGTGACTCTTGATTGGCTTGAAACTCGCACCCAGCGTTTAAGGAATGGATAAGGCAGGCGAGACGAGCGCTCCGCCCGCGGCAAATATTGGGACGCCGGCGTGGGAAAGCCCGTCGATCTGCCGCCATGGTAAATGGAGCGTTAGCTGCAACAGCCGCGCCAGGGCTTGCCGGAAATCCCGCGCCGACGCTTCTCCCTTTCGAAATTTTCCTTTTAAAACAGATATATAGATGGTTATCATAAAGTTAATGCAATCGATGAGATTTGAATGAAATCAATCTCGAAAACCAATCCTTTCGAATTTATCTAAAATTTGCAGAAAATTCGCGGCTTCGGCGCAAGCCGTCCTTTGCGCGGCTATGCCACTATCCCGCCCATAAAAGAGGTCATGCCGATGGATGCATGATCCGGTCACGGACGAGAGGCATTGAGATGGGCTTTCTGATCAGGATGGCTTTCTGGTTTTCGCTGGTGCTCCTGGCGCTGCCGCTCAGCGTCGGCCCGGACGAGGATGGCCGCGAGGCGGTCGGGCCGATCCAGGCGCTGTTTGCGGCGCGCGAGGCGGTCGGCGACATTGCCGGCATCTGCGAGCGCAAGCCGGACGTCTGCGAGACCGGCAAATCTGCCATGCACACCATCACCGTCCGCGCCCAGGAAACCGCCAAGATCGCCGCAGCCATGCTTGACGACCAGCAGTCCGAAAGGCCGGGAGCGAAGGTGGCGGAAACCTCCGCCGAGACCACCGGCAGCGTCGCTAAGGACATCGTGCTGCCCGCCAAGGTCAACATTCCGATGATGCTGACGGCGAAGAACTGAGATACCTTCCAGCCGTTCGCTCGGCTGCTTTAGTTTTAGCGCAATTCCTGGAATTGCTCTAACGCCGCGGGCCCGTCCGACCTCTCGACGCCCGCGGCGTCTTTCTTTTTCCGTGACGCGGCGGCGCCGGGTCACTATATGCGGGCAATGACGACCTCGATCGAAACGATCCGCGACGACTTCTCCCTGCTCGACGAGTGGGAGGACCGCTACCGTTATGTGATCGAGCTCGGCGAGGCGCTGCCGCCGTTTCCCGAGGCCGAGCGCACACCGGCCAACAAGGTGCCGGGCTGCGTTAGCCAGGTGTGGCTGACCACCGAGCAGGGAGAAGGCGTCGATCCGGTGATCAGCTTCCAAGGGGATTCGGACGCCCACATCGTGCGCGGCCTGGTCGCCATCATGCTGGCGCTGTTCTCCGGCCGGCCGGCCAGCCAGATCCAGAGCACCGACGCGGAGGTCACGCTGAAAGAGCTCGGCCTCGACGAACATCTGTCGCCGCAGCGCGCCAACGGCCTTCGCTCGATGGTCAAGCGCATCAAGCGCGACGCGGAAGCGGCCTTGAAACAGACCGCCTGACTCAACCCAGACCCGGCGACGTACCGCGTCGCCGCGGGTTCACGCGTTCGCGGAAACCGTCGCGCGCTTTTCCTGGAATTGCCTCAAAAACAAAACGGCGCCCTGCGGGGCGCCGTCGCTTTGCCGAAGGTGCAAGCCGCTACCGGCGACCCTTGGGCTTACGGCCGAGGCCCATTTTCTTGGCCAGCTGCGAACGGGCCGCAGCGTAGTTTGGAGCGACCATCGGATAGTTGGCGTCCAAGCCCCACTTCTCGCGATATTCTTCCGGGGTGAGGTTGTAGTGCGTCATCAGATGGCGCTTCAGCGATTTGAACTTCTTGCCGTCTTCGAGACAGACGATGTAGTCGTCATGCACGGAGCGCTTCGGGTTGACAGCCGGCTTCTGCTTCTCGGCCGACGGCTGCTCCGTCGCGCCGCCGACGCGGCCGAGCGCGGCATGGACATCGGCGATCAGGTTCGGCAGTTCACCGACCGGTACCGGGTTGTTGCTGACATAGGCCGCTACGACATCGGCGGTCAGTTCGATTAGCGCGTCGCCATTCCTTGAAGGTGTTTCCACGATATCCATTGTGCTCAGGCCCCAACGAGAGTTTGTTTCTAGACTACGCCCTTTTCTGGATCGGGCATCGCGCGAATTTCATGCAGGCAAGCCGTGCGATTCGCGTCGCCTTATCTTAATGACGCTGTGCTGTAAGTAAGTCAATTCACCTATTGAGTTATATTCGGCGATATTCATCAAATATTGCTGATTCAGCTTCAAAATTTCGTTCGCCGTGTAACTTAGCGAGATTTTTCTGGTCGGACCAGCGCAGCCTGACGTGGCGTCAAGAATGCTTTTACACCTCAGGTGGCGCTGAACAAGGCTCTCAATGCTTGACTAATGCTTGGGTAGCCTGGGCGGTGAGGACGAAGAACCCTGCGGACCACAGGCCGCGGACATTCGTCACCGGGTCAAACAACCAAGCAGCCTCGACGAACCTCTCAATAGGGTGTGATGTACTTGCCGTAGACCCAGCCGGTGACGAAATGGCCGTTCCGCGCCGGATCGTGCCAGAGCTCGCACCAGCGATAGCGGATCGCCTGCCGCTGCTTCCAGTGCGGATGGCCGGCGATATCGAGCAGGTCTATGCCTCCCGTGCAGCGGCCGGTCATCTGCAGGACGGCGCCATTCGGATAGGCCGCCTGCTTTTGCGATGTGTTTGACGGATACTTGCGCGCGTTGAGCGTGTCGCCGAACGGCACGCCGGCCACTTGCTAGGCCGCGAACACGGTTGCATGAGACTGACCGGAAAAGGCCAGGACTGACGAGGCGACAGCAACAGCCACCGCGGCGCGAACATAGGATTTCATCTTTCCCCCTTCGACTTACTTTCTGCAGACCACCTTGAACCCTGCCCCTTGAACCGCTGCTGAGCAGTGTGTTCATTCGCCATTCAAGCAAATTCCACAGCGAGACGTAATGACCAGAAGTTCCGCCTTCCCGACCGCCAACCCGCCGCGGCCCGAGAAACACCCCATCTTCGATGTGCATCACGGCTTCACCCGCACCGACGACTATGCCTGGATGCGCGCCGGCAACTGGCAGGCGATGTTCAGGGATCCATCGCTCCTCGACGGCGCGATCCGCGCCCATCTCGAGGCCGAGAATGCCTACCAGGCAACGCTGATGGCCGATACGGCCGATCTGCGCGCCGAGCTGTTTGCAGAGATGAAGGGGCGCATCAAGGAAGACGACTCCACCGTACCGATGAAGGACGGTCCCTATGCCTATGGCTCGTCCTTCAAGCTCGGCGGCGAGCAGCCGCGCTACTTCCGCACTCCGCGCGATGGCAGCACCGAGGAGATCCTGCTCGACGGCGACGCGGAAGCCGAGGGCAAGCCCTATTTCCGTCTCGGTGGCGTCGACCATTCGGCCGACCATGGCAAGCTGCTCTGGGCCTTCGACGACAAGGGCTCGGAATTCTTCGCGCTGCGCGTGCGCGACATCGCCAGCGGCAGGGACCTGACCGACCAGATCCCGGACACGGGTGGCGGCGGCGTGTGGAAAGCCGGAGACGACGGCTTTTTCTACACCCGCCTCGACGACAACCACCGCCCGTCAAAAGTGTTCTTCCACGCACTTGGCGACAGTCCGCAGAACGACCGGCTGATATACGAAGAAACAGATCCGGGTTTCTTCATGGACGTCAGCGGCACGCGCTCCAACGACTGGATCATGATCGGCATCAACGACCATGAAACCTCCGAATACCGCCTGCTGCGCGCGGACGAACCTTTCGGCGAGCCGAAGCTGGTGGCGGCGCGCGTGAGCGGCCTGCAATACGATCTGGAAGAAGGCGGCGACGTCTTCTTCATCCTCACCAATGCCGACGGCGCCAAGGACTTCAAGATAATGACCGCGCCGGTCGAGGACCCGGTGCGTGCCAATTGGACGGAACTGGTACCGCACGAACCTGGCCGGCTTATCCTGTCGGTGCTTGGCTTCAAGCATCACATGGTCAGGCTGGAGCGCAAGGAGGGCCTGCCGCGCATCGTCGTGCGCGATCGGGCAACCGGCGAGGAGCATCTCATTTCCTTCGACGAGGAGGCCTTCTCGCTCGGCCTTTCCGGATCCTATGAATACGACACCGAGGTGATGCGCTTCACCTATTCGTCGATGACGACGCCGGCGCAGGTGTTCGACTACGACATGCGCAGCCGGGAGCGCGTCCTGCTGAAGACGCAGGAAGTGCCTTCCGGCCATGATCCGGAGCACTATGTGACGCGCCGGCTGATGGCGCCGGCCGCCGATGGCGAACTGGTGCCGATCTCGCTGATCCACCATCGCGACACCCCCCTCGACGGCTCCGCGCCCTGCCAGCTCTACGGCTACGGCTCCTATGGCATCACGGTTCCCGCCGCCTTCAACACCAACTGCCTGTCGCTGGTCGACCGCGGCTTCGTCTACGCCATCGCCCATGTGCGCGGCGGCAAGGACAAGGGCTACGGCTGGTACGAGGACGGCAAGCGGGCGAAGAAGATGAACACCTTCACCGATTTCATCGCTTCCGCCCGCCATCTGGTGGCGGAGCGTTACACGCAACACGACCGCATCGTCGCTCAAGGCGGCTCGGCCGGCGGCATGCTGATGGGGGCGGTCGCCAACATGGCGCCAGAGAGTTTCGGCGGCATCGTCGCCGAGGTGCCGTTCGTCGACGTGCTCACCACCATGCTCGATGAAACCTTGCCGCTGACCCCGCCGGAATGGCCGGAATGGGGCAATCCGATCGCGTCGGCCGAGGACTACGGCACGATCGCGGCCTATTCGCCCTACGACAATGTCGCGGCGCTCGACTATCCGCCGATCCTGGCGCTGGCCGGACTGACCGACCCGCGCGTCACCTATTGGGAGCCGGCCAAATGGGTGGCGCGGCTGCGCGACCGCAAGGCTGGCGACAATCCGATCCTGTTCAAGATCAACATGGAGTCCGGCCATGCCGGCGCCTCGGGCCGGTTCTCGCGGCTGGAGGAGATCGCGTACATCTACGCCTATGCCTTGAAAGTGACCGGCAAGGCCTGATTTTTCCCTCGCAATCGTGAGGGCCAGGCGTTAGGCAATGCTCGGTTGGGTTCGGTTCTTTGGGCGCGGTTTCCCAGGCCGCGTCATCTGTCATCCGTAGGGTTCGTCATGCTGCTCGTCGACGTCTATCTCGACAAATCGCCCATTCAGGGCATCGGCGTCTTCGCCAAACACCGCATCGCGCGCGGCACGCTGATCTGGAAGCTCGATCCGAGGTTCGACCGGCGCATTCACGTCGACACCTATGAGGGCGAATCCGGCGCGGTGAAATCCTATCTCGACCGCTATTCCTATCCAGACCGGCGCGATCCCAACTTCATCGTCTTCGAGGCGGACGACGCCCGCTATATGAATCACGCCGACGAGCCGAACTGCGACGTCTCCTCGCCCGAGGAAACCTACGCGCTGCGCGACATCGCGCCGGGCGAGGAACTGACCTGCGACTACAACCACTTTTTCGAAAACGGCTTCGACTTCCTGGGCGACCGCCACCCGTAGCCTGAGACTATTTGGATGGCTTGCGCGCCGGATAACCGTTGGGATGCGGCGGGATGGCCTTGAGGTAGGCGGCGATCGCGGCGCGGTCATCGGCTGTCAGCTGGGCCATGTTGCGCTGCACGTCGACCATGGCGCCGCCGACCGAATCGAAATCCGGTGTGAAGCCGGTTTCGAGATAGTTGGCGATGTCGGCTTCCGACCAATCCTTGGGGCCGCCCTGCGGGGTGATGTTGGGCACGACGCCGGAACCTTCGGCGGCCACGGCGCCCGCCAGCCATGCGGCCTTCTTGACGCCGCCGGCAAAATCGCGCGGCGTGTGGCATTCGCCGCAATGGCCGGGCCCCTCGACCAGATAGCGGCCAGCCAGCACATTGGCCGGCGCGCCGTCGGGCAAGGCAATCACCGGTTCGGGGCTGAGATAGAGAAGTTTCCAGAGGCCAATGCCACGGCGGATGTTGAAGGGGAAGGAGAGCTTGTGGCCGGGCGCCTTGCCGGCAACCGCCGGCAGCGTCTTCATGAAGGCATAGAGGTCGGCGACATCGGCCGGCTTCATGCGCGCGTAGGAGGCGTAGGGAAAGGCTGGATAAAAATGCTCGCCGGAGGGCGAAACGCCCTTCAGCATCGCATTGGCGAAGTCTTCCTCGCTCCAGGCGCCGATGCCGTCCTTGATATCCTGCGAGATGTTGGGCGGCACGAAGATGCCGAACGGCGTCTTCAACTCCAGCCCGCCGGCAAGGTTCAGGCGGGCATCGCCTTTTGATCCGGGTCTGGCGTGGCAGGACGTGCAGCCGCCGGCATTGAAGATGCGCTTGCCCTTGGCGGCGTCACCGGGGCTGAGTTGCGCGACGGCCGCGGCATCGAGCCTGACCGGCGCGGACAGCGCCCAGCCGGCGACCGCGCCGGCTCCGCCCAAAACGACGACGACGCCGATGAGTTTCCTCAGCCAGCCCATGGCCGACTGTCAGCCCTTCTTGATCCTGTAGGTCTGATGGCAGGTGCCGCAGTCGCCGCCGATGGTGTTGAGTTGCGCCTTCAGCGCATCGGCATCGGCCGGCGGCGAAGCAACCGCGGCCTTGACGTCGGTCAGCAGCTTGTCTTCCGCCGTATTGAAGCCGGCCTTGTCTTCCCAGATCTTCGGCGCAGCCGTCGTGTCGCCCTTGTCGCTGCCAGCCGGGAACAGCGTCTCGGCATCGAATTTTTCGGCATTAGCCTGCAAGGCCTTCAACGTCGTCAGCACCGCGGCGGCATCGAAATCCTCCTCGCCCTTGACCACTTTCGACAGCTGGCCGGCGAGCTTGCCGCGCTCCTTCATCAGGGCCTGGCGATCCTTGATCGGGTCGGCATACGCGACCGAGCCGGCAAAGGCGAGCAAGGAGATGGCGATGACAAGCTTTCTCATTCGATTGGCTCCATGGTGAAGAGAGTTCGCGACTCGACGTTAACGGACCTGGCGGCGGGAATATTCCCTAGTGCCGTCACGATTTTCCCGATCGCGATCAATCTCGTGTGTTGGCAGATAAAGAAAAGCCCCGGCATGCCGGGGCTTTTCGTCAAATAAATCAGCCTTTCACCTTCTCGTAGAGCTCAAGGACATAATCCCAGTTGATCAGGCTATCGACGAAGGCTTCGAGATATTTCGGCCGCGCATTGCGGTAGTCGATGTAATAGGAATGCTCCCACACGTCGACGCCGAGGATCGGCGAGGCGCCGTGGACCAGCGGGTTCTCGCCGTTGGGGGTCTTCGAGATCGCGAGCTTGCCGTCCTTGACCGAGAGCCATGCCCAGCCGGAGCCGAACTGGGTGGTGCCGGCGGCGATGAAGTCCGCCTTGAACTTGTCGTAGCCACCAAGATCGGCATCGACGGCCTTCTGCAGCGCACCCGGCAGCTTGTTGCCGCCGCCGCCCTTCTTCATCCATTTCCAGAAATGAATGTGGTTGTAGTGCTGGGCGGCATTGTTGAAGAGCCCGGCATTCTTGCCGAAGGACTGCTTCACGACCTCCTCGACCGACAGGTCGCCCATTCCAGCCTCGGCGGCCAGCTTGTTGCCGTTATCGACATAGGCCTTGTGGTGCTTGTCGTGGTGATACTCCAGCGTCTCCTTCGACATGTAAGGCTGCAGGGCCTCATAGTCGTAGGGCAAAGCGGGCAACTCGAAAGCCATGGGTGGTACTCCCTCAGGAAAAAGTCCGGTGCAACTACCGGACTAAGATAGGTCTGGAATGGATGGGGGCAACTCCGGAATGAAGCGCCGGCGGCCTTTTTATCCGCTCAGGCAGCGGAAGTCGAATGCGCCCAATCCCAATAGAGCTCGCGCGCCTTCTTGGCCACCGGCCCGGGCTGACGGTCGCGGTCCTCGATGCGCGTGATCGGCACCACCTTGGAATGGTTGCCGGTCGAGAAGATCTCGTCAGCTTCGAGGAATTCCCGGATCGACAGCGCCTTCTCGGTGGTCCTGAAGCCGTAGTCGCCGAGCAGGCTGATCGTGCGCGAGCGGGTGATGCCGGAAAGGAAGGTGCCGTTCGCGGCCGGCGTCATCACATGGCCGTCCTTCACCAGGAAGATGTTGGACGTGCCGGTCTCGGCGACGTTGCCCAGCATGTCCAGCACCAGCGCGTTGTCGAAGCCGCGCATCTTGGCCTCGAGGATGGCGCGGCCGTTGTTGGGGTAGAGGCAGCCGGCCTTGGCGTTAGTCGGCATCGTCTCGATGGTCGGCCGCCGGAACGGCGAGACGCCGATGGAAAAGCCGGAAGGCGGAATCATCGGCGATTCGTAGAGGCAGAGGCAGAAGCGGGTGGATGCCGGGTCGGCCGGCACGCCCATATAGCCGCCATGCTCGGCCCAATACATCGGCCTGATATAGACGGCGGTGTTGCCGTCGAATTTCTTCAGGCCATCCCAGGTCAGCCCGACGATCTGCTCCGTCGTCATGGAAGGCTTCAGGCCGAGCGCGATCGCCGAGGCGTTGACGCGCGCGGCATGGCGATCGAGATCGGGCGCCACGTTTTCGAACCAGCGGGCGCCGTCGAAGACGCTGGTGCCCAGCCACATGGCATGGCTGCGCGGTCCGAGAATGGCGACGTTGCCCTCGTACCAGTCGCCGTCCACATAGGTCCATGTCGCGGATTGCGCCGCCGCCGCCAGAGTCATCGCTTGCCGTCCATTTGGATGATTTCAGGCCGCCATAGGACGATGCTTTGGCGGTCGGCGTCAACCGACATCGGGAGAAATCGTTGAGGCCAGAGGCACTTGACCGCAATCAACGCTTGCACGGCAAGCCTTAGCGCCGCAAAACTAAAGCCATGCATCATGCGGCCTACGTCTTCGACGCCTACGGCACGTTGTTCGACGTGCACGCCGCCGTGCGCAGGCATGCCGGCGAGATCGGGCCTGACGGCCAGCTTCTCTCAGAAATCTGGCGCGCCAAGCAGCTCGAATATTCCTGGGTGCGGACGCTGATGGGCGCCTATGCCGATTTCTGGCAGCTCACGGAGCAGGCGCTGGATTTCGCGCTGAAGAAGGTGCCCTCGGCCGATCCGGCGCTGAGAGCAAGGCTGCTCGAGGCCTATTGGCAGCTCGACTGCTATCCGGAAGTGCCGGCGGTGTTGAAAGCGCTGAAAGCATCCGGCGCGAAGCTCGCGATCCTGTCCAACGGGTCGCCGGAAATGTTGCGGGCTGCGGTGAAATCCGCCGCCCTCGACCAGATCCTGGACGACGTCTTCTCGGTCGACGAGATCAAGCGCTTCAAGACCGATCCCTCGGTCTACGACATGGTGGTCACCGGCTGGCGGCTCTATCCGGAGGCGGTGTCGTTCCAGTCCTCCAACCGCTGGGACGTGGCGGGCGCCGCCAAATTCGGCTTCCGCACGGTCTGGATCAATCGCACCAACCAGCCCGACGAATACCGGGACTTTCCGCCGGGGCTGATCCTGCCCTCGCTCGAAGGTCTTCTGGCGGGCGCGTAAAGCAATTCCGGGAAAAGTGTGAAACGATTTTCCGTCCAGAATTGCGTCAAAATAAAGAGACAGGACGGTTCGGCGTTTCCGTGAGACGCTGTACCGCTCCGACGCTGCTGTTGCTGCAGCGCAACAGATGTGTCGTGGTCACAGCTTCGCCTTTGTTTGTCCACCCTGAGGCCAGAATTGGAACCGCCTATCACCGCCGACTGCTATTGGAGCTGCCGGCGGCCAAGCCTGCGGATTCATGCTTTCTTGCGAATTAAGACCTAGAAAAGGCAACCATGTCAGACGCTTCCTTCCGCATCAGCCGTCGTGGCTTCCTCAATCTCACAGCCCTTGGCGCTGCTTCGGCCGCGGTTTCAGCCTGCTCCACCACCGGTCCAGGCCCCGAGCCGGTCCAGCCGCCACCGCCGGCCTATGTCGAGCCGCCACTCGGCGATTACGAGACGATGTACGGTCCGATTTCGGATAACGGCTTCGACCTGCCAGCCATCCCGGTGAACAAGATCGATCACAGATTCCTGCGCCAGATCGTTCCCGATCCGACTGGACAGCGGCCGGGCACCATCGTGGTCGATACCACCAACCACTTCCTCTATCTGGTGCGCGAGGGCGGCCAGGCGATCCGCTACGGCGTCGGCCTCGGCCGCGCCGGCTTCGAATGGTCGGGCGACGCCGTGGTGCAGTGGAAGCAGAAGTGGCCGAAATGGACGCCGCCGGACGAGATGGTCTCCCGCCAGCCGGAACTGACGCAATTCAGCGCCAAGAACGGCGGCATGCCGGGCGGACTGAAGAACCCGCTCGGCGCCCGCGCACTCTATCTGTTCCAGGGCAACCAGGACACGCTCTATCGCCTGCACGGCTCGCCGGAATGGTGGTCGATCGGAAAGTCGGTCTCCTCGGGTTGCGTGCGCCTGATCAACCAGGACATCATCGACCTTTATGATCGCGTGCCTAACAAGACGCCGGTCGTGGTGACCGCTGATATCGGCGAGCCGATGGCGGATATGCCCGAGCGCCGGGCCATCCCGATCGACAACGGTGTGCCGACCGGCTCGATCCTGCTCGGTCCGGTACGCCGGATCACCAACGAGATCTTCTGAGTTTGAACGCTTCAGCGGTGCTCGGCGAGTATGGTCGCCAGCACCGCAACGCCGCGTCGCAGCGCCTCCGCGTCGAGCCCGGCATAGCCGAGGATGAAGCCGGCCGTTTCAGGTCGCGGCTCGCTTGGGTCATAGAGCGGTGACACCGGATAGAGACCGATTCCGGCGGCGTGTGCCGCCGCAATGATTGCCGGCTCGCGCCCGGCAGCGATGCCGTTCATCCAGGCAACAACATGCAGTCCGGTTTCGGCCCCCGCGACAGCGACCCTTGGCCCCAGATGATCCGCCAACGCCTGCAGCAGCACCTCCCTGCGTCGGTGTTTTTTCTGCGAATGCTGCGGACATGGCGCTCATAAGCGCCGCTCGTCAGCAGTTCGGCCAACACGTCCTGTTCCAGCATCGGAGCGTGCCGGTCGGTCAGGCGCTTCGCCTCGCTGAACGCGCGGCACAGGCCGGCCGGGGCGACGAGATAGCCGAGCCTTAGGGTGGGCGAGAGCGTCTTGGAGAAGGTGCCGACATAGATGACCGACTCCGCGTCGAGGGTTTGCAGCGGCGGGATGGGGGCGATGTCGTGGCGGTACTCGCCATCATAATCGTCTTCGACGATGTAGGCGCCCGTCGCCGTGGCCCAGGCCAGCAGGGAACGACGCCGTGCCGCCGAAAGCACGCCGCCGAGCGGGAACTGGTGCGACGGCGTCACGCATGCCAGGCGGGCCGGCGGCAGCGAGTCCGTCCTCAGCCCCTCCGCGTCGACCGCAACGGGCACAGCGACGCCGCCCGCCGCCGCGAAGGCATGGCGGGCCAGCGGATAGCCCGGGTTCTCCATCACGAACGGATCGCCGGGGTCGAGCAGCAGCCGCGCGCAGAGATCGAGCCCCTGCTGCGATCCGTTGACGATGACGATCTGGTCCGGTGCGCAGTTGATGCCGCGAGCGCGCCAGAGATAGCTTTGAAGCGCGTTGCGGAGCGCAAGGGATCCCTGGGCGTCGCCATAGCGCAGACGAGCGCCGCGCCGGAGAATGGCCTTGTTCGACGCCCGCCGCCAAGCCAGCACCGGGAAGTCCGCCCCCGACAGGTCGCCATAGCGGAAATCCGCAACCCTGGCCGGCTGCGCTCCGGCCGGCGAAGGCAAGGCAAGCAGCCGACGGGCGAATGCCGAGAGATTGCGAGGCTGGGCAGCCGTGTGGGACGCTCCCTCTGACGTCATCTCCAGTCCGGCAGCGACGATGGCGCGCGCGCCCTGCCGGATGATCAGATAGCCTTCGGCTGCGAGTTGGTTGTAGGCCGCCGTCACCGTGGTCCGCGAAGCGCCCCATTCAGCCGCGAGGGCCCGCGTCGACGGAAGGCTGTCGCCCGGCCGGTTGGCACCGCTGTGAATCCGCTGCTTGATCGCCGCAATGATCCGGCGCGCGATGCTGTCCTGCTCCAACTGGACCACTGAAACTCCTCAAAACTGGATGTTTTATGTAAACCAGAATTGCGGCATCTTCAGATCCGGCGCAAGGAGTTCCACCATGTACATACCGCCCGCCTTCCGGGACGACGACACGGAGAGCCTGAGAGCAACGATCCGCGCGGCGCGGCTGGCGACGCTGGTCACCGCCACTGCGGAAGGGCCGCGGGCGACGCCGTTGCCGCTTTTCCTCGACGACAGCGAGGGCGAGCATGGCGTGATCTACGGCCATGTGGCGAAGGCAAATCCGCAGTGGCGCGCACCAGTACTGGGCGATGGCCTGGTGATCTTCATGGGACCAGATGCCTATGTGACGCCGGCGTGGTATCAGGCCAAGCAGGAGACCGGAAAGGTCGTGCCGACCTGGAACTATGTCGCCGTCCATGCCTATGGGCCGATCGAATTCTTCGAAGACGCCGACAGGCTGCTCGACGTGGTGACGCGTCTCACCAATCTCCACGAAGGCGGGCGCGCCGCACCCTGGTCCGTATCGGATGCGCCGCCGGATTTCATCCAATCGCAACTCAAGGGGATTGTCGGCCTGCGCCTGCCGATCACGCGGCTGGAAGGCAAGCGCAAGATGAGCCAGAACCGCAACGCGGCCGACCGCGCCGGCGTCGTGTCTGGTCTCGCGGCGAGCGATCGGCCTTCGGACCGCGAGGTCGCCGCGCTCATCCCGTGGTGACAGGCCGTCCAACTTACACTCAAGTCCGTCATGCCCGATTTGACCCAGTTCGCTCTGTACTTCGCCGCCGCGTTCCTGCTCGCCATCACGCCCGGGCCGGGTATCTTCTACGTCGCCGCGCGCACGCTTGCCGGAGGACGCGCGGAAGGCATCGCCTCGAGTTTCGGGACGGGCCTCGGCGGCATGGTACACGTGCTTGCCGGCAGCCTGGGCATTTCGGCGATCGTGCTCGCAAGCGCGGAGCTGTTCACGGCGCTGAAGCTGATCGGCGCGGCCTACCTCGTCTGGCTCGGCTTCCGCACCTTCCAGGCCGCACGACGCGAGGCAACGACAATACTGGAGGGCGGCGCGGCCGCGTCCGCGATCGGCGCGGGCAGAGCGTTTCGCGAAGGGGTGCTGGTCGAGGCGCTGAATCCAAAGACGGCCGCTTTCTTCCTGGCCTTCATTCCGCAGTTCGTGGACCTCAGCGCCGGCCATGTCGCCTTGCAGTTCATGGCGCTCGGCTTCGTGTCGGTGACGCTCAACACCCTTGCCGATGTCGTGGTCGCTTTCGGGGCGAGCCGCATCCGGGACGGCGCGGCAGGCCGGTTCGGCATGATACGTCGGCTGCGCGAGACGTCAGGCGGCGCGATGATCGCGCTCGGCATCGGCCTCGCCATAGCCAGACGCCCTGCCTGATTGGCTACCAGGCCGGTTGCCCGACCGCCGAGATGGCTTTCTACCGCCCCCTGGCCAGGCTTCCCAGTATCCCGCGCACGATGGCGCGGCCGACGGAGGAGCCGACCGAGCGCACCACCGATTTGATCGCGGCTTCGGCCACCGTCTGACGGTTGGAAGACCGCCGGCCCGACGTTCCCAAGACGTCGTCGAAGCCCGGAATGGTCCAACGCGAGCCGCCGCTGCCCGCCTGTTGCGCCTGCGCCTCGGCGTCCTGCGCCTCCTTGGTCTTCTTCTGCAGGATCTCGAAGGCCGATTCGCGATCGACCAGCTGGTCGTACTGGCCGGCGACCGGGCTCGCGGCAATGATCTTGCGGCGCTCGTCCGGCGCGATCGGCCCGAGCCGCGAGGACGGCGGCCGGATCAGCGTGCGCTGGACCATGGCCGGCACGCCCTTGTCCTCCAGCGTCGAGACCAGCGCCTCGCCGGTGGCGAGCTGGGTAATGGCGGTGGCGCAGTCGAAATCGGGGTTGGGCCGGAAGGTCTCGGCCGCTGTCCTGACCGCCTGCTGCTCGCGCGGAGTGTAGGCGCGCAGCGCGTGCTGGACGCGGTTGCCGAGCTGGGCCAGCACCTTTTCCGGAATGTCGAGCGGGTTCTGGGTGACGAAATAGACGCCGACGCCCTTGGAACGGATCAGCCGCACCACCTGCTCGACGCGGTCGACCAGCACCTTCGGCGCGTCCTCGAACAACAGATGCGCCTCGTCGAAGAAGAAGACCAACTTCGGCTGGTCGAGGTCACCGACCTCGGGCAGTTCCTCGAACAGTTCCGACATCAGCCAGAGCAGGAAGGTGGCATAGAGCCTGGGGTTCATCATCAGCTTGTCGGCGGCCAAAACGCTAACCGCGCCGCGGCCGTCGCGGGTCGTGCGCATGAGATCGGCGATGCGTAGCGCCGGTTCGCCGAAGAAGTTCGCGGCGGCCTGCTGTTCCAGCACCAGGAGCGTGCGCTGGATGGCCCCGACGGAGGGCTTGGTCACATTGCCGTAGCGGGCCCTGAGCTCGTCGGCGCGCTCGGCGATGTTGGCAAGCAGCGCCTGCAGGTCCTTGAGGTCGAGCAGCAACAGGCCCTCCTCGTCGGCGATGCGGAAAGCGATGTTCATGACGCCCTCCTGCGCTTCGGTGAGGTTCATCAGCCGCGACATGAGCAGCGGCCCCATTTCCGAGATGGTGGCGCGGATCGGATGGCCCTGCTCGCCGAACAGATCCCAGAAGATGACCGGGAATTCCTGGAACTGGTAAGGATCGAGCTTCACCTCTCCGGCACGCTTCACGAGAAAATCCTTGCCCTCGCCCATCATGGCGATGCCGGAAAGGTCGCCCTTGATGTCGGCGCAGAAGACCGGGACGCCGGCGTTGGAAAAGCCCTCGGCCAGGACCTGCAGGCTGACCGTCTTGCCGGTGCCGGTGGCGCCGGTGATCAGCCCGTGACGGTTGCCGTAGCGCAGCAGCAGTTCCTCCGCGCGCTGATAGGAATCGTCAGGCTTGCGGCTGGCGCCGATGAAGATGCTGGTGTCGTCAGCCATATGTCCGGTCTCCGCAATCTGTTCCGTCAAACGCCCGAGCCTCATGCGAGGTATAGTAACGCTGTCGCCGGGCGACAATGCCAATCATTGAAACCGGGCCGTCGGCGAAATTCGATCTTTTGAAGCTTGCGGATTTTGAGCATGTTTGGCAATCGGTTAGCAGCCGCCGGAATTGCCGCGGCGGATGTCGCATTGTGATATCCGGCCGGGGACCTTAGACTGGTGGATGATGCGGCAAAGAGACGAGGAGTGCGATGGGCGCCGGCGCCTTGACCAGGGATGTCGACCTTCCGAACCCGGACGCCAAGCGTTGGCTGGCGCTGGCGGAAAAGGCGCTGGCCGGCGGCTCGTTCGAGGAGAATCTCGTTTCGCACACCGATGACGGTATCCGCATCGAGCCGCTCAGCGAACGCTCGGCCGGCGCCGAGCCGCTGGTGCGCACCAATCCGAAGTCGCCCTGGATCGTCAGCCAGCGCGTCGACGACCCGGACATCGCCCGCGCCAGCGCCCAGGCGCTGCAGGACATCGCGCAGGGCGCGACCGGCCTGTCGCTGGTCTTCGAGGGTGCGCCGAACGCCTTCGGCTACGGCCTGCCGAGAACGGCGGAGGCGCTGGAAACGGTGCTCGAAGGCGTGCCGCTCAACCGCGTGCAGGTGCGCATCGACGCGCATCCGTGGAGCCGCGCCGTGGCCGACTGGCTGCTCGCCTTCCTGACCCGGCGCCGCTCCGATCCGACGAAGCTCAACCTCTCCTTCGGCATCGACCCGGCGGCGATCTTCGCCGGCACCGGACGGCTGCGCACCTCGATCGAGGCGCTGCAGGAATCGATGCCGCAATCGCTGGCGCATTTCTTCTCGATGGGTGTGCCGGGCGCGCTGCTCGAGGCCGACGGCCGCGTGTTCCACAATGCCGGTGCCACCGAGGCGCAGGAACTCGGCACGATGATGGCGTCGGCTGTCTCCTACCTCAGGATGTTCGAGAAGGCACGCCAGCCGCTGGTCTATGCCGCGCCCTATATCGGCTTCGCCCTCAGCGTCGACCAGGACCAGTTCCTGTCGATGGCCAAGGTGCGGGCGTTGCGCAAGCTCTGGGCGCGGATCCAGGAGGCCTGCTCGATCCCAGCCTCGACGGCCAACGTCCACGCCGAAACCTCCTATCGCATGATGGCGATGGCAGACCCGGAAACCAATATCCTGCGTACCGCGGTTGCCGCTTTCGCCGCGGCGACCGGCGGCGCCGATTCCGTCTCGATCCTGCCGCACACCATCGCGCATGGTCTGCCCGCCGGTTTTGCCCGCCGCGTCGCCCGCAATGCGCAGCTGATCATGGCGCATGAGAGCCATCTCCATCATGTCGCCGATCCGGCCAGCGGCTCCGGCGCGGTCGAGGCGCTGACCGACGAGCTTTGCGCGGCGGCCTGGCAGGAATTCCAGCGCATCGAGGCAGAGGGTGGCGTGCTCAACAGCCTGCAGCAGGGCTATATCCAGAACCGCGTGCAGACGGCCGCCGCGAAGCGCAATGCCGCCTATCGGGCCGGCGAACGCGGCATCATCGGGACGACGCTTTTCCGGGCCGGCAGCGAGCGTCCCGTCGAGACATTGACGGCCGAACGCCGGCCGGCGCTGACTGAGGGCGTCGCTGTATGCGAGCCGCTGTTTCCGGTGCGCATCGATCAGTCGATCGGAGCCGGATCATGATCCCGGATTTCAGCCAGATCGGCTGGTCGGCGCCGCGCAGGGCACCGGTCGAGCTCAAGGGCCAGCGGATGACGCCGGAAGGCATCGCCGTAAAACACCTCTACGGCCAAGGCGACCTCAAGGGGCTGGCCAATCTCGAGACCTATCCCGGCCTGCCGCCCTTCGTGCGCGGCCCCTACCCGACCATGTATGTCCAGCAGCCCTGGACGATCCGGCAATATGCCGGCTTCTCGACGGCCGAGGAATCCAACGCCTTCTACCGACGCAATCTCGCGGCCGGCCAGAAGGGGCTTTCGGTTGCCTTCGATCTTGCCACGCATCGCGGCTATGACAGCGACCATCCGCGCGTCGCCGGCGACGTCGGCATGGCGGGTGTGGCGATCGATTCCATTCTCGACATGCGCCAGCTGTTCGACGGCATCCCGCTCAGCGAGATGACGGTGTCGATGACGATGAACGGCGCCGTGCTGCCGATCATGGCTTTATTCATCGTCGCGGCGGAGGAACAGGGCGTCGCGCAGAAGGATCTCGCCGGGACCATTCAGAACGACATTCTGAAGGAGTTCATGGTCCGCAACACTTACATTTATCCGCCAAAGCCATCGATGCGGATCGTGTCGGACATCTTCGCCTACACCTCGAAGCATATGCCGAAATTCAACTCGATCTCGATCTCCGGCTACCACATGCAGGAAGCAGGAGCGACGGCTGATCTCGAGCTCGCCTACACGATCGCCGACGGCATCGAATACGCGCGCGCCGGCGTCGCCGCCGGGCTCGACATCGACCGCTTCGCGCCGCGCCTCTCCTTCTTCTGGGCGATCGGCATGAACTTCTTCATGGAGGTCGCCAAGCTCCGCGCCGCGCGTCTGCTCTGGTCGAGCCTGATGAAGAAGAATTTTGCGCCGAAAGACGAGCGCTCGCTGTCGTTGCGCACCCATTGCCAGACCTCAGGCTGGTCGCTGACGGCGCAGGACCCCTACAACAACATCATCCGGACCATGATCGAGGCGATGGCGGCGACGCAGGGACACACACAATCGCTGCATACCAATTCCTTCGACGAGGCTATGGCGCTGCCGACCGATCATTCGGCGCGGATCGCGCGCAACACGCAGCTCATTCTGCAAAAGGAATCCGGCACCACGCGCATGATCGACCCGTGGGGCGGCTCGGCCTATGTCGAGCGGCTGACGCATGATCTGGCGGCCCGCGCGCTCGCCCATATCGAGGAGGTCGAAAGCCTCGGCGGCATGGCGGCGGCGATCGAGAAAGGCATTCCGAAGCTGCGCATCGAGGAAGCGGCGGCGCGCACGCAGGCGCGCATCGATTCCGGCGAGCAGGTGCTGGTCGGCGTCAACGCGCATCGGCCGGGAGCCGATATCGAGGTCGATGTGCTCAAGATCGACAATGCCGAGGTGAAGGCCCGGCAGTTGGCGAAGCTGCAGCGGCTGAAAGGCACGCGCGACGTCGCGGCACTCGAGGACGCGCTTGCCGCCCTCACCCGCGCGGCCGAGAGCGGCGAGAACCTGCTGGAATTCGCGATCCGCGCCGCGCGCGCCAATGCCACCGTCGGCGAGATCTCGCTGGCGCTGGAGAAGGTGTTCGGCCGCCATGCGGCCACCGTGCAGACGATCTCCGGCGTCTATCGCGACGCGCTTGGCGACAATCCGGCGGTCGACCGGCTCAAGGAAAAGATCGAAGCCTTCGAGAAGAAATCCGGCGCCAAGCCGCGCATCCTGGTCGCCAAGATGGGACAGGATGGCCACGACCGCGGCCAGAAGGTGATCGCCAGCGCGTTTGCCGATCTCGGCTTCGACGTCACCGTCGGGCCGATGTTCCAGACACCGGACGAGATCGCGAAGCTGGCGGTGCAGCACGACGTCGACATCATCGGCGCTTCCTCGCTTGCCGCTGGACATCTGACGCTGATCCCTGAGCTCAAGGATGCGCTGAAGAAGCTTGGCCATGGCGACATGCTTATCGTCGCCGGCGGCGTCATCCCGCCGCAGGACTATGACGTGGTGCTGAAGGCGGGCGCGGCGGAAATCTTCCCGCCGGGCACAGTCATCCCGCAGGCGGCGGACCGGCTGATGGATCGGTTGCTGAGGGCTCGGTAAGTACTGTTATAATTCTTGTTGTAACGCCGGACGTTACGCGTTATAATTGACGTTACAACAGGATGCTGCGTCATGAACACCACCATTCGCAAGATCGGAAATTCGGAAGGCGTGATCCTGCCGAAGGAGCTCCTCGACCGTCTGAACATGAAGGCGGGCGACCAGCTTCAGATCGTCGAGACGGATAAGGGCATTGCCCTCGAGCCCGTGGACGACAGCTTCGAGCGGCAGATGGAAGCCGCTCGCAAGATCATGGACAAGTACAAGGTCGCGCTTCAGAAGCTCGCCGAATGAGCTGGCAGTTCCTGTCGCGTCGCGCCGTCGAAGCGATGCATGCCGAGCAGTTGCGCCGACATGGCGGCGCGCAGGGTTTGAGGGATGAGAACGCTCTCGAATCCGCTCTCGCCCGCGCTGAGAACAAGGCCAACTATGGTGATCCGACAATCGAGGATCTGGCGGCCGCCTATATTTTCGGCATCGCCAGGAACCACGCTTTTGTCGACGGCAACAAACGCACGGCAATAGTCGCCGCAGGCGCCTTCCTGATCATAAATGGTTACGGCCTTACAGCCGACAACGGCACGATCTACGAATTCGTTATGGGCGTTGCCGCGGGTGAAATCGATGAGGCTGGTGCCACGGCCTTCTTCCGCGACCATACCGTCAAGCTCGAGGGCTAATTCTCGGCCTTGTCCGAGAGCTTGACGATCTCCCACTCCTTGCCGTTGACCTTGACGACCTCGCCTACCTTCTTGCCGAATAGCGCGACCGCCATTGGCGAGACATGGGAAATGCTGCCTTTTGAAGGATTGGCCTCGTCCTCGCCGACAATGCGCCAATGCACTTTCTTGCCGTCATCGTTTTCCAACGTGACGCCCATGCCGAAGCGCACTACGTCGCTGCCCAGCTCGGGCACGGAAAGCTCGGCGCTCTCGCGCCGCGCGGTCCAGTAGCGCAGGTCGCGCGACACCACCGCAAGGCGCTCGCGGTCGCCGCGCCGTTCGGCTTTGGCCATCAAATCGCGCAGCTCGGCGAGAGTCTCCTCGATCATCGCCAGGCCCCGCTCCGTCACCAGATTGCGGTGCGGGCTGATCGGCCGTTCGCCGACGCCGGCGATTGCATTTTCGCTGTCTTCTTCGCGTGTGAAAGCTCTGCTCATGACATGAGCTTAGGCTTGGTCAGGCAACTGCACAAGCGATTTGCCGGTGAGCCGGCCCTGGCACGAATCCTGCGACAGACAGGGCGAAACACCAGGACCTGTGCCGATGTTGGACAGACGAACGCTGCTTGCCCAGACCGCCGGCCTCGCCGTTGCCGGGCTCTTTGCCGGCAAGGCGTCGGCGAAGATGCTGCCCGGCATCGAAAAGGCCGCGATGCGCGGCTCGATCAACGCGATCGAGATCGGCGTGCAGCCGGGCGCGCTGGACGACCAGAGCAAAATCTTCGCCAAGATGCTCGCTGAAGCCAGCAACCGCGACGCGCCGGTGTTCCTGCCGCCCGGCACCTATCTCGTCTCCAACCTGAAGCTGCCAGCGCGCGTGCGTCTGTCGGGCGTGCCGGGCGCGACCCGCATCGTCTATGGCGGCAACGGCCACCTGATGATGGCCGAACAGGCCGAGCATATCGAGCTCAGCGGGCTGGTGCTCGACGGCAGCAATCGCTCGCTGGCCGACTATACGCAGGGGTTGCTCGACCTGCGCCGCGTCGCGCATCTCACCATCGACAATTGCCAGGTGACAGGCAGCGGCAAGAACGGGCTGGCGCTGGAACATGTCGCCGGCCGCGTCGGGCGCTGCGACATTTCGGGCGCGGCCGACGCCGGCATCTATTCGGTCGAGGCGGGCGGGCTAGAGATTTCGGGCAATACCGTGTCCGACTGCGCCAATGGCGGCATTCTGGTGCATCGCTGGCAACAGGCGGAGGACGGCACCATCGTCAGCTGCAACCGCGTGCAGCGCATCGGCGCGAGGAGCGGCGGCACCGGCCAGAACGGCAACGGCATCAACGCCTTCCGCGCCGGCAATGTCATCATCTCGGGTAACGTCGTCTCCGACTGCGCCTTCTCGGCGATCCGCGCCAACAGCTCCAACAATTTGCAGATCACCGGCAACACCTGCTCGCGCTCGGGCGAAACCGGGATCTATTCGGAGTTCTCCTTCGAAGGCGCGATCCTCAGCAACAACCTCGTCGACGGCGCCGCCAACGGCATCTCGATCGTCAACTTCAACGAAGGCGGCCGCATGGCCGTGTGCTCGAACAACATCGTGCGCAACCTGTCGACGGTCGGCCCCTACGCCGCCGACCCGCCAGGCTTCGGCGTCGGCATCAGCGCCGAGGCCGACACCACGGTCTCCGGCAATGTCGTCGAGAACGCCCCGCTCTACGGCATGCAGCTCGGCTGGGGGCCCTATCTGCGCAACGTGGTGGCGACGGGAAACATCATCCGCAAGGCGGGCACAGGCATCGTCGTCAGCGTCGTCGAAGGCTCCGGCAGCGCCGTCATCTCCGACAATGTCATCGACGGCGCCGCCAACGGCGCCATCGTCGGCCAACGCTGGGCCGACCCGGTGACCGGCGATCTCGCCCGGTCAAGCGAGAGCGGCTACGCACATCTGACCGTCGAGCGCAACAAGGTCAGCTAGGTCAAGACCGTCGTCGGCCGCAGCGAGCCGACCTTGGCGCCGATGCGGCTTTCGACCGGCGGATGGGCGAGCTTGGAGAGCTTCGCGGCGAGTGCTTCATCGCCGCGCAGCAGTTTTGCCAGCACTGCGGCGATCATCACCTCGGCTCCTCTGCCGGCGCCGTCATCGCATTTCAAGGCAATGCCGAGGCCGAGTTCGGGCAACGCCGCGCAATAGACGCCTTCTGCGCCGGTCTTGACGAAGATGCGGCCAGGGGCGGCCTGCATCAGCGCGAGATCCGCCTTGCCGGTGCCGGCGACCAGAAACGGCTCGGCCATGCAGGCCGAGAGCAGCCGCTTCGCCGCCTTGGCGCGTTCGGACGCGAAGCCCCTGCCCGTCGCCATACGCGCAAAGCCCAGCGCAAAACTCTTCAACGGCACGGCGTAAGTCGGGATCGAGCAGCCGTCGGTGGCGCAATGGTCGGCGTCATGGGCGGCGCCCGTCACCGACTGCATGGCGTCGCGCACCATCTCCTGCAAAGCGTGGCCGGCCTTGACGTAGCCGCCATGGGCGATGCCGGAATGCACGCAGGTGCAGAGGAAACCGGCATGCTTGCCGGAGCAATTGTTGTGGAGCGGGTTCGGCATGGCGCCTGCGTGGGCAAGCGCGATCGTCGCATCGTGGCTCGACGGCCAGTGCGCGCCGCATTCGAGCGCGGTCCTGTCGAGGTTTGCCCTGGCGAGCATCGCGGCGGCCAGCTTGGTATGTTCGGGCTCGCCGGAATGCGATGCGCAGGCCAGCGCCAGTTCGCGGTCGCCGAAGCCATAAGCGTCGGCAGCACCCGATTCGACCAGCGGCAGCGCCTGGATCGCCTTCACCGCCGAGCGCGGGAACACCGGGCGTTCGGTGTCGCCGATCTCCCAGACGGGCTTGCCGTCGGCATCGAAAACGGAGACCGCGCCGCGATGAGCGCTTTCGACCACCGCGCCGCGCAGAACCTCGACCAGAACCGGATTTGCCATGTCTTCTCCCGCCCGCGCGCGCCCGATGGGGCGCGGCGCCTTTGATGCGGGCCGCTTCTAGCGAATCCTGTCGAGGATGGAAACGTAATTGGCGACCGCAGCCCCACCCATGTTGAAGATGCCGCCGAGTTTTGCGCCCGGCACCTGGATGCCGCCGGCCTCGCCGGTAAGCTGCATGGCGGTCAGCACATGCATCGACACGCCGGTGGCGCCGATCGGGTGGCCCTTCGCCTTCAAGCCGCCGGATGGATTGACCGGCAGGCGGCCGTCCCTGGCCGTCGTGCCGTCCAGCGCCAGCTTCGCGCCTTCGCCTGGCTTGGCCAGCCCCATCGCCTCGTATTCGATGAGCTCGGCGATGGTGAAGCAGTCATGCGTCTCGACGAAGGAAAGGTCGTCGAGCGTGACGCCGGCTTTCTTCAGCGCCTGCTCCCAGGCCCGCTCGCAGCCTTCGAAGGAAAGGATGTCGCGCTTCGACATCGGCAGGAAATCCTGGACATGCTCATTGGCACGGAAGGTGACCGCGCGACGCATCTTCAGTGCCGTCGCGGTGTCGGTCAGCACGAGCGCCGCCGCGCCGTCCGAAACCAGCGAGCAGTCGGTGCGCTTCAGCGGACCGGCGACAAAGGGGTTCTTCTCACTCTCCTGGCGGCAGAACTCGTAGCCGAAGTCCTTGCGCATCTGCGCATAGGGATTGTCGACGCCGTTCTTGTGGTTCTTGGCGGCGATCATGGCAAGCGCGTCCGACTGGTCGCCATAGCGCTGGAAATAGGCCTGCGCGATCTTGCCGAAGACACCGGCAAAGCCCGCCGGCGTGTCGCCGTCCTCCGGCAGATAGGAGGCCTTGAGCAGGTTCTTGCCGATTTCCGGGCCGGGCGTCGTCGTCATCTGCTCGGCGCCGACCACCAGCACGATGCGCGCGGCGTTGGCGTCGATGGCGCGGATGCCTTGCCGCACCGCGGCCGAGCCGGTGGCGCAGGCATTTTCCACACGCGTCGCCGGCTTGAAGCGCAGCCGGTCGTCGGCCTGCAGCACCAGGCTCGCGGTGAAATCCTGCGGCGAGAAGCCGGCGTTGAAATGGCCGAGCACGATCTCGTCGACATCGTCCGGACCGATGCCGGCATGGTCGAGCGCGTCCACGGCGACCTTGGTGATCAGGCCCTCCAGCGTCTCGCCTTCGAGCTTGCCGAAGCGCGAATGCGCCCAGCCGACGATGCATGCGGTCATAACAGCCTCCATTTGCCGCGCGGCCCCGCGTGTATTGATCTTCAGGTGATGCCGGCCTGACCTGAACCTCAACACACGCTAGCACGATCCTGCCGCGGCATGAGATTCAATATTGTTCAACGATGAACCGTTTTCCAGCCTTTGGGATGGGCCAGAGCGACACGATCGATTGATCCCGGTGTCGATTTTTTATTGATTGATCCGTCAATAAAAAATAATCTGGACCCGGAATCGGATCTCCCAAATGCCGAAAATCGGAATGGAACCGCTGCGCCGCAGGGCGCTGATCGACGCGACGATCTCGGCGATCGGCGAGCGCGGTTCGCTGGACGTGACCATGTCGGAGATCGCCGGCCGCGCCGGCGTATCCTCGGCGCTCGCGCATCACTATTTCGGCGCCAAGGACGAGCTGCTGTTCGCGACGATGCGGCACATCCTCGCCGAACTCAACGCCGACACGCGGCGCGCGCTCAGCCTTGCCGCGACGCCGCGCCAGCGCGTTTCAGCCGTCGTAGCGGTCAGTTTCTCCGACGACCAGTTCCAGCCCGAAATCATCGCCGCCTGGCTCGCCTTCTATGTCGAGGCGCAGCAGTCTTCCGCCCTGCGGCGGTTGCTTCGCGTCTATGCGCGGCGGCTCAATTCCAACCTGATGAGCGGGCTGACCGGCATCCTGCCGAGGACCGAAGCGGACCGCGTCGCGGAAGCGACGGCAGCGCTGATCGACGGGCTCTACATCCGACGCGCGCTGAAGGAAGGCGTGCCCGATGCGCGGACAGCGATCGCGCTCATCGAAGACTATCTAGAAACCAAGCTCAGCGGACGGGGCCTGCCTTGACGACCCGACGGACCAATTTCCTGATCGTCATGGTCGATCAGCTCAACGGCAAGCTCTTCCCCGACGGCCCGGCGGATTTCCTGCACGTGCCGCATCTCAAGGCGCTCGCGGCGCGCTCGGCGCGGTTCGCCAACAACTACACGGCCTCGCCGCTCTGCGCGCCCGGCCGCGCCTCGCTCATGAGCGGCCAGCTGCCGTCGCGCACCGGGGTCTATGACAACGCCGCCGAATTCGCTTCCTCGATCCCGACCTTCGCGCATCATCTGCGCGGCGCCGGCTACTACACTTGCCTGTCCGGCAAGATGCATTTCGTTGGGCCGGACCAGTTGCACGGCTTCGAGGAGCGGCTGACCACCGACATCTATCCCGCCGATTTCGGCTGGACGCCGGACTATCGCAAGCCCGGCGAGCGCATCGACTGGTGGTACCACAATCTGGGCTCGGTGACCGGCGCTGGCGTCGCCGAGACCACCAACCAGATGGAATATGACGACGAGGTCACCTTCCTGGCGACGCAGAAACTCTACCAGCTCTCGCGCGAGCAGGACGATGCGCGTCGTCGGCCATGGTGCCTTACGGTGTCACTATCGCATCCGCATGATCCCTATGTGGCGCGCAAGCGGTACTGGGATCTCTACCAGAACTGCCAGGCGCTCGACCCTGAAACCTCGTTCATCCCGCATGACGAGCAGGACACGCATTCGCAGCGGCTCTACCGCGCCAGCGACTACCAATCCTTCGAGATCACGCCCGAGCAGGTGCGCCGTTCACGGCGCGGCTACTTCGCCAACATTTCCTATGTCGACGACAAGCTCGGCGAGCTTGTCGATGTCCTCAAGCGCACCCGCATGCTCGACGACACCACCATCCTGTTCTGCTCGGACCATGGCGACATGCTGGGCGAGCGCGGCCTGTGGTTCAAGATGAGCTTCTTCGAGGGGTCCGCGCGCGTGCCGTTGATGATCGCCGGCAAGGGCGTGCCGGCCGGACTGGTCAAAGCGCCGGTCTCCAACCTCGACGTGACGCCGACGCTCTGCGACCTGGCGGGCATCGACTTCGCGGCGATCACGCCGTGGACCGACGGCCAGTCGCTGCTGTCGCTGCTTGGCGGCGAGGCACGCACCGCGCCGGTGTTGATGGAATACGCCGCCGAGGGCTCCCATGCGCCCCTGGTCGCCATCCGCGACGGCAAATACAAGTTCGTCCATTGCGAGCTCGACGCGCCGCAACTCTTCGATCTCGAGGCCGATCCGCTCGAACGCGACAACCTCGCCGACGATCCGGCAAACGCCGCCCTGGTGGCCGCTTTCATGGACAAGGTCCGGGCGCGCTGGGACATGCCCGCCTTCGACGCCGCGGTGCGTGAAAGCCAGGCGCGCCGCTGGGTGGTCTACCCGGCGCTGCGCAACGGCGCCTACTACCCGTGGGACTTCCAGCCACTGCAGAAGGCATCGGAACGCTACATGCGCAATCACATGAACCTCGACAATCTCGAGGAGAGCAAACGGTATCCGCGAGGCGAATGATGGCTGACGTTCTCATTCCCACCCTCAACCACCTGAAGCAGGCCTATGCCGTGACGTCCACGGCCACGCAGGTGACGCCGCTGCTGGAGTCGGCCGCGCTCGCCAGCGAAACGGGCGCCGCGCGCGTCTTCGTCAAGCCGGAATCGCTGCAATGGGCAGGCTCCTTCAAGGTGCGCGGCGCCTATTGGCGGCTGAAGCGACTCTCGCCGGAGAAAGCGAGCGCGGGCGTCGTCGCCTATTCCTCAGGCAATTTCGCGCAAGGGCTCGCGGCCGCCGGACAGGCGCTCGGCATTCCCGTCACCATCGTCATGCCGATCGACGCGCCGACCGCCAAACGCGATGCGACCGCAGGCTATGGCGCGCGCGTGGTACTGACCGATCATGGCGATCGCGCCCGCGAGGAAGTCGCGGCCGCCAAGGCGCGCGAGATCGCCGAGACCGAGCACCTCACCTTGCTCCACCCCTTCGACGATCCGGAGATCGTCGCCGGCCAGGCCGGCGCGGGGCTCGAGGCGCTCGAGCAGTTGGCTGCAAAGAAGGCGCATGCCGATCTGGTGTTCTGCTCGGTCGGCGGCGGCGGGCTGATCGGCGGCGTCTCGCTCGCCTTCCACTATCTGTCCCCGAAGACCGAGATCATCGCAGTCGAGCCCGAGGGCTTCAACGGCATGGGCTCCTCGCTCGCGCATGGCGCGATCGAGACCATGCCGATCGGGCCGAAGTCGATCTGCGACGGACTGATGGCGCGCAAGCCCGGCGAGGCGCCCTTCGCGGCAGTGAGCGCGGCCGGCGTTCGCGGCGTCACCGTCGACGACGCCTCGGTGCGGCGCGCAATGAAAATCGCCTTCGAGCGGATGAAGCTGGTGCTGGAGCCGTCGGGCGCGGCATCGCTCGCGGCGCTGCTGGGCGGCAAGGTGAATGTGGCGGGCAAAACCGTCCTCGTAGTGGCTACCGGCGGCAATGTCTCGCTCGCCGATTTTATGGCGCATGTGAACAATGCTTGAAGCGGATTTCGTCATCATCGGCTCCGGCTCCGCCGGCTCGGCCATGGCCTACCGGCTGTCCGAGGACGGCAAGCACTCGGTGATCGTGATCGAGTTCGGCGGCACCGATATCGGGCCGCTGATCCAGATGCCGTCGGCGCTGTCGATCCCGCTCAACATGAACCTTTACGACTGGGGCTTCGCCAGCGAGCCGGAGCCGCATCTCGGCGGCCGGGTGCTTGCCACGCCGCGCGGCAAGGTCATCGGCGGCTCGTCCTCGATCAACGGCATGGTCTATGTGCGCGGCCATGCGCGCGATTTCGACCATTGGGCTGAACAAGGTGCCGCCGGCTGGGGATTTGCAGACGTGCTTCCCTATTTCAAGCGGATGGAAGAAGCCGACTGCGGCGAGGACGGCTGGCGAGGCAAAAGCGGCCCGCTGCATGTGCAGCGCGGCACGCGCAAGAACCCACTCTATGGCGCGTTCGTCGAGGCGGGCCGCCAGGCCGGTTTCGAGCTCACCGACGACTACAACGGCTCGAAGCAGGAAGGCTTCGGGGCAATGGAGCAGACCATTCTGGGCGGACGGCGCTGGTCGGCCGCGAATGCCTATCTGAAGCCGGCTCTCAGGCGCAAAAATGTGAGGCTGGTCAAAGGTTTCGCCCGACGCGTGGTGATCGAGAATCAACGCGCCGTCGGTGTCGAGATCGAGGCTAACAAACAGATTCAAGTCGTTAAGGCGCGACGTGAGGTGGTCGTTGCGGCATCGTCGATCAATTCACCGAAGATCCTGATGCTGTCGGGCATCGGGCCTGGCGCGCATCTCCGGGAAAACGGAATTGCGGTGATCGCCGACCGGCCGGGTGTCGGCGGCAATCTGCAGGACCATCTGGAGCTCTACATCCAGCAGGAATCGACCAGGCCGATCACGCTGAATTCAGTGCTCAATCCCTTCTCCAAGGCCATGATCGGCGCGCAGTGGCTGTTCTTCAAGACCGGCCTCGGCGCCACAAACCATTTCGAGGCGGCCGCCTTCGTGCGCTCGCAGGCGGGTGTCGACTATCCCGATATCCAGTATCATTTCATCCCGGCGGCGGTGCGCTACGACGGCAAGGCGGCGGCGAAGTCGCATGGCTTCCAGGCGCATGTCGGCCCGATGCGCTCGAAGTCGCGCGGCTCCGTGACGCTGCGCTCGCCCGACGCACGGGCTAAGCCGGTGATCCGCTTCAACTACATGTCGCATCCGGACGACTGGAGCGAGTTCCGCCACTGCATCCGGCTGACCCGCGAGATTTTTGGCCAGAAGGCCTTCGATGGTTTCCGCGGCAAGGAGATTTCGCCGGGCAGCCATGTGCAGTCCGACGACGAGCTCGACGCCTTCATCCGCGAGCACGCCGAGAGCGCCTATCATCCCTGCGGCACCTGCAGGATGGGTCGCGCCGACGATCTGACAAGCGTCGTCGATCCGGAATGCCGGGTGATCGGCGTCGAGGCCCTGCGCGTCGCCGACTCCTCGATCTTTCCGCGGGTGACCAACGGCAATCTCAACGCACCCTCGATCATGACCGGCGAGAAGGCATCCGACCACATCCTCGGCCGCACGCCGCTGGCGCCGTCCAACCAGGAACCATGGATCAATCCGCGCTGGCAGGTGGCGGACAGATAGCGCATGATCCGGCGGGCGCCCTCCCCCGCCCCAGCGATTACGAACGGAGAAGATCCATGCGCGCCCAGCCCACGGCATCGCATTATGTCAACGGCCGCTACATCGAGGACGAAGGCGGCGCGCCGCTGCCGGTGATCTATCCGGCGACCGGCGAGACCATCGCCACGCTGCATTCGGCGACGCCGAACGTACTGGAGCTGGCGATCGAGGCGGCACGCGCGGCGCAGCCGGCCTGGGCGCGGCTGAAGCCGGTCGAGCGCGGCCGCATCCTGCGCCGCGCCGCCGACATCCTGCGCGCGCGCAACGCCGATCTCGCCCGCATCGAGACGCTCGATACCGGCAAGGCGATCCAGGAGACGCTGGTGGCCGATGCGCCTTCGGCCGCCGATTGTCTTGAATATTTCGCCGGCGCGGTCGCCGCCTTCAACGGCGATATGATCGATCTCGGCGGTCCGTTTGCGTACACCAGGCGTGAGCCGCTTGGCGTCTGTGTCGGCATTGGCGCCTGGAACTATCCGATCCAGATCGCCGGCTGGAAGTCGGCGCCGGCTTTAGCCATGGGCAACGCCATGGTGTTCAAACCCTCGGAGAACACGCCGCTTTCGGCGCTGGCGCTCGCCGAGATCTACTCGGAAGCGGGCCTGCCCGACGGGCTGTTCAACGTCGTGCAGGGCTATGGCGATGTCGGCGCCGGCCTCGTCGGCCATGATGTCGTGGCAAAAATCTCGGTGACCGGTTCTGTGCCGACGGGCCGCAAGGTGCTGTCGCTCGCCGGCTCGAAGATGAAGCACGCCACGATGGAGCTCGGCGGCAAGTCGCCGCTGATCGTCTTCGACGACGCGGATCTCGAAAACGCCATCGGCGGCGCCATGCTCGGCAATTTCTATTCGACCGGCCAGATCTGCTCCAACGGCACGCGCGTCTTCGTGCAGAAGGGCCTGCATGACCGCTTCGTCGAGCGACTGGTCGAGCGCACCAAGAAGATCCGCATCGGCGATCCGCTCGATCCAGAAACGCAGATGGGACCCCTGGTCAACAGGGCGCAACAGGACAAGGTTGTCTCCTACGTCGCGGCCGGCAAACAGGACGGCGCGAGTCTCGCCTGCGGCGGCAACGTGCCCTCGCTGCAAGGCTTCGAGGGCGGCTTCTTCGTCGAGCCTACGGTGTTCACCAGTGTCACCGACGGCATGCGCATCGCGCGCGAGGAGATCTTCGGGCCGGTGATGAGCGTGTTGAAGTTCGACAGCGAGGACGAGGTGATCGAGCGCGCCAACGACACCGAATTCGGCCTCGCCGCCGGTGTGTTCACGCGCGACCTGCCGCGGGCGCACCGGGTGATCGCCGAATTGCAGGCCGGCACCTGCTGGATCAACGCCTACAATCTGACGCCGGTGGAAATGCCCTTCGGCGGCGTCAAGCAGTCCGGCATCGGGCGCGAGAACTCGCTGGCGGCGTTGGCGCACTATTCGCAGCTGAAGGCGGTCTATGTCGAGACGGGGGACGTGGCGAGCCCGTATTGACTTGGCAACCGGCTCGGTCGCGCTTATCATAAATTGATAAGAATGGATAATAGCAAGGAACTGGGCGATGCCAGCAAGCTATAATATCGGTTCTCGCTATGAGGCACTGGTACGCGAGCTTGTCGAAAGCGGCCGCTATGCAAGCGCCAGCGAAGTCGTACGCGATAGCCTGCGCCTCCTTGAGGAGCGCGAAGAACAGCGGCGGGCAAAGTTGGATGCTTTGCGCGAAGATATCCGCAAAGGGAGGGAAAGCGGTCCCGGCATTCCGGCATCGGAGGTTCTGGACCGGTTAGAAGCGAAATACCGCGACAAAAGCCATAAGTAATGGCTGTTACATTCTCACCTGCCGCCGCAAGGGATGTCGAGGAAATCGGCGATTACATCCATACCGAAAATCCAGCCACGGCTCGGCGCTTTGTGACGGCGCTCAGAGGGCGATGCGATCGCATTGCCGACGCACCACATGGCGGCGCACCCCGATTCTCACTGTCACCAAACCTTCGATCAATTCCATTCCAACGCTATGTAGTCTTCTACATAGCTGAAGGAGACGATGTACGAATTGAACGATCTGCACGGTGCTCGCGACATCGATGCCATTTTCGACGGAGACGGCGACGCTTAGGCGCCAGCGCCGCCTCACCCCTTCTCCGCCGTCCCGTCCAGATACTGGGTCAGCGCACAAACCAGATGGTAGAAGATACTTGCCGGCACGTCGGTGGCCAGTGAGCGGCCGCGTTCGTCGATGCGGTCGATCCAGAGGCCGAGCGGCGCCGGGTCGATGTGCCAGCGGAACAGCCTGCCGACGCGTGCCTCGATCTCGGGCTTGAGATCGGGGCCACCCGAGCCGTCGAGCGCGATCGCCGCCTTGACCGCCTCTGCTTGCGGCCAGCCGCGCGACACGCGGTCGAGCGGCAGCCCCTGGCGCGAGACGGCGCCGTAGGCAAGGCCGGTGGCGCGATTGAGGCCGTTGGCAACGGCGGAGGCATAGAGCTTGCGGGCGAAGCCGGCGAGCTCGGCCTGGCCGCTGCGGGCGGCAAAATCGACAAGCAGCGAGGCCCATTCGAAATGGTGGCCGGGCTCGGTCCAGGCGCCCTTCTCGCCCGCCACGGGCTTCCAGCCGTCGTCGAAATACTCGCCCAGCGTCCAGCTTTCGGCGTCGAAGAAATGACTGCGAAAGAGGTCGATGACGCGCGCGGCGCGGCGCAGATAGGCGCGCTCGCCGGTGGCCTTGTGCCAGGCAAGGAACGCCTCGAGCAGATGCATGTGGGGGTTGGAGCGACGCTCGCCCTCGCCATCGGAGGTTTCGAGGAAGCCGGTCATGCGGCTGTCCTCGAGATGAGTATCGAGAAAGGCGAAGGTCTCTTCGCCGAGCCGCAAGGCATCGGGATGACCCGACATATGAGCGTGCGCCAGCGCGAGCAGCACGCAGGAATGGTCGTAGGCGTCCTCGACCGGATCGGCGACCGAGCCGTCGATGTTGAGCGTGCGCACCCAGCCGCCTTTGCCGGTGCGACCTCGGCCAGTCATGAAGTCGATACCATGCGCGATCAGCCGGTCCGCCGGGCCATCCCAGCCGCGCTCCTTGGCGACCGCGAAGGCATAGACCTGGCGCGCCTGCGTTCGCATGCGCTTGGGCTTCATCAGCGGCGTGGCGTCGAAGCCCAGCGCCTCATGGAAGCCGCCATGGCGTTCGTCGACGCCGATCGTCGACCACAGCGGCAGCGTCTCCTCGAACAGCCAGTGGCGCACGCGCCGCCGCCAGGCGCCGCTCTCGATCACGCGGTCATGCGCCGGCGTGAACCTCGTCTCCAGCCGGCCGGATTTCTCGAGCTGCTCGACGATCTTCTTGACATGCTGGCTGTGGCTGACCGGCGCGACGAAAGTGGCATCGGCTGTCGAGACGATGGCGACGTCCTTCATGCCGATCGCCGAAAGCAGGCGGCCGTCGCCGCGGATATAGGAGTTCTCGCAGTCGATGGCGACGACATCGCCGAGGATGACATTGCCTTGCCTGTCGGACGGCCCGACATCGAGCAACGACTGCCAGGAGCCGAGGTCGTTCCAGCGGAAGCCGGCCGGCACCATGGCGATGTCCCTGGCCCGCTCCATGATGGCGTAGTCGATCGAGGTCGACGGGATCGCCGAATAGAGCTCCAGCGGCATGTAGAGGCCGGAAAGATCGCTGGTCGCCGCGTGATAGGCCGCTTTCGTCGCCTGCCAGATCTTCGGCTCGAAGGCGGCGAAGGCATCGCGCATGGCGCCGGCGCGAAACAGGAAGATGCCGGTGTTCCAGTAGAAACTGCCGGCGTCGAGATAGGTTTGCGCCGTGGCGAGGTCGGGCTTCTCGACGAAGCGCGAGACGTCGAACACGCCGTCCCGGTCGGCGGCGACCTCGATATAGCCGTAGCCCGTCTCGGGTTGCGTCGGCTTGATGCCGAACACCACCAGGCGGCCGGCGCCCGCCGCCTCGGCACCGGCCTCGATGCTCTGCCAGAACTGGCGCGCGGTGGAGATCTCGTGGTCGGAAGGCACCACCAGCACCAGTTCGTCGCCGAACTCGGAAAGCGTGCGCAGGCTGGCCAGCGCCACGGCAGCCGCGGTGTTGCGGCCGGTCGGCTCGAAGAGTGGACCGCCGCCGGCGAGGTCGAGGCCGGCAAGGTCGGCATGGACGCGCTCGGCGTGGCGCTCCGAAGCGATCAGAAAGATCGGCGTCTCGCCCTCGGGTCGCGCCGCCAGCCGGCGCAAGGTCTTGGCCAGCATCGAGCCATCGCCGGAGAGGTCATGGAACTGCTTGGGATTGTCCTCGCGCGACAGTGGCCATAGCCGCGAGCCGACGCCGCCGCTCATGACGAAACTGACGATGCGCTGGCTCATTCGGGTCTCACATTCAGAATCTGGGTCGACCGGGTAGCACGGATGGCCTTAAGCGGTGTTTACCCGTATGGAAATCCGCTCCGTCGCCAGGTCGATAAAGGCTTTGACCAAGGGCGAAAGATGGCGGCTGCTCGGATAAAGGACATAAAGCCCGCCAGTCGGCGTGGTGTAGTCGTCAAGAACACGGGATAGCCTCCCCCCGCCTATCAGCGCCTCGGCCATTCCGTGCGGCATCTGGGCAATGCCGTAACCCGCTAGGGCGGCGGCGACGACGGCCTGCATCTCGTTCGCGGCGAAGCGCCCGGCCACCGTGACCGTTTCCCGGCCATCCGGCCCGTCCAGCACCCAGTGCGCGCCGACAGCCGACGGGCCGGCAATGAGGCAGTCATGGCGGGCGAGGTCCGCCGGGGAGTCCGGTGTTCCGCGACGCGCCAGATATTCGGGGCTGGCGCAAAGCAGTCTGTGCGTAGCGCCCAGCTTGCGGGCGATCAAAGTCGAGTCCTCCAGGACTCCGGTGCGGAAGGCGAGATCGATGCCGTCCTCGACCAGATTGAGCCTCTCGTCGGTGAGGCGAAGCTCGACATTTGCCTTCGGATATATCGCCAGGAATTCCATCACCGTGGATGTGAGAAAGTGCCCCGCAAAGCCGACCGGCGCGGAAATGCGGATGGTGCCTGTAGGCTCCGCCCTGGCTTCGGCAAGACGCAGGTTTGCTTCCTCGATCGTGCGCAGCGCCTGGCTGCTCTGCTCGTAGTAGAGGCGGCCTGCGTCCGTCATACTGAGGCTGCGGGTCGTGCGCTGCAGCAGCCGGACGCCGACCTCGCGCTCGAGCGCGGCGACACGGCGGCTGACAGTCGTCTTGGGCATGGCCAGCCATCGCGCAGCCGCAGTGAAGCTGCCCGCTTCCACGACACGAGCGAACACAACGACGTCGTTCAAATCGAGCATTGTATCTTCCGATGGGACAAAGTTTCTCAATTATAGGCAGTTATGCATCAAATTGACAGCGCCTAACTTTGCTCCATGGAAACCGAAGGAGCAGATAGATGACCAGCAAACGAACCTTTCTCGTAACCGGCGCCACGGGCCAGCAGGGCGGCGCCGTCGCGCGCGCCCTTCTTTCGAGGGGCCACAGCGTGAAGGCGCTGACACGCAGGCCGGACAGCGATGCCGCCCGGCAGCTGGCATCGGGAGGCGCTACGGTCGTTGCCGGCGATCTCGCCGACGCGGCTTCGGTCATCGACGCAGCAAGGGGCGTCGATACCATGTTCTTGATGGGTAACAGCTACGAGGCCGGGCTCGAGGAAGAGACGCGCCAGGGCATTGTCGCCGCTGACGCGGCGAAGGCTGCCGGCATCGGGCACCTGATTTATTCATCCGTCGCCGACGCCGACAAGCAGACCGGCATCCCGCATTTCGAAAGCAAATTTCTGGTCGAACGGCATATCGCCGGGCTCGGCATTCCCTACACGATCAGTGCCCCGGTCGCCTTCATGGAGAATGCCGTTGCGCCATGGTCGGCCGGCGCGCTCAGCCAGGGCATCCAAGCCTTCGCGCTGCCTGCCAAACGGCCTCTGCAATTGGTTGCTGTCGCGGATATCGGCGCCTTCGTCGCAGCGCTTGCCGAACGGCGTGAGAGCGTGTTCGGCAGGCGCTTCGACTTCGCCGGCGATGAGCTGTCCGGAGAGGACCAGGCGAAAATCCTGTCAAAGGCCATCGGCCGCCCCATCAGCTATCAGGAAATCCCGATCGCCGTCGCCCGCCAGCAGAGTGCGGATGCGGCGGCGATGTTCGAATGGTTCGACCGTGTCGGCTACGACGTCGACATCGCCACCTTGCGCAAGGATTTCCCGGAGGTGCGGTGGCACAGTTTCGCCGACTGGGCGAAAGCATTCGACTGGAGCGTCCTCGAACAGGCTCCATCGGCCGGCTGACCGTCCGGTCGCTCCCTAGAAAGTCTGGTTGTAGGCGCCGACTTCCGGATTGCGGCGCAGCACGGCGTCGACGGCCTCGAACATCTTCCGGCGCCGGTCGGACGATACCGGGCTCTCCACCACCACGACAAGCTCCGGCTTGTTCGAGGAGGCGCGTACCAGGCCCCAGGTGCCGTCCTCGGCGACGACGCGCACGCCGTTGACGGTGATCAGCGCCGCGATCTTCTGGCCGGCGAAATCAGCAGCCTCCCGCCGCATCGCCTGGAAATCGGCGACGACGCGCTCGACCACGCCGTATTTCACCTCGTCGGCGCAGTGCGCCGACATGGTGGGCGTGCCGTAGGTCAGCGGCAGCGCGTGGTAGAGATCGGCCATCGATCGTCGCGGATTGCGGTCGAGCATCTGGCAGACGGCTATCGCGGTGATCAGCCCGTCGTCATAGCCGCGGCCGATCGGCGGATTGAAGAAGAAATGACCGGACTTCTCGAAGCCCGCGACGGCGCCGAGCTCGGCAACGCGGCGCTTGATGTAGGAGTGGCCGGTCTTCCAATAGTCGGTGGCGGCGCCGTTGGCCTTGAGCACATGATCGCTGGCGAACAGCCCGGTCGACTTGACGTCGACGACGAAGGTCGAGCTCGGGTGCAAACTGGAAATGTCACGCGCCAGCATGACGCCGACCTTGTCCGCGAAGATCTCGTTGCCTTCATTGTCGACGACGCCGCAACGGTCGCCGTCGCCGTCGAAGCCCAGTCCGACATCCGCGCCGGTCTCCAGCACCTTTTCGCCGATGGCATGCAGCATCTGCATGTCCTCGGGATTCGGGTTGTAGCGCGGAAATGTATGGTCGAGCTCGACATCGAGCGGGATCACGTCACAGCCGATGCGCGCAAGCGCTTCCGGCGCGAAGGCGCCGGCCGTGCCGTTGCCGCAGGCGCACACCACCTTGAGCTTGCGGGCGATGCGCTTGTCCCTGGTCAGATCGTCGAGATAGGTTTCGCGAAAGCCGGAGACGAACTCGTAGGCACCGCCGCCAACGAGGTCGAAGTCGGCTTCGAGCACGATCTTCTTCAATGCGCTCATTTCTTCCGGGCCGAAGGTGAGCGGCCGCGCCGCGCCCATCTTGACGCCGGTCCAGCCGTTCTCGTTGTGCGAGGCGGTGACCATGGCAACGGATGGCGTGTCCAGCGCGAACTGGGCGAAGTAGGCCATGGGCGATAGGGCCAGGCCGATATCCCTCACGCGTGCGCCCGCCGTCATCAGACCGGAGACAAGCGCCAGCTTGATCGACAGCGAATAGGAGCGGAAATCATGGCCGGTGACGATGTCCGGCCCGGCACCCAGGCGGCGAATCAGCGTGCCCAGACCCAAGCCGAGCGCCTGGACGCCGATCAAATTGAGCTCCGGCGCCTCCGTCGAGCCGGAATGGCCGAACCACCAGCGCGCGTCATATTCGCGAAAACCCGATGCCTTGATCAGCGCCGAGGTCTCGAATTCGAAGCTGTTGGGCCGGGCTTCGCCAACAATCGTCAGAGGCAATGGTGGAAACTCCAGGGTCGGCCGGAATGCCGATTTATGGACCTGCGGCTTACCACAGAGCCTTTAAGCCGGTCTTTACCCGACGGCTAAATCACATGCCTTTCAGGCAACCTTGGAGAAAGCCGACGAAATGCGACACAAGTGCAGCCATTGGCGCTTGCAGGATCGGAAAGTGGCGGCTATAAGCCCGCCGTCTGGTCACGGAGTGTAGCGCAGTCTGGTAGCGCACATCGTTCGGGACGATGGGGTCGCAGGTTCAAATCCTGCCACTCCGACCAGAAGAAACAAGCACTTGGCTAACCTCCCGAAAATCCACGGCAATGAATACGGCAACGATTGGATAGTCATTGCCGAATCCTCCCTGCCCTGCCGCTTGTAAATGCGGCGCCAACGTCGCCCTGATGGTCCGGATGATGGTGTCCGTAGGTCTTTTCAAGCGTCTCTTTAGTCATGCCGAGATAGCCCGCGGCTTGCCACATATCGACGCCGCCCTGCATCAACCACGTCGCGGCTGTGTGGCGCATCGTGTGGCGCACAATGCCCTTGGCTTCAGCGCCTAGCACATCGTCCGCGAGATTGCGGAAAGCCCGCTTTGGATCTGCGGCGCGGCCTTGATATTCAACAACGTACTTCGCGCCGTTCCGGTGCCAGCGCCGCATATGGGCCAGCAGCCTGGATGGCAGGCGGATAGGTGGTGCCTGCTTGTTTGCCGCCACCTGCTCGTCCTCAGCGGCGCGGTAGTAAACCCCATGCTCTAGGTCGATATACGGCCTGCCCTTCTCACGCTTGAACGAAGCTTGCCAAACGCGAGCCGAGCGGCTTCCGGTGTAGAGGGCGGCTATCAGGAAGCGAGCAACATGCAGCGTTGCCTTCTTCTTCGTCGGAACGCCGCGCTGCACTTCCCGCTTTCGATATGCGGCCCAAACGAGCTTGGCCATCGTATCGCGATCAAGGTGATTGGTGCGCCCCTTCGACTTCGGCGGCAGCGTCACGGTTACGGCATGCCGCGTCACCTTGTCGGCAATGGCCATGCGGCAGGCAGCGCGCAAGTCTTCAAGCTCGCGGCGCGCCATGGACTGGGACGTGCGCTGTTTGACATAGGCCGAGCATGTCGTGGTGGTGATGTCGTCAAGAGTCTTATCACCCCAAAACGCTAGGAGCGCCTTGGCGCGTGCCGCCAGCTCTTTCGAGTTGCGGACAGTCTCCTCCTTGACGAGAAGATAATGCGCGATGACCTCCGCAACCGAAACCTCGGAAGCGGCTCGGTGCTTTTCTGTCGGCTTCTCTAGAAAGCGTTTCGCGATGTGTTCGGCGAGCGCGCGCTCAGCCTCTGCACGATCAGATTCGCCGCGGCCAGTGCTGTATTGCTTTCCGCCATCGAGGATGATCCAGACGGCTTCCCTGTCCTTGTCTGCCGGCCTGAGCCAGAGCCGGGCTGGTTTGCGGGTACGAGACATTTTAGCTTCATTTCCTCAACAGCGTTGAGCGTCGTAAAATCTTTGTTCGCGATGCGCATGATGGTCAGGCGTCCTCGCGCCGCCTCGCGTCGAAGGCCGGCTACGGTCATGCCGCCGTACGGAAATGCCAGCGCAACGGCATCCGCGATCCGCAACGGAGCGTCTGGCGCAACATTATCATTCGCCGCTTTCATGTCCCCTCCCCAATAGGTGCACCGTCCGACGCCACGACCATGGGCTACAAGGTGACGAAAGGTCGGACGGTGCTGCCGCACAGGGCGGCGTTCAGATAAGTATGTTTTTGCGGCGTTTTTCCCAAGTCACGACGGCCTTGCCAAGTCAGTCGTCGAAGCCCAAATCCGCCACATCTTCCGCAAAAAACCAGTCCCGCGCCGTTTCGCCCTTGCGGTCGAACTGGACGAGGTAAGAGGTGCGTCCGTCCGGAAGTCTACTCGTCCCGACGACCGCACCAGTCATCGTCACGATGGCGCCAAGCGCCAGCCCACTTTCATTAACCGTATTCGTATTCATTTCTGCGCTCCTCGTTGCAATGCGATGCATGACAATGCATTACATATGCGCAACTAGCCGTCAACCGAAAAATGCATTACATTGCATGACATCACGAAAGAGGGAATACGCATGGCCAAATCCGCCAACGCGAAATCAGCCAACTTGGCGCTTCGTTTGCCGCCTGTAGTCAAAGCTGCCCTGGCCAAAGCCGCCGAGGCTGACCGACGCACTGTCAGTAGCTATGTCGAGAAAGTTTTGGCCGACGACCTCGAGGCCAAAGGCTTTCTGTCCAAGGGCGCAGCCGAATAGGGGCGCGCCGCAGTTACTAAGCTACAGCGCGCCTTGATCGCTCGAGCGCCAGCGATCGGTTCTTCACGCACCAGCCCGCCCGATCCGGCGAGCCGCCAAAGATCATTACGAATATCCGCGCCAAAGTCAAACACCGCTTTACCGCTTTAATGTCGAGTAAAGCGGAATGCGTTTTCGCCCTTCGTCAAGTACAAATAGGCGAAAACGCCTACGGCAATTCTCCTCTAGACTCCAACGTTGTTCTGTGGAATCCATCTGCGTCACTTCCTGCGAGAGAGTGCCATGGAACGGACCTTCGACGAACTTGCCCGCATTCTGAACGCTCCACAGCGTCGCCTGCCATACGGCGCCATTTTGCTGCGCCTGGCCGAAAGCCTTGCAACAGGACCTTGCGATTGGCATAGGTATTGCCGCGGTACGCGTGATGGCGGGTTAGCGCCTCAGTCTGACTTTAGCAGCCGCTCTAAATGAGCGACGTGCTGCCGCTGCGCGGCCTCAAACGCCTGCAGCATCACCACCGCGTCGTAGATGGGAAGCCCTCGTTCCGCTAAACTGTCGATGAGCGCACGCTGGCGAGCGATGCGCTCGGCTCCCTCGCGGACGTGGCGCTCTGCCATTTCCATGAGGCTTTCCCGGCGTGGCATAGCCACTAATCTATAGCACAACGGCGCTCTGCGTTGCGCTGAACCTTGCGCGCGCTTTCGCCGGCTTTTTTGCTGTGTCGGCCGTGAAGCGGTCTGCTTCTTTCAGTTCGCCAACTTGGCGATCTGGTCCGCCATTGCGCGTTTCCGAGTGCCTGGTCTCCAGGTTCCGGTCATCACGGCCGACAACATGACGCAAAAGGAAAAAGGCCAGGGTGGACGCGGGGTTGGCGATTGCACGGGCTATGATGCGCGCCGGGAAGCACTTATAGCTCAGTTGTCCTCCCGCGCGCCGTTAACTCGCCAGGCAGGGCCCTTCAAAAATGGGACGCGATATATGCTGCTCAGTTAGCCCGTCTTAGGCTCGGGCTCCCGAGGCGGCGTGTTCGGGTCGGGGCAATCAGACAATTGCTCACACGGAGGGGGCCGATCGCCAACGCCGCCATAGCGTTCCACGAGTTTTGCGAATCCCAAGGCGAAGGCGGAAAGAAGCGCCAGGACAACCACGATTCGGACGGCCATTCGGGATTGTAGCAGAACCTCGATCCGAGTTTGACCAGCTACAGGTAGAAGAGCGAAATCCGCGGCGAGCCAAGGTGTCCTTCGTTGTGGACGGATGGCAATTTAGAATGGGTGAAGCCCCGCGCCAGTTACTCGGATTCGAAATCTGGCGGGCCATTTATCGCCGCAAGTATCGCCTCATAGGCGCTCCCGACCTCCTCTTCGATCTCGTGCTCGGAAATGCCTGCGGCCTTCGCATCGGCGAACAGCTTGGTTGTCAGATCCGCCACAGAAATGATGTCCGCGCCTACGCTGCCGCGCATCACGTTGTCGGTGATCCACTTTCCAAAGAATTCTGCCCCACGTTCGCTCATAGGCGGTGCCGCGCCTTCAGGAAATGAGCCTCCCGAAGCAGGGCGTCCCAATCGGTTCCAATCTGCTTGATCATCTCTTCGGCTTGCTCGTGGGCAATGCCCGTCTCTCTCGCTAAACGACCAGCCAACAGATCAAGCGCGGCCTCTGCCATCTTGTCGCTTTCTTTGCCTTCTGCGCGGCCGCCCTCGCGATGCTGCATCGCGTCGAAGATCACCTCAAAGACACTGTCGACTTCCTCAGTGATCTCGACCCTGTCGATGCCTTCGCGTTCCGCAGCCTTCGTCATCTGAATTACCAGGTCGCTAATGGCGGCCGGGTCATCCGTCATCGCGTTCGGCAGATGCTCTGCCATCCACCGGTCGAGAAAATTGGCGCCGCGAGTGCTCATTTTGCGATAAGCACGACGCTTATATTAGGTTCCGCGTGACGAAAGCTGGCGGCCCCAAGAGGGGCTCAGTCGAGCTTTTTGATACGCCCTTTGTCGAGGCGGAACACACCGTCGGTGCCGCCCTGGCGCTCAAAGTCGGTTTGCAGCTCGTCCCAGGTGCCGAGATACATTCCGCACTCTGCACAACTGATTGGGGTTGTCGGGATTGCATCGGCGGGGATCATCAAACGGATAGTGCCGCAAAATGGGCACTCCAATTTGTGGTCGAGATACTTGGCCGCCATCCAGCTGTAACCAGCAATCGCGACCGTCTGTTCCATGTCTGTTCGTAAATATTAGCATCTGCTTGACGAAGCCGGCGCGCGCTCCAGACTCAGGGGATGGCGAAGGGCGTGAAAATCGGCGACGAGGTCGCCATTACCGCGACCGTGCGCCGACGGGTCACTGAAGATCGGGTAAGCGTCTCGATCCCATCATATGGCTTCCCGCACTCGATCATCGACAAGACGTCGACGGTGAAGAAAGGCCAGCCCGTCGAGTTGATCGGCGATGTCACGCATATCGATGGCCAGTGGGTGACGGTGAATCTCGGCGTGCCGGTGACGGTGAACATGGATATGCTGAGACTGGTAACAGCCTGCAAGCCGCCTTCGAGGAAGACGGCCCTCGTCGACAAGCCGACTTAAAGGGCAGGCGCGTCCGGGAACAGTCAATTAGCTTTAACTAATTATAGACCCGCGCTGTCCTATTCTGGGACAGCGCGGGTCAGTGCCCACTGCCGCGCAGGCGGCTCCGGCAGACCCAGCGCACCCCCCGCCCGCTGTCGGGGCCGCCACCTGCCTTTGATATATACCAGCAATGGTTGAACCAACCGTTACCACACGTGCCTACCAACACGCTTTCCTGATCGTTAGACTTTGATGGATCAGAGGGATTCACATCTCACCAGAACTGATCTAGTCTTGCCGCTCGAAGAAATCGCAGGTGGCAACCATGGAAGCGATGTTCGATGACCTCACGGCGGCCCTCAAACAGCCCTGTATAGATGTATCTGCTACTGTCCGCGCTTATGCCCTAGATCTCGCCAGCAAGCTCTTCCTGGGCATCGCTATTGGCATCGGCTTCGCTATCGGAATGGCAATCGCTGGCTGACAAACTCAACAGCCAGGCCCAAGCTTCCGCGGATGATCGGACACCGCCCCGCCTGTTACGGTCGCCGTCAGCCCGGCTCTCAACTCGCGCGTCTCGCGGACAAGGGGCGCATAGAAGATCAGCGATGTGGGGCGGATGAGCATCGGTGAGAAATCTTTCGCCAAGGCTGCAATTTCGTCGGCATTGAGTTTTGAATTCGACGCGTCGGCCCAATGCCCTATTTCCGCGATCTCCCCTACATAGGAGGCCCAAAAGGCGTCCAGACTGTCGCCTAGTACGATCGGCAAATTGTTTCCTAGCTTATTCCAAAGAGCACCAGAATTGCCGCTCGCCTCTTGGGTGCCATCAATAAACAGAGCGTTCGCGCCGCCGTTGGCTCGGTCATAGTTAAATACGATCGAATGCCAATTTCCGTCGTTAACCGTCGTCGTGGAGCTCAATTGTATTGCTGGCGTACCGCTTGATGAATAGCCCTGCACGAGCACCTTGCCGGCGGTGTTATTCAGAATGAAACCAAAGCCCCATCGGCTGCTTGTATCCCAATAAACGACTGCCGCCGCGTTGACAGTGGTTTGCGTGGTTTTCATGCGAAAGGCGAAAGAGCCAACCGCCGGTGAGGTTGTGGGCATTGACCAGTAGAGTTGATCCGTTCCGCCAGAGAAACTTCTTGCCATGTTTTACTCTCCTGTAATTTGTCAGCCCGTGCGCATGGTGCGCTCGAGGCTAGCCGCGGTGCGGGCAGCGGGCCGCCGGATGCGCAGATAATAGGCGCGTAGCGGCAAGCTCCGCCGCGACGGACGCCGCTTCGAAATCGGGTGTCATTGATTTTCCTTTGCGCATAGCTGCGCGCTCGCGCTGGGAGCGCAATGTGGTGCACTGTTAATACTTTATTTAGTGTTTCCGGAAACAATGGCGGCCACGTTGAGTCCACCGCTGGAACCGAAAAAATGTACGATGTCTTTCGAATCGCTGGAGCGGTTCTAATCTCGCTCGAGGCCATTGGAGCAATCTCTAAGCGACCTGGCAAAGTGCTGCCAATCGGTGGGTCGCACATTGCTCAGATGGCGATTGTGCTTGGTCTAGCATTCGCCATTTCAGAATTCGGCGCAGTGTTTTTCAGGTGACACAATGGCCGTTCAAAACAGAATTTCGGTATCGTTTGACGATGAACAATTCATCGTTCTTGAGAGGCTTTCAACGCAAACGCACAAGACAAAAGCCGAACTCATTCGAACGATAGTGACGGAATACCTCAGGGAGAATCCGAACCGATTCCGTAGGCCAACTAGCGTTGCAAGGGCGAAGAACATCGTTCTTCCAGATGACGACTGACGCTGCAGTTACCCCGCCAGTTCTAGGCTGTGCGCGACCTTCCGGATAATTGTTCCGGTGAAGTCGGTCACAATCCAGAATGAGACGCGGTCGCCGTCGTCAAACAACTCGCAAGGGCCGGCAACTTTCAGGCGCTCGCCGTAATCGAGCAGCACCTTCGGCTCGATGCCAGGCGCGAAGGTGCCTTCGGTGCGGGGTCTCATACGATACCCCTGCGGCGCATCGCTGCCTCTCGCTCGGCAACGCGACGGCGCGCGTTGGAGGCGTTGTCCGTCGCGTCGGCAGAGCGCTCGAGGAGGGTTGCGCTGGTGGTCGGATAGGCGGGGAGCGAGACGATGCTGATTTCAAATAGCATCGCTTCCTCGATGATGCGGAGCGGCAACTCGTAGTCATCTCCCTCCAGCCAGGTTTCCCTGGTTGGCGCGAATGAAAAACTGCAACCGGAAATGTCCTGTCGACGAACGTTACCGAGTGCAGTCAAACCATCCGGCGTTGACTCATCAACGTACAGCGTGAAATCGAGGCCGATGCGATCAGGACGAAGCTCGAGTGTGCCCGCTGCCGTCCTGCCAAGGACTCGATTGTAATCATGTCCGTAAAGCGCAAGCACATCGGGGTAGTCTCTTAGCGATTTCTCAAATGCAGATGGCGCGACTTTCTCCCGCCAGAGCCCGGATATCACTGTTTCTTCGTTGAAGCGGACAGCATAACCAGTGATTATCTTCGACATTTACTTCCTTCCGGCTCGCTTTTCCATTTTCGCAAGCTGAATCCGGCGTGCAATCAATTCCGCGGACTCGTCCGTCGACGAATGGCTCGCTGCACCGGGCAGCTTGACGGCACGTTTCGAGGGCTTGCGGCGCCCGTTCGCGATGGCGCGTTCCACGCGGGTTTCATTCTGGCGCTCAAACTGCATAGCCGCTCTCCTTCAAAAACCTAGAAATGTGTCCGTCGCGGGCGTCGCCGAGGAAATGGGGCCGCTGACCGAAATGGCTCGAGCCGATATCCTCAGCCTCGACGTCGTCCGCGAGCATAGCGAGGTCACGGTGCGCCTTCTCGACCACTACAAGCGCCTCGCACAGCTCGCGCTGGCGGCGATCCCACTCTGGTCGAACGAGCGCGATTGCCTTCCGCACAGCTGGGGTTTTTGCGTCTCGGATCCGATGCTCAATCGCCCGCGAGGCAACCTCGTGGTCGGCCCTGTCTGCGCGCACGTCGGCAAGCTTCTTGCGGTTGGCGGCCTTAGCGGTCGGACCATCGCCCAACAGCGCAGCAATGCTTGGCCGGACATCCGGCGTCGGATCAGCGGCGATTGCTTTTTCCAGTTCCCGCTCTTCGACGCCAAGCTCGCGAAGGCGTTCGTTCAACTCGCCGCGCTTCGAGAGCAGGCCAGCGTAAACGTCGTCGCATTCGGCAAGCGACGGAACGTGGTAAGGTTCGGCCGGCGCCTTTTTGAAAATAGATGCCATCAGTTGGAGTCTCCAGCGAAGAGGTGCTTTGCGGCGAGCGCAATGGCGCTAGCCGGGATGGTGGTGGCGCGGCGTTGCTTATTGCCCGACCAATGCCCGGCGAGCGTTCCGGCCGGCTGAAAGCGGACCACGCCATCGCGAGTGTGAAAGGTGACTTCCGGCCAGCTTTCGCACACCTCGACAGCCGTTACCGGCGAAGTGTCAGGCGACCACACTAGGTCGTGCAGCAGGTCGAATGCAGTACGCTTCGCCGGGCGCATGCCTTCCGGCATAACGTTGACGTCGACGCCGTCTGGAACACAGGAAGCCAAGTTGGCGGTAACGTCGGCCACGGAGCGCAGCGGCGCCCCGGAGGCCACAGCTAGCAAGAGGAGCGCAAAGTCGGCCTGAAAGATTTCTACAGCCACGCCAGGCGCGCCAGGCTCAATTAGCCGGTCTTCGATCGCCGATCTGTTCCGCAGTGATGTTGAAGTGCTTGGCAGCCGCGTGGAAGCGCCTGTCTATCTCGTCCTGCGGATCCTCACAGTTCACGTACCAGACGCGCAACGGTCTCGTGCGCGGCCCGTCAGGATCAAGCAGCGGGCGGCCTGTCACCATCGCCAAGGCTTCGGAAACTGCATGCGCGGACTTGCCGCCACCGCCTGCGCCAACGGTCGATGTGAGATATCGGCGGATGTAATGGCGCCCGAAGAGCCAGTCTCGCTCCGCCAGGCTGGCCGGGTCGCGAAGCTTGAACGGCGAAGCGCGGATTGGTTCAGGTGGTAGCGGCAACTGCGAGAATTGCTCGCCTGCAGGAGTAAGCACCCAAGGCGCCCCATCGATCACGCCAACGATAGACGTGGCCACGTTGCTAGGCGGGACCTTTGCCCAGTGGATTTTATCCCCAATTATTTGCCCGCCATACAATCGCTGAAGGCGCAGAAGGAGCGGATGGACATTGTCATTTGCCGGGAGTTTCGTATCTGCAGCACCTTCTTTCTCAGCGGTCGCCGCGCGCTGCATTTCTGCAATTTCATCGAGCGGTAAGTCGTCGCAAATTGCCTCCATAATGATATCGACGGTCCGCTCACACGGCTCGCCTTCGATCTGCTGAACTAGCGGCGTTCCGTGGCGCCACAACGTAATCACGGACGCGTCTTCGCCTCTACCAATGAAACGGTCGAAACTGTCCGTGAGGATCGCCAAGCGGTCGATGTCGGAGAACTCGAAGTCTGACCAATGCGAAATCTTGGTTAGATCGTCGCGCGTAAGACCGTCTATATTCGTGGGGTCGGGGACAAGTACCGGATCTCCGTAAAGCATCTCGCAGAAGCCTTGGAAGTCATCCCATAGTTCGTGGCGGAGATCAGTCTGCGTCTGCATATTCATCAATTCCAACCTCGCGGAGCGTCATTACGATGACGTCACGGCGCACGTCTGGCGCCAGCGACAAAATAGGCGCGCCATTCTTGGCTGGCGGCCCGTAAACAAGCGTGCGTCCATCCGGAGCGCGAACAATGGTGCAGTCGTAAATGAGAACACCCGCTGTTGGCTCGAGAGAGAACCGGGCGAGCGTGTGAAATCCCCGCGGCGACGGTTCCTGCCGAACCGGCCGCGCGTTGCGTATGCGCATTTCAAATGTCCTTGTTGATAGGTATGGCGGGCGCCGGTTGGTTCCGGTCTTTTTTTTGGGGCTACGGCAATGATTGGCAATGAATGAACGGAACAAACCGTGTTTTTCGTTGCCGAACGCCTCCGTTATCGTATTGAAATATAACGATTTTCGCTTCGTCTACGTCGTTCGGGACGATGGCGTCGCAGGTTCAAATCCTGCCACTCCGACCAGTCCGACATTTCCCGAAAATCTTCAAGTTTCGCCGATAATTCAAAGGCTTGGTCAACGTCCGCAAAGGGAACAGCTGCGGAATGTGAGGCGTGTCTCACGCCCCGTGCGGCCTTGCTGTTCCCGGGGCGAAGCCCGCTCGGCCGCCCGGCGCAACCGGGCGGACGCACAAACGCTTTCGCGAGTTTTCAAACCGGACACGACCGCCATGCTGCCATGGCGACCGCGCTACGGCGCCAGGAAGGACGGGCTTGTCGTCGCGCGCACCGGCTCTGGGCGAGCGTGGCCGTCGCGCCGGATGCCGCCATGATCGATCAGGCGGGCGATCACGGCGCGCCGTGCGTGATACGGCGTCAGCGTGTGGTCGGCATTCGGCAGCGAGACCCTGGTCACGCCGCGAATGCTGTCGAGCCGCTCTTCCTCCGAGCCGAAATGGCGGGCGATCTCCTTCAGGCTCAGGTCCCCTTCCGAGGTCACGATGAGAACCCGCACGCCCCGGCCGCAAAGGTCGCGCATCCAGCGTTCCACCCGCCGCTGTCCCAATAGAGCGGCCGGATGCAGCATCGACACCGTGGACTTGACCGCCTCCAGCCCGCGCCGGACAACCAGCCTGGCGTGGCGCGAAGCGATCCCGTGCCATGTCGGGGCTGGCGGCTCGCGGCTCTCCTGCATGGCGGCGGCATTCTGGCCGAGCACGGCCCTGGACGTCTCGTAAGTCTTCCAGATCGCCATCTCCAGCGCGTAGGAACTGTTCCAGGCGAAGCAGAGCGGGTTGATCATGGTCAGCGTCCGCACCCGCCGATCGGCCCGTGCGGCGTGAAAAGCCTGGAATGCGCCGGCGCAGGTGCCGACCAGGCCGACAGCGGGATAGCCGGCTCGTTCCATCCAGTCGATCGCGCGGCTGACGTCATGGCGCGTGCGCCCGTCATAGAGGAACAGGCGCCCTTCCTCGGTCTGATCGCTGAGGCCAAGTCCGGGCAGGTCGACGCGCAGCGAGGCGACCCCTTCTACCGCCAGGTCCCGCGCCGCTTCCACCGTGCCGCGCGCCCAGCCGACATGCGGCACGCCGCCAGCATTGAGGAAGATCACCGGCTCGGCCGCGGCCTGACGTCCGCGCGGCCGGCAAAGCACGCCGCAGATCATCGGCTCCGGTCCGATCAGGACCGGCTCTTCCGTGTAGTGCGGACCGTCCAGGGTCTCAGACGTGAAACGCGGCGTGGCCTTTCCCGCGACCGCTTCGCCGGCATGGTCGGCTATCCAGGCTGCGCATCGATCGAGAACGGCGGCCGGAATCCGGTTGGCGGTGGGGTCGCACATCAAGAGTGGATAGCCGTCGAACTCGGCCGTGGTGACATCCGCAGCGCCTGCCCCGACGCCACGAATTTCACTAGCGGCGAGCGGCTTGCCGTTTGTAAGCACCAGCATCGGCAGGCATGGAAGGCTTGCCACGGCACGCTGCCAATCGAGCACCGAAAGATCGGCCAGCGTCTCATGCGAAATCCGGAAACCGGCGGCCTCGCGCCCCTCGGTGAAAAGCCCTTCGCCCGCCGAACGGCTGGCGAGCGGCGCGTCGATCATGCGCGACATGGCTGTGATCTCGCGGACATAGGCCTTGCCGGAGGACGGCGGCGCGAGCAACGCAAGACCGGCAACGTCGTCGCGTCCGGCCGCCGCCAGCGGCGCCAGCAGGCCGCCGAGCCGGAAGCCGACCAAAATGACATCCGCCACGCCGCAATCCTGCTTCAGCCGATCGATCGCTGCGCCGATACTCGCCGTCCACGCACGCACCTGGCCGGGCGTTGAATGATCCCCGGCGGCATTGCCGCAGCCGGGATAGTCAAACTGCAATACCGGCAGGTGGTTTTCGGCCAACTTGTCCGCCAGCAGCCTCAGGAAACGCCGGCTGCACAGGTCCTCGTGGCCATGCGCCCCGGCGATGACGACGCCCCGGCCGCGCCGCCTGGTGCCCTTGCCTTCATGAAGCCAGCCGATCATGTCGGCGAAGACTATCCCCTTCATGCCATGCTCCTCGCCGGCTGCAATGACCGCATGATCTCCGCCCCGATTTCTGAACTGTAGGCCGCGTCGCGATCGCAATTCAGCGCCGTCACGACGCCCGCCGGCGTAGCCGAGGCCGGCCCGTCCAGGCCAATTTCCTTCACCGCGCCCGGCATCAGGTGGAAACCGTTCTCGCGCGGGAGGAACAGCCCATCCTTGACGGCGACATGATAGGCGGCGCGTCTGCACGCGAGTTGCAAGCGCCAGCCGTCTTCTCCGCGCACCAACCGCGCCGACAGGCCGATATCGCGTCGCGCGGCCATCGCGCCGGGAAGCACATGAAAGGCTTCAGCCAGGATCTCGCCGTCGTGGCCTTCCAGCCGCGCCACGGTTAGCTCATGGCCCGCCGGGCCGAAGCGATAGGCATAGGACACGTCGAAGAAGGCGCCGAGCAGCGAGAACGCCGACAGGGACTGCGCCCCGCGCGCCTGCAGCGTGACCGGCCGACGCGCCGCCACCACCGGGGTGGCGCCATCGCGCAGGCAGGCAAGCGACAGCGTCGCCTCGACGGCCTTTGGCCCGTCGTTGACAAGATGGACGCCCAGCCCGTTGACGCCCTCGTCGCTCAGCGCCAGCCTGAGCGGCGCGAAGGCTCGTCTCAGCGCATGCCAGACCGATTTCGTTCGTCCGGTGGAATCGACGATGCCCCAGCCCGCGCCCGGGCGCAGATCCTTCCAGAAGAACAGCAGCGCACCCGCCGTCGGCGAGGCTGGTCTTCGCCATTCGTCGATCGTGCGCTCGACCACTTCGGCGGTGACGGCGCGCGAGAGGTCAAGGTAGCGCGCCGGATCCTCCATGCGCAGGCGACGCGCATCGACGCCGAACAGCATTTCGAGATAATGCTCGCGCACGTCTTCGAAATCCCACGACGCGCCCGCGTCGCGCGGCACGCCGGCTTTCCAGCGCGGATCGTGGCCGGGCGGAACGGGCAGATGCTCGTCCAGCGTCGCCTGTTCCGGCACGTTGGCGAAGGCGAGGCACTCGCTGGCGAAACGCACCCCCGCGCGGCGCGCGTCCTCCAGCGGCCGGCAATAGGCGCCGACGCCATAATAGTGTGTCGGACCGCCATCCGCGGCGAAGGGCAGGCTGCCGCCGGAGGGCGACGAGGACACCAGCGCGAGATCGGGCAGGATCGCCTGCGCGGCCGGACGCACGACATCGTCGAACCAGGGCGTGGGATCCATCGCCGCCGGCATACCGAGCATCGCGGCCTGCTGCGCCACCTCGCTGCCGCCGCACAGCACCGCCAGCGAAGGCGAATGCCGAAGCCGCTTCAGCAGGTTTTCCACCTCGCGCGACAGCGCCGCCCGCCAGGCCTCGTCTTTCGCCGGATAGTCGAAATTGGCGAGCATCAGGTCCTGCCAGACGAAAATGCCCATCTCGTCGCACAACTCGTGGAAGGCATCGCCCTCGTAGGCGAAGGTGCCGCCGACCCGCAGCATGTTGACGCCGGCTCGGCGCGCGAGGTCGAGGTCGGGCTCGATTTCGGCCCGCCCGCATGGCAGCCGCACAGGGTCGGAGGGCGTCCAGACCGCGCCGCGGCAGAACACCGGCACGCCGTTGACGACCAGGCGGAAATCGCGTCCGTCGGCGCCGCGATCGATCTCGATGCGACGGAATCCGATCCGGCCCAGCCGGCTGCGCACCGTGCCGAGTGTCGCCGTCACGTCGTGCAGCGCCGCCTCGCCATGACTGTTCGGCCACCATGGGGCGACATCGGCAATGTCCAATTCCGCCGTCAGCCGGGTGGGTGTCTCGGCCTTGAGGCGCGCGCGCACTCCAGCGCAGCTGACATGCGCCGTTTTGGCATCGTCGAAGGGTTCGGCGAGGGTGATCGCGACGACAAGGCGCCCGGTCGTACCGTCGAGACCGGCGCGCATGTCGGCATCGAGGATGCGCTGGCCGCCATCGTCACGGATCAACTTGACGGGACGCCACGGCCCGACGACATCGAAGTTCGGACACCAGCCCGGCATGTGGCCGATCAGGGTCGTGCGCACCAGCCGCAGCCGCTGATCGTCGATCATGCGCGGACGCCAGCGGGCGCGCGGACCGGTCGCCGTTTCCAGATGGCGGTCGAGACTGCGAAAGACGATGGCAAGCCGCTCGCCGCCTGCAAGGGTCACTGCGGCCTCATGGCACTCGAACATCGAGGTCGAGGCGAGCAGCAGCCGGTCGTCAAGCCAGACCTCGGCGATGGTCGCCAGACCCTCGAACACCAGCCGCACCGGACCGATCGCCGCCAGCCTGAGGCAGTACCAGACATCGCGGTCGTGCAGCGGGGCGGGCTGCTTGCGGTCCCAGCGGCCATGCTTTTCCAGCGTGGCGGCCGCCGTGCCGGGACAGGCCGCGTCCAGCCATTCGGCGCTTGCGTCGATATCATGCGGGCAAGCCCAGGCGCCGGCCGCCGAGACGGCCATCCGCCAGCCCTGGTCCAGCAATCCGGCTGTGCCGATGATCGACACCGTGGCGTCCATTCACACACCCATGCCCAAATGCGCCTCGGCCCGTCCCTAGGCCGCCTTGGAGGCGACGCCCGCCATGCGTGCCTCCAGCACGTCCATCACCGTTTCGTAGGCCTGCGCCATCGGCGTGATCGCTTCGGCCAAGCCGTCGAAACGCTGCCGCGCCATCGCGCGAGCGAGCTTGAACTGCATGACCTTGGCGCCGTCGGCTATATCGCCGGCGGCTTGCGCCGCCTCCGCCAGGCAAGTTTCGCCATGCTGCCCCAGCCATTCGAGATGGCTGCCGAGAAGTTCGAAATTCGCGCCGACCTGTCGCAGCGTGTTGAAGGCATAGGTATGGAAATAGTCAGGCGAGCGCGTTGCCAGCGTTTCGGCGTGTCGGCCGAACGCGGCCGCATAGGCGCCGAGCGGATTGCGCTTCGGCCGCCGCTTGAGGTGATGCGCGAGCAGCACCGCCGCGGTTCCGACCGCATCGCGGGCCGGCCGCGTGACCTCGAGCTTCACGAATTCCGCGTAAGGAAACAGCGGCAGGCCGCCCGCCGGCACATCGTCCCATTGGCCGAAGATGCCGTCATAGTCCTCGCCCTCGAGCGCGAAATAGCCGTCATTGTGGAAGTAGCGCATCTGCCGACCTTCGGGATCGAGCGCGTTGATGCCGACCGTGGTCTTGGAATGCCCGCTGCGATAGGTGATGCCTTTGGTGTCGGGCAGGTGGAAGGCGTCGACCTCGACCAGCGGCAGCCGGCCGAGCTCGACCTGCGCCAGCACATGCGTCTCCAGCCTGTCGAAGACCGCCAGTTCCTGGATGTCTAGCCCGGCCAGCCGCTGCAGGTCGGCGGTCGGGAACTTGAAGAACGTGAACTGATCGCCCTCGAAATCCTGCGCCACGGTGAAGCCGAGCGCCGCGACCGGGTCGTGGCCGGTCGCGTGCAGGACCTCGATCAGGAGATCGACATAGCAGTTGGTCTGCGGCCAGCGCCTTTGCGGATCGTGCAGCCAATGCGGCCGGTAGCAGGCCGGATCGAGGCCGGCGATAGCTGCGCGCATGTCACACGCTCCACAGCACGTCGCGGACCGTCGCGGGCCAAGCCTCCGCGTCGGGACCATGATGGCGGAACAGGGCCAGCGCCACACGCTCCAGCCCGAAGCCGACGCAGGCCGAATGACAGAACTCGCCGTCCGCGAATTTCAGGCCCCAGGTCCGGCCAAAATGGTCCTGGTGATAGTTGAAGCTCAAGCAGGCGGTCGGCTTCTCGATGCTGGTCACCGGAATCAGCAGCTCGAATTTCAGGCCCTGATCTCTCTGGTTGTTGGCCATCATCTTGCCGCCGCGGCCGAAGAACGGATCGTTGGCGAGATCGACCTCGCAGGGCAGATCGAGCGACTCGATCATCGCCTTGCCGCGTTTCAGCCAGCTTTCGCGGAACGAGCGCACCTGCTCGGCTGTGCCGATCTTGACGAACTCGCGCATGCGGAAGAGCTGCATGCGCGCCGGGTCTTTCGACGGCTCGTGGCGGAAGCAATAGGAGGAGAGCTCGAAAAGCAGGCCGGGCGCCGGCACCGGGCCGCGCGCAGCGATGGTGGGGTAGAGCGGATAGCACGCGGCCGGCGTCAGGGCGAGGTCCGTCGCCTTCTGCAGCTCCGTCCAGTCCCCGCCATCGGCCATCATGCCGAGCAGCTGCGCATGCTCCCGCTCGCCGCCCATGAAGGAATGCACACAGCCGGCAAGCTGCGGAAAGCTCTTCATGTAGCCGCTCTTCTCCAGCGTCGCGCGGCTCATGCCCGGCGGAAAGTGGATGCGGGTGGCCTTGTCGGGCGCGCCGAGCCGCGTGACGAGACGCTCGAACCGCTCGATCACTTCCTCGAATGCGCCCGAACGGCCATAGAGGCCGTCGATGCCGGATTCGAACAGGATGCCGTTCTCGAACAGGCTGTCGAGCAGCGACTTGGAGTCGAATGTCTTGGCGTCCATCTCAGCCCCCCAGGCCGGTGTCGAAGCGGCTCATCAGCATGAGCGTCGCGGTATTGGAAAGGATGCGGTCGTTCGAGATCATCACCGGTGCCGAGGTCACATCGCGCAAGTGCCGCCCGACGCTGAACGGCGTGCCGTTCTTGTAGCCAAGGATGCCGTTGACCAGCATGGCCAGACGCACCACGGCCCCGGCCTTCTCGCTGGCCGCAACCTTCAGCGCGTTGATTTCGGCGGCGAAGCCGATCGAAGACAACGCGTCATCGTCGCCCGCGGCCGCTTCGAAGCGGTGGATGGCGGCCGTCAGGTGCCCTTTCATCTCCTGCAAAAGCGCTGCCGCCTCGGCCAGCCTCAGCGCCCCGGGAGGCATGGCGTCGGGCTGCTTGCGTGCCGCCGCCTTGACGAAGGCCTGCGCCCGATTGAAGGCGTCGGCGGCGATGCCGAACCAGGTCGCCGCCCAGAAGATGTGTGAGCTGGCCAGCATCGACTGCGCCGCGATCTCGGAAAACGGCTTCGGGAACATCTGTCTCGCATCACCCGTGGCGACGAGATGAAAGCCGTCGGAGCAGGTGCCGCGCATGCCGAGCGTGTCCCACACCGACGTGCGTTCCAGGGTGCGGTCGCCATCGGCCGGTATCACCACCATCACTTGATCGGAGCTTGCCGCGTCGGGCGCGCGCCGCGCCGTGGCGAGGATGGCGTCGGCATAGTTGCCGTAGGAGATGACGGTGGCTTCCTTGGTCAGCGTGAAGCGACCGCCGGCGACCTCGACCGCGCAGATCGAATTGCGCAGATTGCCGCCGATGCCGGCCTCGGTCGTCGCCGAAGCCATCAGCAACTGCTCGTCGGCGATGCGCCGCATATAGGCGCGGTGCCAGTCGCTGGCGCCGCCGTGAGTGACGAAGCTCGACGTCTTGATCTGGTGCATGGCATAGATCATCGCGCTCGAGCCGCAGGCCTGACCGAGCTGGACGATGAGGTCGGCGATCCGCATCGTGCCGAGCCCCTCGCCGCCATGCTCGATCGGGATCGCCACGCCGAGCAGGCACTCGCGCTTCAGCGCCTCGATCGTCTCTGTCGGGAAACGGCCTTCCTTGTCGACGGCATCAGCATGGCTGGCGGCGATCTCGGCGACGCGCCGCATGCGTTCGGTTGCTGCTTCCGGCGCCTCCGCGACCGAAGCGGCCTCGATTTTTCTCAACAAATTCATGGCGCTACGCCGCCCTGCGCGTCAGCTGCGAAACGGCGTCCGCGATGTTGATGAGCGAAGAAAAGGTGCGCCGCGTCAGCATCGTCTCGGGGAATTCGATATCGAACTCCTCTTCGAGAGCCAGCATCATCTGCACCGAGGCGAAAGAGGTCAGCCCCGCGTCGTAGAGATTGGCATCGTCGGCGAGCGCGCCGAAATTCAGCGGAATCATCGGATGCTGCTCGAGCAGCGAGCGAATCTGGTCGATCATGGAGGCCCCACCCCTTGCGTTTGCATATTGTGCGAGCGGCACTATCGCAGAGGCAGCGCAACCGTGGCGTTAACGCCATCGGCCAGTTTCAACCATCCCTAAGGATCGGTAACGGACCGCCGTACAATTTTCACGGCTCTCCGCCCGGCTCAGCCGCAGTGGTTAAGTCGAACAGATAAATGGTCGACAACGGACCCTCACTTTGGCCTAATGGTCGCCCTGCTCCACTTCGAGGGGTGCTGGACCATTGGAACGGCGAAACCGGGTAAGAGTATGAAGTTCAGGGCCCTCTTGCCGTTGACCTTGATCGGTGTCTCCCTTGCGGTCGCCGGCTGCTCGTCTACCGTCGCATCGATCGATCCGGGGAAATACGACAAGATGAGCTGCGCGGAACTCAACAGCGCGCTCGGCGACACGGCCACCGACATCTCGCGGACGGCGATCAGCCGCGGCAAGGTCGCCAACACCAGCGTGCCGAGCTGGCTGCTCGGCGGCGAGCGCGTCAAGACAGTGGTGGCCAACCGCGACACGGCGAAGATCGCGCGGCTGCAGCACCAGCAGCAGGCGATTGTCGCCGCGAGGAAGCAAAGGTGCCCGTCCTCGCAATGAGCCAGCGGCCGCCGGCGGCGGTCCTATGCGCTGATCCGGAACCTGGTCGAATCGATTGCCGCGTTCATCAGCGTCTGCGTGTAGGCCTCGCGCGGATTGCCGAAGATCTCCTCGGTCGGGCCCTCCTCGACGATCTTTCCCTGCTTCATGACGATGATGTAGTCGGCCATGGCGCGCACGACCGCGAGGTCATGGCTGATGAAGAGGTAGGAGAGCTGGTGGTCGGCCTGCAGCTTGCGCAGCAATTCGACGATCTGCTTCTGCACCGAGCGGTCGAGCGCCGAGGTCGGCTCGTCGAGCACCACCACTTTCGGCTTCAGGATCATGGCGCGGGCGATGGCGATGCGCTGGCGCTGGCCGCCGGAAAACTCATGCGGGTAGCGGTTGCGGGCGTTGGGATCGAGGCCGACCTCGCGCAGCGCCTCGACGGCGCGCTGGTCGCGCTGCTTGCCGGTCAGCGAGGGTTCGTGCACCAGAAGCCCCTCGGTGATGACCTGGCCAACCGTCATGCGCGGCGACAGCGAGCCGAACGGATCCTGGAAGACGAGCTGCAATTCGCGCCTGAGCGGCCGCATCGCCCGGCGGTCGGCCTCGGAGATGTCGCGGTCGCCGAAGCGGATCACGCCGTCGCTGGGCAACAATCTGAGCAGCGCGCGGCCGAGCGTCGACTTGCCTGAACCGGACTCGCCGACGATGCCGATGGTCTGATTGCGCTTCAGCCGGATCGAGATCTTGTCCACCGCGCGCAGCATGAGCGGCTCGCCTCCGAGGAAGCCGCCGCCGATCTTGAAGACGACCTCGACGTTGCGGCCTTCGAGCAGCACCGGCGCATTGGCGGGCGGCGCCGCCTTGGTGCCGGTCGGCTCGGCCGCGAGCAGCATCTTGGTATAGGCATGCTGCGGGTTGGCGAACAGCGCTTCCGCCTGGCCCTCCTCGACCACCTCGCCCTGGCGCATGACATAGACGCGGTCGGCGAAGCGGCGCACGATGCCGAGATCATGGGTGATGAAGACGATCGCCATGCCGAGCTTGCGCTGCAATTCGGCAAGCAGCATCAGGATCTGCGCCTGGATGGTGACGTCGAGCGCCGTCGTCGGCTCGTCGGCGATCAGTATGTCGGGATCGTTGGCCAGCGCCATGGCGATCATGACGCGCTGGCGCTGGCCGCCCGACATTTCGTGCGGATAGGATTTCATCCGGCGCTCCGGATCGGGGATGTGCACCAGCTTGAGCAGCTTCAGCGCCTCCTCGCGCGCGGCCGGCGCGGAGAGCCCGCGATGCCGGCGGATCGGCTCGATGAGCTGATTGCCGATGGTGTAGAGCGGATCGAGCGAGGTCATCGGCTCCTGGAAGATCATGCTGATCTTGCGGCCGCGGACCTTGTTGAGCTCGCTCTTGGTCATCTCCAGCAGATTGCGGCCGCGATAGTCGACCTGGCCGGTGGCCTCGCCATTGGAGGAGAGCAGGCTCATCGCCGCCATCATCGTCTGGCTCTTGCCGGAGCCGGATTCGCCGACGACGGCGACGGTCTCGCCGGCATTGACCTTGATGCTGATGCCCTTCACCGCCTCGACCGTGCCGTCGAGGGTCTGGAAGCGGACCCGCAGGTCCTTGACGCTGAGGATCGTTTCGGAAGCCATGTCAGCGATCCCCATCTCTATCGATCTTTCGGGTCGAGCGCGTCGCGCAGGCCGTCGCCGACGAAATTCAGCGCAAACAGCGTCGAGACGAGGAAGAAGGCCGGAAACATCAGCAGCCAGTTGGCATAGCCGATGTTCTTGGCGCCAACGGAAATCAGCACACCCCAGCTGGTCATCGGCTCCTGCACGCCAAGACCGAGGAAGGAGAGAAAGCTTTCCAGGATGATCACCTGCGGCACCAGCAGCGTCATGTAGATCACCACCGGCCCGAGCAGATTGGGGATCACGTGGCGCACCAGGATGCCGCGATGGCCGACGCCCATCGCTTCTGCCGCCTGGACATATTCCTGCCTGCGGATCGACAGCGCCTGGCCGCGTACGATGCGCGCCATGTCCAGCCACAGCACCGCGCCGACCGCCAGAAACATCAGCACGAAGTTGCGGCCGAAGAACACAACCAGCATAATGACGAAGAAGATGAACGGTAGCGAATAGAGCACGTCGACAATGCGCATCATCACCTCGTCGACCCTGCCGCCGGCAAAGCCGGCCGTCGCGCCGTAGATCACGCCGATGACGCCGGCGACGACGCCGGCAAGCAGGCCGATGGCCAGCGAAATGCGCCCGGCCATCAGCGTACGCGAAAGCAGGTCGCGCCCTGTGTTGTCGGTGCCGAAGATGAAATATTGCTGCTTGATGGCGGAACTCATCGTGACTTCGAGCCCGTCCGGCGACTTGCTCTCGATCCTGGTGTCGTCGAAGGCGTCGGAACGATCGAGATAACGGGTGTAGCGGTCGTCTATCGGCTTCTTGGACGTGACCGTCACGATCACGCGGCTGCCGTCCTGGTGCCACTCCTTAATGTCGACGCGCATGCGCTTGATGGCGTCGGTCAGCGCGGTCTGGATCATGTCGGGCTTGGGGTAGGCCGAGAGGCTCGGCGGGGTGCGCACGTAGTCGCCGTAGATGGTGGTGTATTCATGCGGCGCGACCATCGGGCCGAAAACGCTGATGACGGCAATGAACGCCAGATAGTAAAGGCTGAACATGGCGGCGCGGTTGCGCTTCAGCCGCGCCCAGGCATTGCCCCAGAGCGAGCGGCCGACGATCGGCTCCGGAACGGCTACGGCAAGGTCAGTCATAGCGCACCCTCGGGTCGACGACCGCGTAGAGAAGATCGACGATCAGGTTGAAGACGATGGTGAAGACCGCGATCACCACCACGGTACCCATGACCAGCGTGTAGTCGCGGTTGAGCGCTGCATCGACGAAATAGCGGCCGACGCCCGGAATGGAGAAGATGGTTTCGACAATGATCGAGCCGGTGAGCAGCGCCGCAGCCGCGGGACCGGTAAAGGAGACGATCGGCAGGACGGCGCCGCGCAGCGCATGCTTGACCACCACCGACCAGTCCGAGAGACCGAGCGCGCGGGCCGTGCGGATATGGTGCGAGCGCAGGCTCTCGATCATCGAGCCGCGCATCAGGCGGGCGACGATGGCGATCTGCGGCAGGGCAAGCGTCAGCACCGGCCCGACCTTGTTGATCAAGGCGCCGTCACCCCAGCCGCCGATCGGCAACAGCTTCCAGGACAGCCCGAAGACGAGCTGGATCACCGGGGCGATGACGAAGGTCGGGATAGTGCTGCCGGCGGTGGCCAAGGCAATCACGGAATAGTCGGCTATTTTGTTCTGGTTGAGCGCCGCGATGGTGCCGAGGATGCTCCCCAGCAGCAGCGCCAGCACGAGCGCCGAAGTGCCGATCTGCACCGAGATCGGCAGGCCCTTGGCGAAGAGCTCCGTGACGGTGAAGTCAGGCAGATTGTAGCTCGGGCCGAAATTGCCGCGCAAAAGATTGCCGAGATAGTGGACATATTGCAGCCAGAGCGGATCATCGAGGCCGAACTGGGCTTCGAGATTGGCCCTGATCTCGGGGCTCAAGCCCCGCTCCTGGTTGAACGGGCCGCCTGGCGCGACACGGATCAGGAAGAACGCCACCGTCACGATGACGAATAGCGTCGGGATGGCGGTCAACAGCCGCCGGAAGACATAACGCAGCATCGGCGCCCCGCTTCAGCCAGGGCGACAGCTCTCCAGACGAGACCGTGGCGCGCTGGCATCTCTGATCTTCGCACCGGGCAGCCTGAAAATCCAACCCGACTTTCGGCCCGGCACGACGACAGACCGCGGCCGCCGCTCCCAAAAGAGAGCGGCGGCACGGCCAAGGTTCCTTGTCAGTCCTTGGAGATGAAGCGGGACGGATGGATGTCCATCACATTGTCATCGAAGCCATGCAGCTTCGAGGAAACGATGTCGTGGTAGCTGTAGTAGAGCAGCGGAATCTGGCCGACATCGTCGACGAGGATGCGCTCGGCCTCGGCGAGGTCCTTCATGCGTTCCTCAGGCTTGCCGCCGGCGGCGGCCGCCTTGTCCATCGCGGCCTCGTAGGCCGGGCTGTTGTAGTTCGAGTAGTTGTTGCCGCTTGCCTTGCGCGAGATGCCGAGGAAGGTCTCCGGATCCTTGTAGTCGGCGATCCAGGCGGCGCGGGCAACGTCGTAATTGCCCTTCTGCTCGAGGAAGCTGTAGTGGGTCTTGGTGTCGGTGTTGAGCAGCGTCACCTCGACGCCGAGCGGCTTCAGCTGTTCCTGGATGGCGACCGCCGTGTTCTTATGGTTCTCCGAGGTGTTGTAGCGGATCTCCATCTTCAACGGATGCTCGGGTGTATAGCCGAGCTTCTCCAGGATCTTCTTGGCCGCGTCCTCGCGGTCGATCTGCGGCATGTCGGCGTATTTGGCCAGTGCCGGCGTGTAGCCCTCGACGCCCGGAGGCACCATCGAATAGCCGGGCAGCATCGAGTTCTGCCAGACCTTCTCGGCGAGGAAGTCGCGATCGATCGCCATCGAGATGGCGTTGCGCAGCTCGACATTGTCCCAAGGCGCCTTGTCGGTCTTGACCGCATAATAGTAGGTGCCGAGATATGGCCCCACACGGACCTGGTCACCGAATTTGGTTTTGAGATCGGCGAGTTGTTCGGTCGGCAGGTCACCATAGCTGTCGAGTTCGCCGGCCTCGAAGCGCTTCATCGCAGACGAGCGATCCTCGGTCGGGATGTAGTTGACCACGTCGAGCTTGACGCTCGCGGCGTCCCAGAACTTCGGATTCTTGACCAATTTCATATGGTCGTTGGGAACCCACTCCGTCAGCATATAGGCGCCGTTGGAAACCAGCTTGCCGGGCTTGATCCAGTCGGCGCCGAGCTTGTCCATGGAGGCCTTGTTGACCGGATAGGTCGCCTGATGGGTCAGCATCTCCAGGAAATAGGGCGTCGGAGCCTTCAGCGTCACTTGCAGCGTGTTGGCGTCGACCGCCTTCACGCCCATATCCTCGGCTTTGCCCTTCTTGGTGTTGAAGTCCTCGGCGCCCTTCACCGGATAGAGCATGGAAGCGTATTCGGCAGCGGTGGCCGGATCTTCCAGTCGATGGAACGAGTAGACGAAGTCGTCCGCCGTCACCGGGCTGCCATCCGACCAGAGGCCGTCCTTGCGCAGCTTGAAGGTATAGACAGTGCCGTCGTCGGACACCGTCCAGCTTTCGGCGGCGCCCGGAATGAGGTTCGTCTTCTGGTCATGCATGACGAGACCCTGGAACAGGTCGCGTATGATGTCGGCTTCGTAGACCGTCGACGTCTTGTGCGGATCGACCGTCTCCGCCTCGGCGGCGGCTCCGCGGTTGTACACGGTCTCGGCGAAGGCGGGCGTGTAGAAGGCCCCGGTCGCCAAGGCCATGGTGGTGGCGAACACGGTCGCCTTCAGCAGGTTTTTCAGCATGAAGTCTCTCCCTTTTGGCGCGGCCCCTCAACCACGCCTTGAGTGTTGCCGCCCTGGAACCGTTCAACGGGTCCCTTTTTGAGCGTGCCGCCGGTCCCTTCCGGCGGCTGGTGGCGGGAGACTAGACAGAGCGAAATCTTATTTCAACTGCCCGCTGCTTGACGTTGAGTGAGCATCACTCTGCTAAAACAGCAAACTCTAATATTTAATCACTCCATTCAACTTGGTGCACCTTTCGGTTGTTCCGGTCGTTTTCGGTTTTTGCAGGCAGGTTTTGGCATTCTCCGGACCATGCTGAAGAACCGAAAATTCCTCGCTCCTTGGTTCCGTTTCCGGGCTGACGCCGCGGGCACATCGGCGGTCGAATTCGCCATGCTGGCGCCGATCTTCATCTTGCTGTTGCTCGGGATGGTTGCATACGGAATCTATTTCGGCGCCAGCCATTCGGTTCAGCAGATCGCCGCCGACGCGGCACGGACGGCGATTGCCGGCCTCAACCAGACGGAGCGGCAGGCGCTGGTCACCGATTTCATCACCCACGACGTTGCAGGTTATCCCTTTGTCGACCCCAAGAAGCTGACGGTCGACGCCAAGGACAGCGCCGTCGACGGCAGCCAGTTCGTCGTGTCCGTCAGCTATGACGCGCGCAACCTGCCGATCTGGAATCTGTTCCGGACGCTGCCGCTGCCGGGCACCACGATCCAGCGTCAGTCGACGATCCGGGTCGGAGGCATATGATGCGCAGTTCCAAGGGGGGACTGGAGCGGGTCATCGTTTCCTGGAAACGCAGAACCGCTCTAGCTCTTTTTTCTGACGCAAATCCGGACGGAAAACCGTTTCACACTTTTCCTGGAATTGCTCTGGTGGACGCAGCGCGACGGCTGATCGCCGACAGCCGTGCCAATTTCGCGGTCATGACCGCGCTCTGCACGCCGGTGGCGCTGGCGCTGACCGCTTTCGCCGTCGACGAGGGCTCGCTCTACAATGAACGCCGCGCCGCGCAGTCGATCGTCGACCTCGCCGCCATCACCGCCGCCGCCAACATCAACAATGCCCAGCAGGCGGTGCTGACGACGCTGAAGGACAACGGGATCACGTCCGTCGCCGTGCAGCAACAGGGAACCAACATCGCGCCGACCGGCAGCAAGGCGGTCGTGCAGGTCGTGCCCGGGCGCTATTCGGGGGTCAGTTCCATAGCGGCCGGCAGCCGCTTCGAGCCAGGCAAGCTACCCTACAACGCCGTCCAGGTGTCGCTGAAGAAGCTGGGCACGCTCTATTTCGCCGCCTCGATGATGGCGCCGCCGGTGATCGGCACGACAGCCACAGCCAGCGCCCAGCCCGAAGCGGCGTTCTCGGTCGGGTCGCGGCTGGCCAGCGTCAATGGCGGCATCCTCAACGCATTGCTCGGCGGGCTTCTCGGCGGCAACATCTCGCTCAGCGTGATGGACTACAATTCGCTGATCTCGGCTGATGTCGACGTGCTCTCCTTCACCGATGCGCTGGCGACGCAGTTGCACCTGACTGGCGTGACCTATTCGGACGTGCTCGCCTCGAAGGCAACGGTCGGCCAGATCGCGACCGCGATGGCCAACGTGCCCGAACTCGACCGGACGGCCAAGCTCGCGTTGCAGACCATGGCCTCGAGCGCCACCAATACAGTCAAGATCCCGCTCAGCCAGTTCCTCGATCTCGGCTCGGTGGGGAACCTCGGCCTCGGGCAGAAGCCCGCCGGACTTTCGGTCGACGCCAGCGCGATGAGCATGGTGACCGCGGCCGCGGCACTAGCAAACGGCACCAACCAGGTTGCCGTCAATCTCGGGGCAACCGTACCCGGGCTGACGTCGACGACGCTCCAGGTGGCCATCGGCGAGCCCATGCAGTCCTCGCCCTGGCTGGCGGTCGGCGAACTGGGAACCGTGTTGCGCACCGCGCAGACCCGCATCAAGCTCAACGCCAGCGTCACGGTCGGCACACCGACCCTTGGCGGCGGCATCAAGCTGCTCGCCGTAAACCTGCCTCTCAATGTCGAGGCCGCCTATGCCGAAGCCAAGCTGACCGACATAAGCTGCCCGACCGGCCCCTCCAGCATCAAGGTTTCCATCGCCGCGCAACCCGGGGTCGTCTCGGCGCATCTCGCCGACAACAACGCCAGCGGCTTTGCCGACTTCACCGAACCGCAATCCTTCAGCGACGCCGACATCGCCGATGTGAAGGCCAAGCTGCCCCTGGTCAATCTCAACCTGCTGCAGATCAAGGGATCGTCGGCCTTCTCGATGACCAACATGACGCCGACGACCCTGACCTTCAACGCCACCGATATCGCCAGCAAGACGATCAAGACGGTGTCGACCAAGAACCTGACGCAGTCGCTCACCACCTCGCTGGTGAACAACCTGTCGCTGTCGGCCAACGCGTTGGGCCTCGGTCTCGACGTGACCGCCCTGCTCGGCACGGTGAAGCCGGCGGTGACGACGCTGCTCAACGGCGTGACCGCACCGGTCGACGACCTCGTCTACAACGTGCTCGCGGCGCTTGGCGTGCATGTCGGCGAGGCCGATGTGCGCGTAACCGGCGCCGTCTGCGGGCGCTCGGTGCTCGTCCAATAGGCTGGCTGTCAGCCAATTCTGCCGACGAAGCAACCTATGGGCGGCAGCGCCAGCGCTACCTCTTCGAGAACGCCGCCAAGAACGCCGGCGACGTCAACAGCAAGCGCCGTTATCTCGACATCCCTGATCTCTGCCGGCAGCGTCCAGTTCGCCGGCTCGCCGGCGAAGTTGAAGACGCATAACAATGTCTCGTCTTCGTGCTGGCGTATGAAGGCCAGCACATCGCCCTCCGCGTCGAGAAAACGGATCGAGCCGCCGATCAGCGCCGGACGGCGCTTGCGCAAGGCAACGATCGAGCGATAGGCAGCAAGGACGGAGCCGCCCTCGCCGCTCTGCACATCGACCGCGCGACCGCGATGCGCCTGCGGCGCCGGCAGCCAGGGCTTGCCTGTCGAGAAGCCGCCATTTTCAGCGCCGGCTTCCCAGACCATCGGCGTGCGGCAGCCGTCCCTGCCCTTCACGCCAGGCCAGAAGCGGATGCCCAGCGGGTCGCGCAAATCCTCATAGGCGAGTTCGGCTTCCTCCAGCCCGAGCTCCTCGCCCTGGTAGAGACAGATCGAGCCGCGCAGGCAACAGAGCAGCGCGATCGAGAATTTCGCCACGATATCCGGGTTGTCGCCGGGCTGCGTCCAGCGGCTGACATGGCGAACGACGTCGTGGTTGGAGAAGGCCCAGCAAACCCACCCGTCGGCAACCGCATTCTCGAGGGCCTCGACACAGCCGCGCACATGGGCGGCCGAGAATTGCGGGCCGAGCAGATCGAAGGTGTAGCACGTCTGCAATTTGTCGCCGCCGGACGTGTAGGCGGCGAGCGTCTGCAACGAACGGTCCTCGTCGCCTACCTCGCCGACCGCGGCGCGGTCGGGATATTCGTCGAGTAGCGCGCGGAAACGCTTCAGGAAGTCGAGGTTCTCGGGGCGCGTCTTGTCGAAGAGATGCTCCTGAAAGGCATAAGTGGTGGTCGCGCCATTGGTGCCGGCGACGCTTGAGGCCAAGGGTGGATTGTCGCGCAGCCAGCGGTCGTGGAAATAGTAGTTGACGGTATCCAGCCGGAAGCCGTCGACGCCGCGCTCCAGCCAGAAGCGCACCGTGTCGAGCAGCGCGTCCTGGACCTCCGGAGTATGGAAATTGAGGTCGGGCTGCGCAGCCAGGAAATTGTGCATGTAGTACTGCCGGCGGGTGGCGTCCCACTCCCAGGCGGGGCCCCCGAACAGCGATTGCCAGTTGTTGGGCGCGCTGCCGTCCGGCTTCGCGTCGGCCCAGACATACCAGTCGGCCTTGGCATTGTCGCGGCTGGCGCGGCTCTCGACGAACCATTCATGCCTGTCCGAAGAATGCGAAATCACCTGGTCGATGATGAGTTTCAGGCCGAGCCGGTGCGCCTCGGCAACGAGCGCATCGAAGTCCTCCAGCGTGCCGAACATCGGATCGACGTCGCGATAATCCGACACGTCATAGCCCATATCGGCCATGGGCGACTTGAAGAAGGGCGAGAGCCAGACCGCATCGACGCCGAGCGAGGCAACATGGGCGAGCCGCGCCGTGATGCCCTTGAGGTCGCCGCTACCGTCGCCGGTCGTGTCCTGGAAGGAGCGCGGATAGATCTGGTAGATGACGCAGCCGCGCCACCATTCGGCCCCCTGCCCGGCATTATCGTCAGCCATTACAAACCCTTCCTGGCGCGAGCCTTTGCGGCACGCCGCTCGATCACAAATGTCACGCTGCGGCCAGGAACCGGCCGCGCCAGGTCGACTGCCTGCGTCTCGATCGCCGGATGCCAGTGAAAGCCTTCCCGCGCGGGCAAGGTGAAGACGCATTGGCGGCGGTCGCCATTGACCATGACGGCAAGGCGGCCGCTCCCGCTATCGCCGAGCATCATGACGAGGCGATGTCGCGCGGGATCGTTCCACTCCGCCTCGCCGAGCGGCGCACCCGTCTCCGTCAGCCACTCCACGTCCGGAATGGCCGAAGCATCGGACGGCTTCCCGGTCAGGAAATGCGTGTCCGACAGCGCCGGAAAGGCACGGCGCATCGCGGAGAGAGCCGAAGCGTATCGTTCTAGCGCCTCGTCGCGGCGGGCCCAGTCGAGCCAGGTGATGGCATTGTCCTGCGCATAGGCGTTGTTGTTGCCCTGCTGGGTTCTGCCGAACTCGTCGCCGGCGGTCAGCATGATGGTGCCGCGCGAGGCAAAGAGCGTGGCAAGCAACGCCCACCGGTCGCCGAAGCGGGCGTCGGTGATCGCCGCATCATCTGTCTCGCCTTCGGCGCCATTGTTCCAGGAGATATTGTCATTATGGCCGTCGCGATTCTGCTCGCCATTGGCCGCGTTGTGCTTCTTCTCATAGGCGACGAGATCGGCCAGCGTCATGCCGTCATGCGCGGCGATGAAATTGACGCTGCGGCTCACCGGCTCCCCTGTCCTGCCGAACACGTCGGAGGAACCGGCAAGCCGGGTCGCCAAAGCACCAATCACACCGGCGTCGCCGCGCCAGAAGCGCCTAACGTCGTCGCGGTAGCGGTCGTTCCATTCGAGATACGGCAGCCGGAAATTGCCGAGCTGGTAGCCGTTCGGACCGATGTCCCAGGGCTCGGCGATCAACACGCGGTCGGCCAGCACGGGATCGCCGGCGATGGCCTGGAGCAACGGCGCATCGGGATCGAACGTGCCGCCGACGCGGCCGAGCACCGGTGCCAGGTCGAAGCGGAAGCCGTCGACGCCGGCGAAACGGACGAAATGGCGCAGCGTGTCGAGCACCATCTCTCGCACGACCGGATGGTCGCAGGCGACCGTGTTGCCGGTGCCGGTGTCATTGGCCAGCCGGCCGTCCGGCAGATGCCGGTAATAGGCTTGGGCGTCAAGGCCGCGCAGCGACAAAGTCGGGCCGAGCCGGTCGCTCTCGCCGGTGTGGTTGAAGACGAGATCGAGGATGGTGCCGACACCGGCGTTGCGCAGGGCCGCGACGGTACCGCGCAGTTCCTGTAGGCCACCCGGCGCCAGGCGCGGATCGAGCGCCATGAAGGTGACGGGATTGTAGCCCCAGGCGTTGTGGAGCCCGAGCGGCGGCAGATGCCGCTCGTCGATCGAGGCGGTGATCGGCATCAGTTCGACAGCGGAGACGCCGAGCTTTTGCAGATGCTCGATCACAGCCGGATGGGCGAGCGCAGCGATGGTGCCGCGCTGCGCCTCCGGGACGTCGGGATGCAGCCTGGTGAAGGAGCGGACATTGAGCTCGTAGATCAGGCCGCCGGGCCGGAACAGCGGCGGCTGGGGTGAAAGCGGATGCGGCAAAGCGCGCGCCACTGTTTTCGGCATCAGCGAGGCCGTATCGGCACCCTCGTTGCGTTTAGCGGCGAGTCGCCAGTGGTATTGATATGGGCGATCTATCTCGACGGCATAGGGGTCAGTGAGAAGCTTGTTCGGGTCAAACCACAGACCACGTTCCGGTGCATAGTCGCCGTCGGCGCGAAAACCGTGGCGCGTGCCTGGGACGAGGCCGGAGACAGAGAGCGCATACACACTCTCGCCTTCAGGCTTCAACTCCAGCCGGTCGATTTCGCGGTTGCCGCTCTCGTCGAAAAGCGAGACCCAGAGGCGTCGAGCGCACGAGGACCAGACGGCAAAGCGGATGCCTTCGGGAGTGACGGTGGCGCCGAGCTGGGTCATGCGAGCTCCCCCTTCTCCCCTTGTGGGAGAAGGTGTCGCCGAAGGCGATGGATGAGGGGTGCTCCAGCTTGGCGATGACGGCGATCCGGCCAACACCCCTCGACCGGCTCGGCGCTGCGCGCCGATCCACCTTCTCCCACAAGGGGAGAAGGAAAGGCGCGCAGCACCACCCTCAAGTAATCACGCTCGGCTTGTTGCGGCCGGTGTGGCTTTTGATGCCGGCGATGTCGTCGGCGGCGGCGATGAGATCGGCGAGCGCCTGCTGCGTGTCGAGGTCATGCCTCGCCTTGTCCGGCTCGTAGCGCTCGATATAGACGCGCAGCGTGGCGCCGGACGTGCCGGTGCCGGAGAGGCGGAAGACGACGCGCGAGCCGCCCTCGAACAGGATCCGGATGCCCTGGTTCTTGCTCACCGAGCCGTCGACCGGATCGTGATAAGCGAAGTCGTCGGCGCTGGCGATCTTCATACCGCGCACGCTGGTGCCGGGCAGTGAGCCGAGCTTGACACGTAACTCATCGACCAGCTTGTTCGCCCTTTCGGTCTCGACCTCCTCGTAGTCGTGGCGCGAATAGTAGTTGCGGCCGTAGGTTTCCCAGTGCCTGGTGACGATGTCCTTGCAGCTCTCGCCGCGCACGGCGAGGATGTTGAGCCACAGAAGCACGGCCCACAGCCCGTCTTTCTCGCGCACATGGTTTGAGCCGGTGCCGGCGCTTTCCTCGCCGCAGATCGTCGCCATGCCGGCGTCGAGCAGATTGCCGAAGAACTTCCAGCCGGTCGGCGTCTCGTAGATGCCGATGCCGAGCTTTTCCGCGACGCGGTCGGCCGCGCCGCTGGTCGGCATCGAGCGGGCGATGCCTTTCAGGCCTTCCTTGTAGCCGGGCGCCAGATGCGCGTTGGCGGCAAGCATCGCCACCGAATCCGACGGGGTGACGAAGATGCCCTTGCCGACGATCAGGTTGCGGTCGCCGTCGCCGTCGGAAGCAGCGCCGAAGTCCGGCGCGTCCGGACCCATCATCTCGTCATAGAGCTGTTTTGCGTGCACCAGGTTCGGGTCAGGATGATGGCCGCCGAAATCCGGCAGCGGCTTGAAGTTGCGGCAGGTGCCGTTGGGGGCGCCGAGGCGGCGCTCGAGGATCTCCTTGGCGTAAGGACCGGTCACCGCGTGCATGGCGTCGAAGCGCATGCGGAAGCCGTATTTGAAATTGGCGCGGATGGCGTCGAAGTCGAACAGGCTTTCCATCAGCTCGGCATAGTCCTTGACCGGGTCGAAGACCTCGACCGTCATGCCGCCGGCTTCGACGGTGCCGATCGTGTCGATGTCGACATTGCCGATGTCGGCGATCTTGAAGCTCGAGATCGTCTTGGTCTTTTCGAAGATCGCGTCGGTGATCTTCTCCGGCGCCGGGCCGCCATTGCCGGCGTTGTACTTGATGCCGAAATCCTCATGCGGGCCGCCCGGATTGTGGCTGGCCGACAGAATGATGCCGCCGAAAGTCTTGTATTTGCGGATGATGTTGGAGGCGGCGGGCGTGGACAGAATGCCGCCCTGCCCGACCATCACCTTGCCAAAGCCGTTGGCGGCGGCCATGGCGATGGCTTTCTGGATGACCTCGCGGTTGTAGAAGCGGCCGTCGCCGCCGATGACCAGCGTCTTGCCCTCGAAACCTTCCAGCGCGTCGAAGATCGACTGGATGAAGTTCTCGGCATAGTTCTCCTGCTGGAAGACCGGCACCTTCTTGCGCAAGCCGGAGGTGCCGGGCTTCTGGTCGGTATAGGGTTTGGTGGGGACGGTCTTGATCATGCTTCAGGCAACCCTTTTCGAAAGCAGCAGGCGATAGAGTTCGACGTATCTTTCGGCGCTCTTGTCCCAGGAGACATCGGCCTTCATGCCCTGGCGCTGGATCGATGCCCAGCTCTTGGGATTGGCATGCGCCTCGACCAGGCGGCGGATCGCATGCAACAGCGCGCCGCCATTGTTCGGCGCGAACTGGAAACCGGTGGCGACCCCTGCCGAAAGCGCCGCCTCATTGGCATCGATGATGGTGTCGGCAAGACCGCCGGTGCGGGCGACGATCGGCACGCAGCCATAGCGCAGGCCATAAAGCTGGGTCAGCCCGCAGGGCTCGAAGCGCGAAGGGATGACGATGGCGTCGCAGCCGCCCTGCATGACGTGCGAGAGGCCTTCATCATAGCCGATGACGACGCCGACACGGCCGCGGTGCCGCGCGGCGGCGGCGAGCAGCGAGCCTTCGAGGCCGGCATCGCCTGAGCCCAGGATCGCCAGCCGGGCCCCGCGCTGAACGATGCCGTCGACGACCGAGGCCAAAATATCCATGCCCTTCTGCCAGGTCAGCCGGCTGACCACGCAGACGATCGGGCTGTCGTCATTTTCGAGATTGAAGCGGTCCTCCACGGCCTTGCGGTTCCTGGCGCGCGCCGCAAGTGTCTCGTCCGAATAATTGGCGACCAGATGACTGTCGGTCGCCGGGTTCCAGATATCGACATCGATGCCGTTGACGATGCCGTAGAGATCGGTGGCGCGCATGTTGATCAGGCCGTCGAGGCCCATGCCGAATTCCGGCGAGCGGATCTCCTGCGCATAGGTCGGGCTCACCGTGGTGATCGCCCAGGCCGCCTGCAGGCCGGCCTTGAGGAAGCCGACGCCGCCATAATATTCGACGCCGTCGAGCTGCATCGCCACGCCAGGCAAGCCGAGCTCGCCGAAGATGCCGGCGCCGAACTGGCCCTGGAAAGCCAGGTTATGCACGGTGATCAGCGACGGCACGCCGACCGCCTTGCCGTAGCGCATATAGGCGAGCGTCATCGCCGACTGCCAATCATGGGCGTGCACGATGTCGGGCTGGTAGCCGGAGATGGCGCCGCCGGCGATGTCGCCGCCGACCTGGCTCAGCGCCGCGAAACGCCGCCAGTTGTCAGGCCAGTCGGAGCCGGAGGCGGTGCCATATGGACCACCCTGACGATCGAACAGATGCGGCGCGTCGAGCACGAAGAGGTCGAGCTCGCCGATCTTGACGGCATGGACCGAAGCCTTGCCGCCCTGCAGCAGCGGGTATTGGTAGACGGCCTTCTTTTTCTTGAAAGCCTCCATCACCACCGGATAGCCGGGAACCAGCGTGCGCATCGCCACGCCCTTGCCGGCGAGCGCGATCGGCAGCGCGCCGGCCACGTCGGCAAGCCCGCCGGTCTTGATCAGCGGGAAGATTTCGGGCGTGACCGACAGAACCTGCATGCGCTCCACATTCCGATCTCAAAGTGGCAGGTCAAAGTGACAATCTGTTGATCAGGTCGACAGCTTGCCGATCAACCCTGGCGGGTTGACGGCTTGATCAACCTTATCAGGTTGACAGCTTGTTGATCATGTCCTGGGTGATCAGGCAGATGCCCTTTTCCGAGACGCGGAAGCGCTTGGCGTCGAGCACCGGATCCTCGCCCACCACCAGCCCCTCCGGGATCTGCACGCCATGGTCGATGACGACGCGCTTGAGGCGCGCGTTGCGGCCGACATTGACATCGGGCAGCATCACCACCTCCTCGAGCTTCGAATAGGAATTGATGCGCGCGCCGGTGAAGATCAGGCTGCGGCGCAGCGATGCGCCGGAGACGATGCAGTCGCCGGATACCAGCGAGGAGATCGCCTCGCCGCGGCGGCCCTCCTCGTCATGCACGAACTTGGCCGGCGGCTTCAGTTCGGCATAGGTCCAGATCGGCCAGTCGCGGTCGTAAAGGTCGAGCTCGGGCGTGACGTCGGTCAAATCGATATTGGCTTCCCAATAGGCGTCCACCGTCCCGACGTCGCGCCAGTAGGGTTCGGCCTCATGCGAGGAGCGCACGCAGGACTTGGCGAAACGGTGTGCGATCGCCTTACCATGCTCAACGATGTAGGGGATGATGTCCTTGCCGAAGTCGCGGCTGGAACCGGGCTCGGCCGCGTCGCGGCGCAGCTGCTCCATGAGGAACTTTGTCTTGAAGACATAGATGCCCATCGAGGCGAGGGCGAACTCCGGCTTGTCGGGGATGCCGGGCGGATCGGCGGGCTTTTCGACGAAGGCGATGATGTTGTCCTTGCCATCGACATGCATGACGCCGAAGCCGGTCGCCTCCATGCGCGGCACTTCGAGGCAGCCGACGGTCACGTCGGCATTGGCGTCGACGTGCTGGCGCAGCATCAGCTCGTAGTCCATCTTGTAGATGTGGTCGCCGGCGAGGATGACCATGTATTCGGGACCGTAGGCCTCGATGATGTCGATGTTCTGGTAGACGGCGTCCGCGGTGCCCTCGTACCACTGCGTTTCGGAAACGCGCTGCGAGGCGGGCAGGATGTCGAAGCTCTCGTTTCGCTCCGGCCGCAGGAAGTTCCAGCCGCGCTGCAGGTGGCGGATCAGCGAATGCGCCTTGTACTGGGTGGCGACGCCGAGACGTCGGATGCCGGAGTTCAACGCATTGGAGAGCGCGAAATCGATGATGCGCGTCTTGCCGCCGAAATAGACCGCTGGCTTGGCGCGCCGGTCTGTCAGCTCCTTGAGGCGGCTGCCGCGGCCGCCGGCAAGCACATAGGCCATGGCATCACGTGCCAGCGGCTGGGTTCTCTTGATCTCTGCCATTGTTACCCTCCCAAGTAATCGGCCCGGAACTTTGCTTCAGCAAGATGAGATATCATCTGCTTCAGTCCGCGACGAATTCCAGCATGATCGTCGACAGCGGCGGCAACAGCATCGTCGCCGACGTGCTGCCCGCTTTCCCGCTCGCCACGACCATGCCGCCATTGCCCATGCCGGAGCCGCCATATTCGACGGCGTCAGTGTTGATGATCTCGCGCCATTCTCCCGCCTTCGGCAGCGGCACGCGATAGTTCTCGCGCGGCACCGGCGTGAAATTGGAAATGACGGCGATCGGGTTGCCGTCGGGCGCGCTGCGCAGCCAGGCAAAGACCGAGTTGTCGCGATCGTCGACGATCAGCCAGGAGAAGCCGTCCGGCTCGCAGTCGCGCGCATGCAGCGCCGGGCGCGAGCGGTAGAGGTAGTTCAAGTCCCGCACCGTCTGCCAGACGCCGCGATGCGGAGCGAAGTCCAAGAGATTCCAGTCGAGCGCGCGTTCCTCGCTCCACTCGCGGCGCTGCGCGAATTCCTGCCCCATGAACAGGAGCTTCTTGCCGGGATAACCCCACATGAAGGCGTAGTAGGCGCGCAAGGTCGCGAACTTCTGCCAGTCGTCGCCGGCCATCTTGTGGAGCAGCGTGCCCTTGCCGTGCACCACCTCGTCATGGGAGAGCGGCAGCACGAAATTCTCGGAGAAGGCGTAGACCAGGCCAAAGGTGATGTCGTTGTGGTGGTGCTTGCGGTAGATCGGCTCCTTGGAGAAATACTCCAGCGTGTCGTGCATGAAGCCCATGTTCCACTTGAAGCCGAAGCCAAGCCCGCCTTCGTGCACCGGACGCGACACCTTCGGCCATGAGGTCGATTCCTCGGCGATCGTCATCACGCCCGGATGGTGACCGTAAAGCTCCTTGTTCATCTTCTGCAGGAAGCTGACGGCCTGCAGGTTCTCGCGCCCGCCCTTCTCGTTGGGGATCCACTCGCCCGCCTTGCGCGAATAGTCGAGGTAGAGCATCGAGGCGACCGCGTCGACGCGCAGGCCGTCGACATGATATTTTTCGGCCCAGAACAGCGCGTTGTTGACGAGGAAGGACACCACCTCGCGGCGGCCGAAATTGTAGATCGCGGTGTTCCAGTCGGGGTGGAAGCCCTGGCGCGGATCGGCATGCTCGTAGAGCGCGGTGCCGTCGAATTGCACCAGCCCATGCTCGTCGACCGGGAAATGCGCCGGCACCCAGTCGAGGATGACGCCGACGCCGGCGCGATGCGCGCCGTCGACGAAGCGGGCGAAGCCGTCGGGATCGCCGAAGCGGGCTGTCGGCGCATAGAGCCCGGTCGTCTGGTAGCCCCAGGACGGGTCGTAAGGATGCTCGGAGATCGGCAGGAACTCGATATGGGTGAAGCCGGTGTCGACCGCGTAAGGGATAAGCCGCGCGCCAAGCTCGTCCCAGGTGAGGAACGTGCCGTCGTCGCGGCGCTGCCACGAGCCGGCATGGACCTCGTAGATGGAGATCGCCTCGCGTCTGGGGTCGGCCTTCTGCCAGAAGCTGCGGTGCGCCTCGTCGCCCCATTGATGCGCCATCGGCGGCGCCGTCACCGAAGCGGTCGCCGGACGCAGCTCGGATTCGAAGGCGAAGGGATCGGCCTTGAGCGGCAGCCGCACACCGTCGGGGCCGATGATCTCGAACTTGTAAGGCTGGCCGGCGCCGAGGTCCGGAATGAACAGTTCCCAGATGCCGGTGTCCTTGCGGTCGCGCATGGTGTGCCGGCGACCGTCCCAGTCGTTGAAGGCGCCGACCACCGAGACGCGCTTCGCGTTCGGCGCCCAGACGGCGAAATGCACGCCGGTGGCGCCCTCATGCTCGATGATGTGGGCGCCGAGCTTGTCGAAGAGCCTCAGATGCGAGCCCTCGGCCATGTAGTAATCGTCCATCGGCCCCAGCACCGGGCCGAAGGAGTAAGGGTCGGTCAGCCACCAGTCGCCGCCGGCATTTCTCGCGTGATAGCGCAGCGGCTGGTGCTTGCGGATCGAGAGCTTGCCCTCGAAGAAGCCGGCATCGTCGCTGCGGTCGAGTTCCCCCACCTCCTTGCCGGTCAGCGTGTAGGCGGTGACGAATTCGGCATTGGGCACGAAGCAGCGGGCGACGAAGCCTTTGCCGGCTTCATGGACGCCCAGAACCGCAAAGGGATTGCCATGCGTTCCGGCGACGATCGCCGCGACATCGCCGGCTGGCGCCAGTCCGTCCGGGCCGCTTGTCGCAGCGGTCGCGCGCGGCTTCCTCATCAGGCGGTCGCCCTCCCTGGGCACCAGTCTTTGTTTTGGACCACGTTGCTCGTGGTCTCATGCAATCATATCAGACGGGCACGTTCCAGATTTCTTTCGCGTATTGGCGGATCGTGCGATCGGACGAGAACCAGCCGACCCGGGCGACGTTGCGGATGGCGCGCGCGTACCAGTCGGGACTGTTGCGCCACACGTTGTCGACCTCGCGCTGGCAGGCGGCGTAGGAGTCGAAATCGGCGGCCACCATGAACCAGTCGCTCTGGTAGAGACCGTTCATCAGGTCGCGGTAGCGGTTGGGATCGTCGGGCGAGAAGACGCCGGACGAGATCGCCGACACAGCCTGCGATAATTCGGGCGATGACTCGATCACGCCGCGCGGGTTGTAGCCGTTGTTGCGGCGTTTGGCGACCTCGGCGGTGGTCAGGCCGAAGATGAAGATGTTGTCGTCGCCGACGCGCTCCTTGATCTCGACATTGGCGCCGTCGAGCGTGCCGATGGTCAAGGCGCCGTTGAGGGCGAACTTCATGTTGCCGGTGCCGGAAGCCTCCATGCCGGCGGTCGAGATCTGCTCGGAGAGATCGGCGGCGGGCATCAGCACTTCGGCCAGGCTGACATTGTAGTTCGGCACGAACACGACCTTCAGCAGGCCGCGCACCGACGGATCGCCGTTGATGACCCTGGCGACGTCATTGGCCAGCTTGATGATGAGCTTGGCGTTGTGGTAGCTGGGCGCCGCCTTGCCGCCGAAGAATTTCACCCGCGGCATCCAGTCCCGCTCCGGATGCGAACGGATCTGGTCGTAGAGCGCGATCGCCTCGAGGATGTTGAGCAGCTGGCGCTTGTACTCGTGGATGCGCTTGACCTGAATGTCGAACAGCGCCGAAGGATCGAGCCTGATCCCGAGCCGGTCGGCGACGAGGTTGGCAAGCCTCGCCTTGTTCTGGCGCTTCACCGCGGCGAACTTCTCGCGGAAGGCCGCATCGTCGGCGAGCGGATCGAGATCCTTGATCGCCTCGATGTCGTCCATGAAGCGGCCGCCGATCGCCTCGCGGGCAAGCGCGGTGAGGCCCGGATTGCACTGGATCAGCCAGCGCCTGGGCGTGATGCCGTTGGTCTTGTTGTTGATGCGGTCAGGATAGAGCTTGTGAAGGTCGGCGAACACCGTCTCCTTCATCAGCTCGGTGTGCAGCGCCGAGACGCCGTTGATCGAGTGCGAGCCGACGAAGGCGAGATTGCCCATGCGCACGCGCCGGTCGCCGTTTTCCTGGATCAGCGAGATGCGGGCGATCTGCTCGCCGGAAAATTTTCCGGTGGCGCGTGCCTCGAGCAGGACCTGCGCGTTGATGGCGTAGACGATCTGCATGTGACGCGGCAGCAGGCGCTCGAACAGCGGCACCGGCCAGCTTTCCAGCGCCTCGGGCAGCAGCGTGTGGTTGGTGTAGCCGAAGGTGCGCTTGGTAACGTCCCAGGCAAGGTCGAAATCCATGCCGTGGACGTCCATCAGAAGCCGCATCAGCTCGGCCACGGCGACAGCGGGATGGGTGTCGTTGAGGTGGATCGCGGCCTTGTCGGGCAGCGACTTCAGGTCGCCATATTGGCTGAGATGCCGCTGGACGATGTCCTGCAGAGACGCGGTCGAGAAGAAATACTCCTGCCGCAGCCGGAGCTCCTGGCCGGCCATGTGGGAATCGGCGGGGTAGAGCACGCGCGACAGCGCGTCGGCCTTGTTGCTCTCGGCGAGCGCGCCGATGTGGTCGCCGGCGTTGAACTTGTCGAGCAGGATCGGGTCGATCGGCATGCCGGACCACAGCCGCAGCGTGTTGACGCGCTTGGCGCGCCAGCCGGCCACCGGCGTGTCATAGGCGACGGCCAGCACATGCTCGGTCGGCTTCCAGACATGGCGCTCGAGCCGCCCGTCCTTGGAGGTGATCGATTCCACCGAGCCGCCGAAGCCGACCTCGAAGGAACGCTCGCGCCGCTCGAACTCCCACGGGTTGCCGTGGTCGAGCCAGGTTTCCGGCAGCTCGACCTGCCAGCCGTCATGGATCTCCTGGCGGAACATGCCGTTGGCGTAGCGGATGCCGTAGCCATGCGCGGGAATGTCGACCGTCGCCATGCTTTCCATGAAGCAGGCGGCGAGCCGCCCGAGGCCGCCATTGCCGAGGGCTGCGTCAGGCTCGAGGCCGGCGATCAGATCGAGGTCGACGCCGAGCGAGGCGAGCGCCTCGCGCATGTTCTCCATCAGATCGAGATTGGAGAAGGCGTCGCGCATCAGGCGCCCGATCAGGAATTCGAGCGAGAGATAATAGACCCGCTTTTCCTTCTGGTCGTAGGCTTCCTTGGTCGCCTGGATCCAGTGATCGACGACCCGGTCGCGCACCACCTTGATCGAGGCGGTCAGCCAGTCATAGGGCGTGGCGACGGTGGTGTCCTTGCCGAGTCGGTATTTGAGCGACATCAAGACTTCTTCGGCGAGCGTCTTGGGGTCGGGATGGTCGAGAACTGGGGCTTCGATCGTCATGGCGGGTGTCATATCGCCTCTCGTTCGGTTGGCCTGATCATACCGGCTTTCACCGTTCCTCCCAGCCCTTCCTACCGCATTGCAGCATACATTCAATCGATTTAGGCGGGAATGTCATCCGGTTTCCCTGCGGCAATTTACCGTGAAGGACGGAAATCAGGCCGCCAGCGCATCCTCCGGAGGCTTCTTGGCGCCGGTCATCAGCGCAACGGCATCCGACATCGAGATCTGCTTCGGATCGACGACGCAGAGGCGCCGCCCAAGCCGGTGGATGTGGATTCGATCAGCCACCTCGAACACGTGCGGCATGTTGTGCGAGATGAGCACGATCGGCAGGCCGCGCTTCTTGACATCGAGGATCAGCTCGAGCACGCGGCGGCTTTCCTTGACGCCGAGCGCCGCGGTTGGCTCGTCCATGATCACCACCTTGGAGCCGAAGGCGGCGGCGCGCGCCACCGCGACGCCCTGGCGCTGGCCGCCCGAGAGCGTTTCCACCGCCTGGCTGATGTTCTGGATGGTCATCAGGCCGAGTTCGGTGAGCTTGTCGCGGGCGCGCTTTTCCATCGCCGGCCGGTCGAGCATACGGAACCAGCTGCCGAGCGGGCCAGGCTTTCGGATCTCGCGACCGAGGAACATGTTGTCGGCGATCGACAGCGCCGGCGACAATGCGAGGTTCTGATAAACGGTCTCGATGCCGGCTTCGCGGGCCTCGATGGGCGATTTGAAGTGGACCTGCTTGCCGTCCAGTTCGATCATTCCCTCGTCGGGATGCACGGCGCCGGAGATCGCCTTGATCAGCGTCGACTTGCCGGCGCCATTGTCGCCGATCACCGCCAGGATTTCGCCTGGGTAGAGATCGAAGTCGCAGGCGTTGAGCGCGGTGACGCGGCCATAGCGCTTGGTAAGACCACGCGCGGTGAGGACAGGCTCTTGGGTCATGGTTACACCGAAACCTTTCTGATCCACTGGTCGATCGCCACGGCGCCGATGATCAGCACGCCGGTGAGCAGCACTTTCCATTGCGGATCGGCGCCCAGCATGTTGAGGCCCATCGAGACGACGCCAACGATCATGGCGCCGAACAGCGTGCCGAGGATCGAGCCGCGGCCGCCAAAGAGCGAGATGCCGCCGATCACCGTCGCGGTGATCGCCTGCAGATTGTAGTCGGTGACGGCGGCGGACGGCGAAATCGAACCGTTGCGGCCGATCGAGACCCAGGCCGCGAAGGCGGCGATCAGGCCGGCAAGCGTGTAGACAGCCATCAGCACCGTCTTGGTCTGGATGCCGGAGAGCTTCGCCGCTTCCGGATCGTCGCCGACGGCATAGACATGGCGGCCCCAGGCGGTGTGGTTGAGCACGTACCAGAGCAGCATCACCAGCAGGACCATGGCGATCACGCCGGCGGTCAGCACCGCGGAACCGACCCTGAAGCTCAGAGCGAACAAGTGCAGCAATGGGGCCTGGGCGTCGACGTCGGCATCGCGGATCGTCTCATTGGCCGAATAGATGAAATTGGTGGCCATGACGATGTTCCAGGTGCCGAGCGTGACGATGAACGGCGGCAGCTTCATGTAGGCGACCAGCAGACCATTGAGCAGGCCGCAGGCGCCGCCGGCGGCAAGCCCTATCACCACCGCGAGAATGGTCGGCATGCCGTAGGTGATGGCGCAATTGCCCATGATCACGGCCGAAATCACCATGATCACGCCGATCGAGAGATCGATGCCGGCGGTCAGGATGACCAGTGTCTGGGCAGCGCCGAGAATACCGACGATCGCAATCTGCTGCAGAATCAGCGTCAGCGTATAGGACGAAAAGAAACGGCCGCCGATGGCGATACCGAAAATGATGATCGACAGCACCAGCACGATCAGCGGCACCGCCGCCGGTGTGGAATGCAGAAAATGCTGGGCGCGCTTGACGAACGACTTGCCGTGCTCCTCGAAGGCGGCGACGCTGGTGTCGCTGCTCGTGAGCACCTTCTCGAATTCCTGCATCTGAGACATGTATCCTCCCGTCTGCGCGGAGCTTGCTCATTGCCCCACACGCCGTTCACGCATTCCGGTCTGTTGCCGGGATTTATCAGCGCTTACGAAAGCGCATCGTCCACCCGATGCGGCCGAGGATCAAGCCCCGGCCGCAAGGTTTGTGCGCTCGTCAGGCTGGCATCAGCCCCAGCACTTGGCGAGGCCTTCCTTGGTGTCGATGGACTTCACGCCGTTCGCGGGCTTGTCGGTGACGAGGTTGACGCCGGTGTCGAAGAAATTCTTGCCTTCGGTCGGCTTCGGCTTGGTGCCGTCCTTGGCGTACTTGGCGATTGCCTCGATGCCGAGCGCCGCCATCTGCAGCGGGTATTGCTGCGAGGTGGCGCCGATCACGCCTTCGGTAACCGACTTCACACCTGGGCAGCCGCCGTCGACCGAGACGATCAGCACCTGCTTTTCGAGACCGACGGCCTTGAGGGCCTGGTAGGCGCCGACGGCGGCGGGCTCGTTGATGGTGTGGATGACGTTGATGGTGTTGTCCTTCTGCAGAAGGTTCTCCATCGCCTTGCGGCCGCCTTCCTCATTGCCGTTGGTGACGTCATGGCCAACGATGCGCGGATCGTCCTCGTCGCCGATCTTGTTCGGATCCTTCACGTCGATGCCGTAGCCCATCATGAAGCCCTGGTCGCGCAGCACGTCGACGGTCGGCTGCGAGGGGGTCAGATCAAGGAAGCCGATCTTGGCGTCCTTGGCCTTGTCGCCGAGGGTGGCGGCCGCCCAGGCGCCGATCAGCTTGCCGGCTTCCAGATTGTCGGTGGCGAAGGTCGCATCGGCGGCGTCGATCGGATCGAGCGGGGTGTCGAGCGCGATCACCAGCAGGCCGGCGTCGCGCGCCTTCTTCACCGACGGCACGATGCCCTTGGTGTCCGAGGCGGTGATCAGGATACCCTTGGCGCCGTCGGCGATGCAGCTTTCGATCGCCGCGACCTGGCTTTCGCTGTCGCCATCGATCTTGCCGGCATAGGTCTTGAGGTCGACGCCAAGTTCCTTGGCCTTGGCGGTCGCGCCCTCCTTCATCTTGACGAAGAAGGGATTGGTGTCGGTCTTGGTGATCAGGCAGGCGCCGACGCCGGCGGCCGACGCGGACGAGGCGAATGCGAGCAGGCCCAGCCCGGCCGCCGCAAATACGGTGGACTTCAGCAGCGATTTCTTGGTCACGATTTCCTCCCAGTGGAACCATTGCGGACGCCGGCCAACCCGGCGCCTCAAGCGCATCCAACCATTTCTCCCAGCGTGGACGCCACCTCAAAAGACACCAGTCCGAGACATCTGTCAATAATTAAATCACTCTTATTTATTATTGACAGACTTGCGCCGTTCACTCATTCTGAACGAAAAGCAGTGCGGGGAAACTGACGGGAGGAACAGGGTGGAGACCGGCATTGCGAGGCACGGTTCGCCCGAGGCTCGGGAGAGCCGGCTGCATCGCGGCACAAACCAGAGCGGCATGCGCGACCACAATGAGCGGCTCGTGCTGTCCCTGGTGCGCCAGCATGGCAGCCTGGCCAAATCCGACATTGCGCGCATGACAGGACTGTCGGCGCAGACGGTATCCGTCATCATGCGCGAGCTGGAGGAAGACAAGCTGCTGGTCCGGCAGGCGCCGCTGCGCGGCAAGATCGGCCAGCCCTCGATCCCGATGGCGCTCAACCCGGAAGGCGCCTTCTTCATCGGCCTCAAGATCGGCCGCCGCAGCGCCGAACTGGTGCTGATCGACTTCCTCGGCACGGTGCGCGCGATGCTGCACAATTCCTATCGCTATCCGGCGCCGCGCGAGACGGTGGAATTCGTCAGCGCCGGCATCAAGAAAATGCGCGGCGAACTGACGCCGGCGCAGGACAAGCGCATAGCCGGGCTCGGCATCGCCATGCCGTTCGAACTCTGGAGCTGGGCCGATACGGCCGGCGCGCCGCGCGAGATCATGGACGAATGGCGCCATCGCGACATCCGCTCCGACATCCAGGCGCAGTGCGATTTTCCGGTCTATCTGCAGAACGACGCGACCTCGGCCTGCGGCGCCGAGCTCGTCTTCGGCCAGGCGGGAGTGGCGCGCGACTTCGTCTATTTCTACATCGGCGCCTTTGCCGGCGGCGGCATCGTGCTCAACGGCCGGCTGTTCGGCGGGCCGACCGGCAACGCCGGCGCGCTGGGTTCGATGCCCGTGCCCGGGGCGGACGGCAAGCCGACGCAGCTCATCGACGTCGCCTCGATCGCCATCCTGGAAAAGGCGCTGAGCGCCAAGGGCATCGACGGCTCGTATCTTTGGACATCGCCGCAGGATTGGGGCGAGATCGGCGCCGAACTCGACGACTGGATCGCCAGCGCCTCGCAGGCGCTGGCCTATGCCATCGTCGCGGCCTCCTCGGTCATCGATTTCGAAGCGGCGGTTATCGACGGCTGGATGCCTCTCGCCGTAAGGCGGCGACTTGTCGATGCGGTCACGGATGCCATCGTCGGCATCGACGCCGAAGGATTGAAACTGCCCATAGTGCGCGAAGGAACCGTAGGCATCCATGCGCGCGCGCTGGGCGGAGCCAGCCTGCCGCTGTCGGAGCGCTTCCTGATCGGACCGACCACGATTTCCAGGAGCGCCTGACCATGCTGATCGGTATCCCGCCGCTCCTCGGACCGCAGCTTCTGGCGACGCTCAGGGCCATGGGCCATGGTGACGAGATCGCCATCGTCGACGGCAACTATCCCGCCGAGGAACAGGCGCGCAGGCTGATCCGCGCCGACGGCCATCTTATCATTCCGGTGATCGATGCGATCTTGAAGGTGCTGCCTGTCGACGAAGCCGTGCCGGAGGCGCTGTTCCGCGCCTCCGTCAAGGGCGATCCGGCGCTCGCCGATCCCGTGCATCACGAGATGGAAGCGGTCTGCGCGAAACGCGCGCCGGGCCACAAGGTGATTGCGCTGGCCGGGGCCGACTTCTATGCACGCGTCAAGGCCGCGCACGCGATCGTGGCGACCAGCGAGCCCAGGCTTTATGCCAACATCATCATCCGCAAGGGCGTGATTTATCCGCCGGAGACCAAGACACAATGATCCTCTGCTGTGGCGAAGCCCTGATCGACATGCTGCCGCGCACGACGACCGAAGGCGAAGCGGCCTTCGCGCCTTATGTCGGCGGCGCGGTGTTCAACAGTGCGGTCGCGCTCGGCCGGCTGGGCGCCCCGGCGGGCTTCTTCTCCGGCCTTTCCTCAGACCTGTTCGGCGGCCAGCTCCGCGAGGCGCTGGGGGCTAGCAAGGTGAGCTCGACCTATGCGCACACTTCGCCAAAGCCCACGACGCTCGCCTTCGTACGGCTCAACAACGGCCAGGCGACCTACACCTTCTATGACGAGAACACCGCCGGGCGCATGCTCACCATCGAGGACCTGCCGAAGCTCGGCGCCGAGATCGAGGCCATGCTGTTCGGCGCCATCAGCCTGATCTCGGAGCCCGCGGGATCCGCCTATGAGGAATTCATGCGGCGCGAGCACAACAGCCGCGTGATGATGCTCGACCCCAACATCCGGCCGAACTTCATCCCGGACAAGGCCAAGCATCTGAGGCGCATCCGCGAGATGATGGCGATGGCCGACATCGTCAAACTGTCGGACGAAGACCTCAACTGGTTCGACGAGGCGGGCTCGCATGAGGATATCGTGCGCAACTGGCTGGACCGCGGGCCGAAGCTGATCGTCGTCACCCATGGCAGCGAAGGCGCCGTCGGCTACAGCAAAGAGCACAAGGTCACGGTCGTGCCGCAGAAGGTGAAGGTGGTCGACACGGTCGGCGCGGGCGACACTTTCAATGCCGGCATCCTCGCTGCGTTGCACGAGCAGGGCCTGCTCACCAAGGCGGCGATCGGGGGCCTGCCGGAAGACGCCATCCGCAAGGCGCTGGAGCTTGGCGCCAAGGCGGCCGCGGTGACCGTGTCGCGAGCCGGCGCCAACCCGCCGTGGCGGCACGAAATCGCCTGAGCTCGGTCTGCGAGGGGCGCGAGGCCTCGCCGGCCGATCACTTTATGTTTCCAAGGACCGGAACAGTGCGATAAAAGGCGCCGAGAATGCGCCTGGAAGCCCGGATTTCCGCCTTCCTCGGCCAATACGCCGGCAAAAGACGGTAACAGGCTGCGACACTTGCGCAATTTGCCCTGCCCCCGGTCGGCTTTCTCAGCCGTGCCAAGTCTGGTACCAGCGGGCCGGTTTACTGGCAGTATTTGAGGCCGACATGCAGTTCATCGATCTTGGCGCGCAGCGCGAACGAATCCGCGACCGGCTGAAGGCCGCGATCGACAAGGTGGTCGAGGACGGCCGTTACATCCTCGGGCCCCAGGTCACCGAATTCGAGAACAAGCTCGCGGCTTACGTCGGCGTCAAGCATGTGGTGGCCTGCGCCAACGGCACCGATGCGCTGCTTCTGCCGCTGTTTGCCGCCGGCATCGGCCCGGGCGACGCCGTGTTCGTGCCGAGCTTCACCTTCGCCGCGACGGCCGAAGTGGTGGCGCTCGCCAAGGCCGAGCCGGTCTTCGTCGACGTCGATCCCGACACCTACAATATCGACATCGCCAGCCTCGAGGCGGCGATCGACATGATCAAGAAGGAAGGCCGGCTGAAGCCGAAGGCGATCATCCCGGTCGACCTGTTCGGTCTCTCCGCCGACTACGAGGCGATCATGGCGATCGCCAAGCGCGAGAACCTGCTGGTGATCGAGGACGCCGCCCAGTCGATGGGCGGCTCGGCCGATGGCCAATCGATCGGCGGTTCCGCCGACGCCAAGATGTGCGGCGCCTTCGGCCATGTCGGCTCGACCAGCTTCTATCCGGCGAAGCCGCTCGGCTGCTACGGCGACGGCGGCGCGATGTTCACCAATGACGCAGCGCTGGCCGACAAGCTGCGCTCCTTCGCCTTCCACGGCAAGGGCGAGACCCAGTACGACAACATCCGCGTCGGCATCAATTCGCGCCTCGACACGCTGCAGGCGGCGATCCTGATCGAGAAGCTTGCCATTCTCGAAGAGGAGATGGTGGCGCGGCAAGCGGTCGCCGACCGCTATGCCAAAGGACTTGGCGACATCGTCAAGGCATCGCGCAATCTGGGCCACGGCCGCTCGGCCTGGGCGCAGTACGCCATCGAGACGCCGAAGCGCGACGGGCTGAAGGGCCATCTCGGCGAAAAAGGCATCCCGTCGGTCATCTATTATGTGAAGCCGCTGCACGAGCAGATCGCCTATCGCGACTACCCGCGCGCGCCGACCGGTCTTGCCGTTTCGGAAAAGCTGCCGAAGCAGATCCTCTGCCTTCCCATGCACGCCTATCTCAGCGAAGCCGACCAAGACAAGATCATCGAGACGATCCGCAATTATATCGGCTCGAACTCGGCGCATGTCGCGGCGGCCTGAGCATCTCAGGCAGGCGCGCTCTTCCCACTCGCAATGAAATGCGGATTGGCGAAATCGCTGTCGTTCGCCTGGTTGCGCTTGCCGTAGACGAGCGGCTCGCCGTCCAGCGTGCGCGTCATTCCGCCGGCGGCGCGCAGCACGGCGTCGCCGGCCGCCGTGTCCCATTCCATGGTGCGGCCGAAGCGCGGGTAGACGTCGGCCTCGGCGGCGGCGAGCAGGCAGAATTTCAGCGAAGAGCCGATCGAGACGATCTCGGCGGCGCCGAGGTCGCGGATGAAGGCCTCGGTCTCCGGCGTGTTGTGCGAGCGGCTGGCGACGACGGCGAGCGGCGAGCCCCCTGCACGCACCGTGATGGGCCGACGTTCGGTGATGCGAAACTCAGCGTCGACCTCGATCGCTTCCGCCTTGCCCGGCCGGCCGGAGAAGAAACGTCCGGTGCAGGGCGCAAAGACGACGCCGACTTCCGGCACGCCGTGGCGCACCAGCGCGATGTTGACGGTGAAATCGGTGCGGCGATTGACGAATTCCTTGGTGCCGTCGAGCGGATCGATGAGGAAGAAGGCGGCGTCGAGGTCGGGCGTGGCGATGCCCGCCGCAACCTCCTCCTCGGCCACGCAAGGGATGTCCGGATAAGCGGCGCGCAGGCCGGCCAGGATGATCTTCTCGCTTTCGCGGTCAGCCTCCGTCACCGGCGAAGAGTCGGACTTCTCATCGACGGCGCAGCCTTCGTGGAAGACGCGCATCACCTCGCGGCCGGCCTCGAGCGCCAGACGCTCGAAGACGGCGAGCATCGTTTCGTCGTCAGATACCGCCGCCATTGTCATACTGCTCTTCGGCAATGTCGCGCTCGGTCAGCCAGTGTTCCAGGGCTTCCGCCATCTCCTGCGGGCTCCTGCCGAGAGTCTCGAGGTGGATTTCGGGATTCTCCGGCGCCTCATAGGGAGAATCGACGCCGGTGAAGTTCTTGATCTCGCCGCTCAGGGCGCGCGCGTAAAGGCCCTTCGGGTCGCGGCGGGCGCATTCCTCGAAGGGCGTGTCGACGAACACCTCGACGAATTCGCCCTCGCCCATCAACTCGCGCGCCATGCGCCGCTCGGCGCTGAAGGGCGAGATGAAGGAGACGATGACGATCAGGCCGGCATCGGCCATCAGCTTGGCCACTTCGGCGACGCGGCGGATGTTCTCGACGCGATCCGCGTCGGTGAAGCCGAGATCGCGATTGAGGCCGTGGCGGACATTGTCGCCGTCGAGGATGTAGGTGTGGCGCCCGGACGCGAACAGCTTCCTTTCGAAGAGATTCGCGATGGTCGACTTGCCCGAGCCGGACAGGCCGGTGAACCAGAACACCGCCGGGCGCTGGTTCTTGAGGTCGGAGCGGCCGCGCTTGCCGACATCGAGCGATTGCCAGTGGATGTTTTCGGCGCGGCGCAGCGAATGCAGGATCATGCCGGCGCCGACGGTGGCGTTGCTGATGCGATCTATCAGGATGAAGGCGCCGGTCGTGCGGTTCTCGGCGAAGGGATCGAAGGCGATCGGCGCCCGGGTCGACAGGTTGCAGACGCCGACCTCGTTGAGGTCGAGCGACTTTGCCGCCTCATGCGCGAAATCGTTGACGTTGACGCGGTATTTGAGCTCGGTGACGGTGGCGCTGACCTGATCGGTCTCGGTGCGCAGGATATAGGAGCGGCCGGGCAGCAGCGCCTGCTCGTCGAACCAGACGATGTTGGCGGCGAACTGGTCGGCGACCTGCGGACGTGCGGCCGGCGACACCAGCATGTTGCCGCGCGACACCTCAACCTCATCCTCGAGGACGAGCGTGATGGCTTGGCCGGCGACGGCCTGCTCGAGATCGCCGCCATGCGCGACAATGCGCCTGACGCGCGAGGCCCTGCCCGACTTGGCGACCACGACCTCGTCGCCCTGCGAAACCGTGCCCGAAGCGATGGTGCCGGCAAAACCGCGGAAGTCGAGGTTCGGCCGGTTCACATATTGGACCGGAAAGCGGAACGGCAGCTCGACGGCCGCCTCGTCGACGGACACGATTTCCAGATGCTCGATCAGCGACGGTCCGGAATACCAGGGCGAGCGCTCGGAACGGCTGGTGACGTTGTCGCCGAAGCGCGCCGACATCGGGATCGGAACGATGCTCGCGAAGCCCAGCCCCTTCGCGAAGTCGCCGTAGTCCGCCACGATCTTGTCGAACACGGTCTTGTCGAAGCCGACGAGGTCGATCTTGTTGACGGCAAGCACGATGTGGCGGATGCCGAGCAGCGAGGCGATGATGGAATGGCGCCGGGTCTGGCGCAGCACGCCCTGGCGCGCATCGATCAGCACGATGGCGAGATCGGCGGTCGAGGCGCCCGTCGCCATGTTGCGCGTGTACTGCTCGTGGCCGGGCGTGTCGGCGACGATGAACTTGCGCTTCGGCGTGGCGAAGAAGCGGTAGGCGACGTCGATGGTGATGCCCTGCTCGCGCTCGGCCTCCAGCCCGTCGACGAGCAGCGCGAAGTCGATGTCGTCGCCGGTGGTGCCATGCTTGCGAGAGTCATTCTCCAGCGCGGCGAGTTGATCCTCGAAAATCTGCTTGGTGTCGGAAAGCAGCCGGCCGATCAGCGTCGACTTGCCGTCGTCGACCGAACCGCAGGTAAGGAAGCGCAGCAGCGACTTCTTCTCCTGCGAAGCCATGTAGTCGCGGATCGAGTCTGTAGGGGCGAGGCTCTTGGCCATGATGTGGCGCATCGTCAGAAATACCCCTCGCGCTTCTTCTTTTCCATGGACCCTGCCTCGTCGCGGTCGATGAGGCGGCCCTGGCGTTCGGAGGTGCGGGCGGTCAGCATCTCGCCGACGATGGCCTCAAGCGTGTCGGCGTCCGATTCGATGGCGCCCGTCAGCGGATAGCAGCCCAGCGTGCGGAAGCGTACGAGACGGTTCTCGACCGTCTCGCCGGGGCGAAGCTGCATGCGGTCATCGTCCTTCATGATCAGCATGCCGTCGCGTTCGACAACCGGGCGCTCCTTGGCGAAATAGAGCGGCACGATCGGGATGTTCTCCTGCAAGATATACTGCCAGATGTCGAGCTCGGTCCAGTTGGACAGCGGAAAGACGCGGATCGATTCACCCGGCGCGATGCGGGTATTGAAGATCTTCCACATTTCCGGCCGCTGGTTCTTCGGGTCCCAGGCGTGCTGCGCATTGCGGAAGGAAAAGATGCGCTCCTTGGCGCGCGACTTCTCCTCGTCGCGGCGGGCGCCGCCGAAGGCGGCGTCGAAGCCGTATTTGTCGAGCGCCTGGCGCAGCGCAACCGTCTTCATCACATGAGTATGGGTATTCGAGCCGTGATCGAACGGGTTGATGCCGTCGCGTACGCCGTCTTCGTTGACATGGACGAGCAGGTCGAAGCCGAGCTTCTGCGCCATCTGATCGCGAAAGGCGATCATTTCGCGAAACTTCCAGGTCGTGTCGACATGCAGGAAGGGAAACGGCGGCTTGGCCGGATAAAAGGCCTTCATCGCCAGATGCATCAGCACGGAGGAATCCTTGCCGACCGAGTAGAGCATCACAGGCTTGGAGAAAGAGGCCGCGACCTCACGGAAGATGTGGATGGATTCGGCCTCGAGCCGCTGCAGGTGAGTGAGCGCGATATTCATGGACTATTGAGCGTTCTTTCGTGCCGGCCAGGCCTTGCAGCAGCGGTTGGCGCGGTTTCCTAAAACAGCCCGTCAAGCCCTGGACACTTCTCGCGGGCGTTCTAGCAGATCGCCATCGCCCATAACAATGCAAGACCCGCGCCGGGCATAGCGGTTTGGGAATGAATTTTCCAAGTGAGCCTGATAAGTCGGAAAATTCTCCCAGACAAGCTGAGCAATTGAAAGGGGCCGAACAACCTGTTTGCTTCGATCGGCCAGATTGACTTCCAGGAGTTTTCGTCCAGACCGCCGATTTTTGGCAGACATCCGTCGGTCGCCCTATCGGAGACCGGAGCCAGCCGCTATACCGGCGCGGGAACGGGGCGAGGCGCGGTAGAACGGGATCGGTCGGGGCAGTTGTTAGAAGCCTGGCGGGTCTGCGCACAACCTGGAAGATTGCGAAGCAAGGCATTGAACCCGTTTACATCGTTCCGGCGCCACCTCACGCCGACACAGATCAACATCTATTTCTCGATCGTCTGCTTCTTTTCGCCGCCTGTACTGGGGTCGGTAGTGAGCTTCGTCTTCAATGGCGGCGCGCTCTGGTCGGTGTTTCTGCTCGCCTTCGGGCGGCGGCAGCTCAACATCGACCGGGCCATGCTCGCCGTGACTGCGGCGATCTGTGCCTATTGCGCGGCCCTGGTGCTTGCTTCGGCCGTCAACGGTGCGCTCGGGGCGGATCTGAAATATTTCCTGCCGCTGATCACCTTGCTGTTCTTCCCGATCTCCTATTCGACCTGGAGCATCACGGACAAGGTGAGCCTTGCGCGCATCGCCGTACTCGCAAGCGCCGCGGCCTGCTGCGGCGCGCTGGCGCTCGCCATCGTCCAGTACAGCTGGATCGGCACCAGGGCCGAGGGCGGCGCCGGAAATGCGATCGTGTTCGCGACCGTCACGTGCCTTGGCGTCATGACGTGCCTTGCCGGCGCGCTTGCGGGAATCGTGAAGGGCTGGAAGCTGCCGGCCGCCGCGGCGCTCGCGGGAACGATGGCTATCCTTCTTTCGGGGTCGCGCATCATCTGGCTTGCCCTGCCGATCGCCGCCATCGCCGTCGTCGTGATCAATCGCCGCAGGTTCGCCAGCGCCAATCTGATGCGCGTGGCGCTGATCGCGGGCGCGGCCTGCCTGGTGATCGCGGCCATCGGCTTCCCCGTCATCATGGATCGCACCGATTTCCTGTTCAGCGACTGGAACGCGCTCACCACCAAGGGCGACCACTCGACGGCGCTCGGCCTGCGCGTGGCGATGTGGGAAATCGGAGTCGGCGCGTTTCGCGAAATGCCGATTTTCGGCCATGGCGTCTCGGGCAGCCGGGCGCTGATGAAACAGGGTTTTCACGATCAATTCGGCATGGACGCAGGTTACAACCATTATCACAACGGCTTTCTGACCGCGGCGGTGCAGGCCGGTTTGCTGGGGGCGCTGGCGCTGGCGGCGATCTTCATCGTCGCGGCCCGGAACGCGGCAAGGGTGCTGCGCCTCAGCGCCGATCCGGTGGAGCGGTTTGGTGCGACAATGATCATTGTCACCGTCATCACCTATCTCGTCGGCGGGCTGACCGGCATCGTGGTCGGCCAGGACCTTCTCGATTCGACACTGATGGTGTTCCTGGTTTCCGGAACCTATCTGGCCTGCGGACGAACGGTGCCGCCGACCGGCAAGGGCGCGGTTGCTATCCCGTCAACCTCCGGCCGGGAATCATGAAGGTTCTGGTTACCGGCGCGACTGGCTTCATCGGGCGGCGGGTCGTCGGCAGGCTGCAGGAGGGCGGATTCGACGTGCGGGTCGCCTCGCGCCAGCCGGAAAGGCTGCCGGCCGCGGACGATGCCGTCCGGCTGCCCGGCGTCGATGCCGCCGACGAAGCCTTTGTGGCGCTGATGCGCGATGTGACGCATGTCGTTCACTGCGCGGCGCTCAACAACGACCGTCGTGCCAGCGACGCCGACTGCCAGGCCGTCAACGCAACGCTGACCGGGCGGCTGGCCAGGGCGGCAGCAGCCTGTGCCGGCGGGCGTTTTGTCTACCTCTCCTCGATCCGCGCCGTCGCCGGTCCCCGCTTCAGCGGCACGATCAGCGAAACAACGCCCCCTGCCCCGCAATGCGCTTATGGCCGCTCCAAGGGGGAAGGCGAGGTCAGGATGCTCGAAGCCTATGCCTCGGCGGATCGGGCTGGAGCGACGGCGCTGCGCCTGCCGCCGGTTTATGGGGAAGGCATGAAGGGAAACCTGCGCGGGCTGATGCGGGTCGCCGCCACCGCCTTGCCACTGCCTGCAGGCCTTCTCACGGGAGTTCGCTCGTTGCTGTCGCAGGACGCGGTGGCCGGCGCCGTGGCGCATCTTTTGACCCGCCCCACGCCGCCGCGCCCGACCTATGTCTTGGCCGATGCTTCCCCAGTTGCGATGTCCGAGGTCATCACCGCGTTCCGGCGCGGATACGGCGTTCCAGCCCGCTTTCTTGCCGTGCCGGCCTGGCCGTTCCGGCGGGTGGCCATGCTGCTTGGCAGACAAGCATCGTACGAAGCCTGGATGGCGACACAGATTTGTGACCCGTCACCGCTGATTTCAGAGGGCTGGATGCCCGAGGCCGATACGCTCGGCCGGCTGGAGAAACTGGCGCGACAGAAGGCCGGTCAGACCCGGTAGAGTGTCCCCAGCAATATCCTGAGGTCGAAGCCGATCGAAGCGGCCTTCAGATAAGCGGCATCGGTCTCGGCGCAGAGTTTGGGGTCGGACATGTCGATACCCTTGATTTGCGCCAGCCCGGTCATGCCCGGAAGCGCCGCCAGCACGCCCAGCCGCTGCCGGTGTCCGATCAACTCCGTCTGCGTCGGCAGGCATGGACGGGGCCCGACAAGGCTCATCTCGCCCTCGAGCACGTTCCAGAGTTGCGGCAGTTCGTCGATCTTGGTCGCGCGCAGCACCTTGCCGACCGCGGTGACCGAGCCGGCAGGCGCCTCGTGGGTGGGCAGGGCGGGGGTGTCCCGATGCATCGTGCGCAGCTTGCGGCAGGCAAAGACAGCGCCCTCCCGCCCGACGCGCGGCTGCGAAAAAACGGCCGGTCCGGGCGATGTCGCCCTGATCGCCAGCATGGCGACCAGCACGATCGGCGACGTCAGCGCCAGCATCACGGCCGCGATAATCAGGTCGAAAGCGCGTTTTGCCGTCACGGCTCAGATACGCTGCCAGAGAAAGGCGAGATAGAGCCCGAGCGTCCCCATCAGGGTCTGCCGGTAGACACCGCTTTTGCCGAGCAGGCTGAAGCGCCTGAAAGCACTGCCCTTGCGCGCCATGATGAACAGGCGAAGGCAAAGTGCCGCATCGCGTGTGACGAGGTCGCGGTTGACCGCTAGGCCCCTGAGATTGCTGTCCGTCCAAGTGGCGAACTGGCCCTGGAACAGACGCCCGAGCCTTGAAAGCCTCGCGCTCCACGAGACGTTGGCGCCGACCAGGTTTGCCGCATGCTGCCGGTACCTGACCAGCGGCCGCGGCTCGTAGCGGACCTTGCCGCCGGCGGCGGTGACGATGAGATAGGCCCACCAGTCATGGCTGACGAATTCGGTTCTCGCCGAAGCCTTCGCTAGAAGGTCGCGCGCCGCGCGGTTGAAGAGCATGGTGTTGCCGCCGGCGATGCTCTGCACCAGCGCGTTGCGGAAGGACGGCGGGCGGCGGAACAGCGGCGAATGGCCGGCCGGGACGCCGGTCTCGGAAATGGTCGCCGTGCGCGAGCAGAACAGGAGCGGCGTTGCCATTTCCTCTCCCTCCATCCAGCGAATGGCGCTCTCCAGCCGGTCCGGCTCCCAGACATCGTCCTGGTCGCAAAAGGCATAGTAATCGGCATCGATGCGCGGATCGATGACCATCGAGCGGAAGTTGGCGGCGAAGCCCTTTTGCGGACCCTGCACCAGCGTAAGGGAACCCTTGCTCCAGCGGGACCGCCACGCCTCGACGATTGCGGGCGTGGCGTCCGTCGAGCCGTCGTCGGAGACCCAGAGATCAACATGAGGCCAGGATTGCGCGAGCAAGGATCCCAATTGCTCGTCGATGAATGCCGCGCCGTCCCTCGTGCCCATGAGAACGGCCACGCGCTGATCTCTTCCTGTCACGGCCTCAAAACTCGCTGGGCATTCGAACAAGCTTCAATAGCCAATTGCTGGCGGGCGGCACAGGCCTAAAGCGCATAGTGGGCTTCAAGTTTTTGATCTTACGCATGTCTTTGTCCGAAACCGGTTTCCACTTTCGGGAGACATGCTTCAAGTTTTTGATTTTACGCCTGTCTTTGTCCCGAAACCGGTTTCCGCTTTCGGGAGACATGCTCAACCGACCTGTCCGGCCGTTTTCGGCACCGCCCGCTCGGACGCGCCGCCAATGTCGTCCTCCGCCCGGTAGAGCCCGGCCAGAATCGCAAGCGCCGCGGCCTTGTCCTGGTCATGCATGGCGGCCACCAGCGCCGGCAGCGCGGCTTCGATCCTCGGCCATTGCGCGACGTCGGTCCTGAGGCCGAAGATCTTGGCGATGTCGAGCTTGACGACCTCTTCGCCCTCGCCATGCAGCGTCTCGTGCAGCTTCTCGCCTGGCCTGATGCCGGTGAAGCGGATCGGAATGTCGGTATAGGGGCTCTTGCCGGCCATGCGGATCATGGTCTCGGCGACTTCGAGGATCGGCACCGGCTTGCCCATGTCGAGCATATAGATGGCGTAGTCGTCCCTGCCCTGGCGCTGCTCGGCATCGGCGGCCGACATGATGACGAGATCGACGGCCTCGGCCACCGTCATGAAATAGCGCGTCATGCGCCGGTCGGTGATGGTGACCGGCCCGCCGGCCTCGATCTGCGCCTGGAAGATGGTCGCCACCGAGCCGTTGGAGCCGAAGACATTGCCGAAGCGCACGGCAATGAATTTGGTGCCTGGGACGCCGCCATGGTGGCCGTTCAGCCCGCCGGTATAGAAGGGCGGCGGCGCGGCATGGGTTTCATGCAGCGAGGATACGATCTGCTCGGCCGCCCGTTTGGTGACGCCAAGCACGGAGCTCGGATCGACGGCCTTGTCGCTGGAAATCAAAAGGAACTGCGGCACCCCGCATTCGGCCGCGACCTCGGCGCAGGCGAGCGTGCCGAAGACATTCGTCTCGATCGCCGCTTCCCAGTTCTCTTCCAGCAGCGGCACATGCTTCAGCGCCGCGGCGTGAAAGATGATCGAGGGTTTGAACTCGCTGACGAGGCGCATCATGTGAGCCCGGTCGGTGACGTCGACGATGCGGCTGGCCAGCCGGTCGCGGTCTCTTTCCTCGATCAGCTGATCGAGCTGGAAAATGCCGAATTCGGAATTGTCGGCCACCAGCACCGCCTCGGCGCCGAGCTCCAACGAGCGCTTCACCAGGACACGGCCGATGGAGCCGGCGCCGCCGGTGACCAGCACGCGCTTGCCGCCGACGAAGGCGCCGATGCGCGCCGTGTCGGTGGCGACCGCCGAACGGCGCATGATGGTTTCCATCTCGACCGCATCGAGAACCAGCTTGCCGCCCTGCCCCAGTTCCGAAAGGCCGGAAAACTGCACGACGGCGATGCCGCTGTGGCGGGCGACGCGCACCAGCTCGGCATAATCCTCGATCTCGCGCTCGACCCCCTTGCCGAAGATCAGCAGGTCGAGGTTTTCCGTGCCGTTGACATACTCTTCCAGCACTTCGACCAGGCGCGGCATGAGCGCCACGACCGGAACGCCCTGGATCTGGGTGCCGAGCGGCGCGTCGCTCTCGGTCGCCATGATGCCGGCGATGGCGTATTCGGCCGGCACGGCCGTGCGGGTGAAGCGGACGATCACGTCGGCCTCGCTCAGCCGGCCGATGAACAGCGCCTGCTTGATCGGCGCGTCGCCGGGAGCGCGGCGCAGGATGCGCCAGGACGCGCCGTCGCGGAGGAAGCGATAGTAAAGCCTGGGCGCCGAAATGATGGTGAAGGAAACCAGGAAGAAGACGATGAACTGGCGCTCGTTGAGCCCGGCGACCGGCTGGAAAAAGGAGCGGAAGGCAATCGAGGCCAAATAAAGGACGACGGTCAGGCTGCCGCAGCCCTTCAGGATGTTGAAGAAATCGGGCGTGGAAGCAAAGCGCCACACAGTGTTGTAGAGGCCGCAATAGCGAAACAGCAGATGGGCAGTGAGCACGATGAGCACCCAGCAGGCCAACCCGCCGTAAGAGAACGCGTCGAAGGAAAGCCGCGACTGCGATAGGATGAGGCTAAGCGCCACCGAAGCCAGGACCATGACAAGGTCCTGCATCATGATGATGGCGCGCCGCATCTTCGGTCGGATGCCCGATACGGCTTCTACGTATGCGGTCATTGGGTGGTACTGAACTCCAGGCGCGGGAATATGACTACCAGAATAGCGCCGGATCGACCATCGTCGTCCGCCACGACTCCAGATTGCAATCCCCAACCCCGTCACCCGGTTACCGCATTAGCGCGGAGTTCGGGGGACCGCCAGAGGTTTTTTGGGGCGGGAGGTTGTTAAGGACCGGAGTGCGGCGCCGCCGCGCCACCTGGCGGCCCTCCGACCGTGGAAATAATCGCCGAAAGCTTGTCGGCCTTCCCCCAGAAGGCCAGCGGCTCGTAGTCCGGATAGGGATAATGTCCAAGGTTGAGTTCTATCTTCCAGCCATTTTCACGAATCCAGGTCTCGACCAGCCTGCGCACCGAAACAGGTTTTCCCGAACAGATGTTGATAGGGCCAATATTCTGCCCCAGCGTGGCAAGTTTAGTAAGAAGTTCCGCGACCGTCGTTACCGGCAGATAGTCGCGCAACTGCTCCCCGCCCGACATGTCGAAGACTTCTCTCCCTTCCATGACCGCTTGGCGCAATTGAGAAAGAAGCGAGTTGGAAGACTGCCCCTCTCCATACAGGTAAAACAGCCTTGCCCAGACGAGATTGAAACCATGCGTCTTGGAGAGAAATTGCAGCTGGTTGTGCAAGGCGTTTTTGGAAAACCCGTAGCAATTGCCCGGCAGGCATATGTGATCCTCGCCAAGAGCTCCGGATTGCATGCCATACTCAAAGCACGTGCCTGCTACAGCCAGCGTCGGCAACCCGGTTTTTACAAGTCGAGCGAGGAATGAATATTGCGCGGGGAGCTCTTTCTCGAAATGGTGCAGCGAATGATAGTTCGGCAATCCGCCCCATGCGAGGTGGATAAGCACATCCGGCGAACCCAGGTCCGGCCAGTCCGGCTCATCGCCGGCGCCTATAGCGATCTCCCGGACTTCCGTCCCCGTATGCAGGAGTTGACCCGGCAGATGTGACGCATCGCGCACGCAGACGGTCGTTTCATGACCCCGCCGGCGCAGTTCGGCCAGGACATGGCGTCCAATGAAACCGGTCGCGCCCGTCACCGCGACCCGCATCAGAACACCTTGAGTTCGGGTATGGACGTCACAAAGGAGGCACCCCATTCGCGCGCGTATGCGAGTTGGGTGGCAATCTCTTCAGACAGGTTCCATGGAAGGATAACAATATAGTCCGGCTTCTCGTCGCGGATCTTTTCCTCGCCCGCTATCGGAATTCGGCTTCCGGGCATGAACTTCCCCTGTTTGGCGGGATTGAGGTCCACCACAACGCTTATCAGATCCGGGCGGACGCCGGCATAGTTGAGGAACGTGTTGCCCTTCGCGGCGGCGCCGTAGGCAACCACCTTTTTACCGTCGTTGCGCGCCGCCAGCAAAAACGAAACGAGCGCATTCTTCGCCTCATCGGTTCTTCGCTGGAAGCCAGCGTAGCCTTCACGTGAAGACAGGCCTGCCGATGCCTCACGTTGCAGCATCGCTGCAACGGAGGGATTTTTCGCGCGCGATCCGGTGTCCTTCCTCTGCGCGAACACACGCAGGCTGCCGCCGTGGGTCGGCAATTCCTCGACATCGAAGACAGACAGACCGTTGACATCGAAGATCTGGTTCACGGCGGTCAAGGACAGATAAGAGAAATGCTCATGGTAGATCGTGTCGAACTGGACCAGATCACGCAGATTGAGCAGGGATGGAAATTCGAACGTGGAAACGCCGTCCGGCTTCAGAATGCTTGCAAACCCCTTCACGAAATCATTGATGTCCGGCACATGGGCGAGCACGTTGTTCGCAGCCGTGAGGTCGGCGCCCCGGCCCTCGGCCATCAGTTTCTTGCCGAGCGCCTCGCCGAAAAACGACTGGACGATCTCGATCCCCTTTTCGCGGGCTGCCCTGGCGGTGCTTTCGGTCGGCTCGATGCCCAGGCACGGAATTCCGGCAGCTTTGAAATATTGCAGCAGATAGCCGTCATTGGCCGCCACTTCCACCACGTGGCTCGCGGCATCGAGCCCGAACCGCTCGGTCATCGCCTCGCAATAGCGCTTGGAATGCCTGAGCCACGAGGCCGAAAAGCTGGAAAAATACGCGTATTCATGGTCAAACAATTCGTCAAACCTGGCAAAATCCTCCGTCTGCACCAGCCAGCACTGGGTGCAGACGAGAACGCGCAGCGGAAACCATTTTTCAGGACCGCGCATCGCCTCTGCCGTCAGATATGCATTCGAGGGGGGCGCGCTGCCCAGGTCAACGAAGCTCTGCGTTACGGGCGCTCGGCAGTGTCTACAAATCATATTTCCAGGCCTTCGAATGCGCTTGTGATGAAAGGATGGGATTCGTCTCGGGTGGAACGCTCGGTGATGGCCATCGGCCATTCGATTCCGAACGCGGGATCGAGCATGTTGACGGCGCCCTCCGCCTCGGCGGAATAGGAAGCCGTGTGAAAATAGAGCATCTCGCAATCACCGCAGAGCGTCTGAAAGCCATGAGCGAAGCCTTCGGGGATGTAAAGGCTGCTGTGATTGTCGGCGCTTAAGACAGTGCCATACCATTTGCCAAACGTGGCGGAGCCCTTTCGAAGATCAACGGCGACGTCGAAGACCTCTCCGCGCAGGCAAGACACGATCTTCGTCTCTTGAAAAGGCTGGCGCTGAAAGTGCATGCCGCGGGCTGCGCCGGCGTTCCTTGTCAGCGTGTGATTGACCTGGGCGACCTTGCGCCCATCGAGGAACGGGGCGAGTTCCGTGGTGCAAAACAAGCGTTCCAGGTAGCCGCGGTGGTCGCTTAGCACATTGCGCCTGATCACCAGAAGCCCGGCAAGGGGCGTTTGCTCAACCGACAGGCGCGCGCTCATGAGAAAGGGGTATCCAGATAACCCCGGATCTGCTCGCGGCACAAATCAGCCATGTCCTCGCCGCGCGCCCAGGACTCATGCCATCGAACCGTCTCTTCCAGCGCGCGGCGCAGCCTCCAGCGCGGGCGCCAGTTGAGTCTGGCGCGTGCCTTTGAACTCGACAACGCCAGCATGTTCGCCTCATGCGGACGCTCGCCGTCGAAAATCTCCCAGCGTATCCGCGGGAGCAGAGCCTGCAGCGTCTCGACGATCCAACGCACCGGCTTGGCATCATCCTCGTCAGGCCCGAAATTCCAGCCTTCCGCGAAGCCGACGCCGTCGCGCCACAACGCTTCGGCGATCAACAGATAGCCCGACAGCGGTTCGAGCACGTGCTGCCATGGCCGCGTCGCTTCCGGCGAACGGATGACGAGCTTCTCGTTTCGGTCGATGGCGCGCAGGAAGTCCGGCACCAGTCTGTCGGCCGACCAGTCGCCGCCGCCTATGACGTTGCCGGCGCGCGCAGACGCCACGCCCACGCCCGCGGCCGCGAGGAACGAGCGGCGATATGCTGCGGTCACGAGTTCGGAACAGCCCTTGCTGCTCGAATACGGGTCATGGCCGCCCATCGCTTCGTCCTCGCGATAGGCCCAAACCCATTCGCGGTTCTCGTAGCATTTGTCCGTCGTGACATTGACGACTGCCTTGACCGACGAAGCGTATCGCACGGCCTCCAGGAGATGCGCCGTGCCCATCACGTTCGTTGCATAGGTTGCGAGCGGATCGGCATAGGAGAGGCGCACGAGCGGTTGAGCCGCCAGATGCAGCACGATCTCGGGCGCCGCGGACAAAACAGCCTCACGCAGCTTGGCGGCGTCGCGGATGTCGCAGCGCAAATCCGCTTCAAGAAACCTGTTCACACCAGCGACGCCGTAGAGCGACGGATCGCCGGATGGGTCCAACGAAAGGCCTGTGACCTTCGCCCCCATTCCCGAAAGCCACATGCAAAGCCAACCACCCTTGAAACCGGTATGGCCCGTCACAAGGACACGCTTGCCGAACCAGAAGTCGGCGCTGGGTTTTGCGCTTGCGGTCATTGCCATACCCGCCACGGCGCTTTCCCGCTCGCCCACAAGGCCTCGAGCTGATTGCGGTCACGCAAGGTGTCCATGGGTTGCCAGAAGCCTTCGTGGCGCCAGGCAGCCAGCTGACCGTCCGAAGCAAGGGTCTCGAGCGGCTCCCGTTCCCAAACCGTGGCGTCGCCGGAGATACGGTCGATGACCTGCGGCTCCAACACAAAGAAACCGGCGTTGATCACCCCACCGTCCGCCTTCGGCTTTTCCTGAAATGACCGCACGTCGTGGCCGTCCAGATTGAGCGCCCCAAACCGGCCAGGCGGCGTCGCGGCGGTAAGCGTCGCCAGCTTGCCGTGACGACGATGGAACTCGACAGTTGCGGTGATGTCGACGTCGCCGACGCCGTCGCCATAGGTGAAACAGAACGTCTCCTCCCCTATGAATTGCCGCACGCGGCGAAGGCGGCCTCCGGTCATGGTTTCATCACCGGTGTCGATGAGCGTGACCTTCCAATCCTCCGCACGGCTCTGATGCGTGGTCATTTGATTGTTGGCAATGTCAAATGTCACGTCGCACATATGAAGGAAGTAATTGGCGAAATACTCCTTGATCATGTACCCCTTGTAGCCACAGCAGACCACGAACTCATTTATTCCATGCGCCGAATAGCACTTCATGATGTGCCAAAGGATCGGCCTGCCGCCGATTTCAACAAGCGGCTTCGGGCGAATGGACGTCTCTTCCGCCAATCGGGTACCAAGTCCGCCGGCGAGTATCACCGCTTTCATCACAAGCTCCATGCATCGGTAAAATATCGGTCGAAGGTGCCTAGTTTGCTGGTCCCAGTTCCCAGGCTGCTGTTGGTGACATCCTCAATGGATAATATGCGTTGCCATCGGGGAACGGATATTGCACCACGGGGCGATAGGGAGGTTCACGGACGGAACCCCGGACAGTCGCTTTCATGAACGGCGAAACGACGGTTCGATATCCTTTCTCGGCGGCTTCCACCGCAAGGGCCCCGGCCAACTCGGCAAATGATAATCCATCCGGCAGGTCTTTGCAGAGATTTTCCAGGCGCTTGGCGGGCGCCAGCCAGAACATCGGCGTGAACGTATCCACACTGCGCTGCAAAAAAGCCTCCCCATGATAGCCCGAATGGTAGGAGGGGCGACCATGGTACGGGCATGTCTCGCCGTTGCGGTAAGCACGATAGCCTCCGGTCCAAAGCATGGTCGCATCGTCGGAATGCAACGTGCCGCCGACAAACGCGATATCGTCCTGGACCTCGCACAGCCCGATCGCCTCGGAAATCCACTCGGCGTCTTCGATCATGAGCCCGGAATCCATGATCGCGATGTATTCATGGTCGCCCGACTTTGCGCGAACGATGTCGATCAGTTCGGATACGGTGCCCACAGAGCTGTCGACCTTGCCGTCGGCTCCACTCTGGTGCGTTGCCACCACGAACGTCGCAGGCAATTCGCCGATCTTGCGCCGCAGCCGCCACATGCCGGCGTGCCCGAACAGATCGTTCTCGACGATTTCGATGCGGTCCGCGAGTTGTTGCAACTGCAGGTGCTGTGTCAGCACATGGCTTTGTGAAACCAGCGTAAACGGTTTCACGGATGGATCGGCTGATGCCGTCGATTGCGGGTGCGTGCGCCACGAATAGACGACTTCGTTCATATGAACCGGAGTGGCCCCATCACGGATGAACCTCAGGAAAGTATCCCAATCATGACAGCCGTTCGCCTTGTCATCGGTGTATGCGTTCAGTTTCAGCGCCGTATCGCGGCGGATCGCACACAAGTGCGCCACGTAGCAGCAGCCATAGAACATGACGGGATCCCAATCCCTCTTCATGAAGGGACTGTGGCGTGAGGAATACACACCGCATTTGTCTTCGTCCGAATAGATCAGTTCCGGAAGACCGCGCTCGATCAGAAAGGCTGAGATCAGCGCCGCGGCATCGGAGGTGACGAGGTCGTCGGAATCCATCGGAAGGATATAGTCGCCCGTCGCGTTTTCGAGACCGACCCGCATGCCGCCCAAAATACCCTTGTTTTTTTCCACCTGGACAAGGGTCGCACGATCGCTCGTCGAAGCGACTTCTCGAAGCGTCGCGGCCGTGTCGGGATCGGTCGATCCGTTGTCGACCAAGATCCATTCCAACCTTTGATGGCTCTGGTTGTTGATGCATTGCGCGAGCTCAAGCAGGAACCGGCGTTCGGTGTTGTAGACCGAGGTGACGACCGACAGCTTCAGTCCCTCTGTCCGATCCGGGCTGAATGTGACCGGCATGCGCGCGGCCACCCTCCGGTCGAGCCAAGCCTGATAATCCTCCGACCGAAGATCGCGCCAATTCCAGCCCGGCCTCGGAGTAAACCATGGGTTCGAGCGATCGAAATTGACGTTGTAGTAGGGATCGTCGATTTCGCCCCAGCGGGCGACAAGCCGATCCAGTTCCGTCGAGAAGACCCCTTCCTTGGACAGGGACTCGAAATGGTAGAGCTCGGCCGAAGGTTCCTGCACAACCCCGTGTCCCAGGTCGCGCAGGCGCAAACAGAAATCCACGTCGTTGTAGTTCAGCGGGAACTCTTCATCGAAGCCGTCCAATTCCCAAAACAGGCCGGACCGAACCATCATGCACGCTCCGGTCACGGCGATCACTTCGCGTGTCAGACAGGCTTCCATGTTGGGACCGGGCTCATCGGCTCGCCGACCGATCATCACATGCGACGGGCCGGAGTCCTGGAGCACCACGCCGGCGTGCTGAAGCGTATTGTTCTCGAAGAGAAGCTTCGCGCCTACGCATCCGACGCCGTCGAGCGCACAGATACGCATCATGTTTTCCAGCCAGTCCGGCGTCTTGACCTCGATGTCGTCGTTCAACAGAACAAGGTATTCTCCTTGCGCCGCCCGTGCAGCCTTGTTGATCTTGTCGGCGAGATTGAAAACAGGACTTTCATAGCGAACGAGCGTGTGTCGCGGAAACGCTCGCAGCGCCTCCTCCGCCGCGGCCGAAAGCGGCCCGTTGCATGAGACCACCACCTCCAGGTTCGGGTATGTGGAGCGTGCGATGCTGCGCAGGCAGTTTTGAAGGATGTCCGTATTCCGGCCCCGAATGATGCCTTCCCGGCCGGCCGTTGGGATCACGATGGAGACCAATGGAGCAGGATTGGGCAAGTCCGGAACGGGTCTCCAATTGCCGGGGTAGTCGGTGGGCTGAACGCTCCCTTCGATACCCCTTCGCCGAAGGCAATCCTCAAGCGCCTTTTTCTGCTTATCCAATATTCCGGTCTTGGCTTCTATATTGCCGGCGGTGCTCCCGGCTCCGACACGCCAATGGTACAACACCCTCGGTATATGAACGATCCGCCTGGTCTTTTCAGCAATCCGCAACGCGAGATCATAATCTTGCGTGCCATCGAATTCCGGTCGAAAGCCGCCCACCTCATCCACCAGAGTCTTGCGATAGACGGAGAGATGTCCCGTAAACATCCTGGTCAGCAGGTGCACGGGAGACCAGTCCGGCTTGAAGTACGGCGAATAGAACTCCCCGCCCGAGTTGGTCTTGTCCTCGTCGCTGTAGATCAGATCGACCTCGGGGTACGCGCAGATGACACGCGCATTCTCGAGCAAAGCGTCGGGGTGCAGCGTATCGTCGTGATCGAGCAGAACGACATATCTGCCGCGCGCACGCCGCCGGGCCTCGTTCGTCGCTTCCGAAATTCCGCGATTTCTGTCGCATTCCACCACGGCGAACCGCGAATCCGCGGCGGCATATTCCCGCAATGTTCGCACCACACGGGAATCCGTGGATGCGTCGTCAACCAGAATCTGTTCCCAAGACCCCAAGGATTGGCCTGCCACGGAATCGAGCATCGCCCGCAATGCAGCGTCGTCGGTGTTGAAGACCGGCGTCAGAATCGAGAAGAGGAGCTCTCCGGGCTCGAGGCGGCCATCGGCGAGATCAGGTACTTCCCGGAAATCCGGGATGACATGCTTGCCGAGAAAGGATGAGGCGTTGCCATTCATCTGGCGCCAGATGCTGCGCCGGGAAAAAAGCCTTGCCTCGGCACCGGCAAGAGCGTTGGTCCCAGCCAATTGCATGGCGGCACGGCTCAATCGGGACGACAGGCCTGCCACGCCCTCACGCCGCAGCACCGTCCAGCCCACCCGCAGCAGGGGCCGCAATCCGCCCACGCGGCGGCGCATGGTCTTGGCAAGCCGGACCGTCTCGCGAGGCGCCAACAGGAGCGACATCGCTTGCGGTGGTTTGAGCGCCAGGCGGCTAACTGAGGCGAATGGTCGACCAATCTTGCGCGCAATCGCCCGGACGGCTCGAAGCGGCCCGGTTATTCGCCAACTGGTCGAGGCCCTCAGCGACGCGATCTCTCCCCGATACGAGTGCAGTTCACCTTGCAGCGCCGCCGCCTCTTCCCGATGCGCATCAAGCTCCCTCTCAAACGCCTTGATTGTTTCCCCGGCATTTGCCAGCGCCTCCTGCAGCTCCGCGCTTGCTTCGTGCGACCTCGACAACTCGTTCTCCGCCGACGAAAGTCGCTCACCAAGTCTGCGCGCGTCCTCGCTGGACCCCTGCGCCTGCTCGTCGAGGCGGGCGACCTCCGCCTCCAAATTCGCGATTGCGTCCTCGGGATGGATCGCCCTCGGCGTAAGGGGAGGCAGAGTGGTGAAGCGCGCCCGCTCATACATCCGACCTTCATATTGCAGCCGGCCCGGCACAACCGATTCGATCGCGCCACGAACCCGCTGCCGGCCCAGCCGGGCGTCTTCCGGCAAACGCTTGCGCAGGACGACGCAGGAGTTTGTGAACTCTATTGAATCGATCGTATCGAGCCAGTCGAGATCACGCGCGCCGATAGCGTGACGATCGAGAATTGGAATGAGGAGTTCCCGTGAACGCTGGTCCACATCCCAATGTTCATGATTGATGACATCGGCGAGGCGTTTGAAGAAGGACATCGCCGAGCCGGGTGTGAAGAGTCCCCCTTGATACTCGGGATAGTAGCTGCATTGCATGTCCTCCACGACGTAGATTCCGTCCGGCGCCAGCTTTGGAAACAGCAGCAGGAAGGACTTGATCATGTCGCTGGACTGGTGCGAGCCGTCGTCGATCACCACGTCGAGCGGCGGCGCAAGCGTATCGCACCACGCGGGGTCCGTAGCGTCGGCGACAATCGCCTTGACGCGCGCGTCAGCGAAGGTCAGCTGGCCGACCGCTCGATCGATATCGACGCCCGTTATCGTCCGGGCATGCTGGAAATATTTTGCCCAAATTTCAAGCGAACCGCCGTTCTGTATGCCGATTTCGAGAAGATGCAGCGGCTTGCGGCGTAGTGGCTGGAAGAGCCTCTCGTACATATTGAGGCAATGTTCCCACTTGTCGGAAACTTTGCCTCGATGCGCGTCAAATAGCTCATTGAGTGATCTTTGCTTCATTCAGCATCTTCGCGGTTCACCGCTCTGTTGAGATTTCCCAGCCAACGTCGGCAGCCTCGACTGCCACGCCCCCAACAGTCCACGCTCTCCCGCGCGGGTCATGATCCTTGCATTTGAATTCGAGGCCGTGATAGAGGACCGACCAGCCAGAAGCAATAGCTGGCTTCGAGGGTAGCGGCGGCGCTCAAAGTCGTCGAACGCGGGTGGGTCGACCGGAAATCAAGCTGGGTCTGATGCTGCTCCGTGCTGTGCATCGCCCCAATCAAATTGATGGCTCTCTATTCCAGCGAGAGGCACGTTGTTGGTGACATCATTTGGAACGCAAACATGAGTTCCATCACGGACCGTACCAGCTCCGGATTTGTCTCTTGAGCTTCACCGAGTTTCTCCGAATTGACCAATGAAATGACAGTTATGACTTTTTCCGACGCTGTCGCCGACATCGGCGAAGCGGTCCGGAAGCGCCACCTGGCAACGACGTTTGGGTGGCAGGATGTAGCCCAGCGCTACCGCCGGTCACGGATCGGAGCATTCTGGCTCACCATCAATATGGGCGTGATGATCGGTGCGCTCGGACTCATTTTCGGCAACCTTTTTCGGGCGCCGATGCAGGAGTTCCTTCCGTTTGTCGGCTGCGGCCTGATCGTCTGGAGTTTTATCTCAACCTGCCTGAGCGATGGTTGCGCCAGCTTCATAAGCGCCGAAGGCATCATTCTTCAGGTCCGAATGCCTCTGTTCACGCATGTGATGAGATCACTCTGGCGAAACATCATAGTTTTCGCGCACAATCTGGTTATCGTTCCCGTAGCTCTGATCGCTGTGTCGGCTCCCATCTCATGGGCGGCATTGATAGCACTGCCGGGGTTTGTCGTCGTTTCCATAAACCTTCTGTGGATGATGCTTGTTCTCGCAACGATTTGCGCTCGTTTCCGGGATATGACGCAGGTCGTGCAAAATTTGCTTCAAGTTATTTTCTACGCCACTCCAATCGTCTGGCAAATGAAGACGCTCCCGGCAAACTTTCCGGCGTACTTCTTCGATTTGAATCCGTTCTACCATTTGATTACGCTGATCCGCGCGCCGTTGCTGGGTGAGATTCCGTCCTCAGTCACCTGGCTTTACGCGATAACGACGTCGATCCTTGGATGGCTGTTCGCATTGTGGTTTTTCGGCCGCTATCGCAAGCGCATCCCGTACTGGTTGTGAGTGCATGGCTAAGATTCGCCTCGAGAGGGCCTCGGTCTCCTTCCCCGTCTACAACGCAGCCAGCCGGTCCTTGAAGAACCGCGTTCTAACGGTTGCGACCGGCGGCGCAATCGAAAGACGATTCGACGGGCTCGTGGTCGTCAAAGGCCTCGATGAGATTGACCTCGCAATCCACGAGGGCGAGCGGGTGGGCCTTGTCGGCCACAACGGCTCCGGCAAGACCACTCTGCTTCGGCTGCTTTCCGGCATCTACGCGCCGACTTCGGGAATCGCGGCAATCGACGGCGAATGCGTCTCGCTTATAAACATCGGCCTCGGCATCGATCCCGAAGCCACAGGCAGGGAAAACATCCGATTGCGGGCTGTCATGATGGGCATGACGGCCAAGGAACTCAGCGCGAAATATGAGGAGATTGCCGAATTCTCCGGGCTGGGGGATTTCCTCGATATGCCCTTCCGAACCTATTCGTCGGGAATGCAGCTTAGGCTGGCCTTCGCAACTTCAACGTCCATCCGGCCCGAAATTCTAATCATGGACGAATGGCTGTCGACGGGCGACGAAGATTTCAAGGATCGGGCAAGACAACGGCTTAACGAGATCGTGAGCTCGACCAAAATCCTGATCCTGGCCAGCCATTCGAAAGAGCTGCTGCTGGGGAACTGCGATCGGTTGATTTGGCTTGAGCATGGCCGGGTGAGGATGGACGGTCCGGCCAAAGCGATCGCGGACGAATATTTCGGTCGATAGGGCTGACGTCGCCCTCTATCCAGTGGAAGATGGACGCGATCCGCGGGACTGAACCACCAGCCGGCGCACCACTTCCTCCGCCGCCGCCCGCCATTCCGGTGCCCGCCACCCAAACACGCCCGCAAACTTCGCGCTCGACAGCCGCGAATTGGCCGGCCGCTTCGCCTTCGTCGGATAGTCCGCCGTCGTGATATCGCGCACGCTCGCATGCGGCCCGCCGAACGCCCGACTTGCGTCCAGGATGTGACGGGCAAAGCCGCTCCAGTTGGTCTCGCCGCTGCCCGCGAGGTGATAGACGCCAAAGGCGGCGAAATTCTCGTCGTCTCGCAGCCTCGCTGCCGCGTGCAGGATCGCGTCGGCGATGTCGAGGGCCGATGTCGGATTCCCCCATTGATCGGCGACGACCGAAACCTCGTCGCGGTCGCTAGCCAGCCTCAGCATCGTCTTGACGAAGTTCCTGCCGAACGGGCTGTAGACCCAGGCCGTGCGCAGGACGAGATGGCGCGGGTTGGCCGCCGCGACGGCTTCTTCGCCGGCGAGCTTGGAGGCACCGTAGACGCCCAGCGGCGCGGTCTTGTCGGTCTCGACATAGGCGCCGTCCTTGGATCCGTCGAAGACATAGTCGGTCGAGAGCTGGATGACGGGCACGCCGAACTTCGCAGCCGCCTTGGCCACCTTGCCGGCACCTGCGGCATTGATCGCAAAGGCCAGGTCCTTCTCGTCCTCGGCCTGGTCGACAGCGGTGTAGGCCGCCGCCGAGACGACGATGTCGGGCCTTGCCGCCTCGAGCGCGGCGAAGATCGTCTCAGGCCGCGTGAGGTCGAGCACCGGCCGGCCGATAGCGACGACCTCCACATCCCTGCCGCCCCGCTCTATCAGGCTTGCGGCAACCTGGCCTTCGCGCCCGGTGACGGCAAGCCTCACGTGGCCACCTTGCCGCTTTCGGCCTTCCTGTTCTCGATCGGGCCGCTCCCGATCGGGCTGTGTTCGACCTTCCCGTTTTCAATCGGACCGTTTTCACTCGGGCCTTGGCCCAGCCGCTCGCCATTGTAGCGCTGCTCGCGGATCGGCCCCCACCACCATTTGTTGTCGAGATACCAGTCGACCGTCCTCGCCAGGCCGCTGTCGAAATCTTCCCGCGGCGCCCAGCCGAGATCGCGCGCGATCTTGGAGGCATCGATGGCGTAGCGGCGGTCGTGGCCGGGGCGGTCGGTGACGAAGGCGATCAGGTCGCGATAGCTCGCGCCGCCTGCGCGCGGCCGCCTCAAGTCGAGAAGATCGCAGATCGTCTCGACGACGCCGAGATTGGTGCGTTCGGAATTGCCGCCGACATTGTAGCTCTCGCCCGGCTGCCCTTTCGTGGCGACAAGCTCGAGCGCGCGCGCATGGTCTTCGACGAAGAGCCAGTCGCGCACATTGGCGCCGGCGCCGTAGACCGGCAGCGGCTTCTCGTCGAGCGCGTTGAGGACGACCAGCGGGATCAGTTTTTCCGGGAAATGATAGGGGCCGTAATTGTTCGAGCAATTGGAAAGCACCACCGGCAGGCCGTAGGTCTCATGCCAGGCCCGCACCAGATGGTCCGACGCCGCCTTCGAAGCCGAATAGGGCGAGGACGGCGCATAGGGCGTCTCCTCGACGAACATGCCGCCGTCGAAAGGCAGATCGCCGAACACCTCGTCGGTCGAGACATGATGGAAACGGAAGCCGGACTTGCGCTCCCCGGGCAGCCCGCGCCAGTAGTCGAGCGCGGCGTTCAGGATGCGATAGGTGCCGACGATGTTGGTCTCGATGAAGGCGCCGGGACCGTCGATCGAGCGGTCGACATGGCTCTCGGCGGCGAGGTTCATGACGATGTCGATGTCGTCGCGGCGCAAGATTTCCAGCACCGCGCGCTCGTCGCAGATGTCGGCCTGCTCGAAGCGGTAGTTGTGCGCGTTCTCGATCGACCTGAGCGAAGCGAGGTTGCCGGCGTAGGTCAGCTTGTCGAGATTGGTGACGCGGTAGGCCGGGTTGGCGCATAGATGCCGGCACACGGCCGAGCCGATGAAGCCGGCGCCACCGGTGACCAGGAAATTCATGCCGCCGTCTCTCCTCACGCAAACACCTCCGCCATGGCGAGCAGCGGCGCCTTGCGGTCCTTGTCCGAGAGCTGGAATCCGCCGGGGATCGCCGGCCACTCGATACCGATTGCGGGATCGTCGAAGCGGATCGACCGGTCATGCCCGGGCGAATAGGTGTCGGTCACCTTGTACAGCACCTCGGTACCCGGCACGAGCGTGACGAAACCGTGCGCAAAGCCTTTCGGCACCAGGATCTGGTTGCCCTTCTCGGCCGATATCTCCAGCGCTACCCATTTGCCGAAAGTCGGCGAGGAACGGCGGATGTCGACCGCGACGTCGAGCACGCCGCCCCGGATAACGCGCAGCAGCTTGTCCTGGGCGCGCGGCGGCATCTGGTAGTGCAGGCCGCGCAGCACGCCGGCGGCCGTGGAATAGGAATGGTTGTCCTGCACGAAGGCGAGGTCGATGCCGGCTTCGGCGAAGCGCGCGGCATTCCAGGTCTCGCTGAAAAAGCCGCGTGCGTCGCCGTGCCGTTTCGGCACGATCTCCAGCACGCCGTCGAGGCCGAGCGGCCTGACCTCAAGCACCGCGTTCCTCCGTCAGATCGGCAACCCGTTTGCGCAGATAGGCGGCATACTCATTCTTACCCAGCCGCGAGGCGCGTTCCAGAACCTTTTCGGCGCCGAGCCAGCCCTGCTCGAGGGCGATCTCTTCCGGGCAAGCGACCTTGATGCCCTGACGGTGCTCGATCGTGCGCACGAAGGAGGCCGCTTCATGCAGGCTGTCATGCGTGCCGGTGTCGAGCCAGGCATAGCCGCGGCCAAGCTGATGCACCTGCAGTGCCCCGCGTTCCAGGTAGACATTGTTGACCGCCGTGATCTCGAGCTCCCCGCGTGCCGAGGGCCGGATCGCCGCGGCGATATCGACGACATCGTTGTCGTAGAAATAGAGACCCGTGACGGCCCAGTTGGACCTCGGCTTCTGCGGCTTTTCCTCGATCGTCAAAGCCTTGCCGGTAACCTTGTCGAACGACACCACGCCGTAGCGTTGCGGGTCGTCGACATAGTAGGCGAACACCGAGGCGCCGCTTTCACGTGCCGCCGCGGCACGGCAGAGATGCGACAGGCCCTCGCCGAAATAGATGTTGTCGCCGAGGATCATCGACACGCTGTCCTTGCCGATGAAGTCGCGGCCGATGATGAAGGCCTCGGCGAGCCCATTGGGCTGCGGTTGCTCGGCATAGGAGAACTCCAGCCCGAATTCGGAACCGTTGCCCAGCAATTCCCGGAAGACCGGCAAGTCGCGCGGAGTTGAAATAATCAGAATCTGGCGAATTCCCGCAAGCATCAGCACGCTCAGCGGGTAATAGATCATCGGCTTATCGTAGATCGGCAGGATTTGCTTAGATACGGCCAATGTAAGGGGATAAAGACGGGTCCCGCTGCCGCCCGCAAGGATAATTCCTTTCAACAAGCTCTCCTTGAACTATCGAGGCCCCGCCCAGACGCCAAGTTGCCCGTGCTTAGGTTTCGTGCACCGGCTTGTCAATTGTCGGCTGCGAATTCTTCCTGACGCTACTCCCGAGCGAAATCCCGCCGCACCATGAAAAAAGGGCCGGCGGGCGCCTAGCCCACCGGCCCTCTTCTGCTTTTTCCCGGGTCACGACCGCTTCGGCAACAGCGCCCAGACGGCCGGTACAAGGCTGGCAGCCAGCGCTACCTTGATCAGGTCGCCGGCGATGAACGGCACGACGCCGAACTGCCACGACTTTTCCGGCCCGATCAGCGCCGCCAGCCAGGCGAAGCCCATCGCCATCATCACGACCTCGGCGACAAGCATCGCGCCGAACAGCCTGAAGGGATGGCGGTCCCAGCCGCGGTCCGCGGCCCAGCCGGCGATCGCCGCCATCACCACGAAGCCGGCAAGGTAGCCGCCGGTGGAGCCCAGCATGTAGGCGATGCCCAGGCCCTTTTCCGGCGTGCCCTGGAAGACCGGCAGACCAAAAGCGCCTTCGGCGAGATAGAGAATGAGCGTCGCGACGGCGAGGCGCATGCCGAAGGCCGAGGCGATCAGCAGCACGGCGAGCGTCTGCAGCGAGATGTCGACGGGGCCGAGCACCACTTTGGTCTTCGCCGACAGGGTGAGCAGCAGCGTTCCGGCAAGCGCCAGAAAGAGCTGGCTCGCGAGCCGGGCCGCGCCCTGGTCCGGCAGAGCGAGAGAAACGAGCGGGCGCATCGTGGTTGCAGTTGCCATGGTCTTCCCCATTCTGGCTGATTTCTTGGGTGGCTGATTTGCTGGCTTTGATTTTCCTATATTGGCTTCCGGAGAAGGCGGCAATGATTTTGCCGCATCGCAGCGGAGCCCAGCATGACGCTTGAATTCGACACACGCTTCGATCCGGCCTATGGCCAGGCTGTCACGGTCGCGCCGGACGTGCTGCGCATCACCGCCCCAAACCCAAGCCCCTTCACCTTCCACGGCACCAACAGCTATCTCGTCGGCCGCGACACGCTGGCGGTGATCGATCCGGGGCCGGATGACGACGAGCATCTCGAAACACTGCTCGCGACGATCGGCGACAGGCCGGTCAGCCACATCTTCGTCAGCCATACCCACCGTGACCACTCGCCCTTGGCGGCGCGGCTAAAGGAGCGCACCGGCGCCCTCGTGCTTGCCGAAGGTCCGCACCGGCCGGCGCGGCGGCTTCGCATCGGCGAGGTGAACCCGCTCGATGCCAGCGCCGACCTGGGCTTCGTGCCCGACGTAGCGCTGGCCGACGGCAGCCTCACCAAGGGCGACGGCTGGGCGATGCGAGCCGTGCTGACGCCGGGCCATACCGCCAACCACGCGGCCTTCGCGCTCGAAGGGACCGGCATCCTGTTTTCGGCCGACCATGTGATGGCCTGGGCAACCTCCATCGTCGCGCCGCCGGACGGCGCGATGGCCGATTACATGAAATCGCTCGACAGGCTGATCGAGCGCGGCGACCGCCTGCTGCTGCCCGGCCATGGCGGGCCGGTGACCGCGCCGCGCAGCTTCATGCGCGGGCTGAAGATGCACCGAAAGATGCGCGAAGGGGCGATCCTGGAGCGCATTCGCGGCGGCGACCGGACGATCAAGGAGATGGTCGCGGCGATCTATCGCGACATAGACCCGCGGCTGCACGGCGCAGCCGGCCTTTCGGTTCTCGCCCATCTCGAAGATCTGGTTGCCCGCGGCCTCGTCACCACCGACGGCGACCTGGCGATCGACGGCATTTTCAAGCCTGCCGGTTAAATCACTCGGCCGGTGCCGCGCCGACCTGGCCGGCGACCTCCTGGTCGAGCTCGCCGAGGAAATCGGTGATGCGGGCGGCGTTGTCGCCCAAGTCATAGCGGCCGTAGCGCGAGGCCGAGCGCATGTCGACGATCACCGAATCGCCGTCGTCGGTGACGCGGATGGCCACATCTGCCGGCAGCCCGAGCACGAAACCCCTGGCGATCGCATTGATCGTCGCCTCGCTCTGGCCGTTGATGTCCGGATAGGGCGCGGTCAGTTGCCAGTCCCGCCGGTCGAGCACGGTTTCCACCGCGTCGACCACGGTTTCGAAAGGCAGGTTGTAGCTGCGCCCGGTGACCAGCGGATAGGCCTGCGCCTGCAGGCTCTGCTCGCCGGGCGTCGGCGGCGACAGCGCATTCATGTCGCTTGTGCGGTCGCTGGTGTCGAGCACCGGCGGGTCGTCGAGGTCGGTCGAGATGTCGCGCAGCGGCGGATAGAGCGTGGCCCAGTAGGCGGCCATGCCGAAAGGGGCAAGCACCAGCACCGCCAGCAACGCGCCGACGCTGAGGTCGCGGCCGCCGCGGTCGCCGAAATTCCACAGCCTCGACAGGGCAAGCCCGGAGAGCAGCAGCGCAAGCGCCGCAAGCAGCGCGACGATCGCCAGCACCCACAGGAAGGGCGGCGTGTCGACAAGATCGAGCCGGTAGCCGGCAAGGACGGTCAGCAACAGGACGAGCGAGAATGCTCCGATCCGCCGCGACCAGCCGGCCGCCCTCGACGTCTGCCGTTCAGGAATTGTTGCCATCGTCTGCCGCATCACCCCAGCCCGAGCCGAGAGTTAGCGCAGTTCGGCGTTCTGTGGAATTGCTGTTTGAACTTTCCTTAAAGCGCGTCGCGTTGAAACGAATTCGCGCGACGCGCTTAAATCGTTGTTTGATGCATGTCGTTGTCCCAAAACCGCTGCGCAGTTTTGGGCGACATGCATTAGTCTGTCGGCAGCCGATACTCCCTGAATTGCTGGCGCAAGGTGGTCTTCTGGATCTTGCCCGTCGCCGTATGGGGAATTTCGCCGACGAAGGCGACGTCGTCGGGCATCCACCATTTGGCGACCTTGCCGCTCATGAAGGCGAGGATGTCGCTCTTGCTCGGTTCCCTGCCCGGTTTGCGCACGACGACCAGCAGCGGCCGCTCGCCCCACTTGGAATGCGGCACGCCTATCGCCGCCGCCTCCGCCACGTCGGGATGGCCGACGGCAAGGTTCTCGAGATCGATGGTGGATATCCACTCGCCGCCCGATTTGATGACATCCTTGGCGCGGTCGGTGATCTGCATGTAGCCGCTGGCGTCGATATGCGCGACGTCGCCGGTGTCGAACCAGCCGTCGGCGTCGAACTGCTCGGAGCCGACGCCGCCGTAATAGGCGCGCGCGATTGCCGGGCCGCGAACTTTCAGGCGCCCGAAGGTCTTGCCGTCCCAGGGCAGCGCTTTGTCCTCGTCGTCGGTCACCTTCATTTCGACGCCGAAGGGCGGATGGCCCTGCTTGCCCTGGATGTCGAGCCGGGCATCGCCGGTCAGCCCTTCATATTCAGGCTTCATGGTGCACAGCGTGCCAAGCGGCGACATTTCGGTCATGCCCCAGGCATGCACGACCTGAACCTCGTATTTGTCCTGGAATTTCGCGGTGATGGCGCGCGGACAGGATGATCCGCCGATGACGACCTTGTTGAGATACGGCAATTTCTTGCCGGTCTCCTCAAGATATTGCAGCAGCATCATCCACACCGTCGGCACGGCGGCGCTGAAGGTGACCTTTTCGGTATCGAGCAATTCGTAGATCGACGCGCCGTCCATCTTGCAGCCCGGCATCACCAGCTTGGCGCCGATCATCGGCGCGCTCTGGCCGAGGCCCCAGGCGTTGGCGTGGAACATCGGCACCACCGGAAGAATCACGTCCCGCGCCGATATGCCCATGGCGTCCGGCATGGCCGCGATCATGGCGTGAAGAACGTTGGAGCGATGGCTGTAGAGCACGCCTTTCGGGTCGCCGGTCGTGCCCGAGGTGTAGCACATGCCGGCCGCGGTGTTCTCGTCGAAGGTCTTCCAGGCGAAGGCGCCGTCGGCCTCGGCCAGCCATTCCTCGTAGGCAACGGCATTCGGCAACGAGGTTTGCGGCATATGCGCCCGGTCGGTCAGCACGATCACTTTCTCAAGCGACCTGACCCCGTGGGCGATCTTTTCCAGCAGCGGCACGAAGGTCAAGTCGACGAAGATCGCCCTGTCCCCGGCGTCGTTCATGATCCAGGCGATCTGTTCGGGGAAGAGGCGCGGATTGAGCGTGTGGTAAATCGCGCCGATGCCCATGATTCCGTACCAGGTCTCGATGTGGCGGGCCGTGTTCCAGGCAAGCGTGGCGATGCGGTCGCCGAGCCCGAAGCCGTCCCGCTCGAGCCGCTGCGCGACCTTGAGCGCACGGTGATGGATTTCGGCGTAGGTGGAGCGCACGATCGGGCCTTCGATCGAACGCGTTACGATTTCGCGCCCGCCGTGCTGGCGTTCGGCATGATCGATCAGCCTGTGGCAGAGCAGCGGCCATTCCTGCATCAGTCCGAGCATCTCGGTTTCCTCCCCTTCGCGCTTTTGCGTCGTTGTTTCACGCATTGTGGAATGATCCGGCGGATTGTCCAGCCGCCATAAGTCCAAGGTGGTGGATGGGCCGAACAAGCCGTGAAACCCGCCACAATACGGCCATCGTCACCGTTAAGTTTCATTAACGGGCTGGGTGAGATTGGCGAATGGAGAGGTTCGCATGGACGCGCAGCTCGACGACAAAGCCCTCGAAAGCACGCTTGCCGAAAGTCTGGACGATCTGACGCCGGACTCCAAAACCGTTTCCGACGATGAATTTGCCGAAGTCGTCGGCGGCGCGCTGGAGGCCGTCGGCGGAACCCTGCTGTTCAGAATGTGCGTCGAGAATGAAGGCGAGGCCCAGCATGTTGCGGCCGCATGCGTCGGCGACGGCGGCAACCGACAGTTTCTGCTGCTGACCCTGCCGACCACGGGCGGCGCGCTGAAGGTCGAGACCGCGGCCAGAAGCACCAATCCGGTCGCCGGCATCGCCGCAGCCTATGCAGGACTCATGGACGCCTTCAAGGCCGCCGCCTGACCGTCGGGCGGCAAACGTTCAATCAACGGTGATCACGCAGCGCGCAGTGCGACCTTGCGCCACGGCAGGGCTCGACCCATGTAAGTCTCCCACAAGGAGACCTCGCATGGACAAGCGCGCCAACCCCGCCCCTGGGTTTCAACGCAATCCCGACAAGGCGATAACGATCGAACCATATCGCGGCGCCGTGGTAGTTCGCGCCGGTGACGTCGTTGTCGCCAGGTCGACCCGGGCCAGACTCTTGTCGGAACCGCCCTACCCTGCGGTTTTCTACATTCCCTTCGACGACATCGATTTCGGCAAGCTCGCCAGGACCGAGCACTCGACGCATTGTCCATACAAGGGCGACGCGAGCTATTGGAGCGTCCTGCCGGCCGGCGAAAGCGGCAAGGACGCGATGTGGGCCTATGAACAGCCCTTCGACGAAATGACCGAGATCCGCGATCACGGCGCATTCTATACGAGCAAGGTCTCGGTCGAAGCCACGTCGGAGTGATCCCGGCCTGGCGCCAGGAATCAATCCGTGGTGCCGTCGTTGCCCACATCCTCGGCATCGTCCAGGCGAACGAAGGTCATGCCCTTCTGCTTCAGCGCCAGCAGGCCCTGGACGACGCCCTCGCCCGCCGCATGGGTCGGCTGGTTGATGTGAGCGATGATGACGTCGCCGTCGTTGGCGGCGGCGATGCGCCGGGCGGTTTCCTTGGCGCCGAGCAGCGAACCGCCGTCGCCGTTGACGGAAAAGCCGGCGATCTTGAAGCCCAGCTTGCGGATCATGGCGATCGCCGAGGGGCTGTATTCGGCGGTGGCGCCACGAAACCATTTCGGTGCCGGCCCACCGGCGCCTGCAAGCGCCGCGGCGCCGGACTCGACCTCGGCCTGAACGGCATCGGGACTGCCGGCGCTGCTGATGCCGTAGATCTTGCGCGGCGTGTCGACCGCCGGAATGTGACGACCGCCGTGATTTTCGAGTTCGAACAGGTCCGGGTGGGCTCGCATGATCTCGACGGAGGCGGCGTTGCGCTTCAGCCAGATGCCGGTGACGAAGATGGTCGCGGGGATCCTGTTCTCGACCAGCGCGGAAAGAATGCGCGTATCGGTCTTCCCGCCACAGGCATCCAGCGTCAGCGCCACGCGCCCGCCGCCGCCTAGCGGCTTCAGATGCAACGTCGGCTCGACCAGCGTCGCGGCATTGCCGGCCGAGACCAGCGCGAGCGCCAGCGCCGACGCGCCAAGAGATTTCCGAAGCAACCCCGTCATTCTTTCCAAGCCCTGCCTGTCGAGCCGCTCAATGCAAGATGGCGTCAACAAGACCCGCATCTAGGCGAAAATCGGGATGGTTCGTATCCGAAATGCAACAACGCGACAATTTGCGTGGGCCGTTTCCTATGCACGCCCCCAAAACCGCAATGCGCTTTTGAGCGACACGCTTCAGACCGCCTGCTCCTCAGAGATCTCGGTCCGAGCCAGAAGGTCCCGCACCGCGTCGACCACGGCATCCACCTCCAGGCGCCAGACACAGCATGCTTTGCTCGAATCGGTCCGGCGGCACAGGTCGCCGCCGACGCAATCGCAAGGCATGGACGGCCGCAACGAGATGCTGGGAACGCCGACTGGGCCCCATCGAACCGGATTGGTCCGGCCGAACAGACCGACGACCGGAGTGCCGGCGGCCGCCGCCATATGCATCGGGCCGCTCTCATTGCCGACGAACAGCCTGGCCTCCTTGAGCAGCGCCAGCAGAGTCTCGAGCGAGAGCGCGCCGACCAGATTGACGACCGGCGTTTTCGCCGCCGCGATGATCTTGTGCGCTGCCTCGTTCTCGTCAGGGCCGCCAATCAGAACAACGTCCAGACCGGTTTCGGCCGATATCCGTTCGATCGCCGCCGCGAAGCGCTCGGGCTGCCAGCGCCGCCCGGGAAAGCTCGCCCCCGCATGCACGGCCAAGAAGGCGTTTGGCTGCAAATGATATTTGCTCAGCAAGGCGAGCGCGCGCGTCGTTTCAAAGGCTAGCGGGCGGATGGTCGGCACCCTGATGCGCAGGTCGACGCCGAGCACCTCGAGCGGCGACAAATAGCGGAAGATATAATGCTTTTCGCCGAATCCGAACGGCTTCATCCTGACATTGGCAGGCTGGCGCTCAAGCCAGCGCAGCGGTCGTTCCGTCGGATAGTGGCCGACACGAATCGGGGCACGGACCAACCCCGATACCAGCCGCGAGGTTTTCGAATCGGTGATGTCGATGGTCATGTCAAAGCGGTGCCGCCGCAATGCGCGCACGACCCGGACGAGCTCGCGCCCGCGCTGAAGCGGCGTCCCGCGCACATGGGCGCGGGTGAACGAAATGACCTCCGTGGCGATGCCATGCGCGGTCAGGAAGCCGGCGAACCTGGCCTCGCACAGGAACACGATCCGGACGCCGGGATATTCGAGCTGCAGGTTCTTCGCCAATGCCGAGGCGAGCACGATATCGCCGATGAACTTGGTCTGCAGGATCAGGATCGACCGGACACTGGTTGGGGAAATCTGCAACATCTGTTTCACGCGCCGAGTAATTCGGAACGCGAAACTGCTTGCCAACGATGTCCAGATTGGGAACCAGCGCGCGCACGTTCGCGTGAGTTCCCATACAAAATCGTAAGGTGGGGCGCGCCGCTCAGGCGCGCTTTGCCTTGTCCTTCGCGGCCGCCACGGCCGCCTGCGCCGCAGCCAGTCGGGCAATTGGTACGCGGTAAGGCGAGCATGACACATAGTCGAGGCCGACCTCTTCGCAGAAGCGGATCGAGGCCGGATCGCCACCATGCTCGCCGCAAATGCCGAGCTTGATCTCGGGCCGCGTCGCCCGCCCCTTCTCCGCCGCAATCCGCACCAGCTCGCCGACGCCGTCGACATCGAGCGAAACGAACGGATCCTGCTCGATGATACCTTTCTGACGGTAAGTTTCAAGAAAGGTGGCCGCGTCGTCGCGCGAGATGCCGAAAGTCGTCTGGGTCAGGTCGTTGGTGCCGAAGGAGAAGAATTCGGCTGCTTCGGCAATGACATGGGCGCGGATGGCCGCGCGCGGCAGCTCGATCATAGTGCCGGTCAGATAATCGATCTTCGTGCCGGTCTCGTGCATGACGCTTTGGGCGGCCGCATCGATGCGCGCCTTGACGTATTCCAGCTCCTTCACCAGGCCGACCAGCGGCACCATGATTTCGGGCACCACCAGCGCGCCGGCCTTGCGGCCGGCCTCGACCGCGGCCTCGAAGATGGCGCGGGCCTGCATCTCGGCGATCTCCGGATAGGAGACCGCAAGCCGGCAGCCGCGATGGCCGAGCATCGGGTTGAACTCGTGCAGCGCCTCGGTGCGCTGCCTGAGCTTGTCGGCCGACACGTTCATCGCTGCCGCGACCTCGGCCAACTCAGCCTCGGTCTTGGGCAGGAATTCATGCAGCGGCGGATCGAGCAGGCGGATCGTCACCGGCAGGCCGGCCATGATCTCGAACAGCTCGAGAAAATCCGAGCGTTGCATCGGCAACAGCTTGGCGAGTGCCGCGCGCCTGTCCTTCTCGGTGTCGGCCAGGATCATCTCGCGCATGGCGACGATGCGGTCGCCGTCGAAGAACATGTGCTCGGTGCGGCAAAGGCCGATGCCTTCGGCGCCGAAGGAGCGCGCCATGCGCGCGTCGAGCGGCGTTTCGGCATTGGTGCGCACCTTCATGCGGCGCGCGGCGTCGGCCCATTCCATGATGGCGGCGAAATCGCCCGAAAGCTCGGGCTGCAGCATGGCGACGGCGCCCTTCAGCACCTGGCCGTTGCCGCCGTCGATGGTGATGATGTCGCCCTTGCGGAAGGTCTGGCCCATCGAGATCAGCGTGCCGGCCTTGTAGTCTACGCGCAGCGAGCCGGCGCCCGAGACGCAGGGCTTGCCCATGCCGCGCGCCACCACGGCGGCGTGGCTGGTCATGCCGCCGCGCGTGGTGAGGATGCCTTCGGCGGCATGCATGCCGTGGATGTCCTCGGGGCTGGTCTCGATGCGCACCAGGATCGCCTTGCGTCCTTGCGCCCTGGCGTCCTCGGCATCGCTGGAGGAAAAGACGATCTCGCCCGTGGCGGCGCCGGGCGAAGCCGGCAGGCCCATGCCGATGACATCGCGCGCGGCCTTCGGATCGATGGTCGGGTGCAGGAGTTGGTCGAGCGAGGCGGGATCGATGCGGGCGACCGCTTCCTCCTTGCTGATCAGCCCGTCCTTCGCCATCTCGACGGCAATCTTGAGCGCCGCCTTGGCGGTGCGCTTGCCGGAGCGGGTCTGCAGCATCCACAATTTGCCGCGCTCGATGGTGAATTCGAGATCCTGCATGTCGCGGTAGTGCTTCTCCAGCCGGTCGGAAATGTCGACGAAAGCCTGGAAGGCGTCCGGCATCAGCTTCTGCAGCGACGGCTTGTCGGAGGCGGCCGCGATGCGCGCCGCCTCGGTGATGTTCTGCGGCGTGCGGATGCCGGCCACCACGTCCTCGCCCTGCGCGTTGACGAGGAATTCGCCATAGAGCTGCTTCTCCCCGGTCGAAGGGTTGCGGGTAAAGGCGACGCCGGTGGCGGAGGTGTCGCCCATATTGCCGAACACCATGGCCTGGACGTTGACCGCCGTGCCCCAGCTCTCCGGGATGTCGTGCAGGCGCCGATAAGTTATGGCGCGGTTATTCATCCAGCTCGAGAACACCGCGCCGATGGCGCCCCAGAGCTGCTCGCGCGGATCCTGCGGGAACGGCTTGCCGAGCTCCTCCTCGACCTTGGCCTTGTAGAGCCCGATCATGTCCTGCCATTCGCCTGCCGAAAGCTCGGTATCGAGCTCATGGCCGAGGCTCGCCTTCCGGTCCTCGAGGATTTCTTCGAACACCTCGTGGTCGAGACCCATGACGACGTCGGAATACATCTGGATGAAGCGGCGGTAGCTGTCATAGGCAAAGCGGGCATCGCCGGAATCGGCAGCCAGCGCCTCGACGGTCTCGTCGTTGAGGCCGAGATTTAGGACGGTATCCATCATGCCGGGCATCGAGGCGCGGGCACCGGAGCGTACCGAGACCAAAAGCAGCTTCGACGGGTCGCCGAAACGGCGGCCGGTGAGCCTGCCGATATGGTCGAGCGCCGCGAGGACATCCGCTTCAAGCGCTGCCGGATAGCTGCGGCCGTTGGCGTAATAGGCGTTGCAGACATCGGTGGTGATGGTGAAGCCAGGCGGCACCGGCAGGCCGAGACTGCACATCTCGGCCAGGTTGGCGCCCTTGCCGCCGAGAAGGTTGCGGTCGCCGGCTCGGCCTTCAGCGGCGCCGTCGCCGAAGGTATAAACCCACTTGGTCATGCTCGCCCTCCAGGTCCTTGGAAGATAAACAACAACACCCGGGCCAAGGCCCGGTTCCCCGCCCTTCCGATCCGAGCGATATGATGCTGCAGTGCGAAAGGCAAGGCGTTGGCAAAGCAAGCGCCGCCACTACAATCGATTAAGCAAAAGCTGCGTCAAAAAGACTTGCCGGTATCGGCCGCGCGATATAGAACATATCAAGAACAGAGTGGAGTAGCGTGATGAAACTCAACGGAAAACTCGACTATCTGGAACTGCCGGCCACCGGCGGAACTCTGGACAGCGTCAAATCCTTCTACAGCGCGGCGTTTTCCTGGTCGTTCACCGACTACGGGCCGACCTATTCCGCTTTTGCCGAAGGCCTGACGGCGGCTTCAGGCCGATGCCGGCGAGGCGCCCACCAGGCCGCTGCCCGTGCTCTACTCCGAAAACCTGGAGGAGACGCTTGAAGCGGTGGAGAATGCCGGCGGTAGCATCGTCAAGCCGATCTTTTCGTTCCCGGGCGGCAGACGGTTCCATTTCACCGACCCCGCCGGGAACGAATTGGCCGTCTGGGCCGAGCGGTAAGTGGGGATAGGGCAGTAAGGGAGTGGAGCCATAGGGAATCTGTCGCGCCTACTGCCCTACTGTCTTATTCCCCTAATCCGCCATTGAGCTTTCTCCCGCCCCGTCCTATAAGGCCGCGCGCAGTGGGGCACGCCCCGCCTGCTGGGGCGTCGCCAAGTGGTAAGGCATCGGTTTTTGGTACCGACATTCCCAGGTTCGAATCCTGGCGCCCCAGCCAAAACTGGATGCTGTGGATAACCTGGTTCCACAAGCGGGTACTATGACGTGAGGCTCAGCCTTCGTTTCACCTCTCCTTAGCCGTCAAAAGGATCGCAACCGATAGCGCGGCTGCCTGGCATGATATATAAAGATTGCCTAATATGATCACTTGGCCAAGGAGGCGATTTCGGGGATGCCCGGTTATACGAAGGGAAGGATGCTATCGAAGAGCGTGGTCGAAATGGCCCTCTTCTCCGCGGTGATGAATACCCTGGTGCTAGTTCTGCCTCTCTATATGCTGCAGGTATATGATCGGGTTTTGCCCGCGGCCAATTTGGACACTCTCACCTACCTGACATTGCTCGCGGTTTCGTCGCTCCTGCTCTTCGGCATGCTCGAAGTCGTGCGGGGTGTATATGCAAGCCGGCTCGCGGCGCGACTGGATGTCTCTTTGGGCACATCGTCTTTTCTCGCTGCAATGAGCGGCCCCCGCGCCGGCCTCGGCGATGTCCAGGCCTTGCGCGACTTGGCCACCCTGCGGAATTTCATCGCTTCGAGAACCGTTTTCTTTCTCTTCGACCTTCCTTTCGGGCCAATCTTCGTAGGGCTGCTCTATTTCATCCATCCGTTGCTCTTCCTTGTGACGGTCGTCGGGGCGGTTCTCATGGTCATCATCGCCATGCTGAACCAGGCCGCGAGTTCGCGTCCTGGCAAGGAAGCGGCGGAGAATCTCAACGCCTCAATGAATTCGGCGCAGGCCTTCGCCCGAAACTTCGAAACCGTTCGCGCACTTGGCATGGTGTCCAACGCGATAGAGTTCTGGGGGACGCGTTTTTCCGGCTCTCTGCACGCCTCGGATGGGCTCGCCCGCATCAATTCATTTTATGGCGGTGTATCGCGCACCGCCCGTTTGACACTGCAGATCGCGATATTGGGGGTCGGCGCCTATCTGGTTCTGCGCAACGAGATGACCGCCGGCATGATATTTGCGTCTTCGATGATTTCGGCGCGCGCTCTGCAACCTCTTGATCAGATCATTGGGAGTTGGCGGCAGATCATCGACGCCAATCTTGCATGGAAGAGGCTTTCGACCCTCCGATCCGGACCCGACTATCAGGAAAACGTGGCGTTGCCGGCTCCTGAAGGAGCGTTAAGCGTGGATCAAATAGTCTATCATCTTCCGGGCGCGGCCGACGGGTCGCTGCCGCTGATAAAGCGCTTGACCTTTGAAGTCGCCGCCGGCGAAACAGTCGCGATCGTGGGGCCGAGCCAGGCTGGCAAATCGACCCTGGCGCGCCTCATCGTCGGCGCGATCGAGCCCCGCTCGGGGGCGATCCGGATCGACGGCGGCGATATTCGAAACTGGGATCCGGAAGAACTCGGCCGCCATATTGGTTACCTTCCGCAAGATGTGGAACTCTTTCCGGGAACCATTGCCCAAAATATAGCGCGTTTCGAACCGGATGCGCCCGACGGGAAATTGGTCCAGGCAGCCCAGCGGGCCCAAGTGCATGGGCTCATCCTGGGTCAGAGGGATGGCTATTCGACGCTGATCGGCCCGACCGGCGTTCGCCTTTCGGGTGGCGAGCGTCAGCGCATCGGGCTTGCTCGCGCCTTTTACGGCGATCCCAAGGTACTGGTTCTCGACGAACCCAATGCAAATCTCGATGCCAACGGCGAAGCCGCGCTCGAGCGAGCGATCATACAGGCGCGTTTACGAAAAACGACCGTGCTTGTCATAACCCATCGGCCCTCTCTCGCTGCCAAATGCGATCGCATATTGATGGTGCGCAGTGGCCAGATCGAGATGTACGGTTTGACCAAGAGCGTGCTCGATAGACTTGCCGAGCGCCGGGGCCAAGCGGGGCGGCCCGCAGCCTCGCAGCCGCGTGACCGCGAAGGAGTGGTGCCTTTCCCGTCATCTTCTCGCGGGGAGATGAAGGTCGCTAATGACGGTTCCTAGTCAAGCCATCGGCGGCAGGACGTATCGCTGGCAGCGCAACGTCGATACACGCACCGATCGGATCACGCTGGCGGGGTATGCAAGCGTGTCCGTTTTCTTGCTTGGCTTCGGAATCTGGGGCGCAATGGCGCCGATTGCCGGAGCAACGATCGCGCCAGGAGTGGTCGCGGCAGCTGGTCAGAATGTCATGATCCAGCATCTCGAAGGTGGCGTGGTCAGCAGCATCAAGGCCCGAGAGGGTGACAGGGTCATACGGGGCCAGGCGCTGATCGTGCTCGATCCAACGGTGGCGCAGTCCCAGCTCAACCGGGTCCTCAAACAGTGGGTCGCACAAAAAGCTGAAATCGCTCGGCTCGAGGCAGAACGGGACGGACTGGAGAATATCGTCCTGCCCCGCGATCTGGGCGCCTACTCAGGCGCGCCCGAATTCAGTGACGTCTTTGCAGAGCAAACCAAGGAGTTCCAGGCTCGGCTAGCGCGCTATGCCGCAGAACAGGAGATTCTGAGTCAACGGGTAGCAGCCCTTCGGGAAGCCGTTGCCGGCTTGAGGGCGCAGAAGGATGCTGCGGAAAGCCAGCTCGCGATCGTCAATGCCGAGACGGAACGCAAAAAGGGCTTGCTGGAAAAGGGACTGACAAATCGTTCTGAATACACCGATCTTCTGCGTAGCACCGCCGAGTTGGCAGGTCAGGCGGGATCGCTGGAGGCGCAAATCGCCAGCTTGGCGACCCAGACCGTGGAAGCGCGTCAACAGATTGAAAGACTTACAACCAGCCGGGTCGAAGATGCCGTCACGGAACTGAACAAAGCCCTGGCGGAGGTGGCGGACCTTGAGGAACAAATCAACGCTGCTCGATCGGTCCTGGCGCGGACAACCATTCGTGCCCCGGTGGACGGCATCATTGTCCGCTCGCTCTACAATTCCGAAGGCAGCGTCATCCGGCCTGGCGAGGTTGCAATGGAGCTTCTGCCGACCACGAATGAACTTATCATCGAGGCAAAGATCAAGCCTGAAGACATCGATTCCATCCGAGTCGGCCAAGGCGCGAACATGATGTTGACAGCCCTCAATGCGCGGACAACCCCAAAAGTGTCCGGAGAGGTGTTCTACGTTTCGGCGGACCGGCTGATCACACCCAGCACTGGACAGCCGTATTACACGGTGCGGCTTAAGATGGCTGATAAGCTGCCCCCGCAGGTCAAGCCCGAGCAAATCTACCCAGGCATGCCGGTCGAAACCTTCATTTCAACCGGCGAGCGGACGTTTCTGAGCTATCTGACCAAGCCGCTGGTGGATTCGTTCCAGCGCGCCTTTCGGGAAAGGTAGGCTCGATCCTGCCTCCTGCGGCCTTCAACCCGGCCCGAGGTGGAGCTCGTCCGCCGGATCATACGCAACGGTGGCTCGGCAGTGCCGTCGTCAGCCAGCGTAAAGGTGCCTCTCCATAAAGCGCCGACCATGGTGCCGGCATCACGAGTGCCATCCGAAGAGCAGCGTTCCCCACATCCGCCCTGAAGCTTCGCCGTCGGTTGTCCCGGCGATCAAACGACGAACACGTCGTGATAGGTCAGGGCCGCCCCGGGCTCTAGGTGGGCGATTTCCACCTGGGGGGTCGATTTCGAGCCGTCGGGATCATAGTACAGAACGCCCGTGGTCCGGTTGTAGAGCAGGTGATCGTTGGTGTGTTCGGCGTGTTCTCGCAACTCGAAATACCCCGAGTTCACCTGCGTCGGGCTGGACAAGGAACCGGAGCCGAGCGTCGTGAAGACGGCATTGTCGAGATAGAGCGCGTCATGTTCCGCGTCGAAGTCGGTGAGCGTGTCGACATTGCCGGGGCCATAGGCCGTGTCAAACACGAAGGTGTCCTCGCCCGTGCCACCGGTCAGCACGTCGTTACCACCCAGGCCCCGCAGTGTATCGTTGCCAGCCAGGGCATCAAAGGTATCGGGCGCGCTAGTGCCGACAAAAGTATCGTCCCCGGTCGTTCCGTGGGTCGGGTCGGTCGGCGGGGTCGGAGATGTCGGGTCGGTCGGAGGTGACGGTATCGGGTCGGTCCCGTCATGGGCTGCATGCCAAGCCGCCTTGGCGCTGGCCCAGTAATCGCGGGCCGCCTGGCCTTGAAGGACCGTCCAGCCGGCGGGCGGCATTGGATAATCCGCCGGCAGCGGCTCGTCAGAGAGGTTGAGATAGTAATTGCCGTGCGACTCGACCGTCTTGTCCCAGGCATGCTGCAGCCGCCCCTGGCCGTTGTGGTGAACGTCGGTGATCGCCACCACACAGTCGATAAAGTGCAGGCTGGGCACGATATCGTTAGCGCCTGTGCCGTTGTCGAGTTTGAACGGCGAACCGTGGGTTATCTCGCCTTTGCGAAGGTACTCTCCCATGCCCAGAAGCATGCCATCCATGGTGACCGTGTTGTCAGACCCATCCACGTCACCGTCGCCGAGGCTTACTCCGGAAAACACGTGGTCGAACAGGGAATCCTTGATGGTGCCGCCGATGACGTCGTCGTCCTCGACCGCGTCGTCGCGTGAGTTGCCGACATAGCTATCCTCGATGAGGAAGGTGCCGGTGCCGCCGACACGGATGCCATCCCAAGGCTGGGTGATCGTCCAGTCGTCGATGGTAAAGCTGTGGGCTGAATTTATACGGACTGCGGCGGAGTTGACGTAAATGTCCTCCCAAGCGCCGGTTTGGGAGACCGTGCCGTTGATCGTGCCGCCGAAAGCCAGGAGGTTGTCGCCGGGGTTGACGACAGCGAAGGGATAGAGGTTGGTGGGGCTTCCCTGATTGGCGACGATCCACGAGGCGTTGGTGGCATCGATTATGGTGTCGGCGGGCAGACCGGTTGCTTTATATTGCTGGTAGCCATAGTCGCCGCTCAAGACAATGGTGTTCGTGGCCATGCTTGGCCCCTTTCACACCCCCGCCCTATTCGCCCAAACGCCTGAAGCCAGAAAGGCCTGTACCTACCAGAGCCTCGTTAGCGGTATCGTGCAAATCACAAAATGTAAAATTTTATTGAATGTCCTCGCAGAGACGAGCTGTTGGCATATTGCATTTCAATATCGGCCCGACCTCCTATATGCTTCGCGCAAAAGCACGGGAGAAAGGGTGTGTCCCGAGAACGTGACGTGCTTATGTGGCGCGAAGCCGGGAAACTTGCGTCATCTGGCGACTATGACGGATGGCTTGCCATCGAATGGGAGCTTCGCAGCAGAGGATTCTCACGCGCCAAGCTGCTCTTTGATAACGACCGGGTCCGAAAAAAGTTGGATGACATCTGTAAGAAGGCGCAGGAGCAACGCGCCGACGCCAACCGGACCTAGTGCGTTTCACCGTTTCACGGAAACGGCGAAGCGCCCTATCTCCTTGTTTTTACGCAATTCCGGACGGAAAACCGCTCACACTTGTCCTGGAATTGCTCCAAAGGCCAGAAGCGCCCCGCCTTCCGAGAACCCAGCCAACCTTCTCTCTTCGCGATAAGCCGCATTTCTCCAACCTGGTTCGCGCCAGGGAGGCGAAAGCGCCGGCCCAACTTTTCCGAAGACGGGCGTTGTCTCTCCCAGACGGACCGAGTGACCGCTGGCGGAGAGGATCGCCCTATGTATTTCATGGCTTCGGCCACCGACCTCGGCCGGATGACCGGCTGCGCCTCTCCTGAAGCGTCGAACGGATCGGGAAGCCCGGTTGGAGATCAGAGGCTTTGGGTGGCGATTGCCGTGGTCAGCAGGATCAGGCTCAGCATCGCCAAAGCCGCGCGGACAACGTGCGAGAGTTCCCACCGATTGCGAAGGGTGGTCCATTCTTCCGTCGGCGGGAGCGCGGCACCGTCGCTGCCTTCGGTTGCGAAGAAGCGCTTCGCCGGCGCGGCGAGCTCCACCTCCTGCAGCCAATGCTTGTTGATCGGCTGGGTCATGAGCCAGAAGACAAGCTGCATCAGGAGGAGCGCCACCAAAGCGCCGGCGGTCAGCCAGAATTGGACCGGGCTGCCTGACGTCAGCATCAGGGCAAAGGTCGCGACGATCCCGCCGATCTCGGCGACGCCGCCTCCGATGGTGAAGCCCAGATAGTAGATGGTTGGACGACAAAATACTCTTGCCTGCCGAGTCGCAATTTGCCCGGCAGCTCCAGCGTATGGGCGAGCGCCATGGCCATCGCGCTCGCCACAAGGATGATTGTCACGAACTGCAGGGAAACATACATCGGAAGCCCTCTCGTTTCGGCTCGACGATTCGAGCGACGCTTCCGATCGAACGTGACCGTCCCGACCGGGTTCCATCGCGCAAGGATCTGCCGGCGAGCAATGATGCAACGGCTTGCTGCAGGCTTCTCGCACATGGCGCGCCGGATGCCCCGGGAGCTGTGGCGGAACGCTCCGATGTTGCGAGGCAGGCGTCGGCCTAAACCTTTTCCGCCGACAGGCGTTGTTCGTTCCAGACGGACCGAGCGCTCAGCGGCTGAGAGGATCACCCGATGTATTTCATGGCATTGGCCACCGACTACGACGGCACGCTGGCGCATAACGGCCTGGTCGCCGCAAGCACGCTCTCGGCGCTGGAGACGCTGAAGAGGTCGGGCCGCAAGCTCATCCTGGTCACCGGCCGCGAATTGCCCGATCTCAAGGAGGTTTTTCCGGAGATCGGTCTGTTCGACAAGGTCGTCGCGGAAAACGGCGCCCTGATCTACACGCCGGCGAGCGAAGAAGAGCGCACGATTTCGCCCTCCCCTTCCGCCGATCTCGTCGACAGACTGAAGAAACGCGGCGTCAAGCCGCTGTCGGTCGGCCGCTCGATCGTCGCCACCTGGGAGCCGCACCAGGCCACGGTGCTCGACGTCATCAAGAAGCTCGGGCTGGAGCTGGAAATCATCTTCAACAAGGGCGCCGTGATGATCCTGCCTTCAGGCATCAACAAGGCGACGGGACTGGCGGCGGCACTTGCCGATCTCAGGCTGTCGCCGAACAATGTGGTGGCCGTCGGCGATGCCGAAAACGACCACGCTTTCCTCAGGGCCGCCGGCCTGAGCGTGGCCGTCGCAAATGCCCTGCCGTCTGTGAAGGAGACAGCCGACCTCGTCACAAACGGCGCGCGCGGCAAGGGCGTCGAAGACCTGATCCGCAGGCTGATCAAGCTCGACCATCAGATCGTGCGCAAACGCTCGCGCGGTGTCCTGCTGGGAACCTCTCACGGCAAGAAGGTCTATCTGTCACCGGTCGAGACGGTTCTGATCGCCGGACGCTCCGGCATCGGCAAATCCACATTGGCGACCGCGCTGACCGAACGGCTTGTCGAAAAAGGCCTGCAGTTCTGCATCTTCGACCCGGAAGGCGACTATGACGGGCTGCAGGGCGCGGTGCCGCTCGGCGATGCGTCGAGCGCGCCGAGCAAGGATCAGTTGCTGGAGCTGATCGACAGGCCGGACACCAATATCGTGATCAACGGACTGGCGCTGAAGGTCGACGAGCGGCCCGATTTCTTCGCCGAATTGCTGCCCGGCCTCGGCAGGGTCCGCTACCGCACGGCAAGGCCGAATTGGCTGATCATCGACGAGGCGCATCATCTGTTGCCCAAGAAGCGTGAGGACACGCGCGCGGTGCTTTCGCTGGAATTGCCGGGCACGGTGCTGATCACCGTGCATCCGGAAGCGATCTCGACGGGTGTCTTGCACCTGGTGACGGCGGTGATCGGGCTCGGCCCGATGGCCAAGGGCGTCGTCAAGACCTTCTGCAAGGAAGCCGGGCTGGAAGCGCCCAGGAACATCCCGACGCCCAAGGGCGATCGGGTGCTGCTGTGGCGGCCGCGGGACGGCAAGAAGCCGTTCACGGTCAAGGCGATCGAGCCGAGCCAATCGCTGAAGCGGCACAGCCGCAAATATGCCGAAGGCGAGCTCGACGAGGCGGGCAGCTTCTATTTCACCGGGCCGAAGAAGGCGATGAACCTTCGAGCCCACAATCTGATCATCTTCGCCCGGATGGCCGAAGGCATCGACGACAAGACCTGGGAATATCACCTGCGCGCCGGCGACTACTCCAAATGGTTCCGTCACCAGATCCGGGACAAGGACCTCGCGCGCGAGACGGTCGCGGCCGAGAAGGACAAGCGTCTATCGCCCGAGCAGAGCCGCAAGCTGGTGCTCGAGGCCGTGCGCCGCCGCTACACGGCGCCGGCGACGGCGCCGGAGAAATAGCTTGATCGAACCGGACGGCGAGCCGACTCAGCTCGCCTCGCGCATCGCCTCGGCCGCCTGCAGGTCGACCGAGACCAGTTGGCTGACGCCCTGCTCGGCCATGGTGACGCCGAACAGCCGATCCATGCGCGCCATGGTGATCGGGTTGTGGGTGATGATGACGAAGCGCGTCTCGGTGGTCTTCGACATCTCGTCCATCAGGTTGCAGAAGCGCTCGACATTGTGGTCGTCCAGCGGCGCGTCGACCTCGTCTAGCACGCAGATCGGCGCCGGGTTGGTGAGGAAGACGGCAAAGATCAGCGACATCGCCGTCAGCGCCTGCTCGCCGCCGGAAAGCAGCGTCATGGTCTGCGGCTTCTTGCCCGGCGGGCGGGCGAGGATCTCGAGCCCCGCTTCCAAGGGATCTTCCGACTCGATCAGCTGCAGTTCGGCAGTGCCGCCGCCGAAGAGGTGCGAGAACAGCCGCTGGAAATGGCCGTTGACCACCTCGAAGGCCGACAGCAGCCGCTCGCGTCCCTCGCGGTTGAGGCTCTGGATAGCCTGACGCAGTTTTCTGATCGCCTCGATGATGTCCTCGCGCTCGGACACGATGGTTTCCAGGCGCTCGGAGAGTTCCTTCTGTTCTTCCTCGGCGCGCAGATTGACGGCGCCGAGCCGCTCGCGCTCGATCTTTAGCCGGTCGAGCTGGCGCTCTATCTCGGCCATGTCCGGCATCGGATCGTCGGCATCGAGGCCGGTGTGCTTGATGACGAGATGCGGCGGCGTGTTCAGCGCTTCCTGGATTCGCGCCTCGACCTCGGCGCGCCGCTCGTCGGCCGCCGTCAGCCGCTCCTCGGCGCGGACGCGGGTCTCGCGCGCCTCGGCGAGTGACTGGATGGCGGCCGTCGCCGCCCTGTCGAGCTCGGCCTGCTTGGTCTCCGCCTCCTGCAGCCGGTCGCCCGCCGCCTGGCGTAGCGCCTCTGCCTCGGAAAGCTGCGTCAGCAGCGCGCGGCGCTTGGCGTCGATCTCGTCAGGCGCGTCGGCCAGCCGCTCGCGCTCGGCTTCGGCTTCCGCCTTGCGCTCGCCAAGGGCGGCAATCTGCGTCGAGGCATTCTCGGCGCGCTCCAGCCAGCTCTTGCGCTCGGCACCGATGGCTTCGAGCCGGCGCATGCGCGCCTCGGCCTCGCGCCGCAGGCCCTCATGCACGGCGCGCGCGTCGGCGAGCGCGGCGCGGTCGCGCGCTACATTGGCGGAGGCTTGCTCGAGCTGCAGTTGAAGATCGCCGAGATCGGGGGCACCTTTCAGCATCTCCTCGGCTTCGAGGAATGCGGCTTGCGTCTCTTCATGACTGTCGACGATACGCGCGCGGGCTTCATCCAAGGCAGCACGCCGGCTCGCCAGCTCGCCGCCGGCCTTCTCGGCCTCGGCCAGCGCGTTGCGGGCGGCGTCCAGCCCATGCTGGGCGTCGCGGCCGGCCTGGCGCGCGTTGCGCTCAGCCTCGCTCGCCTGGCGCATCGCCTGCTCGGCGCGCGCCAATGTCTCCTCGGCCTCGCGCACGACGCGGGTCGCCTGCACGGCCTCGGCATCGAGCTCGGCCAGGCGGTTCTTCTGCGCCAGACGCTGCGCGGCGGCAGTCGGAGCGTCGGCGCTGGCCGTCAGGCCGTCCCAGCGCCAGAGTGCGCCGTCGCGGCTGACCAGCCGCTGGCCGGGCGCCAGCAGCGCCTGAAGACGGCGGCCCTCGGCGGCATCGACGATGCCGATCTGCGCCAGGCGGCGGGCAAGCTGTGCCGGGGCGCGCACCACGCTGGCAAGGCTCTTCACGCCTTCGGGCAGCGCCGCATCGCCGGGCTGGACCGCGCTCTCGCCCCAATGCACCGGGGCGCTGCGGTCGAGCGGCACGTCGAGGTCCTCGCCCAGCGCCGCACCGAGCGCGGTCTCATAACCACGCTCGACGCTGATCTGCTCCAGCACCGAAGGGAAGAGGTCGCCGCTCGCGGCGTTGAGGATCTTGGCCAGCGTGCGCGCTTCGGTTTCGATGCGCTGCAATTCGGCTTTGGCATCCTGCAACGGCGGCCGTGCGGCGCTTTCGGCGGCACGCGCCTCGGCGACAGCCTGCTCGGCGGCGATGGCGCCCAGCTCGCTCTCTTCCAGCCTTGCCAGCGCGTCCTCGACCAGAAGCCGCTTCTCGGCGGGATCGGGCAGGCCGGAAATACGCGCGACGATGTCGGAGAGCTCGCCGTCGACCTCGGCAAGCTGGCGGGCGAAGCGATCGCGGCGCTCGGCCGTCTCGCGCAACGTGCGCTCGATCTGATGGCGCGAGGCGGCGGCCTCGGCGCGTTCGGCGGTCAACGCAGCAAGTCGCGCTTCGCTTTGCGACAGTGTTGTTGCAGCCTGCTCGAAAGCGGCGCGCGTGGTGGCCTCGCGCTCGGCCGCACCGGCGTTTTCCGAGTTGAGCTCGGCCTCTTCGGCGCGCAGGCGCTCCAGGATGTCAGCATTGTCGCGCACCATCCGCTCTTCGCGGGCGATGTCGGCGTCGAGCTGCTGCAGCCGGCGTTCGAGCTCGACCTGGCGCGAGCGGATGCGGCCGGCTTCCTCCTCGATCTGCGTCTTGGCGATCGACAGGCGCTGGAAGGCGGCGGCCGCGGCGGCTTCCGCGTCACGCAGGTCCGGCAAGCGATGCGCGGCGATGCCCTGTTCCCTGGCGGCCGCCATCTGGGCCGCGGCGCGATCGCCGACCAGCGTTGTCGCGACGGCAAGCGCGGAACGCGCCTCGCCTTCCTGGGTCTTGGCCAGCGTCCAGCGCAGGTGCAAGAGCGTCGCCTCGGCCTTGCGGATGTCCGCCGACAGGTTCTTGAAGCGCGAGGCCTGGCGCGCCTGGCGCTTCAGGCTGTCGATCTGGCTTTCGAGTTCGCCGACGACGTCGTCCAGCCGCTCGAGATTCTGTTCGGCCGCCTTCAGCCTGAGCTCGGCCTCGTGGCGTCGCGTGTGCAGGCCGGAAATGCCGGCAGCCTCCTCCAGAAGCGCGCGGCGGGCCTGCGGCTTTGCCTGGATCAGCTCGCCGATGCGGCCCTGGCCGACCATTGAAGGCGAACGGGCGCCGGTCGATTGGTCTGCAAACAGAAGCTGCACATCCTTGGCGCGCGCTTCCTTGCCGTTGATGCGGTAGAGCGAGCCAGCCTCGCGCTCGATGCGGCGCGACACCTGCAGTTCATCGGCATCGTTGAAGGCGGCGGGCGCGGTGCGGTCGCTGTTGTCGAGGAAAAGCGTGACTTCGGCGGTGTTACGGGCCGGCCGCGCTCCGGAGCCGGAAAAGATCACGTCGTCCATGCCGGACGCGCGCATATTCTTGTAGGAGCTTTCGCCCATCACCCAGCGCAGCGCCTCGACAAGGTTCGACTTGCCGCAGCCATTCGGCCCGACGATGCCGGTCAACCCGCGTTCGATGACGAACTCACCGGGCTCGACGAAGGACTTGAAACCGAGGAGGCGCAGGCGCGAAAACTTCATTCGCGCCGCCCCACAGAGCCTGGAACGCCGAGGCGCGATCGCTTCGGCGCGGCCCGGACATCAGAGCAGAGGGTCGATGATGGCCGACATTTCCTCAATCGACATCGCCCCTTTGTAGGTCTTTCCGTTGATGAAGAAGGTCGGCGTCGAGTCGACCTTGAACTCGTCCGCTCCGCGTTTCTGGACTGCTCTCACATCGTCCAGAAGTTTCTGGTCCGTCAAGCAGGCCTCAAACGACTCCTGTGTAAAACCGGCAAGCTTGGAAATCTGCAGCAGCGCTTCCTTGGTGTTGCTGACGCCAACCCAGCTCGGCTGCTGCTTGAACAGCACGTCGACCATGGCGAAATAGTTGTCCTTGGCGCAGCGCGCCAGCATGAAGCCGGCCTCGGCGGTGGGATCGAAGGGGAATTCGCGCAGGATGTAGCGCACCTTGCCGGTATCGATATATTTCGACTTCAGCTCGGGAAACGTGGTGTCGTTGAAATGCGCGCAATGCGGGCAGGTCATCGAGGCATATTCGACGATGGTGACCTTGGCGTCGTCCTTGCCGAGCTGCTTATCGGGCAAGGCGCCGGGCTTCAGCAGTTCCGCCATGTCGACCGTGCCTTGCGCTTCCGGCACCTGAACGGCCGCCGGGGTTGCCGGCTTGGCTGGCGTCGACGGATTGGCGGGTTTCACATCGGCCGCCTTGGCATCCTCGCCCGAGTCACTGCATGCGGCAAGCAGAGCCACCGCCGGAACAGCGGCCAGCGTGGTCAGAAGGTTTCTGCGGGACAAGCTTTTGCCAAACGGGGCACGGTTCATGCGAATCACCTGATATCGGTTGGATTTTGCAATGCAAGGGCTAGAAAAGGCGAGAGTTGGCGCGAATTAAGGCATCCTCGTCCCCAATCCAATCGCCAAATTTTTCGGGCGCGATCACGAATACGCGATATTGACGACAATTTTGCAGCTCGGCGCATGTCTTTTCCCGAAACCGCCGCATACCTTCGGGAGACATGCTCATGGCCTCTTTTGTCCCAGGATGGTCGCTCCGAGCCGCTCCAGCGAAGCGCGCAAACCATCGTCCTCGATCTTGCCGACCGTGCGCGCCAGCTTCGACTTTTCGGCCTCGCTGAGCGGCCTCGGCTGAGGCTTCGGCCGCGCTTTCGCCGAAAGCACCGGCTTCTGCAGGATCTTGATGCGGCCGATGGCGTTGAAGCCCAGAAAGGCGTTGACGCGGTTGATGACCTCGCCGGCCTCATGCTGGAGATGCAGCGCCGCCATGCCTTCGCAGGCGATAACCAGGACCGCCGGCTCGAACGGATCATCCTCATGCAGGCGGCGCGGCCACTGGATCTTTTCCGGGCGCGAGTGGCTGGCCAGGCGCGGTCCGGCGATCTCCTCCCAGGACTGCACCAGCCCGATCGAGATGCCGGCGCGCTTTTTCAGCACCGGATCGAGGATCTCGGTCGCAAGATCGCTTACCGGAACAGGATTGCCGAAGGGCCTTTTCCCTGCCATGTGCGTTCTCCGATCCCCAACTCACCCGATCAATGGCACCGCAAGACCAGACCCGCAAGGCCGAGCAGGCCGTATCCGGAGACAGCAGCATCGCCGCCCGCCTGCTTGCCTGGTACGACGCGCATCACCGCGACCTGCCCTGGCGCGTGACGCCGGGGGCGTTCGCGCGTGGGACAAGGCCTGATCCCTATCGCGTCTGGCTCTCCGAAGTCATGCTGCAACAGACCACGGTCGAGGCCGTGAAAGCCTATTTCCGGACCTTCATCGAGAAATGGCCGACCATCGAGGCGCTGGCCGCCGCGCCCGCCGAGGATGTCATGAAGGCCTGGGCCGGGCTTGGCTACTATTCCCGGGCGCGCAACCTCAAGGCCTGCGCCGATCTCGTGGCGCGGCAGGGCGGCCGTTTTCCCGACACCGAGGCCGGCCTGCGGAAATTGCCCGGCGTCGGCGCCTATACGGCGGCGGCGATCGCGGCGATCGCCTTCGACCGGCCGGCTGCCGTCGTCGACGGCAATGTCGAGCGTGTCATCTCGCGGCTCTGTTCGATCGAAACGCCGCTCAGCGAGGCCAAGCCCGAAATCCGCGCGCTGGTCGAAAAGCTGGTGCCGCAGGCACGGCCTGGCGACTTCGCCCAAGCGATGATGGATCTCGGCGCGACGATCTGCACGCCAAAGCGGCCGCGCTGCATGCTCTGCCCGCTGCGGGAGGATTGCAGCGCCGTCCTTTCGGGCGATCCGGAACGTTTTCCGGTCCGCCTGCCGAAGGACGACAAGCCGCTCAGGCGCGGCGCCGCCTTCGTCGCCGAGCGTGGCGACGGCGCCATCCTTTTGCGCAAGCGGCCGGACAAGGGGCTGCTCGGCGGCATGACCGAGGTGCCGACCACGACCTGGACGGCGCGGATCGATGGCGCGACCACCCAGGATGCAGCGCCCTTCCCTGCGGCTTGGCGCCGCGCCGGGCGGATCGGCCATGTCTTCACGCATTTCGCGCTCGAACTCGAAGTCTTTCATGCCCACATCAAAGGTGATGCGCCGGATGGACATTTCTGGTCGCTGGCCCATGAAATTTCCGGGGAAGCGCTGCCCACCGTCATGAAAAAGGTAATCGAGGCGGCGATGCCGGGCGCGACGAAGAAGCGTCCAAAATGAAAGGCCCGCAATGACCGAAATCCGCCATATCGTGTTCGACATCGGCAGGGTGCTGATCCACTACGATCCGAATATACCATTCAGCCGTCTCATTCCGGATGCCGAGGAGCGGAAATGGTTCTTCGACAATGTCTGCACGCATGACTGGAACATCGAGCAGGATCGCGGCCGGACATGGGAAGAGGCCGAGGCGCTGTTGATTGCCGAGCATCCCGCCCACGCGGAAAACATCCGCAACTTCCGCCGCCACTGGCACGAGATGGTGCCGCATGCCTATGACGACAGCGTGCGGATAATGGAAACTTTGATCGACGCCGGCCATGACGTGACCATGCTGACCAACTTCGCCGCCGACACATTCAGCGAGGCGCGCCGCCGCTTCCCCTTCCTCAATCGTCCGCGCGGCGTGACCGTGTCAGCCGACATCCGCCAGATCAAGCCGGATCGCGTCATCTACGATCATCATGTCGCTGCCTTCGGCCTCGAACCGTCCGCGACTTTGTTCATCGACGACAGCCACAAGAACGTCGACGGCGCCAAGGCTGCAGGATGGCAGGCGGTGCTGTTCACCGATGCCAGGACGCTTAAAGCGGACCTTGAGCGGCTCGGGATTGCGGTCTGATCTGAATCGCTTGCGGCGATCCGCTAAAGTCTTGATTCAAGGGCGGTTCGGCGATTTTCATGGAATCGCCGTACCGCTCTGAATTGTTTTCCGTAATTCGGACGGAAAACCGCTGCGCACTTTTCCTGGAATTGCTTTGGCGGATCAGGCCCCTGCCCGCTCCATGCCGAGGCGGGCGATGCGGCGCAGCTCGTCGATCGGGGTGAGGCCGCCGCTGCGCTCATAGTGCCAGAAGGTCCAGCCGTTGCAGGCATCCAGCCCCTGCACTTCGGCGCCGATCTTGTGGATCGAGCCGGCGCTGTCGCCGATGGCCAGCGTGCCGTCGGCGCGCACCTTGGCGGCCCAGCGCTTCTTGGCGTCGTAGAGCGTGGCGCCCGGCGCCATCAGGCCGGTGTCGATCAGGCTGATGAAGGCGACGCGCGGCTCGGCGCGCTTGCCGGAAAGCACGGTGAGATCGGCGTCCGCCAGCGGGCGAACGGCCGCGATGCGCTCATTGGCGGCATCGATATACGCCTGCTCGCGCTCGATGCCGACGAAGTGGCGGCCGAGGCGCCTGGCAACGGCGCCGGTGGTGCCGGAGCCGAAGAAGGGATCGAGCACGACATCGCCCGGCTTGGTCGAGGCCATCATGATGCGGGCAAGCAGCGCCTCCGGCTTCTGCGTCGGGTGCAGCTTATTGCCGTTGTCGTCCTTCAGGCGCTCGCCGCCCGTGCAGATCGGGAACAGCCAGTCGGAGCGCATCTGCAGATCGTCGTTCGACGCCTTCAGCGCCTCGTAGTTGAAGGTGTAGCCCTTGGCCTTCTGGTCGCGCGATGCCCAGATCATCGTCTCATGCGCGTTCTGGAAGCGGCGACCGCGGAAGTTCGGCATCGGGTTGGTCTTGCGCCAGACGACGTCGTTGAGGATCCAGAAGCCGAGATCCTGCATGCGAGCGCCGACGCGGAAGATGTTGTGATAGGAGCCGATGACCCAGATCGTGCCGTTGGGCTTCAGCACACGGCGTGCCGCGAGCAGCCACGCGCGAGTGAAGGCGTCATAGGCCTCGAAGCTTTCGAACTGGTCCCAGTCATCATCGACGGCGTCGACCTTCGACTGGTCGGGCCGGTGCAGGTCGCCGTCGAGCTGCAGGTTGTAGGGCGGGTCGGCGAAGATGACGTCGATCGACTTTTCCGGCAGCCTGTCGAGGGCGGCAACGCAGTCGCCCTTCAAGATCGTGTCCAGCCATTCGGACTTAAGGGGAGCGTGGGAAAGCTCGTCGAGAAGACGCACGGCAGACATGAAAACACCCAAAGCACGCGTTACGGTTTACTGACTGTTATGGTTACCGATCAGCGTAAACATTCGGTGAAGGCGGCCGAGCCTCGCTCGATTTGCGAAGACCGCTCCATTGGTGTATGCCGCGCCGCCTAGAGCCGGATGATTTCAGGTCTGTTCGACCTGAAATCTGAATCCGTCTCTAAATCAAAGAAATAGAACATGATGTCGTCCGAAAACCGCTCCACAGTTTTCGGCATCATGCTCTAAGCCAGTCAGGCCATTTTCCGCCTACACTTTGGATTGCCATGCCCCAGCCAGACCTTGTCATCTTCGATTGCGACGGCGTGCTCGTCGATTCCGAAATCGTCGCCGCGCGCGTCGAGGCCGAGCTTCTGACATCGGCCGGATTCGAGATTTCGGCCGAAGAGATTTTCGAGTCCTATGCCGGGCTGACCTTCAAGGACATCATGCTGCGGCTGGAAGAGAAGTCCGACATTCCGTTCCAGGCCTCGCTGATCGACCGCGCCGAGGAGCTCGTCGACCGCAAGCTGCGCAGCGACGTGCGCGTCATCGACGGCGCCCGCGAGGCGGTGGCGGCGGTCACGGTGCCGCGCGCCGTCTGCTCCAATTCCCGCAAGGATCGGGTCGAGTTCATGCTGGACAAGATGCGCCTGCTGCCCTTCTTCGCCGGCCGTATCTTTTCCGGGCTCGACATCCCCAGCAAGAAGACCAAGCCGGCGCCGGACGTGTTCCTTTATGCGGCCGAACAGCTCGGCGCGAACCCAAAAAACACCTTCGTCATCGAGGATTCGGTGCACGGCATCACCGGCGCCAGGGCGGCCGGCATGCGCGTCATCGGCTTCACCGGCGCGGGACACAGCTATCCGGGCCATGCCGATGCGCTGACCGAGGCGGGCGCCGAGACGGTCATCCGCCGCTTCGCGGAACTCGGCAGCACGATCGCGGCGCTGTCGGAGTGGTCGGAAGACGCTTAGAGCCTGCCGTACGTCTGGCGCGACGAACGTGATCAGTTCGTCGCGGCGACGCGCTTCTTCCTCTTGCCCTTGGACTTGTCCGTCGCCGCCGGCGTGTTCTCGTCATAGCCGGCATAGGCCTGGTAATCCCGCGCGGTCGGCTCCGGCACCACGACATTGGCGTCGGTGAAGACGAACTGCGTGGCGGCCGACGGGTCGGTGACCTGCACCTGGTACTGGTGCAGCTGCGAATAGAGCACGTCGGGCCCGTGCTGGACCGCGACGCGGATCGGCATGGTGACAGTGCCCGGCGCGAACATCGGGCCAGGGACGACCTTGCCGGCGACCGCGATCTTCATCGTCAGCTGGCCGTTTTCGTGGGTGCAGTCGCGCGTCAGGTCGGTGATCGAGGCCTGGTAGACGATCTTGGCGGGATCGCGATTGGGATCGACCGGCGTTCCGTCCGGCCCGGTCTGCGCGGTCGCGGCGGCTGCCGACGCTTCCGCGTCTGCTGCGGCGTCAGCCTTCTTTTTCTTCGGCTTGGCGCCAGCGCCCTTGGCGTAGGTGTTGAAGAAGGCGGTACCGTCGCGCAGCGTCACCTTCGGGCAGTAGGCGCGCAGCTGGCTGGCCAGCACTTTCGGATCCTGCGGCGGCGGCGGCGCGGTCGGATCCTTCTTGCCGAAGCCGAAGTCCAGGATGCCGTTGTCGCTGGATTGGCAGCCGGCGGCGGCAAGCATAAAGCCGGCAAGCGCCAGACCCGCGACAAAACGACGGTTGACCGAATTAAACGCCATAAACTGCTCTTCCCTCTCACAAAGCCGGTGACGTATATCAACGCCGCGGCGAAAATGCGACTGAGCCGGTTCGCAAAATTAACCAATTTGTCGTGGATGACGCGGCCGGCAGCAAATGGACTGTTAGCGATGCAATATGTGAGTACCCGCGGGGATGCGCCCGTGCTTGGATTTTCCGACGCGGTGCTGGCCGGGCTGGCGCGCGACGGCGGGCTTTACGTGCCGCGCGAATGGCCGCAGTTCTCGGCCGCCGACATCCGTGCCATGCGCGGGCTTGCTTATCCCGACCTTGCCATCCGCGTCCTGACGCCCTTCCTCGGCGGCGAGATCGCCGCGCCCGTCTTCGAGCGGCTGGTGCGCGAGGCCTATGCGACTTTCCGGCACGACGCGGTCTGCCCTCTGGTGCAGACCGGCACGAACACCTTCGTCCTCGAGCTGTTCCACGGCCCGACGCTCGCCTTCAAGGACGTGGCGATGCAGCTACTGGCGCGGCTGATGGACCATGTGCTTGCCGAACGCGACCAGCGCGCCACCATCGTCGGCGCCACCTCCGGCGATACCGGGGGTGCCGCAATCGACGCTTTCGCCGGCCGCGATCGCACCGACATCTTCATCCTTTTCCCCAATGGCAAGGTCTCGCCGGTGCAGCAGCGGCAGATGACGACGTCGAGCGCGGCCAACGTCCATGCGCTGTCGATCGAAGGCAATTTCGACGACTGCCAGGGCCTGCTGAAGGACATGTTCAATGATCACGCCTTCCGCGACAGGGTGTCGCTGTCGGGCGTCAATTCGATCAACTGGGCCCGCATCATGGCCCAGATCGTCTATTATTTCTCCTCCGCGCTGGCGCTCGGCGCACCCGAACGGCCGCTGTCCTTCACCGTGCCGACCGGCAATTTTGGCGACATTTTCGCCGGTTACGCCGCCAAGCGCATGGGGCTGCCGGTCGAACGGCTGATCATCGCCACCAACGACAACGACATATTGGCGCGCACATTGTCGAGCGGCGAATACCGTACCAAGGGCGTGTTCGCCACCACCTCGCCATCGATGGATATCCAGGTGTCGTCGAACTTCGAGCGCCTGCTGTTCGAGGCTGCAGGCCGCGATGCCGCCGCGGTCAGGCGCTACATGAACGGGCTCAAGCAATCCGGCGCCTTCACCATCGAAGCAGGCGAAATGGCCAGGATCCGCGCGGAGTTCGACGCTGGCCGCGCCAGCGTCGAGGAGGTTGCCGCAACCATCCGCCAGACGCTCGAAGCGAGCAGCTACCTGCTCGATCCGCACACGGCGGCCGCCGTGCACGTAGCCGCCGGCCAGCCGTCTGGCGCCGTGCCCATGGTGGTGCTGGGCACCGCGCATCCGGCCAAGTTCCCGGCAGCGGTAGAGGCCGCCAGCGGCGTTGCCCCGGCGCTCCCCTCATGGCTTGCCGGCTTGATGACAGCCGACGAAAAGTACACCATACTTCCATCCGAGCTGAAAATGGTGGAAGATTACGTGAGCCGCCACACGCGGGCGGCCCGTTAGGGAGTAGTTGCCATATGGGTGTTGAGGTAAGCCGTCTGTCGAACGGCCTGACAGTCGCCACCGAAACCCTTCCAAGCCTCGAATCCGTTGCCCTTGGCGCCTGGGTCAAGTCAGGCGCCCGCAACGAACGCGAAGAAGAGCATGGCATGGCCCATCTGCTCGAGCACATGGCGTTCAAGGGAACCAAGCGGCGCAGCGCCTTCGAGATCGCCTCGGAAATCGAGAATGTCGGCGGCGAGATCAACGCCGCCACCAGCGTCGAGACGACGTCCTACTATGCCAGGGTGCTCTCCGACGATGTGCCGCTGGCGGTCGATATCCTGGCCGACATCCTGCAGGAATCGGAATTCGATCCCGAGGAACTGGAGCGTGAGCAGCATGTGATTCTGCAAGAGATCGGCGCCGCGCACGACACGCCCGACGACATCGTCTTCGACCGCTTCACCGAAACCGCCTTCCGCCACCAGACCATCGGCCGCTCGATCCTCGGCACGCCGGAGACGGTCAAATCCTTCACTTCGAAGCAGCTGCACGATTTCATCGAACGGCAATACGGCGCCGAGCGCATGGTGATCGTGGCGGCCGGCGACATCAAGCACGACAATTTCGTGCGCGAGGTCGAAAAGCAGCTCGGCGGCTTTCGCGCCAAGGCCGACAGCAGCATTCCGCAATATGCGCAATATGTCGGCGGCGACTTCCGCGAGGACCGCGACCTGATGGATGCGCAGATCGTGCTCGGCTTCGAGGGCCGCGCCTACCATGTGCGCGACTTCTACGCCTCGCAGGTGCTGTCGATGATCCTCGGCGGCGGCATGTCGTCGAGGCTGTTCCAGGAGGTGCGCGAGAAGCGCGGCCTGTGCTACTCGGTCTATGCCTTCCACTGGGGCTTCTCCGACACCGGCATTTTCGGCGTGCATGCCGCGACCGGGCAGAGCGATATCGCCAAGCTGGTGCCGGTCATCATCGACGAACTGCAGAAGGCCGGCGAAAGCATCCAGCAGGAAGAGCTCGACCGGGCACGCGCGCAATATCGCGCCGGCCTCATCATGTCGGCCGAGAGCCCGGCAAGCCGCGCCTCGCAGATCGCCAGGCAATTGCTCCTGTTCGGCCGGCCGATCGCCAAGGAGGAGTTGATGGAGCGGCTGGCGGCGCTGACCGTCGAGCGGCTGACCGACCTCTCGTCGCGGCTGTTCTCGACCAAGCCGACGCTGACCGCCGTCGGCCCCGTAGGCACGCTGGCGCCCTACGAAGCGATCCTCGAATCGCTTGCGGGTCCGCAGACGACGGCCCGCAGGCTCGCCGTCTAACCCTAAGCAGGTTCCGCAAAAGTGTCCCACGGTTTTGCGATCGGCACCTGCGAAAAACCAGGGAATCTAAGCAGATATTCGTGGGGCATCCCACGAATATCAGCTTAGAACAAGCGCCGTGTTCGCGCTCCCTTTCTTTCGCCGCGACCTGCCGGCACTGAAGGGTGAAAAGGTCACGCTGCGCGTGCCGCTGACCAACGACTACCGCGAGTGGTCGACACTGCGTGGCGAAAGCCGCGCCTTCCTCGAGCCCTGGGAGCCGCGCTGGCAGCCGGACGAGCTCGACCGCACCGCCTGGCGGCTTCGCATCGGCCGCTACCGCGAGGACTATGCGCAAGGCACGGCCATCGCTTTCTTCATCTTCGAGAAGTCGAGCGGCAAGCTCGCCGGCGGCATCACGCTCGGCAACATCCGCCACGGCGTCGCGCAAAGCGGCCATATCGGCTACTGGATCGGCGAACGCTACGGCGGCCGCGGCCTGATGACCGAAGCGGTCAGGCTGGTGTCGCGTTTTGCCTTCGATACGCTGAGGTTGCACCGGATCGAGGCTGCCTGTATTCCCGACAACGCCCGGTCGATCCGCGTGCTTGAAAAAGCCGGATTCCGGCGCGAAGGACTTCTGCGATCCTATCTCAGGATCAACGGCATCTGGCAGGATCACTACCTCTACGCCCGGATCGCGGACGATCCGCCGGGTGATGGAACGAAGGGCTGATATGTGACGAATTTTCCGCGAATCGCGTCGCTGTTCGCCCTCATCCTGGCGGTCGTCGTCACGCTCTCGGCAGCCGCGCCGGCGCTAGCCGTCGAGCCGATCAAGATCGCCCGCGATGACAAGGCGCTCGACCTTTCGGGCGCCCTCGAGATCTACCCGAACCAGGGCGAGAATTTCCAGGTCTCCACCGCGCCCGGCCCCGATGGCATCGTGCGGCGCATCGAGGTCGAGGCCAAGGACGCGCGCTCGACCGGCGACTGGGCGGTGTTCGCGCTCGCCAACACCACCGACCAGCAGCTCGACCGACTGATCGTCGCGCCGCATTTCCGCCTGGTGAATTCCGGCATCTTCTGGCCGGATCTCGGCTCGACGCGCATCGCGGCGATCACGCCCAGCGAAGGCTTCGCGCTCGACCGCCAGACCAGCCCCGACGCCGACGTCTTCCGGGTGACGCTGAACCCCGGCACGGTGGTCACATTCGTGGCCGAGCTTGCCTCGCCGAAGCTGCCCCAGGTCTATCTGTGGGAGCCGGAATCCTACAAGGACTCGGTCAATTCCTACACGCTGTTCCGCGGCATCGTCATCGGCATCGCCGGGCTTCTGGCGCTGTTCCTGACCATCCTGTTCGTGGTCAAGGGAACCTCGATGTTCCCGGCCACCGCCGCCCTCGCCTGGGCGGTGCTCGCCTATATCTGCGTCGATTTCGGCTTCCTCAACAAGGTCATCGAGATTTCACCCGGCAATGAGCAGATGTGGCGGGCCGGAACCGAGGTGGCTTTGGCCGCGACCTTCGTGGTGTTCCTGTTCGCCTATCTCAACCTCAACCGGTGGCACGGCCATTTCAGCTATGGCGCGCTGGTCTGGATCCTCGGACTGCTGCTCATTGCCGGCGTGGCAATCGTCGATCCGGCGGTCGCCGCCGGCATCGCCCGCATCTCGTTCGCGGCAACCGCCCTCACCGGCCTCGGCCTCATCATCTTCCTCGGCATTCGCGGCTATGACCGCGCGATCATGCTGGTGCCGAGTTGGGTGATGGTCTTGCTCTGGCTATGCGGGTCGTGGATGGCGATCACCGGGATGCTGGACAACGATATCGCCCAGCCGGCGCTGGGCGGCGGCCTGATCCTGATCATCCTGTTGATCGGCTTCACCGTCATGCAGCACGCCTTTGCCGGCGGCGCGCTGCACCAGGGCCTGTTCTCCGACCTAGAGCGCCAGGCGCTCGCGGTCGCCGGATCGGGCGACACCGTGTGGGACTGGGACGTGCTGCGCGACCGCGTGGTGACCAAGCCCGACATCAGCCTGCAGCTCGGCCTCGCCCCCAACAGCCTGTCGGGCGCGGCCCGCAACTGGCTGCCGGTGCTGCATGCCGACGACCGCGACACGTTCCGCACGACGCTCGACGTGGTGCTGGAGCACCGCCGCGGCCGGGTGGCGCAGAATTTCCGCCTGCGCGGCGCCGACGGCCATTATCACTGGTTCTCGCTGAGGGCGCGGCCAGTGATCGGCTCGGACGGCGAAGTGATCCGCTGCGTCGGCACGATGGTCGACGTCACCGAGCAGAAGAAGTCCGAGGAAAGGCTGCTGCACGACGCCGTGCACGACAACCTCACCGGCCTGCCGAACCGCGAGCTGTTCATGAACCGGCTGGAGGCGATCATCTCGATCGCCCGCACCGAGGACAAGGTGCGCCCGACGGTCTTCGTCATCGACATCGACCGCTTCAAGCAGGTCAATGACGGGCTCGGCATTTCCGCCGGCGACACCATCCTGCTCACCATCGCGCGCCGGCTGCACCGTCTGCTGAAGCCCAAGGATTCGCTGTCGCGCTTTGCCGGCGACCAGTTCGCGCTGATGCTGCTGTCGGAGCAGGACCCCGCCCGCATCGCCGCCATGGCCGACGCCATCAAGCATGCGATCAACAACCCGATCACCTTCGCCAAGCGCGAGATCGTGCTCACCGCTTCGATCGGCCTGATCACCTGGACGACGGCGCAGACCTCGTCCGAGGACATGGTCAAGGACGCCGAGCTTGCCATGCACCAGGCAAAGCGTTTCGGCGGCGACAGGATCGAGCCGTTCCGGCCGGCCTTCCGCACCGTCGGCACCGACCGGCTGCAGTTCGAATCCGACCTTCGCCGCGCCATCGAGCGGCGCGAGTTCACGCTCGCCTACCAGCCGATCGTACGGCTGGAGGACGGCAGCGTCGCCGGCTTCGAGGCGCTGTTGCGCTGGGACCATCCCAGGCGCGGCATGATCCCGCCGGGGGATTTCATCCCGGTGGCCGAAAATTGCGGCCTGATCGTGCAGCTCGGTCTGTTCGCCATGCAGCAGGCGGCCGAGGATCTCGCCACCTGGCAGAAACAGATCGGCGACGCGCCGCTGTCGGTTTCGGTCAATCTCTCCAGTCGGCAGCTCATCCGCCGCGACCTCGTCAGCGACGTCCGCTCGGTCATCGCGCGCGCCAATCTGAAGCCGCGCTGCTTCCGGCTCGAGCTCACCGAATCCCTGGTGATGGACAATCCCGAGCAGACCGCGCATGTGCTGACCAAGCTCAAACAGCTCGGCATCGGGCTGTCGCTCGACGATTTCGGCACCGGCTATTCCTCGCTGTCCTATCTGACGCGCTTCCCCTTCGACACGATCAAGATCGACAAGAGCTTCGTCGACGACGCCACGCCGAAGCGGGCGGTGCTGCTCAAATCGATGGTCAACATGGCGCATGAGCTCGGCCTGTCGGTCGTGGCCGAGGGCATCTCGGACGAAAGCGACGCGCTGGAGCTGCGCCAGATGGGCTGCGAATATGTCCAGAGCTTCATGTTCGGTGCGCCTATGCCCGGCGACCAGGTGCTGAAGACGCTGAGGGAGCAGTACCCGCTGACGCAGGCTTAGAGGCCCATCGTTTCGTCATCCTCGGGCTTGACCCGAGGATCCATGCCGTGACGTTAAGGCGTTGAAAACGGTGCAAAATTCTGCACCGTTGCACTCTTTGGTCGATGTAATGGCATGGATCCTAGGGTCTGCGCGCGTCGCCTCGCTCCTTGCTCCGCCCTAGGATGACGACCGTGGCGGGCGGTTCGGCCAATCTCCGACGTTTGCGATGATCCGATGCAACAAGATTCCCGCAGGCGAAGGCGAGGCCTAGGCGTGGCCGGCGGCGGCACTGAGATGGGCGAGATCGATGCCGATCGAGGCAAGGATGCGGTCGTATTTGCGCTCGATGTCGGCGTCGAACAGCAGTTCGGGCGTCGCCGGACAGGTCAGCCAGCCATTCTCGGCGATCTCGCTTTCGAGCTGGCCGGCGCCCCAGCCGGAATAGCCGAGCGCCATCAGCGCATGACGCGGCCCGCGGCCCGTCGAGATGGCGCGCAGAATGTCGACGGTGGCGGTCAGGCAGATGTCGTCGGAGACGTTGAGCGAGGATTCCACACGATAGTCGCCGGAATGCAGCACGAAGCCGCGACTGCGGTCGACCGGCCCGCCATTGCGCACGACGAAGTCGCGCGCATGCGCCGGCAGGCGGATCGCTTCCTGCTCGTTCACGATGCCAAGCTGCACCAGAAGGTCCGGGAACAGCATCTGCTGCGTCTGGTTGATGATCAGGCCCATGGCGCCCTCGTCGCTGTGGGCGCAGATATAGATGACCGAGCGCGTGAAACGGTCGTCCTTCATGCCGGGCATGGCAATCAGGAACTGATCGTCGAGAAAGCCGCGGCCGGCCGCCTTCTTTTTGTGGCGCAACAAGTCCATAACGTTGAGCGTAACCCGTTTCCGCCGCGCCGAAAAGATGGTGAGGCTGCCGGATGTCACGCAAATATGATACCGGCAGGGACATGAAACCATTGCGCGGCCAAGAACGGGCGATCAAATCACCGCCATGCGACACCTGAACATTGCGGCGCTGGGCGCCGTCATCGGCCTGGGAGCGGGCCTGCCGGCCGAGGCATCGTCCTCGGCGTGGTACAACAGCGAAGGCGGCAAGGTACGGCTGGTGACCAGCGGCAAGCCTGACGAGGCCGGCAAGATCCACGGCGTGCTCGACATTGCGCTCAAGCCCGGCTGGAAAACCTACTGGCGCGACCCCGGCGACGCCGGCGTGCCGCCGCAGATCGACATTACGACCAGCACCAACATCGCCGACGCAAGGCTGTCGTTCCCGCCGCCGCAGCGGCACGACGACGGCTACGGAAAGTGGGCCGGTTACGACCGCCCCGTGTCGCTGCCGGTGACCTTCACGCTGTCGTCGCCCGACCAGCCGGCGACGATCGACGCCAACGTCTTCCTTGGCATATGCGAGACGATTTGCATTCCGGTGCAGACCCGGCTCAGCGTCGATCCGGCGTCCGAACCGGACAACGCTGTCGACGCGGCGCTGGTGAAAACGGCGCTTGCAACGCTGCCCTCGCCGGCGCGGCCCGATTTCGGCATCCGCGTGCTGCCCGGCGACCACGAGACCCTTATCGTCGAGGCGCGCTCCCCGGGCGATCCGGATTCGGTCGATTTCTTCATCGCCGGCGAGCGCGACTACATGTTCGGCGCGCCGATGCGCAGCGAAAAGGACGGCAAGCTTGTCTTCACCGTGCCGATCCTCGACCGGCCGTCGGCGACGCCTACGGGTGGCGGGCTGTACTACACGCTGACCAGCGCCGAGGGCGCGGTGGACGGAATGCTGCCTTTCCCTTGATCCAGCCCCTCCTGGAGCCGCAATTGCGGTCGGAAAACCGCCGGGCAGTTTTCCTGCAATTCTTCTGAATGGTTGCGGGAACCCGCCCAGTCCGATACGCAGGCACAGATCCTTCCAATCCCCAAGCGAGGAATCCATGACCATTTCGGTTGGCGAAAAACTGCCCGAAGCGACCTTCAAGGTGATGACCGCCGACGGCGCCAAGCCGGTGACCGGCGCTGAAATCTTCGCCGGCAAGAAGGTCGTGCTGTTCGGCGTTCCCGGCGCCTTCACGCCGACCTGCAGCAACAACCATTTGCCGGGTTATCTGGAGAACCACGACGCCATCCTGGCGCGCGGCGTCGACACCATCGCGGTCGTTTCGGTCAACGACGTCCATGTCATGGGCGCCTGGGCGCGCTTCACCGGCGGCGAAGGCAAGATCCTTTATCTGGCCGACGGCAGCGCCGACTTCGCCAAGTCGGTCGGCCTCGACAACGATCTTTCCGCGAGCGGCATGGGGCTGCGCTCGAAGCGCTTTTCGATGATCGTCGAGGACGGCAAGGTCACGGCGATCAATGTCGAAACCAAGCCGGGTGTCGACGAGAGCGGCGCGGCCAAGATCCTCGAGCAGCTCTGATGCTCGATATCGCCTGGCGCGCCGTCGCGATCGGCATCGGCGCCACGGTCTTCATGGACGTCTGGGCGATCGTGCTCAACAAGGCGTTCGGCCTGCCCAGGCCGAATTGGGGCCTGGTCGGCCGCTGGGTCCGGCACCTGCCGGAGAAGGTCTTCCACGACGATATCGGCCGGGCCGCGCCCTATGCACATGAAAAGGCGCTGGGCTGGGCGTTCCACTATCTGGTCGGCATCCTCTACGGCGTGATCCTGGTCGTGCTCGCGGGCGCGGGCTGGCTTGCCGCGCCGACCTTCCTGCCGGCCTTCATCCTCGGCATTGTCACCGTCGGCGCCGGCTGGTTCCTGCTGGCGCCCGGCATGGGCGCCGGCTGGGCGGCGTCCAAACTGCCCAACCCGATGCTGGTTCGCACGCTCAACCTCGTCTCGCACACGGTCTTCGCGGTCGGCCTGTTTTCGACGGCGCTGCTGCTCCGGTAGTCAGCGCGGCTGGCTGTCGATCGGCCGCCATCCATGGATGACTTGTCGTGCGCCGATATCGTAGGCGAAGTAATTGCCGCCGCCCGCCGGCTGATCGGCCTCGCGGCTGATTTCCTGCGCGCTCAAATGGAGCAGCAAAAGGGTTCCTACTCCGCCATGGCCCACGAAAGCGATGTCATCGCCTTCATTGGTTGTGAGCGCGATTTCGACTTCGCCCGCGATACGATTTTGGGCATCGACAGCTCGCTCCCATCCGCGAACGCTGACGTGCGGATTGGCGAAGAACTGATCCGCGATCGCTTCGAATTCCGGCGGCGGCAGAAAGCCGGTTGCCGACCGATCATTCTCATGCATCCGTCCCCTCACCTCGACGGCAAGACGGAGATGCCTTGCCAGGATTTCGGCGGTTTCGGTCGCCTTGCGTTCACCCGACGATACGATGCGCCGGATCGACCCGACCCAGGGCTGATCGAGCATTGCAGAGGCTCTCGCCCTGCCGATGTCGGATAGCCCCCACTCCGGCACTGGAATGTCGGCGTCGATCTGAACCTGGGGGTGCGTGATGTAGTAGGCGATCGGCACGACTGAGCTCCTCCGGTCAGAGAGCTGGCCCCTTTGCGGAGATCAATAGCTCTGGGTCGAGCGTCGGGGCGCGGGCTTCCTGGCCGGAGCGCCTTCCGGCTTCGGCGCAGCCACAACCGGTGCTGGCCGCGCTTGCTTCGGCTTGAACGGCGCCATGCCTTGCCTTGCCAGTTCGTCGGCGCGCTCGTTTTCCGGATGGCCGGCATGGCCCTTCACCCAGTGCCAGGTGACCTTGTGGCGCCGGTTGGCGTCGTCGAGCGCCTGCCAGAGCTCACCGTTCTTGACCGGCTTCCTGTCGCCGGTCTTCCAGCCGTTCTTCTTCCAGCCATGGATCCATTTGGAGATGCCGTCCATGACGTATTTGCTGTCGGTATAAAGATCGACCGTGCAGGGTTCCTTCAGGGCATTGAGCGCGGTGATGGCGGCAAGCAGTTCCATGCGGTTGTTGGTGGTCTCCGCCTCGCCGCCCGACAGCTCCTTGGTGATGCCGTTGTAGCGCAACACAGCGCCCCAGCCGCCTGGGCCGGGATTGCCCGAGCAGGCGCCGTCAGTGAAGATCTCGATCTCTTTGTTCATATCAGCCCGTATTCGGATGGCGATCTGATGGCGCGGTGGAAGCGCATGCGGCGGATGTATTCGGTCGGATCGCGCTTCATCACCAGGCCGGCGTTGGGGATGGTCAGCCAGTCATAGAGCCTTGTCAGCATGAAGCGCAGCGCCGAGCCGCGCGCCAGCATCGGCAGCGCCGCCTTCTCGCCGCCTTCGAGCGGCCGCACCGACTGGTAGCCGGCAAGCAGCGCCGTGCCCTTGGTGAGGTTGAAGGAAAAGTCCTTCTCGAAGCACCAGGCGTTGAGGCAGGTGGCGACATCGTAGGCGTAGAGGTCGTCGCAGGCGAAATAGAAGTCGATCAGGCCCGACAGTTTTTCGCCGAGGAAGAAGACATTGTCCGGGAAGAGATCGGCATGGATGATGCCCTGCGGCAGGTCGACCGGCCAGTTGCGCTCGAATTCGGCAAAGTCTGCGTCGACCTCGGCCGCCAGGCCCGGTTCGACCTCGTCGGCGCGGTCGCGCGACGCGGCCCAGAGCTTGCGCCAGCCGTCGATGGCAAGCGCGTTCGGCCGCTGCATCGGGAAATCCCGGCCGGCGAGATGGAGCGCGGCCAGCGCCTTGCCGACCTCGCCGCAATGCGCCGCCGTCGGGCGCCTGAGCGACAGGCCTTCGAGGAAGGTGATGATGACGGCGGGCCGGCCGGCGAGCGTGCCGATGACGGTGCCGTCATGCGCGGTGACCGGAAGCGGACAGGAAATGCCTTTCCGCGCGAGATGGCCCATCAGGCCGAGGAAAAACGGCAGATCGGCCTTGTCGACGCGCTTCTCGTAGAGCGTCAGGATGTAGGAGCCGGTGGAGGCGTGGACGAGAAAATTCGAGTTCTCGGTGCCCTCGGCGATGCCCTTGTAGGACAGGAGCTCGCCCACCGGATAGGCTTTCAGGAATGCGCTCAGCTCGTTTTCGTTGACGTCGGTGTAGACGGCCATCTGGGTTTACGCGGCTCCGTTGACGAAGGCCATGTCGGCCGCCGTCAGTTCGACATCGCGCAACACCCGCATCACCGGAAAATCCTCCGTTTCGGTGGCCGTGATGGCCAGATCGATGGTGACGTCGAAGCGCTGCCGGAAAGCGTCGATGATCTCGTCGACGATGATTTCCGGCGCCGAGGCGCCGGCCGACAGGCCGAGCGTCGAAATCTCGCCGATCTCATCCCATGGAATTTCGGCAGCCCGCTGCACGAGAAGCGACATCGCAGCCCCGGCGCGCTCCGCCACCTCGACAAGGCGCCGCGAGTTCGACGAGTTCGGCGCGCCGACGACGAGGAAGAGGTCGGCGCCGGCAGCCGTTTCCTTCACCGCCTCCTGGCGGTTGGTGGTGGCATAGCAGATCGATTCGGCCGCCGCGGCGTGAAGCTGCGGGAAGCGCTCCTGCAGCGCCCGGATGATGCCGGCGGTGTCCTCGACCGACAATGTGGTCTGGGTGACGAAGCCAAGCGTCGCCGGGTCCGCCGGCACGAAGGTTGCCGCATCCGCCTCGGTCTCGATCAGGGTCACCGCGCCCTCCGGCAACTGCCCCATCGTGCCGATCACCTCCGGGTGGCCGGCATGGCCGATCAAAAGCACGTGGCGGCCGAGCCGCTGATGGCGCATCGCCTGCTTGTGCACCTTCGACACCAGCGGACAAGTGGCGTCGAGATAGAAGAGGTGGCGCGCCTCGGCGTCGGCCGGCACCGATTTCGGCACGCCATGCGCGGAAAAGACGACCGGCGACTGACGATGCTCGGGTGGGATCTCGGACAATTCCTCGATGAACACCGCGCCCAGGCTCTGCAATCCTTCGACGACATAGCGGTTGTGCACGATCTCGTGGCGGACATAGACCGGCGCGCCGTATTTCTTCAGCGCCAGCACGACAATCTGGATGGCGCGGTCGACACCGGCGCAGAAGCCGCGCGGCTGGCAGAGCCTGATCGTCAGCGGTGGCTTTTTCTCAATCATCAAAACGGGCCGGTTCAGTCGGAAGCTATCTGTTTGTTTTGACGCAATTCCGGACGGAAAACCGCTCACACTTTTCCTGGAATTGCTCAAGGGCGAAATGAGGCGTGCAGCCCTGCCCTGTCAAGAGCGGCCGCGCTCAACCTTCCTTCGCCGGGCGGCGGAGCCTCAGGATCAGCACCGCGGCAAGGGCGGCGGCCAGGCCATACCAGGTGACGGCATATTGCAGGTGGTTGTTCGGCAGATCGATGATGGTAACGCCGCCGACCGGCAGACCGCCGGGATTGGGCGTCCTGTCGGCATCGATGAAGAACGGCACCAGCCCGGCGCCTGCCGTCAGGCCGGCGCTCGAAGCCATGACGTCGCGGTCCTTCCAGTAGAAGATGTTCTTGGCGACATCGTTGTCGGGCAGCATCATCGAAGGTTTTTCCGGGAGCGGATTGCGGGCAAGCCCGGTCACCGTCACCTTGCCGGCGACCTCGCCCTGCCGGCGCTTGGCCGGATCCTTGAGATCGTAGGGGACGAAGCCGCGATTGACGAGCACGAAGCGGCCGTCTTCGAGCTGCAGGGGCGTGTAGACGTTGAAGCCGGTATCGCCTTCCCAGGTGGAGAAGAAATGCCGCTCGCCCTGATGCAGGAACGTGCCGGTCACCGTCACCGGCGTGTAGTCGACATCGCCGGAAGTGGCGAATTCCTTCTCGACATCGGCCAGCGGCAGGGGCGCCGCATGCGTGCGCCTGTCGATGGTCTCGAGCAGCCCTTCCTTCCAGTGGAGCCGCTGGACCTGCCAGGTGCCGAGGCCCAGAAGGATGACGAACAGGACGAGGCCAAGGCCAAGCAGCAACGCCGAGCGCGGCCGCGAAGGGCCGGCAATCGAACCGGTCGCTCCGCTCATTGGCGGCTGTCCAGCCTGCCTTCCGCAGCCTTCTTCGAATATTGCAGGGTGATCAGCACGCCCTTGATCAGGCGCAGCGCCGTCAGGCACAGTACCAGCGCCAAGGGTATCCACAATATGAAATGCAACCAGAGCGGCGGGCTCAGCGTCACTTCCATCCACAGCGCCAGGCCGACGACGATGAAGCCGATGATAAGGATGACGAAGACGGCCGGACCGTCGCCGGCATCGGCGAAGGAATAGTCGAGGCCGCAATTGTAGCAGCGCTTGCCGACGGTGAGGAAACCGGAGAACAGCTTGCCCTCGCCGCAGCGCGGGCAATGGCCATGCAGCCCGGCCGAGATCGGGTCGATGGGCGGCCAGATCGCCTTGTCTTCGATTGCCCTGGCTTCAATGGCCTTGTCTTCGCTCATGTCCGCACCGTACCCCCTTTCGCCCGAAAAGATAAGGCGGCCACGTCGCCGCAGCCGCCTTTTGGGATTCCGAAGCCGTCGATTTAATGGGCTTCGATCAACGCGCCATTGGAGGCCCAGACATAGATGCAGCTGAACAGGAACAGCCAGACCACGTCGACGAAGTGCCAGTACCAGGCAGCCGCCTCGAAGCCGAAATGCTGCTTCGGGGTAAAGTCGCCGCGCATCGCGCGCACCAGGCAGACGAGCAGGAAGATGGTGCCGATGATGACGTGGAAGCCGTGGAAGCCGGTGGCCATGAAGAAGGTGGCGCCGTAGATGGAATCCTTGAAGGCGAACGGCGCGTGCATGTACTCGTAGGCCTGCACCATGGTGAACAGCATGCCAAGGCCGACGGTCAGCACCAGGCCATTGATCAGGCCCTTGCGGTCGCCGTGAAGGAGCGAGTGGTGCGCCCAGGTCACCGTCGTGCCCGACGTGAGCAGGATGATGGTGTTGTAGAGCGGCAGGTGGAAGGGATCGAGAACCTCCAGGCCCTTCGGCGGCCAGACGCCGCCGGTGAAGGTGGTGCGGGCATATTGCGCGGCTTCGCCGGGGAACAGGCTGGCGTCGAAGAAGGCCCAGAACCAGGCGACGAAGAACATCACCTCGGAGGCGATGAACATGATCATGCCGTAGCGCAGGTGCAGCGACACGACACGCGTGTGGTGGCCCTCATGCGCTTCCTTGATGGTGTCCGACCACCAGGCGAACATCGTGTAAAGCACGATGATCAGGCCGATGAAGAACAGCCACGGATTGGCGATGTTGTGGCCGAAGACCGGGAAGTTTCCGGCCTTCAGATACTGCATCAGGCAGACGCCGCCGATGGCCGTGACCAGCGCGCCGATCGAGCCCAGGAAAGGCCAGGGGCTGGGATTGACGAGATGGTAGTCGTGGTTCGGTTTTGCGTGCGCGTCTGCCATATCAACCCCCGAGGCTTGCTTCGGACTCTGGAACTTTGTTGCTGTTTTTGCCAGCAGCCGGCGCGGACGACGCGACCGGCTGTTTCTTTTCGACCGGGAACATCGTGTAGGACAGGGTGATGGTCTTCAAGTCCTTCAGTTCCGGCACGTTGACGATGTCTGGATCGACATAGAACACGACCGGCATGTCCAGCGTCTCGCCGGGCTTCAGCGTCGTGTCGGTGAAGCAGAAGCACTCCACCTTGTTGAAATAGGCGCCCGCCATTTCCGGCTGCACGTTGAAGGAAGCGCGGCCGGTGATGGGGCGGTCGAACTTGTTGGTGGCGCTGTAGTGCGCCTGCGTGGTCTCGCCGATCTTGATCGTCACTGAGCGGGCGACGGGCTCGAACTGCCACGGAATGCCGTTGGTGTTGGCGTCGAAGCGGATGGTGATGTCACGGTCGAGCACGCGGCCGGCATATTGCTTCTCGGCGCGCTGCGTCGTGCCGCCATAACCGGTGACCTGGCAGAACATCTTGTAGAGCGGCACCGCCGCATAGGCCATGCCGACCATGCCGGTGAAGAACGCCAGGCAGACCGCCACAACGATGCGGTTGCTGTTCCTGAGGGGTCTGGTCTCGACGCTCATCGCGGCCTCACATCAAATTCGTGGGCATCACGCCCGAAGCGTGATGGCCGAAGCGCACGATGGTGGCGATGTAGAAGATGATGACGAGCGCGGCGAGCGCCACGCCGATGGCGACGGAGCGGTTTCGCCGCGCCTTCCGCTGGCGTTCGGTCAAGGTGACCAGTTCGAGGTTCTTGTCGGCCATGATCATGCTCCCCCCATGAGGAGGGCGCGCCCGACCACGCTGTCGACGAGATAGGCGGCGAAGATTGCAAAGAGATAGAGCAGCGAATAGCCGAACAGCGCCTTGGCCGGCTTCATCGCGCGGTCGTCGTCGCTCATGCCCAGCACCTTCCAGGCATACCAGACGAAGCCCAGGCCGAGCGCCAGGGAGACGGCGCCATAAGCGGCGGTGGTGTAGCCGAGCAGCCAGGGCAGCACGCCGACCGGCGCCAGGATCAGCGCATAGGCAAAGATCTGGCGGCGGGTCGAGGCCGGGCCGGCGACGTTCGGCATCATCGGGATGCCGGCGCGGGCGTAGTCGTCCGACTTGAACAGCGCCAGGGCCCAGAAATGCGGCGGCGTCCACAGGAAGATGATCAGGAACAGGATCAGGCTTTCGAGGCTGACCGATCCGGTCACCGCGGCCCAGCCGATCACCGGCGGGATGGCGCCGGCGGCGCCGCCGATGACGATGTTCTGCGGCGTCCAGCGCTTCAGCCACATCGTGTAGACGACGGCGTAGAAGAAGATGGTGAAGGCAAGAAGGGCCGCCGACAGCCAGTTGATGAGCACGCCCAGCGTCATCACCGACAGCGCCGACAGCACCAGGCCGAAGCTCAGCGCCTCGCCCGGCGTGACGCGTCCGGCCGGGACCGGACGGCCGGCGGTTCTTGTCATCACCGCGTCGATGTCGGCGTCGTACCACATGTTGAGCGCGCCCGACGCGCCGGCGCCGATCGCGATCGCCAGGATGGCGATCACCGCCAGCAGCGGATTGATGGCGACCGGCGCCGCGACCATGCCGACAAAGGCCGTGAAGACGACTAGCGACATGACGCGCGGCTTGAGGAGAGCGAAGAAATCGCCCGCGGTGGCTTCCGACATGCGAAAGCCAACTTCCTCCATCAATTTGTGGTCGGCAAGGGCCATGCGTACTTAAAGTCCATCATTCCGTTGGCCAAGACCGCCGGCTCGCCGGCGGCCTCGTATTTCGGGCAGCCGCCTTACTTGATCTTCGGCAGCTGTTCCCACTGGTGGAACGGCGGCGGCGAAGGCAGCTGCCATTCGAGCGTGGTGGCACCCTCGCCCCACGGATTGGCGCCGGCGACCCGCTTCTTCTGGAAGGCCTCGAACACGCCATAAAGGAAGATCGCAACGCCGACGGCCGCGATGTATGAGCCGTAGGACGAGACCATGTTCCAGCCGGCGAACGCGTCCGGGTAGTCGACGGTACGGCGCGGCATGCCGGCGAGACCGAGGAAGTGCTGCGGGAAGAAGATCAGGTTGACGCCGACGAAGGTGACCCAGAAGTGGGTGTTGGCGATCACCGGCGAGTACATGTAGCCGGTCATCTTCGGGAACCAGTAATACCAGCCGGCGAAGATGGCGAACACCGCGCCCAGCGACAGCACGTAGTGGAAGTGGGCGATCACGAAATAGGTGTCGTGCAGCGAGCGGTCGAGGCCGGCATTGGCCAGCTGGACGCCGGTGACGCCACCGATCGTGAACAGGAAGATGAAGCCCAGCGCCCACAGCATCGGCGGCTTGAAGGAGATCGAGCCGCCCCACATGGTGGCGATCCAGGAGAAGATCTTCACGCCGGTCGGCACCGCGATGACCATGGTGGCGAACACGAAATAGCGCTGCGTGTCGAGCGACAGGCCGGTCGTGTACATGTGGTGCGCCCAGACGATGAAGCCGACGGCGCCGATCGCGACCATGGCGTAGGCCATGCCGAGATAGCCGAAGACAGGCTTCTTCGAGAAGGTCGAGACGATGTGGCTGATGATGCCGAAGCCCGGCAGGATCAGGATGTACACCTCGGGGTGGCCGAAGAACCAGAATAGGTGCTGGAAGAGCAGCGGATCACCGCCATTGTCCGGCACGAAGAAGGAGGTGCCGAAGTTGCGGTCGGTGAGCAGCATGGTGATGGCGCCCGCCAGAACCGGCAGCGACAGGAGAAGCAGGAAGGCCGTGATCAGCACCGCCCAGGCGAACAGCGGCATCTTGTGCATGGTCATGCCGGGCGCGCGCATGTTGAAGATGGTGGTGATGAAGTTGATCGCGCCGAGGATCGACGAGGCGCCGGCGATGTGGATCGACAGGATCGCGAGGTCCATCGCGGGACCAGGCTGGCCGGAGGTCGAGAGCGGCGGATAGATCGTCCAACCGCCGCCGACGCCGAAAGCGCCGGGCGCGCTCGGCACGAACATCGAGGAAAGCAGCAGGATGAAGGCCGGCGGCAGCAGCCAGAAGGAGATGTTGTTCATGCGCGGGAAGGCCATGTCCGGCGCGCCGATCATGATCGGCACCATCCAGTTGGCGAAGCCGCCGATCAGGGCCGGCATCACCATGAAGAAGATCATGATCAGGCCATGCGCGGCGCCGAAGGCGTTGTACATGCTCTTGCCGCCGTCGATGGCGGCGTCGCCCTGCATGCCGTAGACCATCTGCGCCAGACCGCTGAAGATCTGGATGCCCGGCTCCTGCAGCTCCATGCGGATGGCGACCGAAAGCGCGCCGCCGATAATGCCGGCGATGATCGCGAAGATCAGGTAGAGCGTGCCGATGTCCTTGTGGTTGGTCGAATACACCCAGCGGACCCAGCCATGCGGCCTGTGGTCGTGGTGCTCGTGAGCTGCAGCCTCTGCCATATTCCGCTCCGTTCCCTAAATCTTGCTAACCCGCGGCGTCAGTTGCCGGCGGCCGCTACCTTGTTGGTGCCATCGATCTCGGCCATCAGCGCCTTGTTGGCGGCAGGCACATCGGTCTTGGCCGTCTCCAGCCAGGTCTTGAACTGCGCATCGGAAACCACGCGAACCGCGATCGGCATGAAGGCGTGATCCTTGCCGCACAGCTGCGAGCACTGACCGTAGTAGAGGCCTTCCTTCTCGGCCTTGAACCAGGTCTCGTTGGTACGACCCGGCACGGCGTCCATCTTGATGCCGAAGGACGGCACGGCGAAGGAGTGGATGACGTCGGTGGCGGTGATCAGCACGCGGGTCATGGTATTGACCGGCACCACCAGCTCGTTGTCGACGGCAAGCAGGCGCGGATAGAGAGCGCGGTCTTCCTTGCCGGCCTTGGCGCGGTCACCATCCTGAAGGATCGCCGAGTTGAAGGAGAAGCTCTTGTCGATCTGGTATTCGTAGTCCCAGTTCCACTGGTTGCCGGTCGCCTTGACGGTGAGCTTGGCTTCTTCCGGCGGCGTGTACTGCGCGGTGAGCAGCTGGAACGAGGGAATGGCGATGAGCAGCAGGACGATGACCGGCCCGACCGTCCAGATGACCTCGATCAGCGTGTTGTGGCTGGTCCGCGAGGGCAACGGGTTGGCGCTCGCGCGGAACCGCAGGATGCAATAGGCGAGCAGGACCAGCACCAGAAGGGTGATCACCACAATGAACACAAACGTGTAGTTCCCGAACCATTCGATCTGCCGCATCATCTCGGTCGCGGGCGCCTGGAAGGCGGTTTCCCATGGCCGCGGCTGATCAGCATAGGCGGACGTGCCGGAGAGGAGCGCGCCTGCGGCCGCAGCACCTGCCAGAAGTCTGGCGCCTGCCATGAATTTTCTCATCGCCCTCTCGTCTCCCACTTCCTGCGATCGGATCGCACCAATAACGAACGACGCCGGGATTGGGAATCCCGGTCTGTCCTAAGGTGGTTCAAACCATACTCTATTTCCCTCCGCAAGGAAGGAGCGGGCTAAACCGTGCGGCATTTTTGCGCGCAGCCCGAAGGGCATCCCCGGCCGTCGAGGCAGTGCGTGCCGGACGGTCGCAATTCGGGCGAATTTGCTCTGGAAAAGCGCGTAATTGCCGGTATCTGGGCGGGCCGGCGACGGTCTCGTCCTTTACTTGGCCTTGGCGCAGCTTAAAGTGCCGTGATTCGCAATGGAGCCGTCATGACTTCCTGGCTTTTGAGACCCCTGGCGAAGGTCGTCTTCCTTGCCGCCTTGCTTGGCGCCGGCGTGGCGAACGCCGCGCCGCCGCAGACCGCGGCGCCGCCCAGCGGCACGGTCAAGTCGACGCATGGCGCGTGGTCGATCATTTGCGACACGCCGGCCGGCGCGACCTCCGAGCAGTGCGTGATGATGCAGAACGTCGTCGCCGAGGATCGTCCGGAGATGGGCCTTTCGGTGGTGGTGCTGCGCACCGCCGACAACAAGGCCGAGATCCTGCGGGTGCTGGCGCCGCTCGGCGTGCTCCTGCCCAACGGGCTTGGCCTCAACGTCGACGGCAAGGACATCGGCCGCGCCTATTTCGTGCGCTGCTTCCAGGACGGCTGCTATGCGGAAGTGATCCTCGAGAAGCCGTTGCTCGACACGCTGAAGAGCGGCACCTCGGCCACGTTCATCGTCTTCCAGACGCCGGAGGAAGGCATCGGCATCCCCGTCGATCTCAAGGGATTCGCCGAAGGCTTCGCCGCCCTGCCCTGAGCGCGGCGGCACCGCGGGTCGTCCACTTGTCCGCGGCGATGACAATCGCGTGTGAATGCCGCCGATTGTCTTGACGTGCCTTCGCCCCTACATCGGGTGGAATGATGAAACCGCCAGTGGACAGTCCCGCCATGAATAGCCTGATCGGCCAATTCGACATTTCCGACGACCGCGTCAAAGAGATCGTCGCCGACACCATCAAGGGCGCCGACGACGGCGAGCTTTTCCTCGAATACAGCGAGAGCGAAGCGCTGATGTTCGACAACGGCCGGCTGAAGACGGCCAATTTCAACACCGACCAGGGTTTCGGCCTGCGCGCCATCGCCGGTGAGGCAAGCGGCTATGCCCACTCCAGCGATCTTTCGGAAGCCTCGCTGCTGCGCGCGGCCGACGCGGTCTCAGCGGTCAAGGGCGGCTATTCCGGCACGCTTGCCGCAGCGCCCGCCCGCACCAATCGCCACCTTTACGGCGACGAAAATCCCATCCCCTCGCCCAGCTTCGAGGCCAAGGCGAAGCTGCTGCAGGAGATCGACGCCTGGCTGCGCGCCGCCGATCCGCGCGTGCGGCAGGTGACGGCCTCGCTCGCCGCGTCCTGGCAGCATGTCGAGATCGTGCGCGGCGACGGCCAGGTGGTGCGCGACATCCGTCCCATGGTCAGAATCAACGTCTCGGTGGTGGTCGGCGATGGCGACCGGCAGGAAAGCGGCTCCTACGGCATGGGCGGCCGCAAGAGCTTCGGCGAGTTCCTCACCGAGGAGAGCTGGAAGCACGCCGCGCGCGAGGCGCTCAGGCAGGCGCTGGTCAATCTCGAGGCCGTTCCGGCGCCGGCCGGCACCTTCGACATCGTGCTCTCCAGCGGCTGGCCGGGCGTGATGCTGCACGAAGCGGTCGGCCATGGCCTGGAAGGCGACTTCAACCGCAAGAAGACGTCGGCCTTCGCCGGGCTGATGGGCCAGCAGGTGGCGGCCAAGGGCGTGACCGTGGTCGACGACGGAACGATCGCCGAGCGTCGCGGCTCGCTCACCGTCGACGACGAGGGCACGCCTTCGGCGCGCAATGTCCTGATCGAGGACGGCAAGCTGGTCGGCTACATGCAGGACCGCCAGAACGCTCGCCTGATGGGCATGAAGGCGACCGGCAACGGCCGGCGCGAAGGCTACGCGCACCAGCCGATGCCGCGCATGACCAACACCTATATGACCGCGGGCGACATGAACCCGGAGGAGATCATCGCGTCGGTCAAGAACGGCATCTATGCCGTCTCCTTCGGCGGCGGCCAGGTCGACATCACCTCCGGCAAATTCGTGTTCGGCTGCACCGAGGCCTACATGATCGAAGACGGCAAGGTGACCCAGCCGATCAAGGGCGCGATGCTGATCGGCAATGGGCCCGACGCCATGCACCGCGTGACCATGGTCGGCAACGACATGAAGCTCGACAACGGCATCGGCATGTGCGGCAAGGCCGGACAGGGCGTGCCCGTCGGCGTCGGCCAGCCGCATCTGAGGATGAACCAGATGACGGTGGGCGGCACAAGGGTTTGAGGACGCTCAATCCGGCAGGTTTGAACAGCACCCGCAGCTAGAGTATCTTACCTTTGTCTTACACACGGTAAGCTTACATGGCTGGTGCCGAAAAACTCATAACCACCGTCTCGACCAAGGGACAAGTGATCCTCCCCAGCGCGATCCGGAAACGGAGGGACTGGGGCGCCGGCACGCGTCTGCAGGTCGAAGACACACCCGAGGGTGTTCTTCTGAAACCAGCGCCGGCCTTTACCCCGACGCGGCCGGAAGACGTGTTTGGTGTGCTGCCGCACAGCGGCAAGCCGAAGACACTGGAAGAGATGGACGCGAGCGTCCTTGCTGAAGCGCGGCGGCGCCATGCTCGCGATTGATACCTACCTTGTCGTCAGATACCTGACGAACGACCATCCCGAACAGTCCCCGCGATCCCGGCGGCTGATCGATGGTCAAGCTGTGTTTGTCGCCGTCACCGTGATCCTGGAGGCTGAGTGGGTGCTGCGCAGCGCCTATGGCTACGGCCAGGCCGAAGTCGTCAGGGCGCTGCGGGCGTTCGGTGGGCTTTCCACAGTGGAGATGGAAGAGGCCGCGCTTGTCTCCTCCGCGCTTGACCTGGCTGAGGCAGGGATGGACTTCGCGGATGCGCTGCATCTCGGCAAGTCTGCGCATTGCTCGGGGTTTGCGACCTTCGACCGCGAACTCATCAAAGCTGCTCGGGCTGCGGGGCATAGTGGCGTGCAAGTGGCGTAGCTACCCGCCGGATGCGAACACGATCGTGTTAGAAGATTATTAATTGTTCAATTGCCTTGACCGCCGTTTCCGCATTAACTCGTCGCCAGTCTTCCCGTTGCGGTGGTGTTGGCAGTGCAGCGTTCCCCTGGCGTACTGACCTCTTCCTTCCTCGTTGGCCTTTTCTCGTTGATCGGCGCGACATCGCTGTGCGTCGACACGGCGGCGGCGCAGTCGACCTTGTTCAAACGGCCATCGACGCAGCCCTCCGCGGACGCGGTTCGCTCCGTCTCGGTTGGAGGACGCACCAGCGTTCCCTATGGCTGGCTCGATTTCTGCCATCGCCGGCCGAAAGAGTGCAAGGTGCCTGCCCTGCAGGCCGCGAACGTCAAGCTGACCGCGCAGAACCTGCGCACCCTCAAGCGCATAAACCAGAAGGCGAACCGCGCCATCAAGCCCGTCAGCAACTACGATCACTGGGGCACGATGATGGACCACTGGGACTATCCGGTGGACGGCAAGGGCGACTGCAAGGTCTACGCGCTCTACAAGCGCAAGCTTCTCCTGGAGGCGGGATTTCCGCGGCAAGCGCTGCTGATGACGGTGGTGCGCGACCTCAACAATGAGGGCCACACCATCCTGACGGTGAAGACCGACAGGGGCGACCTCGTCCTCGACAATCTGGTCGACGAGGTCCGGCCCTGGAACGCGACCGGCTATTATTTCCTGAAACGCCAGTCGCAGCAGAACCCGAATGTCTGGGTGTCGATCAACCAGCGCGGCGGCACGCCGAAAACCTGACGGATGCTGCCAGGCTTGTAAGCCGAGCGGCCCGCATAACCAGGACTGAACCAGCCTTTACGGGTCGGTATGCAGGTGCTCCCTGCCTTGCAAATCGCGGGCCGGAAAGTCAGGCCCGCGCAACGGCAAACTGTTGTCCGGCCCGACAGCCTACTGCTGGCAGGGCGGCTCACCCGGATTGCCGCAAGCAAACTTCCTCTTTCCTTGCGGCTCCTGCTGCTTCGGCTGTTGCGGCTGACGCCGCTCCTGGACCTCAGGCCTCGGCTGCTCGCTGAACTCAGGCCTCTGCGGCCTGTTGACCTTGAAGTTGCGCTGGACGTTGACCTCCCCGCCGCCGGAACCTTCTTCATTCTGCAGCCTGCGGAATTTCCTGCCCCTGTCGCTTCCGCTGGCCGAGCCCTGATTCTGGTCCGAGAATACCTCTGGATTGTTCCTCCTGAGCCGCTTCTGCATGCTCGGCCCGTTGTCGGCCGGCTCACCGTTGACGGTCGGCAGCCTGCGGAACTTCCTGCCCCGTTCGTTCGCATTGGCCGAGCCCTGATCCTCGTCGGAGAACACGCTCGGATTGTTCCTCCTGAGCCGCTTCTGAATGCTCTGCCCGTTGTCGGCCGGCTCACCGTTGACGGTCGGCAGCCTGCGGAGCTTCCTGTTCTTCACGTTCCCGTCGACCGAGCCCTGGCTCTGGTCGGAGAACACGTCCGGATTGTTCCTCCTGAGCCGCTTCTGCACGCTCGGCCGGTTGTCGGCCGGCTCACCGTTGACGGTCGGCAGCTTGCGGAATTTCCTGCTCTTATTGTCGCGGTTGGCCGAGCCCTGGTCGCCCGGCTCGACAATTGCCTGGCCGGCGGACAAATCCCTGCGCGTCAGCTTCTTGGGTTTGCCGGACGGCATGTTCGGATTGTTCTTCCCGAACCTTTCCTGCGCGCTCTGGCCATTGTCGGCCGGCATGCCGTTGACGGTGGGCAGCTTGCGCAATTTCTTGCCCTTCTGCTGATCGGTGCCCTGCTCTCCGGTCGCGGCGGCGCCGGCATTTCCCGTCGCCTCCTGGTTGCCGCCCACAATGCCTTGCCTGCCGAACTGCTTCCTCGACTTGTTGCCGGGCAAATTCTGGTCGTTGAGCGCCGGCTTGCCGTTGACGAGCGGCAGCTTTTTGCCGTCGGCTCCGGGCAAGGCGTGGTCGCGCGACAGCTTGCCGGTTGCGGACTGGGTCTCCGGCTGCGGAGTCGCGGCGCCAGGCTGCTGACCCTGGATAACACGCTGGCCGGGCTTCGGCGGCAAGCCGACCTGTTGCTGATTGGACTTGGCCTGACCGGATATCGCCGCCCTCTTCTTCAGCACCGGCGGCAGCGCAACCTTGGCCGCCAACGCATCCGCACGAGCACCAACGGCGCCTCCGAGCGTCTTCTGGCCTGTGGTGACGCCCGCCTGAGCATTGCCGCTCGGCTGCGCGGCCTGATTGATGGTCTCGTTTCTGATCGTCGTGTTGATGTTGTTGATGACGGTCGTGTTGTGGATGTTGTTGAAGATAATGTTGTTCGGCGGCGGCACAATGTGGCGCGGCGGGTTGATGAACACGGGTATCGGCACGAACACCGGCGTCGGCAGGACGAAGACGTCAATCGGCGGCGGCGGCGGTTCAAGCACGATGAAATCCGGCGGCGGTGGCGGCAGGAAGATGATTGTGACCGGCGGCGGCGGTTCGAAGTCGAAATCGGGGTCGTCGAAATAGAGCACCGGGCGATCGACATAGACGATCTCCTCCTCCTCCGGCGGCGGCACATCGTAGATGATGACGGTGAAGTTCGCCGGCGGCTCGAGCTCGGCATCGAAATGCCTCAGCCGACGCCGCGCGTCCCAGGCATGCGGCCCGTGCGGATAACGGTCGAGGTAGGACCAGTAGGCTTCCGGCGTGTCCTGCATCCAGGTCTCACGCCAGGTAATCGCCTCGCGCCGCGCGGCGATGATGGCGCGCACCCGCTTGGCCATCGGATCGTGCGGATAAGCGACGAGGAAATCCTGGTAGCCGCGCATCGTGTCGCGGTCGAGCGCCGCGACATAGGCGTCGTGGGCATCAAAGTCGCGAATCTCCCTTGTCCGGTTGGCTTGGGATTCGGCCTCGGAAACCTTGGGCGCCGGCGCATCCGGCGCGCGGTCGAAGAAGACGAAGGGCGCGCTGATCTTCGAGGCGTCCCAAGGCACTTCTGCCCCTTGCGTCACCTCGTTGACGCGCAGGCGCGTGCGGTCGAACACGTCTTCGAGCGGCAGGCCGCCCTCGCGCATCATCTCGGCCAGCGCCTGGGCGTAGGCGCCGTAGGGTCCCTTGCCCTCCGGCGCGACGGTACCCGGAGCGGCATTGAACGCAATCAGCATGTTCGGGTCGGGATCGACCAAAGCGAGGCCGCCGGCGAGCGGCTGTTTCGTCTGCGGGAAGGCATTCGGCCGCGCCGCGTCGAGCACGACGATGTTGACCTTCGTCGGCAGGGCCGCGAGCGGGCGGGTGAGATCGGAGACCCGAATGGCCTGGATCGGCACGTCGGCAGGATTGGCGATGTTGGCGTCGACCGGCAGGAAATAGTTCTCGCCTTCGAACTGCGCGCCGTGACCGGCGAGATAGACGAAAACGACCGCGTCGGGGCCGGCGGCCGAAACCTTGGCGAGGAAATCGCGGAAGGCGCCGCGCAGCGATTCCTGGTCCACATCTCGCGCCCCGACCACGTCGAACCCCGCCGCCTGCAAGGTCTGTCCGATCAGCCCGGCGTCATTCGCCGGGGTCGCCAGTTCGCCTGACGAATACGCGGCATTGCCGATGACAAAGGCGAGGCGTTTTTGCTCTTGCGCGAGCGCGCCCGTCACGGTCGCGACCGCAAATACGATGAGAACGACAATGAGGCCGATGAATTTCTGAAGCGTTTGCATCGCAATCCGCCGTCCCTTGTCCGCCATCCGTTCAGAGCATTAACGCCGGAAAGGCAGGAATGTTTCCCTACAGCGCGAAATTAAGGCCCCGCAAAAAGGCGGCTTTAGGGCGCAATTTCGTCGAAAGAACAGAGGCTTCACAAAATTTCTTGCGAACCGACGGTTGCGGACTACCGGCGCCGCTTCGGCTTCTCCAGCAGCGCGACCGCCTCGACATGCGGCGACCACAGGAACTGGTCGATCGGCGTCACGCTCTTCAACTGATAGCCGCCGTCGAGGAGGATGCGCAGGTCCCGCGCCAGCGTCACCGGATTGCAGGACACGGCCGCGACCAGCGGCACGTCCGAGCGGGCGATCTGCTTGGACTGATCCTCCGCCCCGGCGCGCGGCGGATCGAAGACCAGGCCGTCGAAGCCGTTCAATTCCTTGAAGGTCAGCGGCCTTCGGAAGAGGTCGCGGCGTTCGACGGTCACCCGCTTCAGGCCGCTGGCGAAACGAAAGGCGCGGTCGAGCGCCGCAAGGGCCGGCGCGTCGCCCTCGACGGCATGGACCTCCGATCTCGCCGCGAGCCGGAGCGCAAAACTGCCGCAGCCTGCAAAAAGGTCGGCGACCTTCTTTGCGCGCGACAGATGCTGGCCGACGAGTCCGGCCATCGTCTGCTCGGCGGCCTCCGTCGCCTGCAGGAAGGCGCCCGGCGGCACCGCGACGGCGACCGACCCGAACTGCACCACCGGCTTCTTCGGCTCGACGATCACCTCGCCGTCGACCGAAAGTCTCGCCAGCCCCTCGGCAAGAACGAAATTCGAGGCGATGCGGCGCTGGTTCTCACCGAGCTTGCCGGCGTCGTGGACGGCGACATCGAGGCCCGAGGCGGTAACGGTGACCGTCATGTGGAAGGCCTTCGGCGTGGCGCAGACCAGAGCGGCCAGCCTCCGCAAACGATCGAGCGACGCAACGATCGCCGGCAGCGAGATCGGGCACTCCTCGATCGGGATGATCTCGGAAGAAAGCGCGCGCACGAAGCCGAGCAGCATGCCGGCCTCGGTGCGCCGGGCGCTGAAGACGACGCGGCGGCGGGTCTGCGGCGCGCACGGCACCAGCGCGTCCACCGCGCTGGCGATGCCCTTGGCCTTCAACGCCTGCACCACCCGCTCGCGCTTCCACTGGCGATAGGCCTCGGCTTCGAAATGCTGCAGTGCGCAGCCGCCGCATTCGATGAAATGGCGGCAGGCCGGTTCGACCCTGAGCGGGGACGCCTCCAGCACCGACATAAGCGTCGCGCGGTCCTTCTGCCGCGCCGCGGTGACCGTCTCGCCCGGCAGCGTGAACGGGATGAAGACCTCGCCGCCATCGGCATTAGCGATGCCGTCGCCTTGCGAGCCGAGCCTGGTGATGCTGAAGCGCGCGCTCATCGCGGTTTCGCGTCCTTGATCGCGGCGAGCAGGAATTCGCGATTGCCGTCGCCGCCCTCGATCGGCGACGAGTGCAGCCCAAGCACGCGCCAGCCCGGCATGCCGGCAAGCCAGTCGCGCAAACCGGCGGCGACGGCCTCGGCATCGCTCGGGTCCTTGAGCAGCCCGCCCTTGCCGATCGCCTCGCGGCCCGCCTCGAATTGCGGCTTGACAAGAAACAACGCCCTGGCGCCCTCGCCCGCCAGGGCGAGCGCCGGCGGCAGCGCCAGCTTTAGCGAGATGAAGCTGACGTCGCAAACCAGGAAGTCCGGGATGCGGCCGCCGAGGTCCGCTGTCGTGAGGTCGCGGGCGTTCAGCCCCTCGACCACCGTCACGCGCGGGTTAGCGGCGATATCGGGATGCATCTGGCCATGGCCGACATCGATCGCGATGACATGGGCGGCGCCGCGCTCAAGCAGAACCTGAGTGAAGCCGCCGGTCGAGGCGCCGATGTCGAGCGCGTCGCTCTCCGAGGGGTCGAGGCCGAAATGGTCGAGGCCGGCAATCAGCTTCAGCGCCGCGCGCGACACATAGCCTCGAGCCGGGTCGTCGATGGCGACGAGGCAGTCCGCCACGACGGACTGGCCGGGCTTGCGGGCAACCGCGCCGTCGACGGTGACCGTGCCGCGCTCGATCGCGTCGCGGGCGCGCGAACGGCTGGCGAACAGGCCGCGCTCGACGAGCAATTCGTCGAGCCGCTGGCGTGTGCTGGCTGGCAACGGAGAGTTCATCGGCCTTCATTGGCGAAAGCCGGACGCGAACGCAATGGCAGCCTGTTGAATATGGCGCGCGGGGCACGGCAGAATGCGGGGCCGTTTCACCAGCCCAGGAGGAGGCAATGCTGAAGGGAACCTGCCATTGCGGCGCCGCGCACTGGACCCTGGAAGGCGATCCGGGATCGATCACGGCCTGCAACTGCACGCTTTGCCGCCGCTACGGCACGCTCTGGGCCTATGACTATGTCGACGAGCGCATCCGCATCGCCGGACCGATGCGTTCCTACAGGCGCGCCGCAGTGGCCGAGCCGGCGCTCGAGATCCTGTTCTGCCCGACCTGCGCCTGCGTGCTTGCCTGGCGCGGCCTGCGTTCAGGTTCCAGCGGCCGCACCCGCATCGCCGTCAATGTCAGGCTGGCGCCGCCGGAGACTGTGGCCGACCTGCCGATCGACCATTTCGACGGTCTCGACAGCTTCGACGACCTCCCGCGCGACGGCCGCTGCGTGCGCGACATGTGGTTTTAGAAGACCCTCCGCGAGAGCGGGCGCTCGACGGCCGGCGTCAGGCCGTTGTCGCTGGAAGCCTGGCTGCGCGAAGGCTCAGCCGGCGGCGGCGCGCTCGGTGCGGCTTCAGGCAGTACCACAAGCTGGGGAACCTGCTTGTAGGAGAAGCCGCCGCGGATGTTGCCCATCTTGCCGGCGACGATGTCCATGACCGCCTTTTCGAGGTTGCGGTCGTAAGGCGTTTCGGCTGCCACCGGCGCGGCCATGGCCATCAGGAAGGCCATGCCGCAAAGGAACGGTTTCATTGTTCTTACCCCCTGCGTAAAGCGCGTCGCATCCCTTGATTTCGGGAGACATGCCTCAGACCAAGGTCTTAGCAGGGCGGCGTTGAAAATCGGCCAAAAGACAGGGTAACCGAAGCGCCAAACAAAAGCGTCAACAAACACTTACAACCGGAACCCGGCAAAGCGATTCAGCACGTTGAGAATTCGATCAGGCGCGCTGCGCCTGCACGCCGTGGCCGAGCGCGGCGAAGACCGTGCGCACGATGCCGGCCGTGTCGAGGCCCGCATCGGCATACATCTTCTCCGGCCTGGCGTGATCGGTGAACTCGTCCGGCAGCACGAGCGGGCGCACCTTGAGGCCGTTTTCCAGCAGGCCTTCATGGGCGAGGAAATGCAGCACATGGCTGGCGAAGCCGCCGACCGCGCCCTCCTCGATCGTCACAAGAACCTCATGCGAGCGCGCAAGGCGGCGCACGAGATCTTCGTCCAGCGGTTTGGCGAAGCGGGCATCGGCAACGGTGGTGGAAAGGCCCGCCGCGCCGAGCTCTTCCGCCGCCAGCAGGCAATCCTGCAGCCGCGTGCCGAAGGAGAGAAGCGCCACCTTGGTGCCTTCCTTGAGGATACGGCCCTTGCCGATCTCGAGCACCGAGCCGCGCTCCGGCATGTCGACGCCGACGCCGTTGCCGCGCGGATAGCGGAAGGCGATCGGGCCGCCATCATAGTCGGCTGCGGTGCGCACCATGTGGCGAAGCTCGGCCTCGTCGGCGGCGGCCATGACAACGAAGCCGGGTAGCGAAGCCAGGAAGGTGATGTCGAAGGCGCCGCAATGGGTGGCGCCGTCGGCGCCGACGAAGCCGGCGCGGTCGATCGGGAAGCGCACCGGCAGCTTCTGGATCGCCACGTCATGCACGACCTGGTCATAGGCGCGCTGCAGGAAGGTCGAATAGATGGCGGTGAAGGGCTTGTAGCCTTCGGTGGCGAGCCCGGCGGCGAAGGTCACCGCGTGCTGCTCGGCGATGCCGACATCGAAGGTTCGCGTCGGGAACACCTCGCCGAAAAGGTCGAGGCCGGTGCCGCTCGGCATCGCGGCGGTGATCGCCACAATGCGATCGTCCTCGCGCGCTTCCTGGATCAGGCTCTCGGCGAAGACCTTGGTGTAGCTCGGCGCGTTGGCCGGCGCCTTGGCCTGCGCGCCGGTGATGACGTCGAATTTGTTGACGCCGTGATATTTGTCGGCGGCGGCTTCAGCCGGCGCATAGCCCTTGCCCTTCTGGGTCACGACATGAATCAGCACCGGGCCGTCGGCATTGTCGCGCACGTTCTTAAGCACCGGGATCAGGTGCTCGAGATTGTGCCCGTCGATCGGGCCGATGTGGTAGAAGCCCATCTCCTCGAACAGCGTGCCGCCGGTGACGTAGCCGCGCGCATGCTCGACGGCGCGGGTGATGGCGCGGTCGGCCCGCTTGCCGAGGTAGGACGACAGCTTCTTGCCGAAATCGCGCAGGCCGAGATAGGCCTTGCCGGAGGCGAGCCTCGCCAGATAGGCGCTCATCGCGCCGGTCGGCGGCGCAATCGACATGTCGTTGTCGTTGAGGATGACGATCAGGCGGGCGTCGAGCGCGCCGGCATTGTTCATCGCCTCATAGGCCATGCCGGCGGACATGGCGCCGTCGCCGATGACGGCGATGACGTTGTTGCGGCCGCCCGCGAGCTCGCGGCCCACGGCCATGCCGAGGCCGGCGGAAATCGAGGTCGAGGAGTGCGCGGCGCCGAAGGGGTCGTATTCGCTCTCCGCCCGCCGGGTGAAGCCGGAGAGACCGCCTTCCTGGCGAAGCGTGCGGATGCGATCGCGGCGGCCGGTCAGGATCTTGTGCGGATAGGCCTGGTGGCCGACATCCCAAATCAGCCGGTCCTGCGGCGTGTTGAAGACATAGTGCAGCGCAATCGTCAGCTCGACCACGCCCAGCCCAGCGCCGAGATGGCCGCCGGTGTGCGACACGGCATCGATCAGCTCGGCGCGCAGTTCCGTCGCCAGCTGCGTCAGCTCGCTTTCGTCAAGCGACCGCAAATCCGCGGGGATGCGGACCTTGTCGAGAAGCGGCGTGTCGGGCTTTGGGTTCACTCTGGTGCAGCCTGCTCAGTCTTAACGTTGCGCTAACCTTTGAATATGCGCCTCGATCATGCGCGAAATATGCTGCTGGCGGGCGAATGTAAATGCGTGCCAGTGACGCGGCTGGCGCACGTCGTCCATCCCGCTCTAACCTTCCGGCAGCGGAATGAATTCTTCCTCATCGCCAGGAACGATATCGAAGCGGCCCGTCTTCCATTCTTCCTTGGCCTGCTCGATGCGTTCCTTCGAGGAGGAAACGAAATTCCACCAGATATAACGCTTGGAACCCAGCGACGCTCCGCCGAACAGCATGAAATGCGCGCCGCGCTCGGACGAAACGACGATCTCCTCGCCCGGCTTGAACACCAGAAGCCGCTCGGCCGGGAAGCGGTCGCCGGCGATGGAAACCTCACCCTCCAGCGTATAGATGGCGCGCTCCTCGGCATCGGCGGGGATTTTGACGCTGGCGCCCGCCGCCAGCCGCAAATCGGCGTAGAGCGTCTCCGAGGCGGTCGCGACCGGCGAGCGCAGCCCGGAAAATTCACCGACGACGACTCGGCCGCTGACGCCGTCGGCGTCGATCTCGGGCAGGCGGATCACCGACGTATTCGCGAACACCGGGGCGACCTCTTCCCTGCCGTCGGGCAAGGCCAGCCAGGTCTGCAGGCCGGAGACCGACATCGGCGCGCCACGCAACTCCTTGGGCGTGCGCTCGGAATGAACGATGCCGCGGCCGGCGGTCATCAGGTTCACGTCGCCGGGTGAGATCACCATTTCGGTGCCGAGCGAATCGCGATGCCTGATCTTGCCGTCGAACAGATAGGTGACCGTGGAAAGCCCGATATGCGGATGCGGGCGCACGTCGATCGCCTGGCCAGCGCGCAGGATCGCCGGTCCCATGCGGTCGAAGAAGATGAAGGGACCAACCAGCCGGCGTTTCGCCGTCGGCAGGGCGCGGCGAACCTCGAAGCCGCCAATATCCTTGGCGTTGGGGATGACCATCAACTCGATCTGGTCGCAGGCAAACGCGTCGCCGGCCTCAGGGTCGTTTCCCGGGAAGAAGCTCATGTCATGACCTCAGGCGAAGCGGAGCGCGGACCTGGCTTTCGCCTTAGCGGCCTCTTCCTCGCGATTGCGCGGATGCTGCGTGGTTTCGAGGCTGTCGAGCAGCTCGCGCGCGGCTGCCGCGATCGCCTCGACGGCGTGGTGAAACGCATGCTCGTTGCGCTTGGACGGCTTGGTCGAGCCGCTCAGCTTGCGCACGAACTGCAGCGCCGCATCATGGACCTCGTCATCGGTCGCCGGCGGATCGAAATTGAACAGGGTCTTGATGTTGCGGCACATGCTTGAACTCCTTACCTGCTTTTCTTCCCCCGCCCCTCTTCCACACTACTCGGCGTCGAGCGGCTCCGTTCCAACCGGCTTGCCGTCGCGCGACAGCCTGATCTTCTCGACCTTGTCCTCGGCCGCCTTTAGCAGCCGGTCGCAATGGGCTTTCAGCGCCTCGCCGCGCTCGTAGATCCTGATCGACTGATCGAGCGGGACATCGCCGCGCTCCAGATCATCGACGATCTTCTCCAGCGCGTCGAGCGCCTGCTCGAAGCTCATCGTCTTGACGTCTTGGTTAGCTTCATCAGCCATAATTCATCCCTTCATCAGCCGCCCGACATGGGCGGCGACCGAAAATGCCAGTCCCTGCAGATCGTAGCCGCCCTCCAGCAGGCTGACGAGCCGGTTGCCGCTGTGGCGCCCGGCGCGCTCCATAAGCTGGCCGGTCGCCCAGTCGAAATCGTCTTCGGTCAGGTTGATCGCGGCCAGCGGATCGCGATGGTGCGCATCGAACCCGGCGGAAATGATGATCAGGTCCGGCTTGAATGCGTCGATCGACGGCAGCACGCGCGACAGGAAGGCGTCGCGGAACGTATCGCTGCCGGTGCTCGGCGCGAGCGGCGCGTTGACGATGTTGCCGGCGCCGGTTTCGCTCTTGGCGCCTGTGCCCGGGTAAAGCGGCATCTGATGCGTCGAGCAATAGAGCACCGACGGATCGTCCCAGAAGATGTCCTGCGTGCCGTTGCCGTGATGCACGTCCCAATCGACGATGGCGACGCGCTCGGCCTGGTGCTTCTTCTGCGCGTAGCGGGCCGCGATCGCCGCGGTGTTGAACAGGCAAAAGCCCATCGCCGTCGTCTTCTCGGCATGATGGCCGGGCGGACGGGCGGCGACGAAGACATTGGCGGCGCGCCCCTCGAAGACATCGTCGATCGCCGCATTGGCGGCGCCGATCGCCGTCACCGCGGCCTGCCAGCTCTTCGGGCTGGCGCTGGTGTCGGCATCGATCGAGACGATGCCGGTCTCAGGAATGGCCGCGCGGACGCGGGCGACGAAATCTTCCGGATGGGCATAAAGGATGGTTGCCTCGTCGCCTTCCGGCGCCCTGACGCGGTCGAGAGCCGAGAAAGCCTCGTCGTCCAGCACGCGCTCGATGGCGCGCAAACGGTCGGGACGCTCGGGATGACCGGGCGGCGTGAGGTGCTCCAGGAATACCGGATGGGTGTAGAGACGGGTAGCCATGGCCCCTAATCTAGGCACCTGTCGCCCGGATAGCCATGTTTCGGCGCCGAATGATTGGGGAAAATCGCGCCCGATCGTGTCGCAAGCGGCATTGGCGCGGCTTCCGCTTCGCGATAGAGTCCTGCCGCTGCCTGGTGCCCGCGACGCGGGAGAATCGGGAACACGGTTGAAATCCGTGGCGTGCCCAACGCTGTGAGGGGGACCGCGCCGGCAAAAGCCACTGTCCTAGACGGGAAGGCGCCGGATGCGGGTCGATCCCGAGCCAGAAGACCGGCCCGGCAGAAATGGTCGTCCGCATGGTCAGGCGGAGGGCTGCTTATCGCAAGGGGACAAGCGATGCAGGCACGAATGGCCGCCACCGGCGGCGGCGACTTTGACCAATTGGCGCGCGAGGCCGTCTACCGGGCGATGTTCACCCGGCGCGACGTGCGCAGCCATTTCACTGCCGACGATCTCGACGATGGCGTGCTGGCGCGACTGTTGACGGCTGCCCATCATGCGCCGTCGGTCGGCTACATGCAGCCGTGGAACTTCATCGTCATCCGCGATGCGACAAGACGGCGGCAGGTGCGCGACCTGTTCCTGGCCGCGCGCGAGCAGGAACTGCCGGCGATCGAGGCGGAGCGGCAGGCGCTCTACCGCACGCTGAAGCTCGAGGGCATCTGCGAAAGCGCGCTCAATCTTTGCATCACCTGCGACCGGCAGCGCTCGCAGAATTCGCCGCTCGGGCGCTGGCACAATCCGGAGATGGACCTCTACAGCACCGTCTGCGCGGTACAGAACTTCTGGCTGGCGGCGCGCGCCGAAGGCGTCGGCGTCGGTTGGGTGAGCATCATCGAGACCGAGGCGCTGAAGCGGCTGTTGTCGATCCCCGAGCATGTCACGCCGATAGCCTATCTCTGCGTCGGCCGCGTCTCGGAATTCGCGCCGCGGCCGGACCTCGAGGCGCATGGCTGGGGCCGGCGCCTGCCGCTGCCCGACCTGGTGATGAGCGAGATCTTTTGCGGCGCCGGCGAGGCGCCGCTCAAATCGGCGATTGCCAAGCTTCGCGGCGCTGACCTGCCGAAGCCTTGATCGGGTTGCCTTCGTGGTCAGGGGCTGCCGATCAGGCAGGCCGGGGCGAATCCCAGCGCGAGCCGCCGAAGGAGCCCAGCGCCTTGTCGCGAAGCTCCCTGAACTTCGACGAGGCCTCGGCTAGGCGCCGGTCCCATTCGGGATTGGGAACCTGGCCTTCGATGGTGGCGAAATAGACCTGCATCAGCGAAGCGATGGCGAAAGGCTCGATGAAGGCCGCCTTGAAGGCCCAGGCGAAGACGATGGCCAGCACGAAGGCCCAGCCGGCGAGCTGCCCGGGCATCACCCAGAGGATGGCGGCTGCCGGGGCAAGCATCAAAAGGAAGATGACGAAGGACACGCCCCACATGATCACCGCCAGCCAGACGGCATTCTTGACCATGTGCTTGCCGTTCTGCGCGTAGAGCACGACGCCCTGCCTGGCGGTCTCGAAAGGCGAGTCCGAATTGATGCGGATGTTGTAGCCGAGGATGATCTCGTCGACATAGGTCAGCGACAGCCGAATGACCGTGTTGATGAAGCTGACGAGGCCGCTCAAGCCGGGAATGGGCAGGAACGCGGCAATGCCGCCGATCAGGCCGGTGATGGCGCGGATGGCGCCTTTGACCAGTTGGTCGACCACGAAAAGGATGTTGGCCTCGGCGAAGCGCTGGGTCACCACTTCCTTCGCATAGGCGATCTGGCCCTGGCCATCCGGAACGTCGTGGCCGTCGATCAGATGCACCATGACGGCGATGTGGCCGGCCTTGAGCACATAGAGGATATATTCGCGGATCCAGTAGACGGCGATCGAGACGACGCCGAAGCCGACGACCCCGCCCCACAAGGCAAACGACATCGGTCCGTCAGGGTCGGTGGAGATGTGGCCAACGCCATAGCCGACACTGGCGCCGGTGCCGGTCGCCATGATGTAGGCCAGCGTGATGCCGAAATAGACGATCATGCGAAAGACGATGAACGGCCATGTCCGCATCATGATGGACACCGACCGGCCGATGCTGAAGTCCCACATGGCCCCGACTCCCCGCCTCGCGCATGACCCCGAAAATCGGAATCGATTTTTCGGAAAGGATCATGCGCAGAATCAAGAGTGTTACAGCGTCGTTTGCGCGTTCGAAGAACGCGCGGCGCTGCCAGACAATTGGCCGGAGAGGATGCGCTCGCCCCTGACATTGTCAACGCGGCGGCGGCGTGCCGGGCCCAAAAAACGGTGCACAAACCGGCAGCGTGGTTACGCGGTGGTTTGCTCTGGCTTCCTGAGCAAGCCTTCTAGCAGCTGCTTGAACGCCGCTATCGCCTTCTTCGAGGTCGCTTCGGGATCCTCGGAATTGGCGATGCGCTGCGCGGCCTGGCTGCTGGCGCCGTTGATCAGCCGCGCGGCGGTCTCGGGATCGAGATCGGGAACGACGACACCGTCCCGCTGCAAGCTGGTCAGATGCCCGGTGATCGACGCCGTGCAGGCATTGGCGTTCGGCCACTGCGCCGGATCGCCAAGCACCGCCGGGCCGTCGCGGAACATGATGCGCTGGATCTCCGGCTCCAGCGCCATCTCGATATAGGTGGTGCATTCGTCGACGAAATGCTGCCAGCGGGTCGGCGCCCGTGACGCCACCTCGTTCACCCGGGCGGCCATCTCGCCGTCGATCTCGGCGATCACCGCCTGCAAGAGCCCCTTCTTGTCGCCGAAATGATGATAGATTGCGCCGCGCGTCAGGCCCGCCGAAGCGGTGAAATCATCCATCGAAGCCTCGGCATAGCCGATCGTGCCGAAGGCGTGGCGTGCGGCCGCTATCAGCTTGGCGCGCGTCTCGGCGATCATCTCCTTGCGCGGTCTGTGCATGGCTCTGGCCCTATTCGCATACGTCTCGTATGCCAATTGACATACGCGACGTATGAACTATCTGAGATACATACGCGGCGTATGTAGTTGCGGCGCCTTTCCTTGTCGAGGAGCACGATCATGCGAAATCCCTATTCGGAAATCTTTCGGGCTCCCGGCACGAAGGGCTTCGCCGCGGCGGCGTTTATCGCCCGGCTGCCGATCGCCATGGCGCCGATCGGCATCGTGGCGATGCTGTCGCAGACGTATGGCGAATACTGGCTGGCCGGCGCTGTCTCGGCGACTTACGCGCTGGTCAACGCCTTCCTGTCGCCGCAGGTATCGCGGCTGGTAGACCGGCTTGGCCAGACCCGCATTGCCATGCCGACGACACTCGTTTCGGTGCTTTCCTTCGCTGCCTTGATCGCGGCGGCCAACCAGCACTGGCCGGTATGGACCTTGTTCCTGTCCGCGCTACTGGCGGCCGCCATGCCCAGCGTTCCGGCGCTGGTCAGGGCGCGCTGGACCGAGATTTTTCGCAATCGCCCCGAGTTGAACACGGCCTTCGCCTTCGAATCGGCGGCTGACGAGTTGGTCTATGTCGCCGGCGCCTCGCTGTCGGTGGGCTTGAGCACCGCGCTGTTCCCCGAGGCCGGCATGGTGGTGAGCACGCTGCTGCTTGCCTTCGGCTCGGCGGCGTTCCTGCTGCAGCGTTCGACAGAGCCACCCGTGCGTCCGGCGGAACATGGGGCGGCCGCTTCGGCGATCCGGTTGCGGCCGGTTCAGATCATCACGTTCGCCCTGATCTTCGTCGGCGCGACCTTCGCGACCACCGAGGTCACCACGGTGGCGATCACCAAAGCGCTCGGCCAGCCCGAAGCGGCGAGCCTCGTCATCGGCGTCTACGCGCTCGGCTCCTTCGTGCTCGGCATCATCGTCGGCGCGCTTAGCCTGAGAGCGCCGCTGCAGCGGCAACTGGCGATAGCGGTGGCAGTGATTGCGCTCACCACGCTGCCGCTGCTCTTTGCCGACACGGTGCCGACGCTGGCGCTCGTCGTCTTCGTCAGCGGCGTCGCGATCTCGCCGACCTTCATCACCGCCTTCGGCCTGATCGAGCGTCACGTGCCGGCCGCGATGCTGACGGAAGGGGTGACCTGGGTGACGACAGGGATCGGTATCGGCATGGCGCTGGGCTCCTTCGCCGCCGGCTGGATGGTCGACGCTTTTGGACCGCAGAACGGTTTCTGGGTGTCGGTCACGGCAGGCGCGATTGCATTTGCCACGGTGCTCGCCGGTCAGTACCGGCTAGCGACACCGGATTGCGACGTGGACGGAAACGAAGCGATGGCGTCGGGTTGAGTGACGAAGCGTTCAGCCATCCATTTCAGATGACGCCTGCGTCACGGACGCTTCAGTCAATCGCGTAAGCGTGCGATTTGCTTGGAGGAGCTTCCGTCCCTCGACAGCTAGAGAATTTCTGTCTTGGCGATATGGATGCCAAACCCTTCGAGGCCGACATAGTGGCGCTCACGCGAGGCGATCAGGTTGATCGAGGAAATGCCTAGATCCTTCAGGATCTGGGCGCCGAGACCGATCTCGCGCCACTCGTTCTCGCGCCGGCGCGCCTCCTCGTGGTCCTCGCGCTCGCCGCTCTGCGGCCGCTTGCGCTCCTGATGGGCGACGCCGACCGAGCCCTCGCGCAGATAGACGATGACGCCGCGCTTGCGCTCGCCCATTGCCTTCATGATGCGGTCCAGCCGGTGGCTGGTGCCGAAGACATCGGTCACGACATCCTCCGAGTGCAGGCGCACCGGCACCTCCTCGCCATCGCGGATATCGCCGAAGACGACCGCGACGTGATGCATGGAATCCCAGGGCAGCGTGTAGGTGAAGACCTGCGCCTTGCCGCCGGGCGTGTCAATATCGGAGCAGGCGACGCGCTCGACCAGCGTTTCCTTGCGCTGGCGGTAGGCGATGAGGTCGGCGACCGAAACCTGCTTCAAGCCATGCTGTTCGGCGAAGGCCTGGACCTCGGGCCCGCGCTTGACGGTGCCGTCGTCATTGACAAGTTCGGAAATGACGCCGACCGGCGGCAGTCCGGCGAGCTTGCAGAGGTCGACAGCGGCCTCCGTATGGCCCGAGCGCATCAGCACGCCCCCCTCACGCGCGATAAGCGGGAAGATGTGACCGGGGCGCACGAAGTCGGAGGCGCCGACATTGCCGTTGGCAAGGTTGCGCACGGTGAGCGTGCGGTCGTCTGCCGATATGCCCGTCGTGGTGCCGTGCTTGAAGTCGACGCTGACGGTGAAGGCGGTGGTGTGGGCGGAATCATTGTCCGCCACCATCGGCGCAAGGTTGAGCCGCCTCGCATCCTCGCGCAGCATCGGCGTGCAGACGATGCCGGACGTGTTGCGGACGATGAAGGCCATCTTTTCCGGCGTGCAGTGGACGGCGGCGACGATCAGGTCGCCCTCATTCTCGCGCCCGTCATCGTCCATGACGACGACGATCTCGCCGCGCTCGAAAGCGCGGATCGCTTCGACGATCTTCTTCTGGTCGTATGGCATGGGGCGCTCACTAGCTCGCTAGGGGAGTAGGGGAATAGGGCAGTAAAGGAGTAGGGGAAAGGAAAAAATTGGCGTTCACGAGGGGCCGCTCAACAAACTCCCCTACTGCCTTACTCCCCTACTCCCCTCCCCGTCTGTCCTCGATGCCGCAGATAGTGGTCGGCAATCGCGCAGGCAACCATGGCCTCGCCGATCGGCACGGCGCGGATGCCGACGCACGGATCATGGCGGCCCTTGGTCATGACCTCGACATCCTTGCCGTCCTTGTCGATGGATTTGCGCGGCGTCAGGATCGAGGAGGTCGGCTTGACGGCGAAGCGGGCGACGATCGCCTGCCCGGTCGAGATGCCGCCCAGGATGCCGCCGGCATTGTTGGACAGAAACACCGGCTTGCCGTCATTGCCGATGCGCATCTCGTCGGCGTTCTGTTCGCCGGTGATGCGCGCCGCCTCGAAGCCGTTGCCGATCTCAACGCCCTTGACGGCGTTGATCGACATCAGGCCGGAGGCGATGTCCTGGTCGAGCTTGGCATAGATCGGCGCGCCGAGGCCGGCCGGCACGCCGTCGGCGACGATCTCGATCACCGCGCCGACCGAGGAGCCGGCCTTGCGGATGCCGTCGAGATAGGCGGCGAAGACCGGGACCGAGGCCGGATCGGGGGTGAAGAACGGGTTCTCGGCATCGCCAACGAAATTCCAGTTCCAGTTGGCGCGATCGATCGCTTTTTCGCCTATCGAGACCAGCGCGCCGCGCACCACCATGCCCGGCACCACCTTGCGGGCCAGCGCGCCGGCAGCCACCCGCGCCGCCGTCTCGCGCGCCGAGGAGCGGCCGCCGCCGCGATGGTCGCGCAACCCGTATTTGACCTCGTAGGTGTAGTCGGCATGGCCCGGCCGGTACTGGCGAGCGATCTCGCCATAATCCTTGGAGCGCTGGTCGACGTTCTCGATCAGCATCGAGATGGGCGTGCCGGTGGTGATCATCGTCTCGCCGTCCTCGTCGAGGATGAAGCCGGACAGGATCTTGACCTCGTCAGGCTCCCGGCGCTGGGTGACGAAGCGCGACTGGCCAGGGCGGCGCCGGTCGAGCTCGGCCTGGATGTCCTCGCGCTTGAAGCGGATGCCGGGCGGGCAGCCGTCGACAACGCAGCCGAGCGCGGAGCCATGGCTTTCACCCCAGGTGGTGACGCGGAAGAGATGGCCGAAGGTGTTGTGAGACATGGAAAAACGCCCTGCCCGGCGGCGGAGCCGGTTCGCCGGTTCAAGGCTGCCTTCTATTGGCGTTTTCCACAGCGGTCAAACGGTGATCAGCTGCATCAATCTGTGATCCGGCCGATTTAGTTTTGACACATTCGGTTGGTTTCTGCTCTCTTCCATCCGCCGTTGAGGATCCGCCGCTGACCAGCCGGCGCAATGACCAAAGAGGACGACGATGCGTACCCTGATTGGCGCTGTTGGCGCCATGCTCATGATTTCCACCGCCGCATTCGCCGGCCAGACCGAAGGCCTGATCAAGAAGGTCGACAAGGACACGCTGACGCTGACGCTGGACGACGGAAAGGCCTACAAGCTCAACGCCGAGACCGATCTCGACGCGCTGAAGCCCGGCATGGATATCGTCATCGCCTTCGACGTGACCAATGGCGAGAACGTCGTTACCGATATGCAGTTGCCGGACAGCGACGCCAACTAAGATCTACAGCCACTCCAGGCTCCGGCCCTCCAGCCGGAGCAGGCGATCCTGCGGGATTTCGAGGCCGGCCGCTTCTTGCTTGGACAGGCCGGCGACGACGCGGAAGAAGCAGCGCATGACGCCGCCATGGGTGACGCAGACCGTCTGCCGGTCGAGCGCGTCGAACCATGGCTTTAGCCGCTCGAGAAGCATCTCATAGCTTTCGGCGCCCTCGCCGGGCGGCTGGAAGTCCCATTTGGCGGCGCGGCGGCCCTTGGTCGAGCCCGGATGCTGGGCCTCGAGCTCGGCGAAGGTGAAACCCTGCCAGTCGCCGAAACTCAGCTCCACCAGGCGCGGGTCGGTGCGATAGTCGGAGGGGTCGAGCCCCATCGCCGCGCGCATCAGCTCCATTGTCTCGCGCGTGCGCCGCATCGGGCTGGCGACAAAGTCGAAATCCGCGGGATTTCTGACGAGCGCTGCCAGACGATGGCCGTTACGGGTCGCCTGCTCGCGGCCGAGCGCGTTGATGTCGGTATCAGCCTGGCCCTGCAGCCGACGCTCGGTATTCCACTGCGTCTGGCCGTGGCGCACGATGTAGACGAGCGGATACATCAGGTCTTCCGTAGGTCGGGCCAGGGCCTGGACGGGAGGGATAGGCGGAGAAGAGTTAGTCTTTGACGGTCGAGATGTCCGGCGCGTCGACCGCCTTCATGCCGACGACATGGTAGCCGGAATCGACGTGATGGACCTCGCCGGTCACGCCGCGCGACAGATCCGACAGGAAGTAGACGCCGGAATCGCCGACCTCCTCCTGCGTCACCGTCTGCTTCAGCGGCGCATTGTACTCGTTCCACTTGAGGATGTAGCGGAAATCGCCGATGCCGGAGGCGGCAAGCGTCTTGATCGGGCCGGCCGAGATCGCGTTGACGCGGATCTTCTTGGCGCCGAGGTCGACGGCCAGATAGCGCACGCTCGCTTCGAGCGCCGCCTTGGCGACGCCCATGACGTTGTAGTGCGGCATCACCTTCTCGGCGCCGTAATAGGTCAGCGTCAAAAGCGAGCCGCCTTCGCTCATCAGCGGCTCGGCGCGCTTGGCGATGGTGGTGAAGGAAAACACCGAAATGTCCATGGTGCGCAGGAAATTGTCGCGCGTCGTCTCGACATAACGGCCGGTGAGCTCGTCCTTGTCGGAGAAGGCGATGGCATGGACGAGGAAGTCGAGCTTGCCCCAGTGCTTGGCGATGTCGGCAAAAACCGCGTCGAGGCTTTCCGGGTCGGTGACGTCGCAATGACCGGCGACATGGGCGTTGAGTTCCGCCGCCAGCGGCTCGACGCGCTTCTTGAACGCCTCGCCCTGATAGGTCAGCGCGATTTCGGCGCCGTGATCGGCGCAAGCCTTGGCGATGCCGAAAGCGATCGACCGATTGTTCGCGACGCCGAGGATGAGGCCTCGCTTACCGGCCATGAGGCCCTGTCCACCCGCCATGTGCGCGTTCTCCGCAAGAATGTCTGCTTTGTGGAGCCCTATCGCACAGGCACAGAGCCCCTTCAAGCGTCGAAAACAGACTGGCTTGAGGAGAAAATCGCCTCGGTCAGCCTTTTCGCTTGCGCATCAGGGCTTCGAGATCGACGTCTCCGCCCTCCGGCAGCATCAGCCGCACATGGGCGTAAAGGTCGCCGTGGCCGCCTGCTTTTTCAGGCAAACCCCTGCCCTTCAGGCGCAGCACCTTGTCCGAGCTCGACCATGCCGGAACGTTGACCGCCAGCTTGCCGGTCGGCGTCTCGACGGCCACCTTGGCGCCAAGCACCGCATCGGCGAGGTCGACGGGAAGGTCGACATGCAGGTCGCGGCCCTCGATGCGGTAGCGCGCATGGCGGCGGATGTGGATCTTGACCAGCGCGTCGCCCGGCTGGCCTGGTCCCTGCTCGCCCTGGCCCTTGAGGCGGATGGTCTGGCCATCCTCGACATAGGCCGGCAGCTTGACCGCCATCTTGCGGCCATCGGGGAACATCGCCGTCACCTTCTCGGCCGTGGCGGCCTCTTCGACGGTGATGTCCAGCGTGACGTTGAGGTCAGCCGCCTGGGCCGGCTGGCGACGATCGCCGCGGCCAGCGCCGCGCGCGCCCGAAAAGGCATCGCCGAAGATCTGGCTGAAGATGTCGCTGTTGCCGTCGAACGGATCGCCGCCCGGGCGTCCGGTGCGGAACTCGAAATGCGCCCCGCCGGGGCCCTGCTGACGCCGGAACCCGGCGAACGGGTCGCCTCCTCCGGCCGCACCTTCGAAGCCCTGGAATCTCGGCTTGCCGTCGGCGTCGATCTCGCCGCGATCGTAAGCGGCGCGCGTCTTCTCGTCGCCGACGATCTCGTAGGCCTGGTTGGCGGCGGCAAAACGCTCCTTCGCCTTCGGATCATTCGGATTCTGGTCCGGATGATGCTGCTTGGCGAGCTTGCGGTACGCCGATTTTATGTCCTTGGCCGATGCGTTCCTGGCAACGCCCAGCACCTCATAGGGGTCGCGCATGCTTCCTGCCTGACAGAGAGGATGAGTCCACGGTTGCCCCCTATATGCGCTTGGATAGGAAGAAATTCCAGTGGCGCAAGAGGGATCGGCGAGCGAAAATCGGAACACCCCGAATTATTCAGAGCGCTTTGAACTGTTGCATATGCCAGCCACCGGCGCCAGCCATGCAAAGCTCGCCCTTGTACAGGGCGACGCCGTCGAAGCTCTCGCGCGTGGCGTTGAAGCGGCGGCAGGTGAGGCCGCCATCCTTGAGCTCCACCAGTTCGGTGATCGCGCCGCGCGAGCCGGTGCCGGCATTGGCCCACGGCACGGGCTGGCCGCCGAGCTCCCGGACGTCGGCGGACGAGACCGCGTTGCCGATGGTGGTCTGATCCGAATCGGTGTCGCTGCCTGCCGGCTGGGCGGGAGAGGACGGCGCGCTGGAGGTGACGATCGAGCGGTCGACCTCCGCCTTCTCGAGACTGAAGCCGCCGGCGCCGCAGGCAGCAAGGGGGAGCGCCAATGTCAGCAGCGCAGCCTTGGCGCTGGCCGAAGCGATAACGCTCCATTGCCCGCTGTCAAAAGCTTGCGCGATACGCGACAATCGGCGAACTCCTCCCGCAATGTTAAAAATTTGGAAAACTATGAACGAAACCGAGTTAACAAGCAGTGACTTTACAGAGGCGGCGGAGCCGTTCCGGCTCTTTGCCGCATGGCTGGAGGACGCCACCAAGAGCGAGCCCAACGACCCCAACGGCGTGGCGCTGGCAACCGTCGATGCCGACGGCATGCCGGACGTGCGGATGGTGCTGCTCAAGGGGTTCGACGAAAAGGGATTTGTCTTCTACACGAATTTCGAGAGCGTCAAGGGCCGCGAGATTCTTGGCAGCATGAAGGCGGCGATGTGCTTCCACTGGAAATCGCTGCGCCGCCAGGTGCGGGTGCGCGGGCCGGTCGAGATCGTCAGCGACGCCGAGGCCGACGCCTATTACGCGACGCGGCCGCGCGGCAGCCGCATCGGCGCCTGGGCCTCGAAACAGTCGCGGCCGCTGGAAAGCCGATTCGCGCTGGAGAAGGCGGTGGCCGAATACACGGCGCGCTACGCGATCGGCGAGATCCCGCGGCCGAAGCACTGGTCGGGCTTCCGCATCCTGCCGCAGACGATCGAGTTCTGGCACGACCGTCCGTTCCGGCTGCACGACCGCATCGCCTTCTCGCGCAATGCCAAAGGCGGCTGGGACAAGACGCGGCTGTATCCCTAGAGCGTTTCAGCGATTCATGGAATCGCCGAACCGCTCTAAGTATTTGTTTTTGCACAATTCCGGACGGAAAACCGTTAGACACTTTTCCTGGAATTGCTCTAATCCTTTTCCAGCTGGAACAGCAGGAAATGCGGCCGCTCGCTGGCGACGCCGACAGCCGGGCGCACCGACTTGGTCGCCTCCTTCGGCACTAGGAACGTCTCGCGCAGGTTGAGCGTATCGCCGCCCTTGGCGCCGGAGAAGATCGCCGACGTGCAGGTCTGCACGTTGTCCGTGGTTTTCAGCGACACAACAACGGAAGTCGGCGACCAGCGCCGTCCGTCCTTGTCGATCAGCATCACCTTGCAGCCGAGCCATCGGTTCTGCAGGTCGGGATCGCCGATCTTGACCTGGAAGTCGGCCAGCACCGGCACCGAATCCGGCGGCAGGTTCGACATGCCGAAGGCGCCCCGCAGGTCCGTCAGCTTCCAGTCGCTGCCGCCGAAACGGGCGCTTTCGCCCCAGGCGACACGGCGCGGAAACAGGTCGCTGTCGCCAAGCAGCGCCTTGACGCTGTCGTAGGACTCAATGGCCAGGCTCAGCGGGATGAGCAGAACAAGCGACCAAAGGCTGCGGCGGCGCCACTTCCGCTCGCTCGTCCCGCTCTCGCGATCCCGAAGCTCCGCCGTCATTCGATACCCCTCAGATCGGCTGCGTCATATCGAGCGTGCCGAGCGTTCCGGGTGGCAGGCCGTCGGGTCCGATGGCGACCGGCCCGAGCGATATTTCGGCTTGCGAATCGAGCGCCGACATCAGCTTTTCCGAAACCAGCACCACCGCGTCGCTCGCTTCATCCGGCCGCAGCTCGAAGATCAGCCTCGCATTCTTCGGCAGGCCGGGGTCGATGGCCACGGGAAGCAGGCCATTGGCGAAGGACAGCCGCTCCGTCTGGTCATAGGTCAGGCCCGTCGTTCCGCGCCAGGACGCGACCGCCACCGTCGTCGATTGCGCCCGTGCCGCAAGCTCCACCGTGACGACGGCCCAGATACCGCCGGTGGTCAGGACCTTGCTGTCGCCGAACCTGTCGACTTTCAGGTTGCCGGCGAATTCCACCTTCTCGGCACGGATTTCGAAGCCTCGCCCGACGACCGTGTCGCCGAGCTTGCCGCGCGCGGGGATCGGCCCGATCAGGTCGCCGTAATGCGGCTTCGACAACTGCAGGCCGTAGCAAAGCGACACCGCGGCGAGCAGCAGGACGACGTTGGCGAGCTTGCGCATCATGGCTGGATTTCCACGCTGCCGGGCCCGCTGCCGACGGGCAGCGTCAGCGTGCCGATCGGCGCCGGATTGAACCAGCCCGACAGACCGTAGAGATTGTCGCGCTTCTTGTAGGTCTTGCGGATGACCGTCAGCTCGAGGCTTGCCGGCGGAGCCGCTCCGTCCGGCAATTGCCAGACAAAGACCATGCGCTCCGGCATGCCGGGGTGCAGTTCCGGCGACAACGTGGAATCGCGTGCCAGCACGATGAAAGGTTTCGTCGCCGGATCGACCGTTGCCCGGCTCGCCTGCAGGACATCGAAATAGTCCTTTGTCGATTTTGCCGTCCGGTTGGTCATCTCGAGCTCGAGGACGAGTGCCTTCGCGCCGGGCTTGAGCGGCACGCCGTAGAGGTTCTCGCCTTCGGCGGAGTAGGCCTTGAGCGGCCTCAGCAGCCATTCGCCCGTTTCGATCCGGCCGCCAGGCGCCAGAACGGTAAGAGGCTCGTGCCTTGCGCCGAAGGCGCCCATGACGCCGGCGACGGCAATCGCCGTTGCGGTGCCGAAGCCGGCCACCAGCCAGGCTTTCAGACGGGAACCGGCATGCTCAAGCATTCTGGGCCTCGACTTCCGCGGCGCCCGGCGAGCCGGCCGGCCGCGCATCTTCGCTGGCCTGGCGCTTCGGCAGCGCGAAGGCCGCTTCGAGGACGGCGGCGAGGAAGCAGATCCGGACAGGCTCGACCAGGATGCCAGTCGAGGAGTCCTGGAACGGGCTGCCGAACAGCAGCGATACGCCCTCGGAAAGCACCTGCCAGGTATCGAGCCCATGCGGGCCGATGAGGCGCGTCATGCCGAGCCACGCCCAGGCAGCCAGCCAGTCGATCAGGCGGTAGCCGACGATCAGCGTGACGATCAGCACCAGGCCCGAGCTCAGCGTGATGCGCACGCCATTGGCGATCGGCAAATAGCGCGAGCGGTAGCCGGAGACGAAGTGCTCGACGAAGTCGCGCAGGAATTTCGGAATGGCGCGGTAGCGCTCGCCGGCACGTTCGACGCGCCGGTGCATGCGCCTCAGCTCCTTGTCGTCGCGCACGTCGTAGCCGTAGATCAGCGCGGCAAGCACCAGCCAGATCACAGGCAGGAGCATGTAGAAGAACAGGTTGACCAGCTTGGCGGTCGTGTCGATCGACGTGACCTCGACGGGAACCATCGGATCGGCAAAGGCGCTTGCGATCGGGTTCGCGATGCCGTCGGCAGCGGCCTGCAGGGTCGAAAACAAATTGCGGCTCATGATCCAGCCGACGACCTCGTCCTTCCAGCGCGAGATCACATAGAGACCGATGAAGATCCAGTTGGTCTCGCAGATGACCACGACGATCTGCCAGAAGGAGCGCGAGCCGCCGCGCGCCTGCATGGTGATGGCGAAGCGCCGGATCAGCCAGGAGATGACGACGGAAAGGACCAGCCACCGGGAATCCAGGACGTCGAGCACGTTGCCGGCGCCCTCGCCGAAGGGCGCCATGTCGAGCGTGACGCGGGAATATTGCCGCACGGTATCGCCGAGAAAGCCCCAAGCGGCGTAATAGGCGAAGAAGGGCAGCAGCGCGACGGTGACCATGCGCGCCAGCCGCGCGCTGCCGCTGCGCGCCTCGCCCAAACTTTCATCGCGCGCGGCCTGCTGTGCCGCGCGTGTTGCCGGCAAAGCCGGCAGCAGCATCTGGAACATGGCGACGGTGACGATGAGCTGCGTCAGCGCGACCAGCGTCAGCAAGGCAAGCCCCGCCATGTGGTTGACAAGGGCGGTGCGCGCGGCGAGCTGCATGAACAGGTCGCCGAACACGATGCCGAGGAGCACCATGGAAACCAGTTGCGGCCAGAAGCGCCACCAGAGCTTGAAGGTCAGCGCCAGCGGCTTTGCGGCATCGGCAAGCATGTCGAGGCGTTCAGTTGGTCTGCGAACGCCCCCCAGTCATGTCGGCGGGTCGGGTATCGAAGGCGGCGTCTCGGCTCATGTCCTCTCCATTTTCACGAGCCCCCGCACGCGTCGACGAGAGATAGTACAGACCCGAGCGCTTTGACACCCCTGCACCAACCTTTAGGCGAAATTGGACGGTCAACTCGCCTTACGCCAGGAGCCATTTCCGGTCATATTGATGCCAGGACCTCAAGCCTGGCGAGGGTCGGCATGGCAATCTTCCTGGCATTCCTCGGCGTCGCGCTCGTGGTGATCGTCACGCCCGGACCCGATACCGCGATCACCATCCGCAACACCTTGCTCGGCGGCCGCCCGGCGGGAATCCTGACCGCGCTCGGCGTCGGTTGCGGCTTGACGATCTGGGCGCTCGCGACCAGCGTCGGCCTCGTCGCGCTGCTGACGGCGTCCGAACCGCTCTTCCTCGCCGTCAAATATGCCGGCGCCGCCTATCTCGTCTATCTCGGCATGCAGGCGCTGCGCGAGGCGATCCGGCCGGCGCATTTCGACCATGCGCAGGCGCCGGCCCTGCATCATAGACGATTGGCGCCGATCGCCGCATTCCGGCAAGGCCTCATCAGCGATCTCGGCAATCCGAAAATAGCCGTGTTTTTCCCCAGCCTGCTGCCGCAATTCGTGCCGGCCGGACAAGCGTCTTTTCTGTCGCTGCTCCTGCTCGGCGTCGTCTTCGCGCTGATCACCTTCATCTGGCTGACCATCTACGCAACTGTCGTGGCCAAGGCCGGCGACTGGCTGCGACGGCCGACTGTGCGCCGCGTCGTCGAAGCGGTCAGCGGCACGCTGCTGATCGGGCTCGGCATCCGCATCGCGGCCGAGCAGCGATAACGTTAAATCAGCCCGCCTTCTTGCGCGTCATGAAGGCCGTCAGCGCGGCGCGCGCCTCGTCGGAGGTCAGTCGCTCGCGGAAGTGCGCGCTTTCGACCTCGATGCGGGCGATCAATTCGTCGCGCGGCTCGCGCATCAGGTCGCGCGCGATCTTCAGCGCTTGCGGCGGCTTGGCGGCGATCTCGTCGGCGGCCGCCAGCACCGCGCTTTCAAGCGCGTCTTCCGCGACCACGTCGTAGATCAGGCCGGCGGCCTTGGCGCGCTCGGCCGAAAAACCTTCGCCGAGACCGAGCAGCGCGAAGGCGCCCTGCCGGCCGAGGACCCGCGGCGCCAGCAGGCTGGAGCCGGCCTCCGGCACCAGGCCGAGGTCGACGAAGGGCGTGCGGAAGAGCGTGCGCGGGGTGGCGAAGGTCAGGTCGCAATGCAGGTTGAGCGTCGTGCCGATGCCGACGGCGATGCCATCGACGCCCGAAACCATCGGCTTTTCAGTCTTGGCCAGCGCCATCAGGAAATCCCAGACCTCGTTGCCGCCCTCGCCGCCGGTGGCGATGACCAGGAAGTCGGCAAGGTCGTTGCCGGAAGAAAAGGCGCCGGGCACACCGAGGAAGACGTGGACGCGGATAGCCGGATCGGCATCGCCCTCGACAAGAGCGGCCGACATTTTGGCGTACATGGCGCGCGTCAGCGCATTCTTCTTGTCGGGCCGGTTCATGCGGATGATCTGCACGGCGCCCCGGCGCTCGATGAGGATATGGTCGGTCACGGTCGGTTCCTTCGAATGTCAGGGGTCAGACGGATATCAATGCCCTGCCGGCGACGGCGAGGCTCTCCGCGCCGTCGATGACGCGCTCCTTCAGGGCGCGTGTCTCGCCGAGCAGGTTTTCGGCAAAGAAGCGGCAAAGCGCGATGCGGCCGCGGTCGGCCAGCCCGCCTTGCGCCAGATAGGCGCCGCCGGCGGCGAGCGAGATCAGGCGCAGATAGGGCGTGGCGCCGGCCATGGCGGCGTCGGCCTTGCCGCCGGCCAGCAGCTTCTGCAGGAAGCGCGTCGCCTCATCGAGATCGGCAAGGGCGCGATCGAGATTGTCGGCGGTGCGGCCGAAGCCCTCGATGTTGGAGGTGCGCACGCCGTCGGCCATCGCTTTGAGCTCGCCGATATAGCGGTGCACATGCTCGCCGCCGCCGAGCGGCAGCTTGCGCGAGACGAGGTCGATCGCCTGGATGCCGTTGGTGCCTTCATAGATCGGCGCGATGCGCGCATCGCGATAAAGCGCGGCCGCGCCCGTCTCCTCGATGAAGCCCATGCCGCCATGCACCTGGACGCCCAGCGAAGCGACCTCGACGCCGACGTCGGTCGAGAAGGCCTTTGCCAAGGGCGTCAACAGATTGGCACGGTCGCGCCAGGTGGCGGCGGCCTCGCCCTCGGCGATGCGCGCGCGGTCGATGGCATGCGCGCAGGAATAGCTGATGGCGCGCGCGATCTGGGTCAGCGCCCGCATGGTCAACAGATTGCGCTGCACATCCGGGTGATGGACGATCGGCGCCATGCCGGACCCGGCATAGTCCGACGCCTTGCCCTGGCGGCGCTCATTGGCATAGGCGATCGCCTTCTGCGTCGCGGCCTCGGCCACCGCCACGCCCTGCATGCCGACGGCAAGGCGGGCGTTGTTCATCATGGTGAACATGCAGGCGAGACCCTTGTTCTCCTCGCCGATCAGCCAGCCGATGGCTCCCCGCGTCGCGCCCTGGAAACCATCGCCGTAGATCATGGTGCAGGTCGGCGAAGCATGGATGCCGAGCTTGTGCTCGAGGCCGGAACAGAAGACGTCGTTGCGGGCGCCGAGCGAGCCGTCGTCATTGACCAGGAATTTCGGCACCAGGAACAGCGAGATGCCGCGCGTGCCGGCCGGCGCGTCGGGAAGCCTCGCCAGCACCAGGTGGACGATGTTGTCGGTGAAATCGTGCTCGCCATAGGTGATGAAGATCTTCTGGCCGAAGATGCGGTAGGTGCCGTCGCCGGCGGGCTCGGCGCGGGTGCGCAGGGCCGCGAGGTCGGAGCCCGCCTGCGGCTCGGTGAGGTTCATCGTGCCCATCCACTCGCCGGAGACGAGCTTGCCCAGATATTTTTCCTTCAGCGCCTTGGAAGCGTGCTTGTCGAGCGCCTCGACCGCACCCATGGTCAGCGTCGGGCCGATGCCGAAGGCCATGGCGGCGGAGTTCCACATTTCGAGCGCGGCGACGCCGAGCATGGTGGGCAGGCCCTGGCCGCCGAATTCTTCCGGCCCGGAGAGCGCGTTCCAGCCGCCGTCGATCCAGCGCCGGTAGAGCTCCTTCCAGCCGGGCGGCGTGGTGACGGCCGCGTCCTTCGACACCGCGCCATGCTCGTCGCCGATCTTGTAGAGCGGCGCCACCTCTTCGCTGGCGAAACGGCCCGCCTCGGCCAGGATCGCGTCGACGAGGTCTTCGCCGAGATCGCCGAAGGTGCCGGACTCCAGCGCCGGCTTCAGGCCGGCAACGTGCTTCAGCGTGAAGGCGATATCCTCGACCGGTGCGCGATACATGTCTGCTCCTCCTCCGTTCCGGCCAACCGTAGTCGCGCGGCCGAACCGAGACCATCCGCCTTTGGGCCGGTCCCGCGCCTTCTTTTTACGTAAACGTCAAACTTTGTCACGCGGATTTTGCATTCCTTTCCAGGCGTACTAGATACGAAGCAGCCGACCGTCGAGGTCCGGCTCGAGACCAGGCCGAGACCCATGCTTGCCAGACCTGACGCCTATCGTTGCATCGAATGCGGTCTCCCCTATCGGGCTGCCGGCTTCTGGTACCATGAGGGCAAGATGGAGCATGGACCGGCCTACTGGACGGACCGCGGCATATTGTGCTCCCCGCAATGCTCGCTGGCGCATCACAAGAAACGCGCCGCCGAGGGCACGCTGCCGCAAGATCCGGCGCCCGATCCTTTCGAGTTGCAGTCGCTGTTTCGGCGCTGAGCGCCCAATCGGCTTTGAAAGCACTTCCTTAACCATAGCGGTTCAGGATCGTCCTCTGGTCAGTGGGGACACCCTGATTGAAAAAGCCGGCGCGCCCTCTTCGCCGCCTGGCGCTTCTCGCGGCAGCGGTTGCGCTGGGCACGGCGGCAAAGGCCTCGGATTTCTCCGAGCCCTGGAAGAATCCCGACCGCGCGCTGGTGATCGACGCCTACGAATACAATTCCATCGACTGGGCTGAGCTTGCCACCGACAAGCGCATCGTCGGCTTCATCAACAAGGCTTCCGACGGGCTGCCGCCGCCCTATTTCTGCTTCGGCGAAGAGACCGACGTGAAGCTCTGCAAGGCGCTGTGGAAGCGCTTCGCGGTGACGCGCGAGCTCTTCCAGACGCGCAAGGTGGTGGCCAGGGCGCTCGGCCTGAAATGGGGCGCCTACCACCTTGCCCGCCCCGGCAATCCGGTCGAGCAGGCCAATAATTTCGTCGATTTCGCCGAGCCCGCGCCGGACGATCTCATTGCCCTCGACATCGAGGGCATCGATCCGGCGCACTGGATGTCGCTCGAGGACGCGGAAGAATTCGTGCGCCAGGTGCACCGCCGCCTCGGGCGCTTCCCGGTGCTCTACTCGAACGGCAAGACCGCCCAGTACATCGCCGACAACCGCTACACTTACCGGCTGCTGTCCAGGCTGCCGCTCTGGTATGCGCGCTACAAGCCGGACATCGACGTGCATTTCCCGATGGGCAACTGGCAGGGCTACGCGCTCTGGCAGTTTTCCGCCAAGGCGAATTGCGGCCGCTTCAGCTGCCCCTATCGCGTGCCGGGCACGCCGAACGACATCGACGTCAGCGTCGCGCCGATGAAAGCCGATGAGTTGCGCCAGCAATGGGCCTTCGGCGGGCTGATCGACGTGCCGCCCGACTATCTGGCCTCGATCCCGGTGCCGATCCCGCGCGAAGCCGGCCTCGCCGGCAAGGTCACCATCACCTATGCCGATGTGGCGGCGCCGCCGACTTTCGAGGAGCTGGTCGCGGTACTCGGCGCGCGCTGGGAGAAATTCCGCGACGGATTCCGCATGCCGGTGGTGAAGACCGTACCGCAGCGCCCGGGTTTCGGCATCGTTCAATATGTCGCCTGGAAGCGGGCCGGGCAGCGCACGCCCGAACAGCTCGACGCCGCCTTCGCGGCCGCCGATCCGGTCAGCACCGCTTCGACGACGCTCGACCACCGCAGGCAGTAGTCAACGGCACCGTCAGCGATGATTGCTCAGGCTGGCATACATGCCGGTGGTGCGAAACTGCGTCGGGTTGATGCCGTAGCAGCGGCGGAAAACCTTGGAGAAGTAGTTCGCGTCCTCGAAACCGCACAGCACCGCGACTTCCTTCACCGGCAGGAAATCCGCCCTGGTCAGCAGTTTCGCCGCGCGCTGCAGCCGTTGCTGCAGCACGAATTCGGCCGGCGGCAAGCCTTCGCTCTCGGCAAAGCAGCGTGAGAAATGCGCGCGGCTGAGACCGCTGATCCCGACAAGCTCCGCCACCGGCAGCGGCTTGTCGAGATTGGCGTTGATGTGATCGATGACCGGCTGCATGGCGCTCTGCTTCTCGGCGAAGGCGTGCGAGCCGAAGACATCGTCATAGAGCGCCATCGCCGCCTCGTAGGCGATCGCCGACGCGGCGCCCGGCGAGCCCGCCCCCTTGATGAGGCGCAGGCTGCAATCGGCAAGGTGATCGATGGTCGTGGGCTGCAGCCGAAACACGGGGCCTGACACGCCGAGGATGGACTTGTGGACGCGCAGCGCTTCCTCGCCGTTCATCGAGATCCAGAAATATTCCCAGCGGTCGCCCTTGGCCAGCCAGTAGCGATGGTTGTGCGGCACCAGAACCAGCAACGTGTCGTTCGCCTGCAGGCGATAGTTGCGGCTCTCGTAGCGCAACTGCCCGGTGCCGCTGATCGTATGCTGGAGCACGGTGAACGGGGTCTGGCCGCGCTTTCGCCCGTCCCAGTCATAGGTCTCGTCCTCGCGCACCTCATAGCCTGAGCTGGTCGGCATGGCGTGCAGGCGCTGGCGGCCGCGCGGCAGCGAGATCGTCCGCATCGACTGCCCGTTGGCGATCAGGTCCTGCAGCACAAAATTACCCTCGAAAGCATAATCCTTCTCTGGCCGCGCCCGCGAATAAGCGCATAATCCGGCTCATCAAGAACGGGAAAGACCCGCGGTCGAGGAGCGGGCGGGAGGAGAAAGAGCCGGATTTCCGGCTCGAATGGCGAGCACGCGTGCTGGCGTGCGGCCATATCCTCCCCTGCTGCTCCTTGCCTAGCATTCGAATGGATCGAGGTGAAGGTGATGAGTTTCAAAATCGCTATCATTGGCGCCGGGAGCGTCGGTTTCACCAAGAAGCTGTTCACCGATATTCTCTGCGTCCCCGAATTCCGGGACATCGAATTCGCGCTGACCGACATCAGCGAGCACAATCTCGGCATGATCAGGGCGATCCTCGACCGGATCGTGGAAGCCAACAATCTGCCGACCAGGGTGACGGCGACGACCGACCGCCGCAAGGCGCTGGAGGGCGCGCGCTACGTCATCAGCTGCGTGCGCGTCGGCGGCCTCGAAGCCTATGCCGACGACATCCGCATTCCGCTCAAATATGGCATCGACCAGTGCGTCGGCGATACGATCTGCGCCGGCGGCATTCTCTATGGCCAGCGCAACATTCCGGTGATCCTCGATTTCTGCAAGGACATCCGCGCGGTCGCCGAGAGCGGCGCGAAATTCCTGAACTATGCCAACCCGATGGCGATGAACACCTGGGCCGCGATCGAATACGGCAAGGTCGACACGGTCGGGCTCTGCCACGGCGTCCAGCACGGTGCCGCGCAGATCGCCGAAGTGCTCGGTGCGAAATCGTCGAAGGAACTCGACTATGTCTGTTCCGGCATCAACCACCAGACCTGGTTCATCGAGCTCAGGCTGAACGGCCGGCCGATCGGCAAGGACGAGCTGGTCGCCGCCTTCGAAGCGCACCCGGTCTATTCGAAGCAGGAAAAGCTGCGCATCGACGTGCTGAAGCGTTTTGGGGTCTATTCGACCGAGAGCAACGGGCATCTGTCCGAATATCTGCCCTGGTACCGCAAGCGCCCCGACGAGATCACGCGCTGGATCGACATGTCGGACTGGATCCATGGCGAGACCGGCGGCTATCTGCGCTACTCGACCGAGACGCGCAACTGGTTCGAGACGGAATATCCGCAATTCCTCGAAGCCGCGTCGAAGCCGATCGATCCGGCAAAACGCTCCAACGAGCATGCCAGCCACATTCTCGAGGCGCTGGAGACCAACCGCGTCTATCGCGGGCACTTCAACGTCCGGAACAACGGCGTGATCGCCAACCTGCCGCAGGACGCCATCATCGAGTCGCCCGGCTTCGTCGACCGCTTCGGCATCAACATGGCGGCCGGCATCACGCTGCCCGAGGCCTGTGCCGCCACCTGCATGTCCTCGATCAACGTCCAGCGCATGTCGGTGCATGCCGCGATTGCCGGCGACATCGATCTGTTGAAGCTCGCCGTGCTTCACGATCCGCTGGTCGGCGCCGTGTCGACGCCGGAAGAGGTCTGGCAGATGGTGGACGAGATGGTCGTCGCCCAGGCCGCCTGGCTGCCGCAATACGCCGATGCCGTGCCGGCGGCAAAAGAGCGGCTTTCGAAATCCAGGGTCAAGACCCGCGAATGGGCGGGCGCGGCGCGGCGAAGCGTGCGCTCGATCGAGGAATTGCGCGCCGAAAAGGCGGCATTGAAACAGGCCGGCTGAGCCTCGGCCATTGTGCTGGCCCCAGGGAGGCGGGTCGGCCGGTTCAGCCGCCTGGAAATAGCGGGCGGAAAGCAGAAAACGTCCTGATCACGTGGGAGGAGACAATGAGGACCTTACGCAGAATTGGCATTGCCGCCGGACTGACGCTCGGCGTTTCAGTTCCGGCTCTCAACGCTTTCGCATCCGAGCCGACGGCGCCGCCGGAACCGGCGACGTTTCCGGCCGAAGGCAAGATCCATTTTGTGGCGCGCGACTCCATCCTGGAGTTCAAGGCGCTGCCCGAATATCACGAGCCCGACTGGGTGACGGAGAAATACGTCAAGACCGGCAAGCTGCCGCCGGTGAAGGACCGGCTGCCGAAAGAGCCGCTGGTCTTCAAGACCGCCAACATGCCGGACGGCGTCGGCGTCTATGGCGACACGATGCGGCACGTCATCGGCGGCAGGCCGGAAGGCTGGAACTACGGCGCCGGCCAGACGCAAGGCTGGGGCGGCATCGACATCGGCCTTTCGGAATGCCTGACGCGCACCGCGCCGCTGTTCCAGGTCGAGGCCAAGGACACCGAACCGCTGCCGAACCTCGCCAGGAGCTGGGAATGGTCGAAGGACGGCCACAAGCTCACCATGCATCTCATCGAAGGCGCCAAATGGTCGGACGGCGTGCCCTTCAACGCCGACGACGTCATGTTCTACTGGGACGACGAGGTCGTCGACCCCAACGTCTCGCCGCTGAACGGCGCGACGCCGGAAACCTTCGGCGTCGGCACGACGCTGAAGAAGATCGACGACTACACCGTCGAGTGGACCTTCAAGGACGCGTTCCCGAGACAGTATCTCTACACGATGGCCTATGGCACCTTCTGCCCCGGCCCTTCGCACATATTGAAGCCGCAGCATCCGAAGTATTCGAAGAATACCTACGACCAGTTCAAGAATGCCTTCCCGCCGGAGTTCATGAACATGCCGGTGATGGGTGCCTGGGTGCCGGTCGCATACCGGCCCGACGACATCATCGTCCTGCGGCGCAACCCCTATTACTGGAAGGTCGACGAGAAGGGCAATCAACTGCCCTATCTCAACGAGCTGCAATACAAGCTCTCGACATGGGCCGACCGCGACGTCCAGGCGGTGGCGGGCTCGGGCGACTTCTCCAACCTCGAGCAGCCGGAAAACTTCGTCGCCTCGCTGAAGCGCGCCGCCGAGAAGAACGCGCCGGCGCGGCTTGCCTTCGGTCCGCGCCTCATCGGCTACAATCTGCGCTTCAACTTCTCCGCCAATGGCTGGGGCAACCCGGACGAGCGCGGCCAGGCGCTGCGCGAGCTGAACCGCAATGAGGACTTCCGCAAGGCCGTCACCATGGCGCTCGACCGCAAGGCGCTCGGCGATTCGCTGGTCAAGGGGCCGTTCACCGCCATCTATCCCGGTGGCTTCTCGTCCGGCACCAGCTTCTACGACCGCAAGTCGACCGTCTACTATCCCTTCGACCTCGAAGGCGCCAAGGCCGAGCTTGCCAAGGCCGGCCTCAAGGATACCGACGGCGACGGCTTCGTCAACTTCCCGGCCGGCACCGCCGGCGGCAAGGATGTCGAGATCGTGATGCTGGTCAACAACGACTACATCACCGACAAGAGCCTCGCCGAAGGCGTCGTGGCGCAGATGGAAAAGCTGGGCTTGAGGGTCGTGCTCAATGGCGTAAACGGCACGCAGCGCGACGCGACCCAATATTCGGGCCGCTTCGACTGGCTGATCCGGCGCAACGAGCAGGAGCTCACCTCCGTCGTGCAGAACACGGTGCAACTCGCTCCGGTCGGTCCGAAGACCAGTTGGGACCATCGCGCGCCGGAAAGCGGCGAGGTCGATCTGATGCCGTTCGAGAAGAACTTGGTCGACATCGTCAATAAGTTCGTCTCGACGCAGGACAACGACCAGCGCGCGGAGCTGATGAAGAAGTTCCAGAAGATCTCGACGGAAAACGTCTACAATGTCGGCCTGACGGAATATCCGGGCGCGCTGATCGTCAACAAGCGCTTCTCGAACATCCCGCAGGGAACACCGATCTTCATGTTCAACTGGGCCGAGGATTCGATCATCCGCGAACGCGTCTTCGTCGCGGCCGACAAGCAGGCCAAGTATGAACTCTTCCCTGAGGAACTCCCCGGCAAACCGGGAGACAAAGGCCCGATGTAAGGTTTACCTCCCCTGACGAAGAAAGTCCGGCCGCGCCGCGGCGCGGCCGGACCAACGAAACTTCCGAACGCACCCGAGGGAGCGACCGGCCAGACAAAGGAAGCGGACCGTCCATGTTGCGATTCCTGCTCATGCGCATAGCGTCGGCGCTTCCCGTCCTCGCCATTTTGAGCCTCGTCACCTTCGCCATCATCCAGGCGCCTCCCGGCGACTACGCCGACTATATCCGCTCGCAGCTGATCAACCAGGGCGGAGCCTCCTACGCCGAGGCGGATGCGCAGGCGCAGGCCTACCGGAAAGAACATGGCCTCGATAAGCCGCTGCCCGTCCAGTATCTCAACTGGATCGGCGGCATCGTCACTCGCGGCGATTTCGGCTACAGCCTCTATTACAACAAGCCGGTCGCCGATGTGGTCGGCGAGCGGCTGCCGCGCACGCTGCTCCTGGCGCTGGTCTGCCACCTGCTCGCCTCGGTGCTCGGCATCAGCTTCGGCATATGGGCGGCGACCCGGCAGTATTCCTGGATCGACTCCACGCTTTCGGCCATCTCATTCCTCGGCATGACGGTGCCGCGCTTCCTGATGGCGCTGATCATCGTGTATCTGCTGGTCTTCCAGTTCAACGTGTCGGAGATCGGCTCGTTCTTCTCGCCGCAATATGGCGGCGCGCCATGGTCGTGGGCGAAGTTCGTCGACCTCGTCAAGCATGTCTGGCCGGTGGTGGCGATCGCGACCTTCGGCGGGCTCGCCTACAACATGCGCGTCATGCGCGGCAACCTGCTCGACACGCTCAACGCGCAATATGTCGAGACGGCGAAGGCCAAGGGACTGACCGGCGGCGCGGTGGTGATGCGCCATGCCGTGCCCAACGCGCTGCATCCTTTGGTCATGTATCAGGGCGTGGTCCTGCCCTACATGCTGACCGGCGAGATCGAGACGGCGATCATCTTCGCGCTGCCCACAGTCGGACCGGCGATCGTCGGCTCGATGGCGGTCGGCGATGTCTATGTGACCGCAACCTTCATGATGGTGCTGTCGGCGACGCTGATCGTCGGCAACATCATTGCCGACATGTTGCTCGCGCTTCTCGACCCGCGCGTGCGCCAGTTCGGGGAGCATTAGATGCTGGCGCGCGATCCATCACCTCCACCGCCGCCGGCCGAAGGCGCAGTGCACCAGCCCGCCCACGGCAACGAGAGCTACGTGGCGCTCGTCTGGCGCAGGCTGAGGCGCTCCTGGACCGGCATGGCCGGACTTTGCCTGGTCGTGCTGCTGCTCGCGATGGCCGTGTTCGCGGAATTCCTGGCGCCTTTGGACCCGAAGGCGACCGATATCGCCTTCGCTCCGCCGGAGGTGCCCGCTTTCCGCGACAAGGACGGCAATTTCACCGCGCGGCCGAGAATCTACGTGCTGGCCGAGTCGACCGATCTCGACCCGGTCACATTCCAGCCGATCGTCGGGCCCGACTACGACCATCCGCGACTGCTCGGCTTCTTCGTCGAGGGCGCGCCCTACAAGCTGCTCGGTCTCATCCCGGCGGGCCGGCACCTCTTCGGTTCGATGGACGGCCAGCCGGTGCATTTCCTCGGCACCGACAAGTTCGGCCGCGACGTGCTGTCGCGCGCCATCCATGGTTCGCGCGTCTCGCTGATGATCGCGCTGACGGTCGTCTTCATCGTCACCGTCATCGGCACCACCGTGGGCATGGCATCGGGCTATTTCGGCGGCAAGTTCGATGTCTGGATGCAGCGCTTCGTCGAGCTTGTGCTCGCCTTCCCGCAACTGCCGCTCTATCTCGCGCTGACGACGCTGATCCCGGTCACCGCGCCGACCAATGTCTTCCTCGCCTTCGTCATCATCGTCATGTCGGCGCTGGGCTGGGCGCAGATGTCGCGCGAGGTGCGCGGCAAGACTCTGGCGCTGGCGCGCATCGACTATGTGCGCGCCGCCATGGCGGTGGGCGCCACCGACCGGCGCATCATCATGCAGCACATCTTCCCCAATGTGATGAGCCATGTGATCGTCGCCGTGACGCTGGCGATCCCGACGGTGGTGCTGCTCGAATCCTTCCTCGGCTTCCTCGGGTTCGCGGTGAAGCCGCCGCTGATCTCGTGGGGGCTGATGCTGCAGGACACCGCGACCTATTCGGTCATCGGCACCTATCCGTGGATCCTGTCGCCGGTCGGCTTCGTGCTGATCACCGTCTTTGCCTTCAACGCGCTGGGCGACGGCCTGCGCGATGCCGTCGATCCCTATTGAGGCGGCGAGGATGACGACGATCGCGCTAGCCGAATCCTTCGCACCCGCCGTCCGGCACGACCATGACGGTCGCCATGAGCAGCCCGTCATCGACGCCCGCAACATCGAGGTCGCCTTCAAGGTCGAGCACGGCACCGTCGAGGCGGTCAAGGACGTCTCGTTCCAGCTCTATCGCGGCGAGACGATCGCGATTGTCGGCGAATCCGGCTCCGGCAAGTCGGTGACGGCACGCACCGTCATGGGCCTGCTGTCGCGGCGGGCGACGGTATCGCCGAGGTCGAGCGTCGAATATCTCGGGCAAAACATCCTGAAATTTTCCGAGCGCGCCCGACGCAAGCTGCGCGGCAACCGCATCTCGATGATCTTCCAGGAGCCCATGAGCTCGCTCAACCCGATCTACACGGTCGGCAGCCAGATCGTCGAAGCGATCAGGGTGCATCGCAAGGTGAGCCGCAGGCAAGCCTGGGCGCGGGCGCTCGAGCTTTTGCGGCATGTGCAGATTCCCGAGCCGGAAGCGCGGCTCAAGCAATATCCGCATCAGCTCTCCGGCGGGCAGCGCCAGCGCGTCATGATCGCCATGGCTCTGGCCAACGACCCCGACGTGCTGATCGCCGACGAGCCGACGACAGCGCTCGACGTCACGGTGCAGGCGCAGATCCTGAACCTGATCCGCAATCTGCAGAAAGAGCTGCGGATGGCGGTGATCCTCATCACCCACGACCTCACCGTGGTGCGCAAGTTCTCCGACTACGTCTATGTCATGCAGCATGGCGAGATGCGCGAGCACAACGTCACCGAACGGCTCTTTGCCGACCCGCAGCATCCCTATACGCGGCGGCTGCTTGCTTCCGAGCCGCACGGAGGGCCGAAGCCATTGCCTGACAAATCCGGCACCATTCTGGAAGCGAACGGTGTGCGCGTCTGTTTCATGATGCGCCACGGCAGCTTCCTGAAGCCCGACTGGCGCGAGTTGGTCGCGGTCGACGATCTCGACCTCAAGCTCTGCCGCCACGAGACGCTTGGGCTGGTCGGCGAATCCGGTTCCGGCAAGACAACCTTCGGCCAGGCCCTGCTTCGGCTGCTGGACGCCAGGCGCGGCGAGATCCGTTTCGACGGCCAGCCGATCCACGGGCTGACGAGGGCGGGGATGCGGCCGCTGCGCTCGCGCATGCAGATCGTCTTCCAGGATCCTTTCTCCTCGCTCAATCCGCGCATGACGATCGGCCAGATCATCGAGGAAGGACTGGCCGTCAACAGGATCGGGGCGACGCGGCGCGAACGGGTCGAGCGGGTGCGCGAGGCGCTGGTGAGCGCCGGCATGCCGGGCGATATCCTGTCGCGGTTTCCGCACGAATTCTCCGGCGGCCAGCGGCAACGCATCGCGATCGCGCGGGCCATCGCGCTGGAGCCGGAATTCATCCTGCTCGACGAACCGACATCGGCGCTCGACCTTTCGGTGCAGGCGCAGATCATCGACCTGTTGCGCAAGCTGCAGGACGAGCGGGGCCTGAGCTACCTGTTCATCTCGCACGACCTCAAGGTGGTGCGGGCGCTGTGTCATCGCGTCATCGTCATGCAGCACGGCAAGATCGTAGAACAGGGCCCCGTCGACGAGGTGCTTTCCAATCCCAAGACCGCCTACACCGAACGGCTCGTCAGGGCCGCCTTCGACGTGGCGTGACCATATGCCGGAGGTTCACAGTGGCTAGAAATCCCAAGATCACGTTCATCGGCGCCGGCTCGACGGTGTTCATGAAGAATATCGTCGGCGACGTGCTGCAACGGCCAGCGCTGTCCGGCGCCACGATCGCGCTGATGGACATCAATCCGCAGCGGCTGGAGGAGAGCGCCGTCGTGGTCAACAAGCTGGTCGCCACGCTCGGCGTGAAGGCCAAGGCCGAGACCTATTCCGACCAGCGGAAGGCGCTCGCCGGAGCCGACTTCGTCGTCGTCGCCTTCCAGATCGGCGGCTACGAGCCCTGCACCGTCACCGATTTCGAGGTGCCGAAGAAATACGGCCTGCGCCAGACGATCGCCGACACGCTCGGCGTCGGCGGCATCATGCGCGGCTTGAGGACCGTGCCGCATCTGTGGAGGATCTGCGAGGATATGCTCGCCGTCTGCCCGCAAGCGATCATGCTGCAATACGTCAACCCGATGGCCATCAACACCTGGGCAATCGCGGAGAAATACCCCACAATCAAGCAGGTCGGGCTCTGCCACTCGGTGCAAGGCACGGCGATGGAGCTGGCGCACGATCTCGACCTGCCCTACGAAGAGATCCGCTACCGTTCGGCCGGCATCAACCACATGGCCTTTTATCTCAAGTTCGAGCATCGCCAGGCGGACGGCACATACCGCGACCTCTATCCCGACCTTGTGCGCGCCTATCGCGAAGGCCGCGCACCGAAGCCGGGCTGGAACCCGCGCTGCCCGAACAAGGTGCGCTACGAGATGCTGACCCGGCTCGGCTATTTCGTCACCGAAAGCTCGGAGCATTTCGCCGAATACACGCCCTATTTCATCAAGGACGGCCGCCCCGACCTGATCGAGAAATACGGCATTCCGCTCGACGAATATCCCAAGCGTTGCATCGAGCAGATCGAGCGCTGGAAGGGCCAGGCGGAAGCCTACCGCTCGGCCGACCGGATCGAGGTCGAGCAATCGAAGGAATACGCCTCCTCGATCATGAACTCGGTGTGGACCGGCGAGCCGTCGGTGATCTACGGCAATGTCCGCAACAATGGCTGCATCACCTCGCTGCCTTTCGACTGCGCGGCGGAAGTGCCGTGCCTGGTCGATGCCTCGGGCATCCAGCCGACCTATATCGGCGACCTGCCGCCGCAGCTGACCGCACTGATCCGCACCAACATCAATGTCCAGGAACTGACGGTGCGGGCGCTGATGAGCGAAAACCGCGAGCACATCTATCACGCGGCGATGATGGACCCGCATACGGCGGCCGAGCTCGATCTCGACCAGATCTGGTCGCTGGTCGACGACTTGCTCGCCGCCCATGGCGACTGGCTGCCGGCCTGGGCGCGTGGGGGCCGCAAAAGCGCGGCCGCCTGATCACGTTTGTTTTGAGCAATTCCGGACAGAAAACCGCTACGCACTTTTCCTGGAATTGCTCAGGCGCCGGTCTGCTCGCGCTCGACGGCGCGCCAGCCGATGTCGCGGCGGCAGAAGCCCTGCGGCCAGTCGATATGGTCGACCGCCGCATAAGCCTGCTTCTGCGCCTCCGCGACCGTGGCGCCGGTCGCGGTGACGTTGAGCACGCGGCCGCCATTGGCGACCAGCGCGCCGCCATTGATGGCGGTGCCGGCGTGGAAGATCTCGGCGCCTTCGGCTGCCGCTTCGTCGAGGCCGCGGATGACCGAGCCCTTTTCCGGCGTGCCGGGATAGCCCCGCGCCGCCATCACCACGGTGAGTGCGGCCTCGTCGCTCCAGCGCGCCGACATATGAGCGAGCTGGCCATCGACGGCGGCGTTGAGCAGGACCAGCAGATCGTCCTTCAGCCGCATCATCAGCACCTGGCATTCCGGATCGCCGAAGCGGGTGTTGTATTCGATGAGCTTCGGGCCCTGGTCCGTGATCATTAGTCCGGCGAACAGGATGCCGGCGAAGGGCGCGCCGAGATTGGCCATGCCGCGCATGGTCGGCTCGATGATCTCGCGCACGGTGCGCTCGGTCATTTCGGGCGTCATCACCGGCGCCGGCGAATAGGCGCCCATGCCGCCGGTGTTCGGGCCGGTGTCGCCGTCGCCGACGCGCTTGTGGTCCTGCGCGGTGCCGAAGGGCAGCGCGGTGGCGCCGTCGCACAGGCAGAAGAAGCTCGCCTCCTCGCCGGTCAGATACTCCTCGACCACCACCTCGGCGCCGGCGGCGCCGAAGGCGCCTTCGAAACAGGCCTCGAGCGCGGCCAGCGCCTCGGGAAGCGTCATGGCGATGGTGACGCCCTTGCCGGCGGCGAGCCCGTCGGCCTTGATGACGATCGGCGCGCCGGTCGTCTCGACATAGGCTTTCGCCGAGGCGAGATCGCCGAAGCGGCCATAGGCGGCGGTCGGGATGTTGAATTTGGCGCAGAGGTCCTTGGTGAAGCCCTTCGAGCCTTCGAGCCGCGCCGCCGCCTTGGACGGACCGAAGACGCGGATGCCCCAGGCGCGCAGGTCGTCGGCGATGCCGGCCACCAGCGGGGCTTCAGGACCGACCACGACGAGGTCGATCTTCTTCTCCTGGCAGAAGGCGGCCACGGTGGAATGGTCGGCAACGTCCAGCTTGACGAGCTCTGCGAAACGGCCGATGCCGGGATTGCCGGGCGACGCATAGAGCCTGGTCAAGAGCGGCGAGGCGGCGATCTTCCAGGCAAGCGCATGTTCGCGGCCGCCCGAGCCGAGAAGAAGAACGTTCATGGCCACCTCTTGCTGATCGTCTCCCTGCACTCGCTATTGGTCCGCGGGCGACGGGTCAAGGCGTCTCGGCAATTTGGCGGCAATTGCGCACGGGAACATGACCCTCATCAAGAGGTGATGAGACAAGGCTGGGCCTGGCGAGGTGGTCCGGCCGATCAGTCCCCGAAGAACGGCTCAGCTCTGGAAGATGATAGGGAACCAGTCCTCGCGCAGTTTCTGGCCGGGCTTCATGTCATGACCCGGATAAGGCGGCGAGGTGCGGCCCGGCCGCTCGACATAATGCGCGTCGTCGCCGACCCAGCGCAGCGACAGCGCCCGGCGCCTGGCCGACGTCATGTTGCCGCGCGCGCCATGGGCGGTGCGAAAATCGAACAGGATGGCGTCGCCAGGCTCCATCTCCCATTCGAGCACTTTCATCGACGGGTCGTTGTCGGGATCGGGGACCGGGAGGTAGTCGCCCTCGCCCGCATAGAAATTGGCGTCGTTCAGCCAGCGCACCGGCAGGACCATCTTTTCCCATTTATGCGAGCCGGCGATCAGCCGAAGCGTCGCCTCCCTCACCGGATCGATCGGGATCCAGAAGCTCACCGTCTGGCTGCCGTCGACGAAATAGTAGGGGATGTCCTGGTGCCAGGGCGTCGGCTTCTGCGTGCCGGGTTCCTTGACCAGAACGTGGTCGTGGAAGAACTGCGCGCTGCGCGACTGCATGACCGCCGCCGCGAGCTCTGCCGCCGGCGATTCGCGCACGACCCTGACGAATTCCGGGATGCGTTCCCAGTTGCAGTAATCGTCGAAGAAGCTGCCCTTGCCGCCGGCGATGTCCGAGGCGGTGGCGCTGCGGTTCTCAATGTTGCGCTCGATGCCGCCGGCAATGACATCGACCCAGTCCTTGAAGGCGCCGCGGATGCAAACCGCGCCATCGCGCTGATAGTCGGCAATTGTTGCGGCATCGATTTTGGGGCTGGCCATCGCGCTCTCCGTGATTGGACGCCAACTATCGCAGGCGCGTCATATCGCGTAAAATAATAACTTCTCATCACATTTATAGTTTTGTCCTATGAATTTGACCCTCACGCAGTTGCGCTATGTCGTTGCCGTGGCACGCTACGGCGGCGTCACCATGGCCGCCAGGGCGCTGAGCGTGTCGCAGCCTTCGATCTCGGTGGCGATCGACAATGTCGAGGATGCGCTCGGCCAGAAACTGTTCGTGCGCCAGCGGGGAAGCGGCATCGCGCTGACGTCGTTCGGCCGCGGCGCGGTTGCCAAGGCCAGGCAGGTGCTGGCCGAGGCGGATGAGTTGGCCGCGCTCGGATCGCGCGAGGCCGATGTCGGCGGCGAGCTGGTGCTCGGCTGCTTCGAGGATCTCGCCCCCTATTTCGCCCCGGCGCTGATGCGCGCTTTCGCCGAGCGCTGTCCGTCGGTGACCGTCATTGTCCGCGACGAAACCTTCGAGACGCTGGGACGGCGCCTGGCCGACGGCGCGGTCGATCTCGGCCTGACCTACGATCTCGGCCTGCCGGCGCATTTCAAGCGCGTGCTCCTGCACGAGCTTCGGCCGCACGCGCTGCTGCCGGCCGGCCACGTGCTGGCGGACAAGCGGACCGTCAGCCTGGCGGAGTTGGCCGCGCATCCGCTGATCACCACCGAGCAGCCGTACAGCTGGCAGCACATGCTCGATCTCTTCCTCAGCCGCGGCCTGTCGCCTGTCGCCCAGTCGTCGACAAGCTCGTTCGAACTGCAGCGCAGCATGGTGGCCAACGGCTTCGGCGTCGCCGTCAGCTACACCAGACCGCATGGCGACAGGAGCTATGACGGCCTGCCGCTGGTCTGCAAGCCGATTTCCGATCCGCTCCCGATGCAACGCATCATTCTTGCCCATGACACGCGCCAGCGCCTGCCGAAGCCAGCGCTCGCCTTCATCGAGGTCGCAAAAGCCTGGTTCGCCAGTCACGATGTTTTCAACGGCTGAGCGGCTAGAGTGGTTCACCGTTTCACGGAAACGGCGAACCACTCTATCTCTTTGTTTCCGCGCAATTCCGGACGGAAAACCGCTTCGCACTTTTCCTGGAATTGCTCCAGGCGGCCGCTTGACGGCGCCCATCGCTGCTGCCACTCCATCGCGATGGAAACCATCCAGTCGAAAGCCGCCCAGGGCCGCGTCGCCGACGCGCCGAGCGGTCATTGGGTCTACCGGGTGCTGCCGCGCTGGCTGTGGCCCTATGCGCAGCTCGCGCGCTGGGACCGGCCGATCGGCTGGCAGCTGCTTTTGTGGCCCTGCTGGTGGTCGGCGGCCCTTGCGGCAAGCGCCTATCCGCGGCCGACGGACCCGCTGCTGACGCTGCTGCCGGCGCCGTGGTACCTGTTCATGTTCTTCGTCGGCGCCGTCGCCATGCGCGGCGCCGGCTGCACCTATAACGACATCGTCGACGAGGACATCGACAACCAGGTCGAGCGCACCCGCTCGCGGCCGCTGCCGGCCGGCAAGGTGACGCGTCGCCAGGCCTGGGCGTTCCTCGTCATCCAGGCGCTGGTCGGGCTTGGCGTGCTCTTGCAGTTCAACAGCTTCGCCATTCCGCTCGGCATCGCTTCGCTGGCGATCGTCGCGATCTATCCGTTCATGAAGCGCATCACCCACTGGCCGCAATTCGTGCTGGGGCTCGCCTTCTCCTGGGGCGCGCTGATGGGATGGGCGGTCGAGTTCGGCGACCTCGATGGCCCGGCAATCATGCTCTATATCGGCTCGATCCTGTGGGTGATCGGCTACGACACGATCTACGCGCATCAGGACAAGGAAGACGACGCCATCGTCGGCGTGCGCTCGACGGCGCGGCTCTTCGGCGACAACACCAAGGCCTGGCTGGTCGGGCTCTACGGCGGCACGCTCGTCTGCTTCGCCATCGCCTTCGCTTCGGCGCAGGTGCCGATGCCGGCGCTGGCCGGGCTGATCGCCGCCGGCGCGCATATGGCGCGCCAGATCATCCGGCTCGATATCAACGATTCGGATCAGTGCCTGAGATTGTTCAAGTCGAACAACCAGGTCGGCTGGCTGATCTTCCTGGGGCTGATCGGCGGCGCGCTGTGGGTGGCGTTGAAGCCGCTGGTGTAGTCTCCTTCTCCCCGTCACTATACGGGGAGAAGGTGGCGGCAGCCGGATGAGGGGCAGCGCCAACCTTGGAGGCAAGATGAACTGCACAGCGGCGATACAGGATCAAATTTTGGGAGGGCCAAACATCAAAGTCGGCGCCGCCCCTCATCGCCCTGCCGGGCACTTCTCCCCGTATAGCGACGGGGAGAAGAAGGCTGTCATTGGCTGTTTCGCCAATCGCCGGCGTGACAGGCCGACTACTCCCGCGCGATGATTTCCTGGCCGCCGATGACGAGGCGCAGGCCGAGATTGCCGGTCCTGCGGCGGGCGAGGAAGCGCGGGCGGCGCATGTTGGAGACACGGCCCTTGCGGCGTTCCTGCGGCGGCAGCGCCTTGATGGCGGCGCCGAGCGATTCTTCCAGCGTGCGGGCGATGCCGTCGGCCTCGATCAGGAGCATCGGCAGGCGATAGGCGTCGGCCCAGGCGCGCCAGTCGGCGGCCACGTCGTCGAGATCGTCGGCGACAAGCAGAGGCACCGACAGCATGGGATCATTGTGCAGGAGTTCCAGCGTCACGGTGACGTTGCCGTCCGGATCTTCCATGGCGCGGGCGGCGACGCCGCGGAACGCGTTGGCGGGCAGCGCGATGATCGCCGGCACGCCGCTCATCTCCAGCATGCGCCGGATGACGGCGCCGCGCTGATCGATGGTGAAGGTAACATCGCCATAATCGTCGCGCGTGGCATAGCTTACCATCTGCGGCAGGCGAAACGGGTCGAGACGCATGTTGCGCCCCGCCCAGACTGGCTTCAGTCCAGTGTTCATCGAATGCCTTCCTGTTTCTCCTGAGGGCCGTTTTCCGGTTCTCTCCGGGCCGGTTTTTCCGGCCTCGTTATGAGGAGAAACATTAGCGCTCGCTTCTTACCGCCGCGCTTAAGAAAGTCAGTTAAATTTTGCTGATCGGAGCCGATGGTTATCGGAATGCAACCAGCCACAACATATTGGAAGGATCAGATAACCTTACCGGGATTCATGATACCGGCCGGATCGAACGCCGCCTTCACGCGGCGCATCAGGTCGATCGCCATCGGCGGCGCCGTGGCGATCAGCTCGTCGCGCTTCAGCTGGCCGATGCCATGCTCGGCCGAGATCGAGCCGTGGAAGGAGCGCACGACGTCGTGCACGGCCTTGTTCATCGGGCGGTAGAGGCCGAGGAACGCTTCGTCGTCACCGCCTTCGGGGCGGGAAATGTTGTAGTGCAAATTGCCGTCGCCCATATGGCCGAAGCAGACGACGCGCGCGTCGGGGCTGACGGACGCAACGGCGGTTGCCGCCTTCTCGATGAAGTCCGGGATCGAGGCGATGGGCACCGAAATGTCGTGCTTGATCGAAGCGCCCTCCGGCTTCTGGCACTCGGGCAGCGTCTCGCGGAAATTCCAAAAGGCATCGCCCTGGGCAAGGCTGGCCGCGACCACCGCGTCGCCGACGATGCCTTGCTCGAGGCCGGTTGAAAGAATCTCCTCGATCAGCGCCCTGCCGTCTTCTTCCGAACGGCCGGAGGAAACCTGCATCAACACATACCATGGCCAGTCGTCGGCCAGCGGCCGCGTCACGCCTTGCGCATGCTTGAGCGTGAAGTCGTAAGGCCGCTTGCCGATCAGCTCGAAAGCGGTGAGCGCGGCGCCGGCCTGGTCCATCGCCAGGGTGAACAGCGACAGCGCGTCGCGAGCCGAAGACAGGCCGGCAAAAGCGACCTCCCTGCCCTTCGGCTTGGGAAAGAGCTTCAGCACCGCGGCGGTGATGACACCAAGCGTGCCCTCGGCGCCGACGAAGAGGTCCTTCAAATCGTAGCCGGTGTTGTCTTTCTTCAATTTGCGCAGGTCGTCGAACACCTCGCCGGTCGGCAGCACCACCTCGACGCCGAGGCACAGCTCGCGCGCGTTGCCATAGGCAAGCACGCCGGTGCCGCCGGCATTCGAAGACAGATTGCCGCCGATCTGGCAGGAACCTTGGGCCGCGAGCGACAGCGGAAACAGCCGGTCGGCGGCATCGGCGGCTTCCTGCAGCGTCTGCAGGATCACGCCGGCCTCGGCGGTGACCGTGTTCGACAAAACATCGATCTCGCGGATGCGGTTCAGCCGCGACAGCGACAGCACGATGTCGTGCCCGGACCTGTCCGGCACCTGGGCGCCGACCAGCCCGGTATTGCCGCTTTGCGGCACGATCGGCGTTCCGGTCTCGGTCGCCAGCCGCATGATGCGGCTCACTTCCTCGACGCTGCCCGGCCGCAGCACCAGCGAGGTCCGGCCATGCCAGAGGCCGCGCCGCTCGGTTATGTAAGGCGCGATGTCGGCCTGGTCGCGCAGCGCGTATTTGTCGCCGACGATTGCCGCGAAGCGGTCGATGAGGGCGGGATCGAGGTCGAAGGGTTGGTCGTTCATGGGCCCGAACCTAGAGCAATTCCAGGAAAAGTGTGAAGCGGTTTTCCGTCCGGAATTGCGTCAAGACAAAGAGATAGGCTCAGGCGATCTTGTCACGCGGGGCGGCGGCGCGCACGAGGCGGTCGTTAATCGCCTCGCCCAGGCCGTCGGCCGGAATCGGCTCGACGGCGATGGTGGCGGCACCGCTGCGGTCGAGCGCCTGCATGTAGGCGAACAGGTTGGTGGCCGCCTCGCGCAGATCGCCGGCCTCGGAAAGATTGCGCACCGCGACCGCATTGCGCCAGCCTTCGGCACGATCACGGCCGAAGGCGAGCAGCGCCTCTCCTTCGCCGATTTTTTCGGCATTGAGCCGGACCGATGCGCCCGGCGCATAGTGCGAGGCGAGCATGCCGGGCGCCTCGATGCCGGCAGCGCCGCGCATCATCTTCATGCCCACAACTGCTTCGATATCCTCGGCAGCGATACCGCCCGGCCTCAGCAGCCGCAGCTCGCCGTCCTCGATCTTGACGATGGTGGATTCCAGGCCGACCGGCGTCGCGCCGCCATCGACCACCAGCTTGATCTTCCCGCCAAGATCGGCCGCCACCGCCTCGGCCGTGGTGGCGCTGATCCTGCCGGAGGAATTGGCGCTGGGAGCCGCGAGCGGCCGGCCGAGCCGCGAGATCAGCTCGCCGCCAAAACCTTTCGGCATGCGCAGCGCGATCGTGTCCAGCCCGGCGGTGACCAGCGGATGGATGCCGTTTTCTTCACGCTGCGGCAGCACCAGTGTCAGCGGACCTGGCCAGAAGGCCTTGGCGAGTTTCTTCGACAGCGGGTCAAACGCGGCAATTCGGCTTGCCATGGCGAGATCGGCGACATGCGCGATCAGCGGGTTGAAGCGCGGGCGGCCCTTGGCCTCGAAGATGCGCGCCACAGCGAGGCCGTTCGTTGCGTCGCCGGCCAGCCCGTAAACGGTCTCGGTCGGGATGGCGACGATATCGCCGCCCTCGAGCAGACCCTGCGCCCGCTCCATTGCCTCGCCGACGGCAAGTATCTCAGCCAAATTGGTCACCAATCATCAATATGCCGGTCCCGTAATACGGCTGGGAATGCGGGGCAAGGCGGGCAGTGGCGATTTATCAATCCCTAAAATGCTAAGTTTCCGCGCAAGCCGGCATCAATTCGCCGCCGCTAGGCTACGGATTTCTGGGTGTTGGGCTCGGGGAGTTATCGTGATGCGTATGCTTTGCTTTGACGCAAATCCGAACGGACGGCCGTCACGCATTTTTCCTGGAATTGCACTGGCAGCGGTCGGTATCGGGCTTTTGGCGATGACCGGCTTGGCGCAGGCTTCGTCCATCGTCGTGCTTGGCGTTGCCACCTCGACGCCATCCGTTGTCAGGCTGCCCTCGATCGAGCCCGGTAGGGTCTCCGCGGCTTCCACGCCGTCCATAGTGGCGCTCGACGAGCCGGTGCCAGCCGTCACCGAAGAGAAGGTGGCCGCAATCCCGGAGAAGTCCGGGCAGAGGCATGCGCAGGCGCCGACGATCATTCGCGGCGGTATCGTAGGTGGCGCTTCAGCAGCGCCCGCTGCGAGCGCCTCGGCCACAGCGCCGGCGGCTGCAACACCGGCAAACGGCAGCGCGCCGGCTGCGGCCACGCCTCCCAACGGCACGGCCGCGGCGCCCCCCAACGGCGACGCCAAAGCGGCCGATGACAAGGCCGCCGCCGAGAACAAGGCGGCCGCGACCGCAAGCGCCTCGGACGAACAGGCGCAATCGAAAGCCCAACCGCAAGAACCTCCGGTATCGCCGCGCTTCAGCAAGGCAATGTAGGCGCGCAAACCTTCAGGACCGACAGAGGGGCGACGCCTGCCGCGTCGTCCCTCCTGCTTTCAACCGGGAAGAAACGGCTCAGGCCGCTTCTTCCTTGTCGTCGTCTTCAGACTCGTCTTCTTCGTCGTCCTCGCCGTCTTCGTCCTCATCGTCGCCCGAGGCCTTGGCTTCCCCGTCTTCGTCTTCGTCTTCGTCGGCGTCCTCATCGTCGTCGCCGTCTTCGTCGTCCTCGTCGTCGCCCGAGGCCGTGGCTTCCCCGTCGGCGTCTTCGTCGCCTTCTTCCTCATCGTCTTCGGACGGATCGACGGCTTCGACCGCCGCGGCGGCGGCATGGTCGAGGATGTTGTCGGAAGCGGTTTCGGTGGCCTCGGCGGCGGCCGGGGTCTCTTCAGTCAATTCGATATCGTGAACGGAATTCATGGCATGCCTCCGTGGTTGGGGAACGTCCTGAGGCGTGTCGCGCCGAAATGAATTTCAGGCGACGCGGCTCAGGTCTTTGCTTGATGCATGTCGTTGTCCCAGAACCGCTGAACACTTCTGGGCGACATGCATTGGTTCTCCCATGCGGAGGTCATCGTCGTATGACTGTAAGCCGGCTCCGGCGCATTAAATTTGGCCGCCAAATTGTCGAAGCGCGCCCGCGCCTTGTGAGGCGCGGGCTGCTTCGGATCGGCAATTTCTTGAGCAGTCAGCCGACGATTTTTGAAAAATCGGCGACCTGGTCGGTGGCGGCGCGGATGCGGGCAAGCAGCGCCAGGCGGTTGGCGCGCACGGCCTGGTCCTCATCATTCACGAGAACGCCTTCAAAGAATGAATCAACAGGTTCGCGCAACACGCTAAGCGTCAGCATGGCGGCGGAAAAATCTTCATTTTGAATTGCTTGGCCGGCTTCCTTCTCGGCCTGATTCACCGCGGAAAACAGCATCTTTTCGGCGTCTTCGCGGAACAGCGCCGGCTCAACGGTCTCGGCGACCAGCGTTTTCTTCTTCTCCTCGGCGGCCAGGATGTTGGCGGCGCGCTTGGTGCCGGCGAGCAGGTTCTTGCCGTCCTCGGTGTCGAGCAGGGAGCCCAGCGCCTCGACGCGACGGACGATCTGCAGAAGGTCGTCGGACTGCGGGGTAATGACGGCATCGATCAGATCGTACCGCGCGCCCTGGTCGCGCAGATAGACTTTCAAGCGGTCGTGGAAGAAGGCAAGCAGGTCGGATATCTGCCTGGCCCCGTCCGTAAAATTCGCAAAGGCCTTGGCGAAGACCGACGTCAGTCCCAGGCGAACGCGGTTCTCGATCAGGATCCTGACCACGCCGAGCGCAGCGCGGCGCAGTGCGAACGGGTCCTTGCTGCCGGTCGGCTTTTCATCGATCGCCCAGAAGCCGGTGAGCGTGTCGAGCTTGTCGGCAAGCGCCACCGCAACCGACACCGTGTCGGTTGGCACCCGGTCGGACGGGCCTTGCGGCTTGTAGTGTTCTTCGGCGGCTGCCGCGACGGATGGATGCTCGCCCTGCAGCAGCGCATATTTGCGGCCCATGGCGCCCTGCAGTTCCGGAAACTCGCCGACCACCTCGGTCTGCAGGTCGGCCTTGGCGAGGACCGCGGCGCGGGCGACGAGCGCGGGATCGGCGCCGACGACCGGCGCCAGCTCTTCAGCAAGCTTCTTGATCCGCGCGACCCGCTCCCCTTGCGTGCCCAGCTTGGCATGGAAGGTGACGCTGAGATGATCGAGCCGCGCCATGCGCTGGTCGAGCGGCTTCTTCAGGTCCAGCTCGAACTTCGCCGCCGACTCCTGCAGCGTGCCGAGGTCCGGCAGGTCGCCCTGGTCGGTCTTCCAGAAATAGAGCGCGTCGGAAAGGCGCGCCCGCACCACCTTGCCGTTGCCGTAGGCGATCTCCTTGCCGCCATCCTTTGCCTCGATGTTGGCGACGAGGATGAAGCGGTTGGAGAGGTCCTCGGCCGCGCCTTGCGGCCGGGTGACAAAACACTTCTGGTTGGCGCGGATGGTGAGCCGGATGACCTCGGCCGGAATGGTGAGGAAGTCCTGCTCGAACTCGCCCATCAGCACGATCGGCCATTCGACCAGGCCGGAGATTTCCTCCAGCAGGCCTTCGTCCTCGACGAGATCGAGGCCGTTGGCGAAGGCGACGTTGCGCGCGTCGGCGAGGATGATCTCCTTGCGCCGGTCGGCATCGAGCACGACCTTTGCCGCCTCGAGCTTGGCCACGTAGTCGTCGAAACGGCGAACGGTGATCTGCCCCGGCGCATGGAAGCGGTGGCCAAAGGTGACGTTGCCGGAGCGGATGCCGTCGATCTCGAAGTCGACCACCACCGGCTCCTCGGTCTCCGGGCCGAAGGTGCAGACGATGGACTGCAGCGGCCGCACCCAGCGCAGCGAGCCGGGCTTGGCCGAGGCCGGCCCCCAGCGCATCGATTTCGGCCAGGGAAAGTCTTTGATAATGCCGGGCACCAGCTCGGCAATGATCTCCTCCGCCGCCCTGCCCGGCTTCGCGATGTGGGCGACGTAAAAGTCGCCCTTCTTCGGATCGGAATGGACATGCGCCTCGGCGATCGATGAAAGGCCTGCCTTGCGCAGGAAGCCCTGCACCGCCTGCTCGGGCGCCGTGGTCGAGGGACCCTTGATCTCCTCGCGAATGTCCTTCGATCGCGCCGTCAGCCCGCGGATGTCCAACGCCAGGCGCCGCGGTGTCCAGTATTCGCGCGCCGCCTCGTAGGTCAGCCCCGCCTCGACAAGACCGTCGGTCAGCATCTTCCTGAGATCGCCGGCAGCCTTGCGCTGCATGCGCGCGGGGATTTCCTCGGAGCGAAGTTCCAGGAGTAGGTCAGGCATAGTTAAGCTCCCACCCTCCCCCTCGATGGGGAGGGTCGGCGCGTAGCGCCGGGGTGGGGTGGCGGCCTCTCAGCTGCCATTACCTTCGGCACCGTCGCGCAGATGCAGGTGTAATTTCCGTTCTTCCACCGCCGCATAGATTGTATCGAGGACGGAATCCAGTTCGTTTTTTATCTCGTGATTCCAGAAACGGACAACGCGGTAGCCCTGGCTTTCAAACCACCGCGTTCGAGCTTCATCATGGCGCAGCTGATCATCGGCACCATGGTGGGAGCCATCCACCTCAATAATCAGCTTCAGCCGATGTGAGATAAAGTCGGGATAGTAGCCACCAACCGATGCTTGCCGACGAAAGTGCGTGCCTTCGACTGGGATGCGCCAGAGGTGCCGCCACAACCTGCGTTCCTCGTCGGTCATCGCCGCGCGCAGCGTTCGCGCGGACTGCAACTTGAAGCGATCAAGTTTTGGCATAGGGAAGCGCCCGTCACCCCCACCCGCCGCTTCGCGGCGACCTCCCCCATCAAGGGGGAGGTAGAGGGCGCATAGCAACTCGGCCAGCCGCTGTCACCCTGCCTGCCGATCGCCAATCAGACCTATATCGGGAAATTTTCAGTTCTTTGTCGGGACGACGCGTGCCCACCCGTCCTAAGAGCAGACATCCCATGAACCAAACGCGGCACTGAAGCGACCAACGCTCAGGCGGAGAACTATTGGCTGAACGACAATGAAAACGGCATCGAGAACCCTGCAGATCCTGGCACTGAGCGCCTGCTTCGCCGCCCAGATGCATGGCACGTTCTCGATGCCTGGCGTGAGGCAGGCCCTGCGCACGATCGATGGCGCAAGCAGCCAGAGCGCGTTGCCGCCGACCGTCGCCGAGATCGCGAAAGCCTTGCTGACTTAAGCCGCCAGACCGCCCGCCTGCGTCTGCAGGAACGCCTCGCCGCAGGCCTTGGCGAGGTTACGGACACGCAAGATGTAGCTCTGGCGCTCGGTGACGGAGATCACGCCGCGCGCGTCGAGCAGGTTGAAGACGTGGCTCGCCTTGATGCACTGGTCATAGGCCGGAAAGACCATACGGTGCGCCGCCAGATTGTCATTCGACGCCGGCGCACCGGCGGCAAGCAGCGCCTTGCACTCGGCCTCGGCATCCTCGAAATGCCGCAGCAGCATCGCGGTGTTGGCGAATTCGAAATTGTGGCGCGAATATTCCTGCTCGGCCTGCAGGAAGACATCGCCATAGGTGACCTTCTCGGCGCCCTCGCGGCCGTTGAAGTTCAAGTCGTAGACATTGTCGACGCCCTGCACATACATGGCGAGGCGCTCGAGCCCATAGGTGAGCTCGCCCGCCACCGGCGCGCATTCGATGCCGCAGACCTGCTGGAAATAGGTGAACTGCGACACTTCCATGCCGTCACACCAGCACTCCCAGCCGAGACCCCAGGCACCCAGCGTCGGGCTTTCCCAGTCGTCCTCGACGAAGCGGATGTCATGCAGCAGCGGATCGACGCCGATCGCCTCGAGCGAGCCGAGATAAAGCTCCTGCAGGTTCGGCGGGTTCGGCTTCAGGATCACCTGGTACTGATAGTAATGCTGCAGCCGGTTCGGGTTCTCGCCGTAACGGCCGTCCTTCGGACGCCGCGACGGCTGCACGTAAGCCGCGTTCCAGCGACGCGGACCGAGCGCGCGCAAGGTGGTCGCCGGATGGAAGGTGCCGGCGCCGACTTCCATGTCGTAGGGCTGCAGGATCACGCAGCCATAGGCAGCCCAGTAATTGTGCAGCGTCAGGATCAGCCCCTGGAAGGAGCGGCTGGGGTGCATGTGGGCAGGAATGTCGATGGTCACGGCGGCCTCGGAAAGCGCTGGGATTCGAGCCTTCCCTAGTTGCCGGGCCGGCAAGCGTCAAGGCAGGCGCCGCATCACGGAGAGGTTGAACGCTTTGCCGGCGGCTGGCCCATTGCCGGGCGTCGCAGCAGGCCGTTTGCTCGCCTGACCGTAACGACAGAGATTCCGCAATGCCCGGTCAACTCACCGTCCGTTCCGTCAACCGGCAGGACCACGAGCAATGGCTGCCGCTCTGGGACGGCTACAACGCCTTCTACGGCCGCTCGGGCGAGACCGCGCTTGCCGGCGAGATCACGCAGATGACCTGGTCGCGCTTCTTCGACGCCTACGAGCCGGTGCATGCGCTGGTGGCCGAGCGCGACGGCAAGCTTCTCGGCCTCGTCCACTATCTCTACCACCGCTCGACAACGGCGATCGGGCCGAACTGCTATCTGCAGGATCTCTTCACGTCGCAGGCGGTGCGCGGCCAGGGTGTCGGCCGGGCTCTGATCGAAGGCGTCTACGAGCGCGCAAAAGCCGCTGGCTCTGGCCGCGTCTACTGGCTGACGCATGAGACCAACCACACCGCCATGCAGCTCTACGACAAGATCGGCGAGCGCTCGGGATTTGTCATGTACCGCAAACTCTTCTGAATCGAAAACGGGGCTCAGCGAGCCCCGTTTCTTGAACAGCTCCGGCGGTTTCAGCCTTTCGGCGCAGCCGGCGCGACCGGTTTCACCTTCGGGGTTTCCTGCGCCGTGTTGGATTCGATCGGCGGCAGACCCTTGAGCAGCTTCTGCTGCAGCGTGGCGAGCACGTCCGGATCCGGCTTCAGGTCGCGCGCCTGGGTCCATTGGAAGGTCGCTTCCAGCTTGCGGCCGACGCGCCAGTAGGCGTCGCCCAGATGATCGTTGAGGACCGGATCCTCGGGCTTCAGCGAAACGGCGCGCTCCATTTCGCGCACGGCGTCGTCGAAGCGGCCGAGGCGGTAGTAGGCCCATCCAAGCGAATCGACGATGTAGCCGTCGCTTGGCCTGAGATCCACGGCCTTCTGGATCATCGCCAGGCCTTCCTTGAGGTTCGTGTTCATGTCGACCCAGGAATAGCCGAGATAGTTCAGAACCTGAGGCTGGTCGGGCTGCAGCTCGAGCGCCTTGCGGAAATTGGGCTCGGCCTTCGGCCATTCCTTCAGCCGCTCATAGGCGATGCCGCGCTGGTAGAAGATGTTCCAGTTGGCGGCGGTCGGCGTCTTCAGCTGCTCGGCAGCCTTGTCGTAGAGATTGGCGGCCGAGCGGAAATCCTCCTTGGAGGAGTAGACGCCGCCAAGCGCCAGATAGCCGCGCATGTCGGTCGGATGCGCATCGACATAGCCCTTGAGATGCGCGATCGCCTCGTCGTGACGGTCGATGTCTGCGAGGTTCAGACCAAGCTGCAGCTCCGACAGCTGCTTCAGCGGCGAGGTGGCCGGAATGCGGCGATAGAGCGCGATCGCGGCTTCGCCGTCCTTCAACTGCTCGGCGACCGCCGCGAGCTGCACGAGGGCGGCGTCGCTGTCCGGCTTCAGCGCCAGCGCATATTGCAGATAGAGCCGCACGAAGGGCTCGCCGCCGCCACGGTTGAGCGCGGTGGCGAGATCGAGCAGAATTTCCGAGGCGCCGTCCGCCGGAGTGGCGACCAGCAGCTCGATCTTGTCGCCCTTGTTGATCCTGTCGCGCAGCGTGGTGATTTCCAGCTTGCCCGGCGCGAAGGCTTCGGCCTGGTTCAGCACCGCAACCGCCTTTGCCTTGTCGCCCTTGCGGGCGAGGAAGGAGGCATAGGCCTGGGCATTGCGCATCCACGTCTCGGGCGCGGAGCCGCCCGCGGCCGTGTCGGCCAGGGTGGCGGCATAGATCTCATCGGCCTTGTCGGTGAGGCCGGCAGCGTCTGCGATGAGCGCGCGATGGAAGGACTTGAACAGGCCGAACCAGTCCGGCCCCTTGAGCTTGTCGATCGAAGCCATCGCCTCGGACGCATCGCCCGCGCCTTCCTTGGCCCAGCCGTCCATGACGCCGGAGAGCAGCCGGTCGAGATCGGATTCGAGCGACAGCTTCAGCCAGTACTGGGCCTTGGCGTAGTCCTTCTTGTGGAAGGAATCGACAGCAAGCGCCAGGCGCGAGAAGCGCTCGACATCGGGCACTTCCTTGAGCTTGTCGGCATAAACCAGCGATTCCTCGAAGCGGCCCTGCGCGACGAGCGCCAGCATCAGGCTCTGCTGCAGGTCCGTGTCGTTGGGGGCAAAGGCCAGCGCCTGCTTGTAATAGGCGATGGCATTGTCGAGATCGTTGTCGCTCTCGGCGGTGTGAGCGGCGAGATAGGCGCCCGAGAAGGACGTGATCTGGATCGGTTGGGCGTTTTCCTTGGCATGGGCAGGCAGCGCCGACAGCGCCACACCCGTCAAAAATGCCAGCCTTGCCAGCCAGCGCGCACGTCCTTGCCGCATCGTATCCCTTTCAGCCAGACGCGATCCCGCCCTTGGCGGACCGCCCACAGACTCGATCTTTTCCAGACAAAGCATGGCCTTTTTGGGGTCACGCTTCAATCCGCGCGAATCACATTCGTGCCGCTCAACAGAGCATGGCCGCCGGGAATAATATCTGCATCCAGCCCTGACGTCGATTACCCGTCTGGCTGATGCGCCGATCTCCCATGGCAATCGATCGTTCTACAAACGGGTAGAGCGGAACCCCTCGGCGGCAACGGCATCGCACAGCGGACACCCGGAAACCAGGCTCTCAGTTGACGCGGCTGATGCAGAAATCGATGACGTCGATCAGCGCCGACTTCTGCGGCGTCGCCTCCAGCGGCGCCAGGGCGTCGCGGGCGATCTCGCCGAAGTGACGGGCGCGGCCGATCGTGTCGGCAATCGCCCCGTGGCGGGTCATCAGGCCGATCGCCTTCTCCAGCCCGGCATCGTCGGTGACATTGTCCTCGATCGCGCGCTTCCAGAAGGTGCGCTCGGCCTTGGTGCCGCGCCGGTAGGCGAGGATCACCGGCAGCGTCACCTTGCCCTCGCGGAAATCGTCGCCGACATTCTTGCCGAGCTCCTTGCTGGAGCCGCCATAGTCCAGCGCGTCGTCGATGAGCTGGAAGGCAAGGCCGAGATTCATGCCGTAGGAGCGCAGCGCGGCGCGATCGTTGCGGCTGGCCTGGGCGATTACCGGGCCGACCTCGGCAGCGGCCGAGAACAGGGCGGCGGTCTTGGCCTTGATGACCGCGAAATGCTCGTCCTCGGTGGTCTCCAGGTTCTTGGCGGCGGCCAGTTGCATCACCTCGCCCTCGGCGATGATGGAGGCGGCGCTCGACAGGATGTCCAAAGCTTCCAGCGAGCCGACCTCGACCATCATGCGAAAAGCCTGGCCGAGCAGGAAATCGCCGACCAGCACGCTCGCCTGGTTGCCCCAGATCATGCGCGCCGTCTTCTTGCCGCGGCGCAGCGCGCTTTCGTCGACGACGTCGTCATGCAGGAGCGTGGCCGTGTGCATGAACTCGACCGCGGTGGCGAGCTTGACATGGCCCTCGCCGGCATAGCCGAACATCTGGGCGGCGGCGAGCGTCAGCATCGGCCTGAGCCGCTTGCCGCCGGACGATATCAGGTGGTTGGCGACCTCGGGGATCATCTCGACGTCGGAGCCGGCCTTCGACAGGATCAGCTCGTTGACGCGTCCCATGTCGGCTGCCGTCAGATCGATGAGATCCTTGATGGAAGCAGGTTCCCGCTTGCCCTCGATATTCAGAACGACACCCACCACGATCACTCCCGTCTCGGTTGACGCGCACGACAACACCCTGGTCCCGACGGGACTCTAGGTCGGCACAACCGCGCACGGCAAGAGGCGAATTGGCGCGGCTTGGCTGGCGCGGGTCCGCCTCGACGTTTACATGAACGCCGCAACCTGCGATTTTCATTCCATGATTGAACTCGTCCGCACCAATGACGCCGTCCTCATCTCCTTCGTCGAATCGCTGATGCGCGACGCCGGCATCGCCTGCTTCGTCGCCGACCAGAACATGAGCGTGCTCGACGGATCTATCGGCATCCTGCCGAGGCGCATCATGGTCGATGCCGACAAGGCCGATGCGGCGCGGCGCATCCTGAAGGATGCCGGCATCGAGAACGAGATCCGCCGGAAATAATGCCCGCTCCCAGCAACCTCGCTCCCAACGCCTCGCAGGCCGACACCCCGGCCCATACGGTCGATGCCTTCCATCGCGGACGCTTCTGGCTGGTGCAGCCACGGCAAGGCCACCGCGCCGGCATGGATGCCATGATGCTGGCGGCGGCCGTGCCGTCGGTTTTCTCCGGCAGGCTCGCCGATTTTGGCGCCGGCGCCGGCGCCGCGGCCCTTGCCGTCCTGTCGCGCTGTCCGCAATCGCGCGCGGTGCTGGTCGAGCGCTCCGCCGAGATGGCCGGCTTTGCCGCCGCCACGCTCGCGCATCCGGGCAATGCGCATCTCGGCGACCGCGCCTCGGTGCTGACGGCCGACGTCACGCTTGCCGGCCGCGCACGGGCCGAAGCCGGGCTTGCCGACAACTCTTTCGACTTCGTCATCATGAACCCGCCCTTCAACGCCGCCGAGGATCGCGCCACCCCGGACGCGCTGCGCCGGGAAGCGCATGTCACGGAGGATGGGCTGTTCGAGCGCTGGATCAGGAGCGCGGCGGCGATCGTCAAGCCGCGCGGCGGGCTGGCGGCGATTGCCCGGCCGGAGCAGCTCGTCACCATGCTCGACGCGATCGAAGGCCGCTTCGGCGACGCCGAGATGCTCTGCGTCCATCCTCGCCCGGACGCGGCGGCGATCCGGATCGTCGTCAGGGCAGTGCTCGGCGCGCGCGGCAAGCTGTCGATCCGGCCGCCGCTGATCTTGCACGGACCGTCCGGCAACGGGCCGACGGAGCGGACCGAGATGATCAACAACGGGCTGGCGTCGCTGTTCGGCGATTGATCCTTGAAGCGCGTCGCGTTGAAACGGAACCAGGCGACGCGCTTCAAGGTACTATTTTATGCATGTCTTTTTCGCAAAACCGCCGCACACTTTTGCGCGACATGCATCGGTCGGCACTACGGCATTGCCGTTGGCCGGCGAATTCCTACATGCCGGGAGCAAGGATGAGTTCTCACCTTGCTCTTGCACCTCTTCTGGAGACAAGTTTTCGTGAAACGCTTCTTCAACCGCCTGCTGCCGAAATCCTGGCGCTCGACAGTCGTCACCATTCCCGTCATCCGGCTGCATGGCACCATCCTGCCCGGCGGCGGCCAGTTCCGGCCGAGCCTGTCGCTCGCCTCGACGGCCGGCATGATCGAAAAGGCGTTCGGCTTCGACGCGCCGGCGATCGCGATCTCGATCAACTCGCCGGGCGGCTCGCCGGTGCAGTCGCGGCTGATCTTCAAGCGCATCCGCGATCTGGCGGCGGAAAAGAACAAGAAGGTGCTGGTCTTCGTCGAGGATGTGGCGGCTTCCGGCGGCTACATGATCGCGATCGCCGGCGACGAGATCTTCGCCGACCCGTCCTCGATTGTCGGCTCGATCGGCGTGGTCTCGGCATCGTTCGGCTTCCCGGAACTGATGAAGAAGATCGGCGTCGAGCGGCGCGTGCATACCGCCGGCCAGAACAAGGCCGTGCTCGACCCCTTCAAGCCCGAGAAGAAGGAGGACGTCGAGCGGCTGAAGGCGCTGCAGCTCGAAGTGCACGAGACCTTCATCGATCTCGTCAGGGAACGGCGCGGCACCAAGCTCAAGGACGATCCGGACCTGTTCACCGGCCTGTTCTGGACCGCCAAGAAGGGGCTGGAGCTCGGTCTCGTCGATGCGCTGGGCGACATGCGCAGCGTGCTCAAGACCCGTTTCGGCGACAAGACCCAGCTCAAGCTGATCACCGCGCCGCGCGGGCTTTTCGGCCGTTTCGGCCTGTTCGGCTCGCGCTTCTCTGCGCCCGACATCGCCGCGGCAGTCGCCAGCGGCGCCATCGATGCGGCGGAAGAGCGCGCGCTGTGGGCGCGCTTCGGGCTTTGAAAACGCCATGAAAGCGTCTAGCATAATCGCTTAACCGACCCGTACGGCCGGCCTTGCCGCGCAAACGCGGAAGGAGTTTCGACATGCCGCAGATCATTTTCTTCGTTGTCGTCGGCGCGACCGCCTATTTCGGCTATCGCGCGTTCATCCGCGAGGCCGAGCGCGTGACGGCCAAGACCCGGCGCACCGAGAAACAGGCGGCCAACGGCACGATGGGCACGCTGGTCAAGGACCCCAAGACCGGCGAATACCGTCTGGCCAAGGACTGAACCCATCTCGCCAGCAGCCGACATTCTGGAGCCCGAGGCCAAGTCCCGGACATGGCTTGCGCCTGCCAAGATCAACCTGGCGCTGCATGTGACCGGCAGGCGCGCCGACGGCTACCACCTGCTCGACAGCCTTGCGGTCTTCACCCGCTTCGGCGACCGGCTGCAGATCGAGCCGGCCGAGCGCGACGCTTTCTCGGTATCTGGCCCCTTCGCCGCCGGCGTGCCGCTCGATGACAGCAATCTGGTGGTGAAGGCGCGCGACGCCTTGCGGCGGGAAGCCGGTGCGGCACGCACCCCGCCCGTCGCCATCCGGTTGGAAAAGAACCTGCCGATCGCTTCCGGCGTCGGCGGCGGATCGAGCGACGCGGCGGCCGCGCTCAACGGCCTTTCGCACCTATGGAACCTCGATATCGACGAAGCCGGACTGGCGCGGATCGGCCTGTCGCTCGGCGCCGACCTGCCGATGTGCCTCAAGGCAAGGCCGCTGATTGCGCGCGGCATCGGCGATGACTTGTCGCCGCTGGCTGGCTTTCCGGCGCTGGCGCTAGTTCTGGTCAATCCGGGTGTCGCCGTCTCGACGCCGGACGTGTTCAAGGCGCTTGCCAGGCGCGACAGCGAGCCGTTGCCGCCACTGCCCGGCCGCCTCGACTTCCACACGATCTGGAACTGGCTGGAGACCACGCGCAACGATCTCGAGCCAGCCGCGCGTTCGATCCAGCCGGCAATCGGCGAAACGCTCAAGGCGCTCAAGAAGGCAGGCGCCGCCTTCGCCCGCATGTCGGGCTCCGGCGCCACCTGTTTCGGCCTGTTCGAGACCGGCAATGTCGCCAAGCGCGCGGCGATCGACATCCGCGGCCGCCATCCCGGCTGGTTCGTCGCCGCGACGCGCAGCATGGAGGCCGACTGATGGCCAACGACAGCCGGCCCTTCATCCCGGTGCGCATCGCGGTGCTGACGGTTTCCGACACGCGCAGCCTCGCCGACGACAAATCGGGGCAGACGCTGGCCGACCGCATCGTGGAAGCCGGCCACATATTGGCCGCGCGCGACATCGTCACCGACGATCGCGAAAAGATCCGCGAAAAGGTGCTCGGCTGGTCGAAGGACGAGGCGGTCGATGTCGTCATCACCACCGGCGGCACCGGCTTCACCGGTCGCGACGTGACGCCGGAGGCGCTGGAGCCGATCTTCGAAAAGCGCATGGACGGCTTTTCGGAAGTCTTCCACCGCATCTCCTATGACAAGATCGGCACCTCGACGATTCAGAGCCGGGCGACGGGCGGTGTCGTCAACGCCACCTTCGTCTTCGTGCTGCCGGGCTCGCCGGGCGCCTGCAAGGACGCCTGGGACGGCATCATCAAGGCACAGCTCGACTACAGGCACATGCCCTGCAACTTCGTCGAGATCATGCCGCGGCTGGACGAGCATCTCAGGCGTGGCGGCAAACCCGCCTCGTAAAGCACGGGCAAACCATCCAATCGGCATCCGGTTTGCAGACGGAATGGCGCTCCCGCCTTCGAGGCGCCATTCCGAAGCCGATGCCGGCGAAGTACCTTGTGCCGTGAAGCAAGGGACCGCGCCATGACCGTGCACAACGGCGGATGCCATTGCGGCAATATCCGCCTGAGCTTCTCCACCGCGCTCGATCCGGCCGCAATGGAAATCCGAGCCTGCCAGTGTTCGTTCTGCACCCGGCATGGCTCGCGTGCCGCCGCCGATCCGGGCGGGCGTCTGGCCATTTCGGTCGAAGACAAAGCACGGCTGCAGGTCTACCGCTTCGGCCTGCGCACCGCCGACTATCTCATCTGCCGCGAATGCGGCGTCTATGTCGCGGCGATCGCCGGCGACGGTACCGAGGCCAGGGCGATCGTCAACGTCAACGCGCTCGACGACCGCGAGCTATTCTGTCGCGAGCCGATCCCCGTCCGCTATGACGCCGAGACGCGCGAGCAGCGGCTGGCCAGGCGCCGCAGCGCCTGGATGCCGGTCGAAGTCCACGGGATATGAGAGCGGCCGAACTCGCGAATGCCGCAATCAGCGGATGACCGGCTCACCGTGGAAGCGGCGGCGCGAGGGCTTGGAGACGCCGAAGCCGATTTCCATCATCAGCCGCGGCGTACGCGCGGGCACGGTGCCCATGTGGAAGCCGAACGGATCCTCGACGAAGCCGAGACCCGCCTCGCCCGTCAACGTGACCGGGCTTTGCGGACCGTAGACGTCCAGCACATCTTCTGCCGGATGGCCGACAAGAAGCGTCAGCTGATGCTTGAGCGCGCGGCGCTTGTGGCTGCCGCGGACATAGACATGCGGACCAGTGCCGGCATCGACCGGCACCAGGTAGAAGAAGAACTTCAGCATGCGCCAGTCGTCGAGGTCGAAATGATATTTGCCGAGCGAGGCGAGGTTCTTGTCGGCGTCGGAAGCCTTGCCGGTCGGAAAGCTCCACCAGACGCGCGTGGTGATCAGCTTTGCCTGGGCGCCGAGATAGTGCCGGGCGACGTCGAGGAGCAGCGGGTCTTTCTGGACGGCCAGGGCCGCGGGGCAATCCAGGATGCGCTCGAAGAAATGTCCGCTGAGCAGGGAGCGGCCGAAACGCTTCTCCGCCTCGGCATGGTCGCCCGGTATGAATTCGAGACGGCGGTCGAAATTGCCGAAACAGGGCGTGCGCTGCGCGAAAGCGGCGATCTCCTCATGGATCGACGGCGGCAGCATGAAGCCCGAAAACAAACCCTCCGAACGCAGCGCCTCGACCACCGCCTCGCGATCGGTGCCGGTGAACATGGTCTTTTCCGTGTTGTCTGACGGACCGGCCCGTTTGGCGCCCAGCCAATGCATTCGGCGCCCGGGTATGGTGCGCGCCAGCATGAACATCGGCAACCAGGCAGGGTTTTCGCGAAGATCCGTCATATAGGTCGGGATGCGCACGGCGATGCGCTTGAACAGGCTGCCGTTGCGGGCGATCGCATCCAGGCTGGTCGCGCCGGAATTGTCTGGGGGAGTAAGATTCATCGGGTCCTCATATGCATGCGTCCGACGAAACGACAGTTGCCTATCGCTTCGGCACTACCCAATCCCGATTGTCCCGCATGGGAAGAGTGCTAACCTCACCTTCGATTTTGTGCAATGCACAATAAGCGACGGCTGATTTAGCTGCCCGGCTTTTCCTCTTGCGGGCGCAGGCATCACTTCGGCGGCGCCACCCAGATTTCGGCGTTGAGCCTTCTGGTGGCCAGGCCGCGCGCCAGGGCTTCGGCGCTGCGCGCGCTTTTCGCCAGTGCCGCAGCCTGGCGCTTGCTGATGACGAGACCTTCGGCCAACGCCCGGTTGCCTGAAAAGACCCGGGCCAGAAATGGCGCGCGATTGCCGCGGGCACGTGAAAACCGCGCCGGCATGGTCTGCCTTGCCGTATGGGCGGCGACCTCCTCGATCCAGCCTTCGGCCAGCCGCGCGCCGGGCTCGAGCAGCAGCAGCCAGTCGCCCTTGGCCTGGCCGATGCCGGCCGCGATGCCGCCGGCCACATAGTGGCAGCCGGCATGCTCGGCGACGTAGTGCGTCTGGTCGGTCGAGCCGGTGTCGCAAACGATGACGTCGCGCACCACACCTTCGACCGCGCCGCCGATCAGCGAGGCGAGCGTACGGGCAAGGCCTTCTTCGTCGTTCCGAGTTTCGATGAGAACGCTGAGCATTCCTAGCCGAATAGCGGAAAGCCGGGCGCTGCGCCAGTTGCGCGTTCCAGTCGAAAAAGTTCTTGCTTTGTTCTCATCGGCGAAATAGGAATAGTTTCATGAACAGAGCGATTCGACAGCCTGCCGACAGTCCCTGGGAGAGGGCGAAAATGGAACAGATCGTGCGCGCCGACATTGCCGCTTTCGGAGCCGGCAGGGCCGAGATGGCCAACGCGATGATGGAACAGAGCGGCATGCGCGTGCGCCCCGAGCGCAACCGCGGACGCTCTGCCGGCATCAATCCGTCCGGCCGCTTCGAGCCGGTCAGCCGGCATGTGTTCGACGACGGCTGGAACTCGCTGGAGGAACTGCCGCCGTTCAAGACGGAGGTGCAGGTCGAGAAGCCGCGGACCATCATCACGCGCAACGAGTCGCCGGACATCTCCTTCGACCGTTCGATCAACCCCTATCGCGGCTGCGAGCATGGCTGCGTCTACTGCTTCGCCAGGCCGACGCATGCCTTCATGGGCCTGTCGCCGGGGCTCGATTTCGAATCGAAGCTCTTCGCCAAGCCGGATGCCGCACGCATGCTCGACAGGGAATTGTCGAAGCCCGGCTACCAGCCGCGCACCATCGCCATCGGCACCAATACCGATCCCTACCAGCCGATCGAGAAGCAGTACCGGATCATGCGCGAGATCCTGGAAGTACTGGAGGCGCGCGGCCATCCGGTCGGCATCGTCACCAAGTCGGCGCTGGTGACGCGCGACATCGACATCCTGTCGCGCATGGCCGAACGCGGCCTCGCCAAGGTGGCGCTGTCGGTGACGACGCTGGACCGCATGCTGGCGAGGACGATGGAGCCGCGCGCATCGACCCCGACGAAGCGGCTGGAGGCGATAAGGCAGCTTTCGGATGCCGGCGTCCCCGCTTCGGTAATGGTGGCGCCGATCGTTCCCGGACTCACCGATCCGGAGCTGGAGCGCATCCTCGATTCTGCGCGCGCCGCCGGCGCCAGGGAAGCCGGCTATGTCGTGCTGCGGCTGCCGCTCGAGGTGGCGCCGATCTTCAAGGACTGGCTCCTGCGGCATTATCCGGATCGCTACCGGCATGTGATGTCGCTGATCCGCTCGATGCGCGATGGCAAGGATTACGATTCTGAATGGGGCAAGCGCATGAAGGGCGCCGGACCCTACGCCTGGCAGATCGGCCGGCGCTTCGAGATCGCCGCCAAGCGGCTCGGCCTCAATGCCGAGCGACGGCAGCTTCGGACCGACCAGTTCGTCGCAGGCTCCGGCGCCGGCGAGCAGTTGATGCTGCTTTGACGAAGACAAGCCAGGGCGTGGCCTAGTGGCTGTGCCCTGCCCCACAATCCCGTCCGGCCCCTGTCCCCCGGCCGTGAGACGGTGCCCTCCCGGTCCGACGCCCCATCCGATCCGGAGGGACTTGCGGAGAATCGGAGCCGATGCGAACCTCGCCGCACCATGGCTCGCGCGCGTTCCGATTCTCCGCTTCTCTTTGAAATGGTCGAAAAGCCCGACTTCTCGATCGAGACGAAGGCGATGGCCGACGGGCTATGGCCGGTGGCGGGCATGGATGAGGCTGGCCGCGGGCCGCTCGCCGGTCCGGTGGTGGCGGCGGCGGTCGTGCTCAACCCCGCGAACATTCCCGAGGGGCTCGACGATTCCAAGCGCCTCACCCATCTGCAGCGCGAGGCGCTGTTCCTGAAAATCCTGGGCTCGGCGCTCAGCGTCTCGATGGCGTCGATCAGCGCCGAAGGCATCGACAACAGCAATATTCTGAAAGCCAGCCTGGAAGCGATGCGCCGCGCCGCAGCCGGCCTGTCCTTGCGGCCGAAACTGGCTTTGGCCGACGGCCGCGACGTGCCGCCTGGGCTGCCCTGCGAGGGCCGCGCGCTGATCAAGGGCGACCAGCGCTCGCAATCCATCGCCGCCGCCTCGATCGTCGCCAAGGTGATGCGCGACCGCATGATGTGCGGCTGCGGCGGCCATCACGAGCACTACGGCTTCGAGGTGCATATGGGCTATGCAACCGTCCGGCACCGGAGCGCAATCGAGACGCATGGGCCGGTGGCGAGACTGCACCGCGCCTCGTTCGCGCCATTCCGGCTGGGCGGGGTCGAGGTCGCGGAAGAGGAAGAGAGCTTCGCCGGGATGGAGTGAGCGACGGCGCCGGTGACGGCTGATCTCCCCCCTTGTGGGGGAGATGTCCGGCAGACAGAGGGGGGCGCTGTCCCGCCGACCTGTCAGCAAGTGGCGCGAATTCACTGCACAGCTTGCACCCAATCCAGCACATACGGATGAGAGGCCGCGATCCTTCGCGCCCCCCCTCTGCCCTGCCGGGCATCTCCCCCACAAGGGGGGAGATTGGCAGCTCCGGCGCTTCGCTCCATCTCCAAACAAAAAAGCCGCCGGGTTGCCCAGGCGGCTTTCTGATTTGAATAACTGTGAAGCTCGTCAGTTCAGCTTGGCCTTCATATCCTGCAGCGCGGACTTGAACAGGTCCGCGCCGGCCTTGGCGTCGACCTTGGCAGCCAGCAGCGCGCGGGCGGCCTCGACGGCGATGTCGACGGCGCTGGCGCGCACCTCGCCGATCGCTTCGCGCTCGGCCTGGCTGATCTTCTGCTCGGCGAGCGCGGTGCGCCGGGCAACATAGTCCTCGGTCTTCTTGTGCGCCTCGGAGGCAAGGAGCTCGGCCTCGCGCTTGGCGGCGGCGACGATGTCGGCAGCCTCCTTCTCGGCTTCCTTGCGCTTCTGCTGGTATTGGCCGAGCAACTGCTGGGCCTCCTCACGCAGGCGGCGCGCTTCCTCGAGCTCGCTGCTGATCTTGGCCGCGCGGGCGTCGAGCGACTTGGCGAGCATGCCCGGCACCTTCAGATAGATGATGGCGCCGAGGAAGATGATCAGGGCAATCGTGGCCCAGAGTGTCGCGAGTGATGTGGCGTCCATGATGCCCTCCTCACCGGGTCGCGGATTTGACAGCGGCCGAAACCTCGGCCTTGTCGGTCTTGGTGCCGACCAGCGCCTCGACGATGGCCGACGTTGTGTCCTCGGCGATCGTGCCGACTTCCTTCATCGCCTTGGCCTTGATCGAGGCGATGCTCGCCTCGGCCTCGCCGAGCTTCTTCTCGAGTTCCCCCTCGAGCTTCTTGCGCGTGCTTTCGGCTTCGGTCTTGGCTGCGTCGCTCGCCTGCTGGCCGATCTTGTTGGCGTTGGCCTTGGCTTCCGCCAGCTCCTGCTCATAGGCGGCAACGGCAGCGTCCGCTTCGCCCTTCAGCCTTGCGGCGTGGTCGAGATCCTGCGTGATGCGATCGTTGCGGACATCGATGATACCGCCGACGCGCGGCATCACAACCCGCTTCAGGAACAGATAGAAGAGCCCGAAAGTGATGACCAGCCACAGGATCTGCGACGGGAAGGTCTCGGCATTGAACGGCGGGAACGTGCCATGCTCTTCGGTAGGCACGGCGGTGCCCGCATGCGTCTCGCCTTCGGCCGCGGCTGGCGCGGTTTCTTGCGCAAAGGCAGATGTCACGAACATCTCATTCCCCTGTCCATACGGCGGGGCCGCACCATGCGGCCCCTTTCGTCAGCGCGTGCTTCTTACTTGAAGACCAGGAGCAGCGCGATGAGGAGCGAGAAGATGCCCAGAGCTTCGGTCACGGCGAAGCCGAAGATCAGGCGGCCGAACTGGCCGTCCGCAGCCGACGGGTTGCGCAGGGCGCCCGAGAGGTAGCTGCCGAAGATGTTGCCGAGGCCGATGCCCGCGCCGCCCATGCCGATGCAGGCGATACCAGCGCCGATAGCAGCTGCTGCAGTTGCGTCCATTTCAAAACTCCTGTGGTTTTCGGTAATCGTTGCGGTTGGTACGTTGGGTAATGCTGGCGCCGGGGCGCCGGTGAAAATCGGTCAGTGGCTCGGGTGCAGAGCGTCGTTCAGGTACATGCAGGTCAGCACCGCGAAGACGTAGGCCTGCAGGAAGGCGACCAGCAGTTCCAGCGCGGTCAGCGCGACAGCCATTGCGAGCGGCAGGACCGAGCCGGCGATGCCGACCGCGCCCAGCGCGCTGAGGCTGACGACGAAGCCCGAAAACACCTTCAGCGTGATGTGACCGGCCAGCATGTTGGCGAAAAGACGAACCGAGAGGCTGACGGGACGCGAGACGAATGAAATAATCTCGATCGCCACCACCAGCGGCAGGAGATAGCCGGGCACGCCATGCGGCACGAACAGCTTGAGGAAGCCGAAGCCGTGCTTGGCGAAGCCGTAGACCAGGACGGTGCCGATGACCAGCGCGGCCAGCGTGAAGGTGACGATGATGTGGCTGGTGACAGTGAAGAAATAGGGGAACAGGCCGATCAGGTTGGCGACCAGCACGAACATGAACAGCGAGAACACCAGCGGGAAGAACTGCATGCCCTGCTTGCCGGCCGCGTCGCGCAGCATATTGCCAACGAACTCATAGGCCATTTCCGAGACCGACTGCAGGCGGCCCGGGATGAGCGCGCGGCTGGCGGTGCTCATGTAGAGGAAGGCGGAAGCGACGATGACCGTCACAACCATGAACAGGGCGGAGTTGGTGAAGGAGACGTCGTAGCCGCCGATATGGAGCGGGATGATCGGATGGATCTGGAACTGGTGGATCGGATCGACCTTGTCAGCAGCCACTTTAAATCCCCGTCAAAGCCACAACCGGCTTCTTAAGTTTCTTTCGCGCCTTGCGGCGCCTCATCTCATTCCTTCGGCTCGCGCGGCGTACCGCCCTGACCGAACTGTGGCGCCAGTCCCGCCGAACGCAGGACATTGAGTATGCCGGCGCCAAAACCCAGCAACAGGCCGACAATCAGACCCCATGGCGCCGTTCCGGCCAAGCGGTCGATGATCCAGCCCAAGCCGACACCAACCACCACTCCGGCGATGAACTCGCTGGACAGCTTCAGTGCCTGACCGTATCCGGTCGCAGCGTTCGCTTCGTCTTTCCCCTCGAGCCGGTCCGTGCGTCTTGTCGCTAGCGATGCTTCAAGCTCGCGCCGGCGGCGCTCAAGTTCGTCGTCGCGGATGGTGGCTTCTGGCTGCCTGCCGCGGCCGGTTTCTCCGGTTCCGTCTGGCCTGTTTTCGTCGGCCATCGCAACCCCCCTGCCCGGGCAGACGATCACCGTCCGTCCGCTTCTAAAGTCGCCGGCAACATAGTTAGAGGGTCCGCGCCCGTCAAGCCACGGGCCGAACTTCAAAGCGATGTATTTTCCAATTTAAAATCAATGGCTTATTTGGGTGCGACATCGTGCCCGTCACGCACGCGCGAGGACTCGGCGCGAATCCGCCCGGCAAGCCGCGCCGATCGGCGTGCGCGGCGAGCGACAAACGGCCTTGACGAAGGGCGTCGATTGAGCGGCTTGGTTCGAGCCGCCTAAACGGCTCAACTCCAGCCGCCGCCATAGGTGCGGTAGAAGATATGCAGGCCGATCCTGGTCATCCGATGCATGGCGCGCGCCCAGCCGGGATGCACATAATTGGCGTAGTAATGCGTGGAGGATCCGACCTCCGGGATGAAGATCTTGCCGGCGGTCACCGCCATGGCGACATCCTGGGCGGTCTTGTAGGCGACCGGGTCGTTGATGCGCTTCTTCCTGCCGTCGCAGGCGAAGGAGAACTGGCAGCGGTTGAACCAGTTGTCGTTCTGGTAGACGACGCCGCAGATCGTCTTCGGATAGGCTGGGTTGCGGACGCGGTTGAGAATCACCTGCGCCACCGCGGCCTGGCCGCGCACCGGTTCGCTGCGCGCCTCGAAATAGATGCCCTTGGCAAGGCATTCCTGTTCCGGCCTGGAAAAGACGGCCGCCGGCAGCGGGTTCTGCATCCAGGCGTGGTCGCCCTTGCCCATCGGCGGAATGAAGCGGCCGTCGTTCGGATCGTCCTGCAGCAGCGCTTCGAAGGGTGAGGCCTTGGCGTAGTCGGGCGCCGATTGGGCATAGGCGGTGGCGAGGACGTCGGGCTTGTCGTTGTTGACGAGCGCAACGAGGGCCGCCGGCAAGTCTGGATCGGGCTTCTTGTCCTCGCGGATGTGGAAGGCCTGGGCGATCTGGATCTCCTTGCCCTTGATGCCGGGCTTGGCGAAAGTGAGCTTCAGGCCACTGTCCATCGCGGGACGGAGCAGCGAGGAGGTGCGCTCGAAGATCGAGCCGGCGCTGAAATTCTTCGGCGGCGCCACCGGCGAGACCTGGACGAGGCGGCCCTTCTTGTCGGCACGCACGACGCGATCCTCGTCGGGCGTGGCGCCGGCGACATTGCCCTTGCCGCGCAACGCCACCGTGCCGACGCCCGGCAATGCCACGCCGGAGCCGGAGATCGAGCCCGTGGCGGCCGAATCGACGAACGGCATCTCGGCGGCATGCACCGAACCGGCGACGGATTTTTCGACATAGGCGTTCCAGCGATGGCTGGGCGATTCCAGACCCGAAACAAGGCTTGCCATGTCCTGGTAGGCGACGACGGAGGGGGAGCCGACCCAGAAGCCGAGCCCCAGAACCAAAGGAGGAAGGAAGGAACGTTTATTCGCAACGGCGGCGGCGACGAGCCGCATAAAAACGCGTCGATGCACGGAACTCTCCAGAAACGCTACTGACCCCGGAGAGCCAAAATGAAGCATTAACCTTGATGGTCGGTTAACGGCATCGATCGTGTTTTTTTCGTGTTGGAGACAAGCCGGCCCCCCTGCCGCGGAAAGCCGGCCGGGAATCAGGCTGGGTTAATCAGGCTCGGTGCTTCGGGTTGGGCGCAGGAAGATCGGCCAGGCAATCGCCGCGCAGGTCGCGGCTGCCAGCCATACGCCGGGCCAGGCGCATAGCAGCAAGAGCCATGGAATGGCGATCGGCACCAGGCAGAAGCCGACGAAGACGAGCGTGTTGGCGAGGCTGAGCGCGGTGCCGACATGGCCGGCGCCGGCAAGCGTCGCAAGCTCGGTATAGGCGACGCCGTGCCAGGCCGAGACGGAGATGCCGGCCACGACCACCATGGCGGGAAGGAGCGGCATCAGCGCCGGCTGCGTGGACGCCGCGATCACCAGCAGCCAGAGGACCAGGAACGCCAGCGCGCTGAACACGCTGCAGAATTTCAAGAACGGCCGGCGGTTGCCGTGGCGGTCGGTGAAGCGGCCGCTCCAGACGCGCATCACCATGGCGCCGGTCTGCACGGCGGCGAGGCTGGCGCTCGTCACCCATGTGCCCATGCCGGCGAAGTCGTGCAGGAAGACGGCGGCGAAGGTGAGCACCGCCACCTGCGGGAAGCAGAGCAGGCCAATGGCCGTCGAGATGCGCCAGACCTCGATGTTGCGCAGCGGCGCCGGACCGCTCGTCGCGGCGGCGGCGTGCGCGTCGCCTTGCGTCGGCGGTTCGTGCAGCCAGCGCCAGGCGAAGGAAGCCGAGAGGGCGGAGAGAGCCGCAAGCAGGCCGAAGACAGCGGCGAAGCCGAAGTCCAACGCGAGCGAAGGCAGCACGAGCGCGCCGAGCCCGCCGCCGAGCGGCACCGCCGTCTGCCTGATGCTCATGGCAAAGCCGCGCTCGCCTTCGCCGAACCAGCCCATGATGGCGCGGCCGCTGGAGCCGTTGACGCTGCCGCCGAGCAGGCCCGCAACCAGCAGGCTTGCCGACAGCAGCGTGACGCCGGGAACCGCAAGCTTGGTCGGCACGACGAGCATCGCCATGACGAGAAGCCATGCCGCTGTCGCGCCGAGCCCGGTCAGCAGCACGCGGCGGTCGCCCCAACGGTCGGTGAGCAGGCCCCAGGGCAATTCGCTCAACGCCACGCCGAGGCCGAGAAGCCCGAGCGCCAGTCCAAGCCAGGCATTGTCGAGCTGATAGCCCTGGCGCATCGCCACAGCGGTCGCCGGTATGCCGGAGAAGGTGGCGGAAAAGCCGGCATTGGCCGCGACACCGATGCCCAGCACCTTCCAGCGATGGTTGGGTCCGAAGCTCCGGCCGGCCGAGCCGGCGGAGGGGCCTGTTTCTGGCGGATCGCAATCGGTAGGTGTGACGATGGCGGACATAATTCCATTCCCCGTTGACTGGCCTTGACGGGACGGATGTAGCGCCGTAGCTTCATTCGAAAAATCAGGAAGTTTTTGATCAACAATCCTGAAAACAAGGACAATTCCATGCGGCGCGTCACTTTCGATCTCGACGTCCTCAGGACTTTCGTCACCGGCATGGAACTTGGCAGCTTCGCCAAGGCGGCCGAGCGGCTCGGCCGCTCGACTTCAGCGGTGAGCGCGCAGTTGAAAAAGCTGGAGGAGCAGGCGGCGACGCCGATCTTCCGCAAGGCGGGGCGCGGCCTGGCGCTCACCGAAGCCGGCGAGACCATGCTCGGCTATGCGCGGCGCCTGATCGAGCTCAATGACGAGGCGGCCTCCGCCATCCGTGACGTCGAATTGGAAGGCTGGGTGCGGCTCGGCCTGCAGGAGGATTTTGGCGAAGCCGTGCTGCCGGAAGTGCTCGGCCGCTTCGCCCGAGCCCATCCCAAAGTGCGGATCGAGGCGCGGATCGGACGCAGCCACGAGCTTGCCGAGCGTGTCCTGTCCGGCAGCCTCGACATTGCCCTCGCCTGGCACGACGGCACGACCCTGCCCTACAGCCGGCATGTCGCCGACGTGCAGGCGCGCTGGATCGGTTCGGCGAAACCGATCGGGGCGGATGCACGCCAGGGCGAGGCGCTGCCGCTGGTGGTGTTCGAGGCGCCCTGCCTGCTGCGCACCGTGGCGACCGAGACGCTTGACCGCGCCGGGCTGGCCTGGCGCATGGCGTTCTCCAGCCCCAGCCTTGGCGGCATCTGGGCTGCGGTCGCGGCCGGCCTGGGGCTGACGATCCGCACCGATATCGGCCTGCCCGTCAATGTCAGGGCGCTCGCGCCCGGAGTGCTCGGCCTGCCGGCACTGCCGAAGATGGCGCTGCATCTGCACCAGAAGGATGCCGAACTCGATCCGGTGTCGGCGCGGCTGGCGGAGATTCTTTTGCAGGCGGCGATAGAGACGCTGCCGGAGGGGGCGCGAACCGGTGAGGGGTTGCGGGAGGTCGCGTGAGGTCTTGGCCGGCGCCTTTCGACTTCGTCATTCTAGGGCGAAGCAAGGAGCGAAGCGACGCGGCGCAGACCCGAGGATGACGAGGAACCCGGCTTTGCGACAATCACCGACTGTCAGCGCTTCTTCGCCCTACCTGCAAACGGATTGTCCGAGGTGCGCAGCGCCATGCGGATCGGCACGCCAGGCATGTCGAAGGCCTCGCGCAGGCTGTTCGATAGGTAGCGCACATAGGATTGCGGCATCGCATCCGGACGCGAGCACGACACCACGAAGCCAGGCGGGCGGGTCTTGGCCTGGGTGACGTATTTGATCTTCAGCCGGCGGCCGGCGACGGCGGGCGGTGGATGATGGGCGAGGATGCCTTCCAGCCAGCGGTTGAGCTTGCCGGTCGAGACGCGGCTGTTCCACACCCTGTGCGTCTTGATGACGGCATCCATCAACCGGTCGAGGCCGCGTCCGGTCTCGGCCGAGACCGTCACCGCCTGGATGCCGCGCACCTGGGGAAGAAGCCGCTCGGTCTTCTCGCGCAGCTCGGCGAGAAGCTCCTGCGGGCTGTCGATCAGGTCCCATTTGTTGAAGGCGATCACCGGCGCGCGGCCCTCGCGGATGATCAGGTCGGCGATCTGCAGATCCTGCTTCTCGAAGGGGATGGTGGCGTCGAGCACGATGATGACGATCTCGGCGAAGCGGATGGCGCGCAGGCCGTCCTGCACGGAGAGCTTCTCGAGCTTTTCCTGGACCTTGGACTTGCGCCGCATGCCGGCCGTGTCGAAGAGTTTTATGCGGCGGCCGCGCCAGTCCCAGTCGACCGAGATGGAATCGCGGGTGATGCCGGCTTCCGGCCCGGTCAGCAGCCGCTCCTCGCCGATCAGCGCATTGATCAGGGTCGACTTGCCGGCATTGGGGCGGCCGACGACAGCGATGCGCAACGGCTTGGTGTCGTCATAGGTTGCTTCAGCGTCCGGATCGGCGATGTCCTCGCCGATCAGCGCCTCGCTGACGGCGATCTCGTCGCCCGGCTCTTCCTCGTCCTCGCCGAAGGCGCGTTCCTCGCCAAGCGCGGCGATCACCGCGTCGCGCAAATCGGGCATCCCCTGGCCGTGCTCGGCCGAGACCGGGATCGGCTCGCCGAGGCCGAGCTCCCAGGCTTCCAGCATGCCGCCTTGCGCGCCGCGCGCTTCCGCCTTGTTGGCGACCAGCACCACCGGCTTGCCGGATTTGCGCACCACGTCGGCGAAGGTCCGGTCGTCGGGCATCAGGCCTGACTTGGCATCGACGGTGAAGAAGATCAGGTCGGCCTCGCGGATGGCGATCTCGGTCTGCTGGCGCATGCGGCCGGGCAGCGTGGAAGCCGCCGCATCCTCGAAGCCGGCGGTATCGATGACGTCGAAGTGAAGGTCGTAGAGCTTGGCGGCGTGCACGCGACGGTCGCGCGTCACGCCCGGCGTGTCGTCGACAAGCGCCAGCTTCTTTCCCACCAGCCGATTGAAAAGAGTCGATTTGCCGACGTTAGGCCGGCCGATGATGGCGACTTTGAAGCCCATCCGATATCACGAAGCGTTGCCCGACCCGCGGATCAGCTCGGCCATCAACTGCGCCCGCTGGCGCGCATTGCGCGGGGCACCGTCATCCGAAGCGATCTGGTCGAACAGTTTCAGCGCGTCCGCCGACTTGCCTTCCTTCCAGGCGGCAAGGCCGAGCGCCTCGCGCGCCGAACTGCGCAGCGGGTTGGTGTCGGCGGTGAGCGCCTCGACGCGGCTGGAGACGTCCGCAAACGACCCATGGTCGACCAGGAGCAGCGCCGCCCTCAGCCGGGCCATGTCGCGGATGCCGGCGGGAATGGCGCTGTCGGCGCCGACCTCGTCGAAATCCTTCACGGCGGCGTCGACATCGCCCTTGTCGGCCTTGACGGTCGCGGCGCGCATGCGGGCGAGCAGCGGATAGGCGCCGTAGCCATCCTTCTCCAGCTGATCGAGCGCGGCGATCGCCTCGTCGTTCTTGCCGTCATTGGCAAGCTTGAGCGCAGCCGAGAACGCATCTCCCGAGCGGTTGGCGCGGGTCTCGTCCCAATAGCGGTAGCCGACGACGGCAGCGGTCGCCAGCACGATCAGGATCGCGGCGCCGAGCAGGGCCGGACCAAAACGGTCCCACAGCTTCTGCGCCTGCTCGCGACGAATCTCTTCGTTCACTTCGCGGATAAAACTGTCGTCCGACATCAATCAAAAACCATTGCTGCCCCGGAACGGGGCGCTTCTTGAGCCCCGCGTTTTAGCGAAATTTTGTCGGCATGGAAGGGGGAGCGCCGGAAAATCGGCGGGACAAGCCAGGGCGGCTTCCAGCCGGGCGTACGTACCCATGCCACAATTGGGCAATAGCCGGCTTTCCAATCGTCAGAAGATCGCCCGAAGGTTGCCAGTGCCAGTGCCACATCCGCTCAGCGTCCTTGCGCTCAGTCTCGCCGCGCTCGCGGCCTCCGTTGCCGCGGCCTTCGCCGATCCGCCGAAATCGCCGGAGCCGACGCCGGCGAAGCCAAAGCAGATCGTGCTCGTCTCCTTCGACAGCGCGCGCGAGATCTCGCAATGGGAACGCAGCCGCGCCCTGGCCAAGCGCACCGGCGCGCATTTCACCTATTTCCTGTCCTGCGTCTTCCTGCTGTCGCCGGAAACGCGCGGCGCGTACACGGCACCGGGCAAGGGCGCCGGCAAGTCGAATATCGGCTTTGCCGCCTCGAAGCAGGACGTCGCGGAGCGGCTGGAGCAGATCCGGCTCGCGGCCGCCGAAGGCCACGACATCGGCAGCCATGCTTGCGGCCATTTCGACGGCAAGGACTGGAGCAAGGCCGAGTGGCTGGCCGAATTCGGCGCCTTCCGGCGCATCCTGGAAAACGCTTATGCGATCAACGGCATCTCGCCAGAGCCGCCCGGCTGGCGCGATTTCGCCCGTCATGCCGTGACCGGTTTCCGCGCGCCGTATCTTTCGACCGACAAGGCGCTTTACGAAGCGCTGCCCGAGGCTGGCTTTAAGTACGACGCGAGCGGCGTCTCGAACGGCCCTGCCCTGCCGCCGACGAAGAACCGCACCACCCGCTTCGCTCTGCCGCTGATACCGGAGGGGCCGAAGGCGAAGCCGGTGGTTGCGATGGACTACAATCTCTATGTCCGCCATTCAGGCGGCTTCGAGAAACCGTCGATGGCGGACGAGTTCGCCGATCGCGCCTACCACGCGTTCCGCGCCGCGTTCGATGCGCAATACAACGGCAAGCGACTGCCGCTCGAGCTCGGCCTCCACTTCACGCAGATGAACGGCGGCACTTACTGGAACGCGCTCGAGCGCTTCGCGGGCGAGGTCTGCGTGAAGGCCGACGTCGAGTGCATCAGCTTCGGCGACTATGTCGAGCGGCGACGCGGTGGCGAGAGGCTGGCAGCCGTGGGCGGCTAAGCACCGGCGACGATGGGCGGGCGGCGCCGCATGCGTTTTTAACTCGCTGGTTGATCCTCTGGACGTAAGCCGGCTCGCTCGCGTTCCAGGTAATGCTGGTCGATATCCGGCAGGGGGGCACCCTCTAGCGTTGCCTCGAAAGCGCGCAGGCGCTTGTAGATTGAAATCAGCTCTACAATTGTTGGCCAAGAATTCACTAGGTATTGGAAAGAATTAGACACTTGGGAGAAGGCAGAGACGATCTGCTGGAAAATTCCAAAAGTAATCTTTCCAACAGCAATTGTCGGCACAAGAATCATAGTTGCAAAAACGCTGTCAGTCTGTAGATACAGGTATCGCGTTACGTCAAAATAAACGTAGTTTGCATACAACGTGAAATAATTCTTGCGCACATTTGCGAAAAGCTCGGCTAACGTTGGTGGTTGGGCGCGACCTTCGTCATCCTCTCCGTAGACTAGCTCTTTTCTCAGCGCTGCCTCAACTCGCTGGTTCTTGAATTCGAGGCCAGGGAGCTTAATGCCAACAATAGCAAGAAGAAGAGTACCGAACAGCGACCAGGTGATCGCTGCGAGCACCAACGGATAGGGAATCGCCCCGACCAAAGGCAGGGCTGTCACATGTGCTGATAAGGCGGCGAGAAGCGGGAGGAAGGCTATCAAGGTCATAACCGAGCTGACGAGATCAACACCCAGTCCTTCCATAGTCCTCGCGAAGCGCATCGTATCGTCTTGCACACGCTGTGAGGCACCTTCGATGTGCCGCAGCCGGGACCAATACGATGTGAAATAGTCGTTCATCGCGGTGCGCCAACGGAAAACATAGTGGCGCACGATAAAGAGGTTCAAAACCGCAACCGTGATTCCTACCAGGGCGAGCGAGAGGAACTGTCCGACGCCGACATAAAGCTCAGCGGCCTGCACCGAGCCTGGAGGAGGGGTTAGCGCCTTTTGAACAAGGTCATAGAAAGAACCGCGCCAGGCGTTCAACGCGATGCTGACTTGGACTGAAAAGTTAGTTGCGAACAGGATGAGACCGGTTCCTAGGATCGACCATATCTGCCAACGATGCGGAGCATACCAAGCCCAAAACAGATAGAAAACGCCCACCCCTCCGAAGAAGTAGATATAAAACCAGATGAAGCCCGGCAGCAGGAAGCGCAGAGGACTGATAGGCGCAGTCTCAGGGTCTATCGGCGGCATACCAAGGAGAGTCCCCAGATGTTCACCGCCAAAGAACCAAAAAATGACAAGCAGAAGGCTCCAGACGACCGCCGAAATTACAAATGGCTTCGGCTGCGGGAAGAAGGATACGAACACTGTGGCGGGTTTCCTCGGTCTGACCGCAAATCAGCGGCGTTGCTGTTCGGCGGGCATAAGGTCACACATTAGTGGGAAAGAAAATGCCCTGCCCTGCGCCCAGCACCGAGCAAGACCACAAATCATGGCGATTTTGGCGCAGCCGACCAGGCGATGACGCCGGAGAGCAGCAAGGCCACGGCGGCCATGAGCGAGGGGAGCACGTAATTGCCGGACGCCTGGGCGAGCAGGCCGGCGGCGATCGGACCGACGATCTGGCCGAGGCCGAAGGCGGCCGTCATCACCGCGAAGATGCGGCGCGGCGCCAGCGGCGCAAGCTGCCTCGCCGCCTGCAGGCCGAGCGCGGTGATGGCGATGAAGGTGCCGCCGAGAAGCACGCCGGCGAGAAGCGACCCGGTGAAACCCTTGACGACAACGCTGGCGGTGACGCCGACCACTTCGACCAGGCAGCTCACGGCATAGGCCGCGTATAGTCCGATCCTGCCGGCGAGCTTCCGCCAGAACCAGGTCGACGGAAAACCGGCAAGACCGGTGACCATCCAGACGGCGGCCTCGAAGACGCGTCCACCGCCGCCCTGGCGGACGATCGCGACCAGGAAAGTGGCCGTTACCACATAGCCGAAGCCGAACAGCCCGTAAGCGAGGATCATCTTGGTCAGCGACTTGTCCCTCGGCAGCGCCGGTTCAGGCCCGTCGACGCCGTTGGCGGGCGTGGCTGAGCCCGCGAGCAGCGCGACAAGGAGCAGGCCGACGGCGGAAATCGCTCCGGACCACAGCCAGCCGGCGGCCCAGCCGGCATGGGAGGTGACGAGAATGGCCAGCAGCGCCGAGGACGCCGCGATGCCGAGACCGACGCCGCCGAAATGCAGCGCCTACAGGTCGCCGCGGCCGGCCTCGGCGAGATGGCTGAAGACGATCGACGACATGAACACCATGACGAAGGCGCTGGCCAGGCCAGCGAGGAAACGAATGACGAGGAAAGCGGCCATCGTTTCGTTCAGCCCCATCAGCCCCGCGAGGACGGCGCTGGCGACAAGGCTCGCGAACATCAGCAGGCGCTCGCGGCCATGCGCCCAGCCGCCGGCCGCGGCAAGCGCGCCGATGAGATAGCCGAGATAGTTGGCGGAGGCGATCCAGCCGGCGTCGGCCGGCGTCAGATGCAGCTCCTCCATCATGCCGGGCAGGATCGGCGTGTAGACGAAGCGGCCGATTCCCATGGCGACGGCGAGCGCCGTCATGCCGGCAATGGCGAGGCGCAAGGGGGATGGCGAGGCGGGGTTCATTGCAGCGCAACATAAGTGTGCGCGCAGGCGAAACAATGCGCTTGTGTTGGGCCAGTTCGGTCAGGCGGCCTTCAGCGGCAGGCTGTCTCGTATGCCGTGCGATGCGCCGTCAGCCGGAAGGGCATGTCGCCGAGCTCGCGCTCCGACATTGTGTCGAGCACCGGATGCGACAGCGGATCGACGACCCAGCGGGCGATCTCGCCGTCATCGTGCCAGCGCTTTACCGGTGCCGCGACGGAAAGCCCCTTCAGCAAAGATAAAATCTTCATCGGATTGCCTCCAAGGTCTGGCTCACCTCGCTAAAATCCGCCTTCCCACCCCAGGTTTCAATTGAGATTTCGGCTCTTCGGATTTAGAAAATCTGAATGGCTATGCTGAACCGCGTCCATCTCAACGGCCTGCGCGCCGTCGAAACCGTCGCCCGGCTGGGCTCGCTCGCAGCCGCGGCCGCCGAGTTCAACGTCTCGGTCAGCGCCGTCAGCCAGCAGGTCAAGCGCACGGAAAAACAGCTTGCCCAGGCGCTATTCGAGCGGACGCCGGCAGGGCTTGTGCCGACGGAATTCGGCACCGTCTTCGCGGCCCGGCTCAGCGCCGGCTTCCGCGAGCTCGCGCAAGCGGTGGCGCTGGCCGACGAAGCGAGCGAATGCACGCTGGTGGTTTCGGTGGCGCCTGCCTTCGCCTCGAAATGGCTGCTGCCGAGGCTGTCGCGGCATTTCGCCCGGCACCCGAATGTTCTGCTGCGGATCGACGCTTCCGCCCGGATCGCCGACCTCGACCGGTCCGACATCGACATCGCCATCCGGCTGGGCGACGGCAAATGGCCGGGCGGCCGGGCGGAGCTGCTTTTGGCGCAAGAGGTGTTTCCGGTCTGCGCGCCATCGATCGCGGCCAAGCTGAAATCGATCGAGGACCTGGCGCAGACCTGCGCCATCACCGACGAACGGGCCATGTTCAGCTGGGACAGCTGGTTCGAGGCCGCGGGCGTCGAACCGGTCACTTTCCTGAAAGGGGCGCGCTTCACCGATCCGATGCTCTGCCTGGAGTCGGCGATTGCCGGCCATGGCGTGATGCTTGCCTGGCAATTGCTGACGGCAGATGCGCTGGCCGACGGAAGGCTGGTGGCGCCCTTCGGCGTGCGCGCCGAAAGCGGCCTTGGCTATTGGCTGGTGACTTCGGAGACGAAGAGCGAAAGCCGCAAGGTGCGGGACTTCAAGGCCTGGATCCGCGAGGAGATCGCGGCCACCATGGCGCAGTTCCGCGCGCTCGACAGCGCGGCTTAAGCTCGTTTGAGCGTCAACAGGACCAGTCGATCGCGGTGGAAAGGCCAACCGCAGCGGTCTATGTAAGGACCAGACTCCACAATCACGGCAGGCAGGATCATGACCACACATTCGCGCGGCGTTTCGGCAACGATCGACCCGGTGAAGCTCGACAGGCTGGCCGAGGTCGCCGTCAAGGTCGGGCTGCAGCTGCAGCCCGGACAGGACCTGGTGCTGACCTCGTCGATCGCGGCGCTGCCGCTGACGCGGCGCATCGTCGAACATGCCTACAAGGCCGGTGCTGGGCTGGTGACGCCGATCTTCAATGATGACGAGATCACGCTGGCGCGCTTCCGCTACGGCGCCGATTCCGGTTTCGACCGCGCCGCCGGCTGGCTTTATGAAGGCATGGCCAAGGCCTTCTCCAACAATGCCGCGCGGCTCGCCGTGCGCGGCGAGGACCCGGCGCTGCTGTCGGCGCAAGACCCGGCCAAGGTAGCGCGCGCCAACAAGGCGAACTCGATGGCCTACCGGCCGGCGCTGGAGAAGATCACCGGCTTCGACATCAACTGGAACATCGTGGCCTATCCCGATCTTGCCTGGGCAAAGCAGGTGTTTCCGGGCGAGCCCGACGACGTCGCGGTGGCCAAGCTCGCCGACGCCATCTTCTCGGCCTCGCGGGTGGATGTAGAGGATCCGATCGGCAACTGGAAGGCGCACAACGCGGCGTTGGCCGAGCGCACGAAATGGCTGAACGATCACAATTTCCATTCCCTGCATTTCACCGGCCCCGGCACCGACCTGACCGTTGGACTGGCGGAAGGCCATGAATGGATGGGCGGCGCCTCGACAGCGAAGAACGGCATTACCTGCAACCCGAACATCCCGACCGAGGAGGTCTTCACCACGCCGCATGCCTGGCGGGTCGAAGGGCACGTGTCATCGACCAAGCCGCTTTCCTACCAGGGCACGCTGATCGACGAGATTTCGGTGCGCTTCGAGGGCGGGCGGATCGTCGAGGCCAAGGCCGCGAAGGGCGAGGACGTGTTGAAGAAGGTGCTCGACACCGACGAGGGCGCGCGCCGCCTCGGCGAGGTGGCGCTGGTGCCGCATTCCTCGCCGATCGCCAAGAGCGGGCTGTTGTTCTTCAACACGCTGTTCGACGAGAATGCCGCCTGCCACATCGCGCTCGGACAATGCTATTCGAAGTGCTTCGTCAACGGCGCGTCGCTCAGCCAGGACGAGATCGCTCAGCGCGGCGGCAACAAGAGTTTTATCCATATCGACTGGATGATCGGCTCGGACAAGATCGACATCGATGGTGTGGCCAAGGACGGCAGCCGCGTGCCGGTCATGCGCAAGGGCGAGTGGGCCTGACACGACTTTTTTTGCGCAATTCCGGACGGAAAACCGTTTGCACACTTTTCCTGGAATTGCTTGACCAAGGAGGCGTAGTGGCCTTCGACATTGCGGTGAAGCGCGTCTACGAGGCGCCAGCGAAAGCCGATGGCCAGCGGGTGCTGGTCGACCGCATCTGGCCGCGCGGCGTCGCCAAGGAGGACGCCGCGCTGGCGCTCTGGCTGAAGGACATCGCGCCGACCGACGAATTGCGCAAATGGTTCGGGCATGAGCCGGAGCGCTGGCCGGAGTTTCGGAAGCGGTATTGGGCCGAGCTTGACGCAAACAAGGAGGCGGTGGCGGAGCTGCGCGATGTGCTTCGCGAGGGAAAGGTGACGCTGCTTTATGGCGCGCATGACGAAGCGCACAACAATGCGGTGGCGCTGGCGGGGTATTTGCGAGCCCGTGCGTAAGCGTGGAAACGCCGGCGGGACAGCGCCCCACTCTGTCCTGCCGGACATCTCCCCCTCTTGGGGGGAGATCAGATGTCGCAACGGCTTTCGCCAATCGCCAACGTTGCAGAATGAGCTAGGCGTCGAAACTGCCAACCTCCCCCCTTGAGGGGGAGATGTCCGGCAGGACAGAGAGGGGCGCGAAGGAACGCGGCGTACGAAGGTCGCTGCTAGGTACTACCTTCCGCCAACCGCCTCCTCGTAAACATCCGCCTTAAATCCAACGAGAACCCGATCCCCCACCTCCAGAACCGGCCGCTTGATCATGGTCGGCTTGGCGAGCATCAGCTTCTTCGCCTTCTTCTCGTCGAGTGCTTCCTTGGCCTTCTCCGGCAGCTCGCGAAAAGTGGTGCTGCCCTTGTTGAGCAGCTTTTCCCAGCCGACCTCGCCGACCCAGCCGTCCAGCCTCTCCGCCTCGATGCCCTCGGCCCGGTAGTCATGGAAGCGGTACGGAATGTCGTGGCCATCCAGCCAGGCGCGCGCCTTCCTGATCGTGTCGCAGGTGGTGATGCCGTACATGGTGATCGTCAATTCAGACCTCGGGCGGATGGGTTGCGAATCTGGCCGAACCCTAGGCCCGCCCTGCCCGCTTTGCCAGCGGGGCTATGCGAAGACGATTTAACGCGCCGCATGGCGGCGGCCGGAATATCATCCCGGCCGCCATCCTGATTTTCAATCGTGCAGCGCAAAAAAACGAAAGGCTAGAGCAGGCCGGCTTCAATAATAGAAGCGCTCTTCGCTGATCTTACCGTTCTTGACCGTGTAGAGGCCAACCTCGTCCATTTTGACGCGTTCGCCGGTAGATTTGGGCGTCACGTCAAAGCTGAAGCGCAAGGCGAACTGGTCGCCATTGACATAGGGGCCCTCGACCGAGCCGCCATGAACCTCGTGGTTCGCTTCCCACCATTCGCCCTTCTGCTTGACGGCTTCCTTGCCGTTGCAAACAGCCATCGGGCCTTCCATCGCTTCGTAGCTGACGATGTCGTCGGCATTGTATTTCGCGGCAGCGCTGTGGCTGTCGCCCTGCTTGAGGAGTTCGGTGAAATCCTTGGCAATTTCGGCAGTGGTCATGATTTCCTCCCGGTTTGGACCAGAGATGAAGTAGGGATCGATTCTTCGCCCGCCACCGTCAGGTCACCTCGCAGGTGACAATTCGTGTCAGGATGGCGGCCTCAGCGCGGCGAAGATAGTCACGCTTCGAAGGATAGTCTAGAACAAAACAGGAACAATCTACAAGGAAGAATAACATCCACGTTCGATCGCCAGGCGCCGCACCAGCGCGAGAACGCTGTCGATGGCCGGCGTCGGCTGGCCGGTCAGGCGGCCGAGTTCCTGCACGGCGCTCACCAGCGCATCGATCTCCATCGGGCGGCCGCGCTCGAGATCCTGCAGCATCGAGGTCTTGTGCTCGCCGACATCGCCGGCGCCCTTGATGCGCCGGTCGACGGAAACGGGAAAACGCACGCCGAGGCTCTCGCCAATGGCCTGAGCCTCCAGCATCATGGCGCGGGCAAGCGCGCGCGTGCCTTGATCAGCGACGATGGCCGCGAGCGTGCTGCCGGTCAGCGCCGAGATCGGGTTGAAGGAAAGATTGCCCCAGAGCTTCACCCAGATCTCCGAGCGTATGTCCTCGCGGACCGGCGCCTGCAGCCCGGCCTTGACCAGTTCGCGCGCGAGTGCTGCGACACGCTCGCTCTTTTCGCCGGAAGGCTCGCCGAGCGAAAAGCGCGTGCCCTCGACATGACGGATCAGGCCGGGCGCATCGACCTCGACCGCCGGATAGACGACCGAGCCGATGACGCGCTCGGGCCCGATGCGCTGCCAGATCGCTCCGCCGGGATCGACCGCGTTCAGCCGCGTGCCTTCGAGCGCGCCGCCTGCCCTGTAGAAATACCACCAGGGCACGCCGTTCTGCATGGTGACGACGGCGGTCCCCTCGCCCAGCAGCGGCGCGATCTGGCCGAGCGCCGGCGCCAGCGAGTGCGCCTTCAACGCCAGCACGACATAGTCCTGCGCGCCGAGCTCCTCTGCCCGGGCCGCGGCCCTCACCCGTGTCGCTTCCTCCTTGCCGTCCTCGATCAGGCGAAGGCCGTTGGCCTCGATCGCTTCGAGATGCGCGCCGCGTGCCACGATCGACAGATCGACGTTGCCGGCGATCGCCAGCTTGGCGGCGACATAGCCGCCGATGGCACCGGCGCCGAAAACGGTGACGCGCATCAGCCGAGCCCGAGTTTTGCCGCGAGACCGATGCGCTGCAATTTTCCCGTCGCGCCCTTCGGGATCTCGTCCAGGATCAGCACCTTGCGCGGCACCTTGAAATCGGCGAGCCGGGTCGACGCAAAGCCGCGTATGTCGGACTCGCTGGCGCTCTGGCCTTCGCGCAGCACGACAGCGGCCGCGACCTCTTCGCCGAGCTTGTCGTGCGGCATGGCGAAGGTGACGACCTGCGCCACCGCCGGATGGTCCATCAGCACGCCGTCGACCTCGAGCGGCGATATCTTTTCGCCGCCGCGATTGATGATCTCCTTCAGCCGGCCGGTGACGCGCAGATAACCGTCCTCGTCGAGCACGCCCTGGTCGCCGGTGTGGAACCAGCCATGGGCGAAGGCGCTGGCGTTGGCGTCCGGATTCTTCTCGTAGCCTGCGGTGACGTTCGGACCGCGAATGACGATCTCGCCGATCTCGCCGGCTGCGAGCAGCCGCCCGTCCGGCGCCATCACCGCCACTTCCGGCCCGGCCGACGCGCCGACGCTGCCCGGCTTGCGCAGGCCGGGCGGGAGGCGGTTGGAGGCCATCTGGTGCGCGGCTTCCGTCATGCCGTAGGACTCAATCACCGGGCAGCCGAAGGTGGATTCCAGCTCGGCCATCACCTGCGCCGGGAGCGACGCCGACGACGAGCGGATGAAGCGCAGCTTCGCCTCGGCCAGCTGCTCGGGATTGCGCGCGGCGCGCGGCAGGATCGCCTGATGCATGGTCGGCACCGCCGTGTACCAGCTCGGCTTCGCCTCGCTCAGCCACTGGAAGAAGCGCAGCGCGTTGAAGCCCGGCGTGCAGAAGACGCAGCCGCCGGCGGCAAGCGAGGACAGCACCGCCGCGATCAGCCCGTGGATATGGAAGAGCGGCATGATGTTCAGGCAGCGGTCGGCTGCCGTCAGGCCGAGCGTCGCGCCGATATGCGCTGCCGACGCCGCAAGATTGGCGTGGCTGAGCGGCACCAGCTTCGGACGCGACGTCGTGCCGGAAGTATGGAGCAGCAGCGCGACATCGCCGTCCTTGGCCAATCCGGACACGACAGGTGCTCCCGCCGAGTCGCCCTCGATCGTGAAGACGCCTGCCGGCGCGCCGTCCGGCACGACCAGCCGCAGCACGGAGATGCCTAGACGCCCGGCAACCTCGACCGCCGGCCCCGTCTCGTTCTTGCCGACGAGGATCGCCTTGACGCCGATGTCGCTCAGATAGAAATCGAGCTCGTCGGCGCGGTAGGCGGGATTGAGCGGCGCCGTGGAGGCGGCGGCGGCGATCGCGATGAAAGCCGTCGCCATCTCCGGGCCGTTCGGCAAAACAATAGCGACGCGGTCGCCGCGGCCGATGCCGAGCGCGTTGAGCCGAGCCACTGTCTCCTGGATCAGCCGGCGCAGCCTGCCATGCGAGAGAGCCGCCCGTTCGGGCGCAGCAATGGCCGGCGCGTCTTCGGCACCGGGCGCGAGACGATGGGCGAGGTCGATGGATTTTCCGCTTCTTGTCATGGTTCCAGACTATGTTTCGAACGCTCGGCCGATGTCCAGCAAAGGGCTGCTCAATATCCGAGCGCCAGGCCGTCCTTGCGCGGATCGGAGGCGCCGGTCAGGGTGCCTTTTTCCCAATCGATGAGCACCGCCTGTCCGCCGCCAAGGGGATGGTCGGGCTCGACAACGCGGTGGCCACGGCGACGCAGGCCCTCGGTGGCGTCGGGACGCACGCTGCGCTCGGCCTCGACGACATCGTGGTTGTAGAAGACGCGCGCTGCGTCCAGCGCCTGCTGCGGGTCCATGCCGAAATCGATCATATTGGTCAAAAGATGCACGTGGCCGAAGGGCTGGTAGCCGCCGCCCATGACGCCGAACGGCATCACGGCGCGGCCGTTCCTGGTCATCATGCCCGGCATGATCGTGTGCATCGGCCGTTTGCCAGGCGCTATCGCGTTCGGGTGCTTCGCATCGAGGCGGAAGCTCGAGCCGCGGTTCTGCAGCACGACGCCCGTCTTCGGCCCGACGACGCCGCTGCCGAAGGAATAATAGGTCGAGTTGATGAAGCTCACCGCATTCAAGTCGCTATCGACGACGGTGATATAGACCGTGTCGCTGCCCGGCAGATCGAGACGCGGCAGATGCGTCATCGCGCGCTCGGGATCGATCGTAGCGCGCAGCCGGTCGGCATAGGCGCCGGAGAGCAGCGCGCTCACCGGAACGTCGACATGGTCCTGGTCGGCGAAAAATGCATCCCGGTCCTGGTAGGCCAGCCGTCCCGCCTCGATCTCCAGATGCAGGCGCTCGGCGCCATTCGGGTCGAGCGCGGCAAGGTCGAAGCCGGACAGCACATTGAGCATCAAGAGCGCGGTGAGCCCCTGATTGTTCGGTGGCATCTGGTGGATGTCATAGCCGCGATAGGAGGTGCCGATCGCAGTCCTGTAGTCGCCCCTGGTCGCGGCGAAGTCGTCCAGCGTATGCAGCCCGCCAAGCTGGCGAAGCCGTGCGACAATATCCTCGGCCACCGCGCCTTCATAGAAGCCGGCGCGACCTTTCCTGGCGATGATGCGCAGCGTCTCCGCCAGTTCCGGCTGGCGATGGATATCGCCGGCCTTGGGAGGCTTGCCGCCCGGCAGGAAGATGCGCGTTGCCACCTCGTCGGCCGACAGATCGGTTTCCGGATCAGCCCAGTCGAAGGCGACCCGGTCGTGCACGACATAGCCTTCTTCGGCATAACGGATGGCCGGCGCCAAAGCGTCGGCGATGCCCTTGCGGCCATGATCCTCCAGCAGCCGGCACCAAGCGTCGACGGCGCCGGGAACGGTGACCGCATGCGGGCCCTGCTTGGGAAGCTCGCTGAAACCGTTCTCGCGATACCAGTCGACCGTCGCGGCCTGGGGCGCGCGGCCCGAGCCGTTGAAAGCGATCACGTTGCCGTCGCCCTTCGGGCAATAGAGGACAAAACAGTCGCCGCCGATGCCGGTCGATTGCGGCTCGACCACGGCCTGCACCGCCGCCGCGCAGACGGCCGCGTCCATGGCGTTGCCGCCGGAGCGCAGCATGTCGATGGCGGCAAGTGTCGCGAGCGGATGCGAGGTCGCGGCCATGGCTTCGGTGGCGCGGACCGGCGAGCGGCCGGGAAACTGGAAATCACGCATGCGGTTCAGATTATCCCTGTATTCAACGTCCGCGGCCGAAAAGCTGGGCGGCGGAGAACAAGACGATCGATAGCACGATCAGGCAAGTCGAAATGGCGGCAATCGTCGGGTCGATCTGATCGCGCAACGCATTGAACATGCGGCGCGTCAGCGTCGTCGTCTCGCCGCCCGAGATGAAGAGCGAGACCACCACCTCGTCGAAGGAAGTGATGAAGGCGAACAGCGCGCCCGAGACGATCGAGAAGCGCAGCTGCGGCAGGGTCACCTGGAAGAAGGCGGCGAGGCGTCCGGCGCCAAGGCTGCGCGCCACCATTTCCTGGCTCATGTCGTAGGAACGCAAGCCGGAAAGCACAGTGAGCACCACCAGCGGCAGCGCCTGGACGGTGTGGGCGATGACAAGGCCGGTCAGCGTGTTGTTGAGGCCGATGCGCGCATAGAGGAAGAAGGTGCCGATGCCGATCAGGATGACCGGAATGATGAGCGATGCCGTCAGCAGCGCATTGATGGCGCCGGTCAGCCGCAGCGTGCCGGCATTGATGGCATAGGCCGCGGCGGTGCCGAGCGGCGTCGCCACGATCGCCGTCATCACCGCTACCTTGACCGAGACGACGGTGGCGTCGTGCCATTCGACGGAGCCGAAGTAGGCCTCATACCAGCGCAGCGACCATTGCTCGGGCGGGAACTGCAGCAGCGTCGAGCCGGAGAAGGACATGATGACGATGATCACCGAGGGGGCGATCAGGAAGAGCATGACGAGGCCGCCCAGCAGATAGAGCCAGAGACGTTGCCAGTGCGAGATGGGCAGGCTGTTTTGTGCGCTCATCGCCTGCTCCATATGCCGGTGGCGCGCGCGCCGAGCAGCCGCTGGAACAGGCCGAGCAGCGCCAGCGTGACGGCAAGCAGCACGACGCCGAGCGCCGCGCCCGCTCCCCAGTTGGAATAGAGGCTGGTCGCCTGCTCCATGCGCATGGCCCACATGATGACCTTGCCGCCGCCCATCAGCGCCGGCGTGACGAAGAAGCCGAGGCAAAGCACGAAGACGATGACCACGCCCGAGGCGAGGCCCGGCAGCGACAGCGGGAAGAAGATCTGGCGGAAGGTGGCGGCCGGGCTGGCGCCGAGATTCATGCCGGCACGCAGGCAGTCGACGTCGATCGTCTTCATCGAAGCGTAAAGCGGCAGCACCAGGAACGGCAGCATGATGTGCGTCATGCCGATGACGACGCCGGCGAAATTGTTGGCGAGCGGCAGCGGCTGGCCGATGATGCCGAGGTCGATCAGCCAGTTGTTGATCAGGCCCTTGCGCTGCAGGATGACCAGCCAGGCATAGGTGCGCACCAAGACGGAGGTCCAGAACGGCAGGATAACGAAGATCAGGCAGATCGAGGCCGCGCGGCGCGGCAGCTGCGACAGCATATAGGCCAGGGGATAGCCGAACAGCACGCAGGCGCCGGTGACGACGAAGGCCACCTTGAAGGTGGTGGCAAAGGTCTTGATGTAGGACGCCTGCTCGAAGAAGCGCGCATAGTTGGCGGCGCTGAGCTGACCGGTCTCGTCGAACAGCGACAGCCAGAACAGCCAGCCGATCGGCACGATGATGACGGCGAAGACCAGAAACAGCCCGGGCGACAGCAGCGCCAGCAGCCCCAGTGCCTGCCGCCGCGCATCGGCGCGCAGCGCGTCTGCGTTCAGCACGCCATCAGACTTGCCGGCATGGCCGAGGCTCGCGGATCCGACGCTCATTGGTCCGCCACCAGCACGACATCCTGCGCATCGATGCCGAGCGTGATCGGCTCGCCCGGCGCCGGCAGCTTCGCCAGCACGTCGGAGCGGCAATAGTCGCGCAGCGTCACCTGCCGGCCGTCGCGCAGCGTCGCGTAGCAGATGAAGCTGTCGCCCTGGTAGATGACATCGCCAACGGTCGCCGGCAGCATGTTGAGGCCCGACTGGTCCGTGTCGGCGATCAGCCGCAGCTTTTCCGGCCGCACCACCATCAGATGCGGACCGGCGGCCGGCGGCGGATCGTTCATGCGCAGCTTGCGGTCCTCATACCAGACGCTGCCGTTGCGGCATTCGACGGGGATGAAGTTGGATTCGCCGATGAAGCCGGCGACGAACTTCGTCTTCGGCTTGGCATAGAGCGCCTCGGGCTGGTCGATCTGCTCGATGCGGCCGGCATTCATGACCGCGATGCGGTCCGACATGGTGATCGCCTCGCGCTGGTCGTGGGTGACGTAGACGGTTGTCATGCCGAGCCGGCGGTGGAGGTTGCGCAGCTCGATCTGCATGTGCTCGCGCAGCCCCTTGTCGAGCGCCGAGAGCGGCTCGTCCATCAAGACGATGCGCGGCTCGAAGACGATGGCCCGCGCCAGCGCCACGCGTTGGCGCTGGCCGCCGGAAAGCTGGTCGACGCGGCGCTCGCCCAGCCCCTGCAGGCGCACGAGATCAAGCGCCTTCTCCACGCGCTCCCTGGTGTCGGCCACGGAGGCCCGCCGCTGCTTCAGCGGAAAGGCGACATTGTGGAAGACGTTCATGTGCGGGAACAGCGCATAATTCTGGAACACCATGCCGATGTTGCGCCTGTGCGGCGGCATGGTGATGATCTCCTCGCCACCGACCTTGATTGAGCCGGCATTGGCGCGAACAAAACCCGCCAGGATCATCAGCAGCGTCGTCTTTCCCGAACCCGACGGACCGAGCAGCGTCAGGAATTCTCCAGCGGCGACATCGAGGCTGAGATCGCTCAGGATGGAGAGCGAGCCGAAGTGCTTCTCGATACCGTGAATGCCGATGGGAAGCGCTGACGGCGCAAGAGACAAGAGCATCTCCTTCAACTCCGGAGCATTGTCGGCGAAACGGCCCGGAGCAGCGCATCGACGCTGCTCCGGGCACGGTCGCTATTGCTGGATCAGGTTGTTGAACTTCTCGGTCGCCTCGACGAGAGTGTCGCGCCAGAATTCGGGATCCTGCAGCACCTGCTTCTTGACGTTCTCGGGCGAGGAGTTGATGTCCCTGATCCGCTCCTGCGGGATCTTGCCGGTCTCGAAGGCCTTCTCGTTGGCCGGACCGTTGTCGACATAGAGCGGCAGGTTGGCCTGGAGATCCGGGCTGACGAACCTGGCCAGCGCCTTCATCGCAAGATCCTTGTTCTTCGATCCCTTCGGGATGACCATGCAGTCGGCGGTGAGCACACCCTGGTCAAAGGAGAAGGCGACCGGTGCGCCTTCCTTCCTCAAGGTGCCGGCGCGGCCGTTCCAGATGCTCGCCATATCGACCTCGCCGTCCTTGACGAGTTGCATCGCCTGCGCGCCGGAAGTCCACCAGGCGTCGATGTGGCCCTTGACCTTGTCGACGGATTGCAGCGCGCCGTCGATGTCGACCGGATAGACCTTGTCGATCGGAGTGCCCTTGGCGAGCGCCGCGACGCTCAGCGTCTCCGTAGCCTGGCTGCCGGAGAGCGCGCGGCGGCCGGGGAATTTCTCGACGTCCCAGAAATCGGCCCAGGTTTTTGGTCCCTTGTCGCCGAAAACATCGGTTCGATAGATCAGCACGACGGAGGTGTAGGAGACGCCGACCCAGTCGTCATGGACGAGCTTCGGGTTGATGCCGCTCTTGTCGATGAGGCTGTAGTCGAGCTTCTCGAACAGGCCCTCTTTCGAGCCCCGCGCGCATTCGTCGGCGCCAAGCTCGGTAATGTCCCATTTGACGGCGTTGCCGGTGACCTGCAGGCGGACGTCGTCGAGGCCGTTGGTGGTGTCCTGCTTGATGGTGATGCCAAGCTCCTTGGCCGTCGGATCGAAGAAGGCCTTGGTCTGCGCCTCCTGATAGGTGCCGCCCCACGAGGCAACGGTGATGGTGTCGGCGGCCGACGCCGGAACGGCGACCGAGGCCAGCAGGCCGGTGATCGCCAGGCCGTGAATGCAAAGTCTCTTCGTCATTTTCGCTTCTCCAACCGGTGTTCCCGTTATCGTTGATTTGGTATGCGAATTTGTATACAATTTTGAGTGTAATTCGGCGAGAGCCGATGTCAACATGGATGATCGGGTTTTTTGGCCACTGGAGAAACTGAGAACATTTCCGGGTCGACTGCTTCTCGAAACGGCCCTGTTTCAAGCAGGCGCAAAAAGGCACTAGACTGCGAATCCATCACAGACCGTTGGAGCGGGAAGTTTGGGCAAGGAACGGAAAAACACCCTGCGCGACTCGGTGTTCGAGAAGCTGAAGGCGATGATCATCACCGGTCAGATCCCGCCGGGCGGCCGCGTGACGGAAAACGAGATCGCCGAGCGCCTGAAGGTGAGCCGCACGCCGGTGCGCGAGGCCTTCAACCGGCTCGAACGCGACGGCTTGGTCATCGGCCGGCCGCGCCAGGGCTATATCGTTGCCGAGTTCAACCTGAACATGTTCCGCGAAGCCTTCGATATCCGCGAGCTTCTCGACGGGCGCGCGACCGAGCTGGCGGCGGCCAACGCCACCAGCGCCGACAAGGCAAGGCTGCGCGAGATGCTCGCCGAATGCGAGCGCCTGGCGGCGATCCCCGACCGCAGCACACGTGAGAAATTCGAGGAATTGCAGGTCGGCATCGACCTGCACCGGGTGATCGCCGAACTCAGCGGCAACGAGATGCTCCACGGCATGCTCTGCGGCATCCTCGACAAATGCCAGCAATATGTCTGGACGGAGCTTCTGTGGCTGGACGAATGGAAGGTCACCCGCGAGGAGCATACCGGCATCGTCGACGCGATCTGCGCCGGCGATGTCGCTTTAGCCGGTGAGCGCGCTCGCGCGCATGTTCGCGGCTCGCGCGAGAACATCCTGCGCCTGCTGCAGGCCAAATCCGACTACCAGGGATTCTTCGCCAGGGCGTCCTGACCGGTCTTTAGAGCAATTCCAGGAAAAGCGTGTAACGGTTTTTCGTCGGGAATTGCGTAAAAACAAATACTTATGGCGGTTCGGCGATTCTATGAATCGCTGAAACGCTCTAGCGGTCAGCTCGAAAGCACAGGGCAGTTGGCGCCACGCCGCAGGCTGATATGGGCCACGTCGCCGACGCTGAATTGAAAACCGTCGGCGCGGCGCGGCGCGTCGATGACGATCGAAGTCCCCTGCCCGAGCTCAGCATGAAGGCGCAGCGTGCGGCCGTGAAAGACGACGCCGCTCACTCTGGCCGGCGCGGTGCCGTCGGCGGCCACGGTGGCTGCCAGCAGATCCTCCGGCCGCACGCCGATCGTGCGCGTGTCGCCGGCGGCCGGCATCTCTCCGGTGTTGGAGACCGCCTCCAGCGGCAACTCGCCGGCGGCGAAGCGCAGCCGCTCGCCGTCGCGTCCGAGAAAGCGCGACTGCAAGAGGTTCATCGTGCCGATGAAGGAGGCGACGAAGCGCGTCGCCGGACGGTCGTACAGCGTTGCCGGCGGGGCGATCTGCTCGATGCGGCCCTTGTTCATGACGACGATGCGGTCGGAGATCGACAGCGCCTCGGTCTGGTCATGGGTGACCATCACGAAGGTGGTGCCGAGCCGGGATTGCAGCCGCTTCAGCTCGACCTGCATCTGCTCGCGCAGATGCGCATCGAGCGCCGACAGCGGCTCGTCGAGCAGAAGCACGCGCGGCTCGCAGACGATGGCGCGCGCGAGCGCGACGCGCTGGCGCTGGCCGCCGGAGAGCTCGGAGACGCGGGCGCCGAGCTTGTCGGCGAGGCCGACCATGTCAAGCGCCTCGCCGACACGCCTGGCCTGATCGGCGCCGGACAATTTGCGCAGCGAGAGGCCGAAGCCGACATTGGCGGCGACGTCCATATGCGGGAACAGCGCATAGTCCTGGAAGACGGTGTTCACCGGGCGGTCGAAGGGCCTCAAGCCGGTGATGTCGCGGCCCTCCAGCAGCACATTGCCGCTTGTCGGGCTCTCGAAGCCGGCGATGACGCGCAGGCTCGTCGTCTTGCCGCAGCCGGAGGGACCGAGCAGGGTCAGGAACTCGCCCGGCGCAATGTCGAGATCGACGGCTTCGAGACCGACAATGCCGCCGGGAAAGACCTTCGAAACTTCCTGCAGCCGAACGAGCGCGTCAGGCGCCATCGCGCACCTCGGAGGGCTTGGTGGTGTTGACCCAAAGGATTTGGCAGCGTTCGGCGCCGGGGTTGCGGAAGGCATGCAGCAGCGTGCTCTTGAAAGCGAAGCTGTCGCCTGCCTTCAGCAGATAGGTCGTGGCATCCACCACCAGTTCGACCTCGCCCGTCAGCACGAAGCCGAACTCGTGGCCGGCATGGGCGTAGGCTTCCGCCGTGCCGCCGCCGGCCTCGACCGTCACCAGCATGCCGGTGAGCGTGGCAGCCGGCGGCGACAGCAGCGCCTTGGCGATACCCTCGGATTTCACCGGAATCTGTCGCCGCTTGTCGGCGCGCACGCAATAGAGGTCGTTGACGGCATCATTGCCGTCGGCGATCAGCACCGAGGGCTCGATGTCTAGGGCGGCGGCGAGCGGCCAGATCACCTTGACGCGGAGCGAGGACATGCCACGCTCGATCTGGCTGAGCGCGCCGATGGAAATGCCGGCCTTGGCGGCAAGCTCGGCCAGCGACAGCTTGCGCTCCAACCTCAGCGCCCGCACGCGCCGGCCGACGCGGACGTCGGCATCGTCCTTGGACCTTTCGGCTTCGTCAAATACATCCATGCATCCGTCCTCGTTGTCTTTTCCTTCTCCCCTTGTGGGAGAAGGTGGATCGGCGCGATAGCGGCGAGACGGATGAGGGGTGTTCCAGCGAAGTGAGACGCTGGCATTCCCTGGAACACCCCTCATCCGGCCGCTTCGCGGCCACCTTCTCCCACAAGGGGAGAAGGGGAGTCCGCGCCGTTCACCCGCCGGCCTTCACCTTCTCGAACATCTTGGCCACATCGTCATTCTGCTTCATCGGGCCGGTGAAGATGGTGCTCTTTAGCATCACGTCCGGATCGGCCGGCAATTGCAGCTTCTCCAGCTCGTCCTTCGACACGCCGGCGAAGGCGGTCGCGAGCGAGCTGCCATAGCCATACGACTGGATCAGGTATTTGCCGGAGGGAGAAGGGGAGTCCGCGCCGTTCACCCGCCGGCCTTCACCTTCTCGAACATCTTAGCCACATCGTCATTCTGCTTCATCGGGCCGGTGAAGATGGTGCTCTTCAGCATCACGTCCGGATCGGCCGGCAATTGCAGCTTCTCCAGCTCGTCCTTCGACACGCCGGCGAAGGCGGTCGCGAGCGAGCTGCCATAGCCATACGACTGGATCAGGTATTTGCCGGAGTCGGCATCGAGCCGGCTGTTGATGAAGTCATAGGCGAGGTCGACGTTCTTGGCGTCCTTCAGCATCACGAAGCCGCAGGCCCAGGTCAGCATGCCTTCCTTCGGCTTCATGAATTCGACCGGCACGCCCTGTTTCTTGAGCGAGGTGGCCGACGCGTTCCAGGTCATTGCGGCGACCAGCTGGCCACTGGCCAGGGCCTGCTCGACCGAGGTCATGTCGGTGGTGTAGCTCGACAGCAGCGGCCGCTGCTCGCGCAGTTTCGCGGCGACCTTCTCCATCTGCTCCGGCGTCATGTCGAACGGATTCACGCCCGCCAGCAGCGCGGCGACGATCGGCGTGTCATGCACGGCGTCGATGGTCGCCATGCGGCCGGCATATTGCTTGTCCCACAGAAGGTTCCAGCTCGCTTCGGGGTTCTTCACCAGGTCGGTGCGGTAGAGGATCGAGGTGTTGCCCCAGTCCCACGGCACCATCCACACCTTGCCGTCGCCGGCCTGCAGGTCGGGCAGGTTCTTGAACACCGGGAAGATCGAATCCCAGTTCTTGATGCGCTTGGTGTCGATCGGCTGCAGCAGGCCTTCCTTGTTCCAGCGCGCGACCTTGTCGTAGCAGGGATGCGCGATGTCGGGCCGGAAGCCGGCCTTAACCTTGGTGAAGGCGTCGTCGTCGTCGCCGAAGATCGTCGCCTCGACGCCGTCCGGATGCGCGGCGAGGAAGCTCTTGTTGAAGTCTGGCAACTCGTAGCCCGACCAGGTGAAGTATTGCAGCTTGTCGGCGGCAACAGCGACCGTCGACGACAACGCCAGGGCCAAGGCGGCAAGGCCGGCGCGGGCCTTCAGTCCAGTGATCGATTTCAGGTGGAATGTCATTTTCGTTCTCCTCTTCTTTGTTGTGGTTCAGGCTGGATTGCGACGCGCCGCGCCGAGGCCGCGGTGGCGCAGGAGCTCGGCGAGCGCGGCGATGATGAAGGACACCGTGAGGATCACCGTACCCAGCGCCATCACGGTCGGCAGCGAGCGCGGGAAGCGCAGCTGGCTCCAGATGTAGAGCGGCAGCGTCGGCTCGGTGCCGGCGAGAAAGAAGACGACGATGAACTCGTCGAAGGAGGTGAGGAAGGCGAGCATGAAGGCCGACAGCACCGCCGGCGCACTCAGCGGCAGCATGACGCGCCTGAATGTCGTCCAGTCGGAGGCGCCGAGGTCGAGCGCCGCCTCGCGGATGGTTTTTGGAATGGCGGCGAAGCGGCTGCGCATCACCACCACCGTCGTCGGCAGCGCGACAAGGATGTGGCCGAGCACGATGGCGATGCGCGACGGCCCGAGCCCGATGAGGTTGACCAGGATCAAGAGCGAAATGCCGACGATGACGCCGGGGATCAGGATCGGCAGCCGGGCTACGGCGCTGATGGTGGCGGCAAGCGGCGAGCGGCCGTAGAGGTCCATGTAGGAGACGGTGATGCCGCAGAGCGTTGCGCCCGATGCGGCGATGACACCGATGATCAGGCTGTTGGCCAAAGCGCCGGAGAGCGCCGGATTGCCGTAGAGCGTCTCATACCAGCCAAGCGTGAAACCCTGCAGCGGAAATGCCGCCTGGATGGAATCGTTAAAGGAAAACAGCGGGATCAAAAGGATCGGCAGATAGAGGAAGAAGAGATAGGCAAGCACATAGAGGCCGAGCCAGCGGCCGCCTGCATTTGCCTCTTTGCGCGCGCTGCTCATGTACGGCTGCCAAACCTGCGGTCGGCGCCGCGCGCGACCAGCACCACGCACAGGATGACCAGCATGACGCAGACCGACAGTGCCGCGCCGAACGGCCAGTCATTGGCCTTGCCGAACTGCGACTGAATCAGCGTGCCGATCATGGTGCTGGCCGGGCCGCCGACCATGGCCGGCGTGACATAGTCGCCGACGGTCGGCACGAAGACGACCAGCGCCGCTGCCAGCACGCCCGGCATCGAGTTGGGCAGCACGACGCGGCGGAAGCTGGTGAAGGGTCGCGCGCCGAGATCGGAGGCGGCTTCGAGCAGCGATTTCGGAATGGTGTCCAGCGCCACGTAGATCGGCAGGATGGCGAAAGGCGCGTAGGCGTGCGCCAGCGTCACCACGACCGCTGCCGGCGTGTTGAGGAAGGCCAGCGTCGGTTCCGACCAGAGGCCGCTTTCGATGAAGGCCGAATTCAGCACGCCGTTATAGGCAAGCACGATCTTCCAGGCGAAGACGCGGAGCAGATAGCTGGTCCAGAACGGCAGCGTGACCAGGAAGAGCAGCAGGTTGCGCCGACGCCCGGCATGGAAGGCGAGGTAGTAGGCGACGGGATAGGCGGTCACCACGGTCGCCAGCGTGACAAGGCCGGCGATCACCAGCGAGCGCAGCGTCACCGTCCAGTAGAGCGGATCGGTGGCCACGGTGACGAAATTCTCCGCCGTCAGGCCGGCGCCGAGCAGGGAGCCGTCATTGCTCCTGAAGGCGAGGAAGAGCACCAGGCCGAGCGCGAACAGGATCAGGAAGAAGGTGACCAGCCCGCCCGGCACCAGCATGGCCAACCGGAAGACCGGCGAGATGCGGGTTTCCGGCGATGGCCGCGCTGCAACGATGGTCGACATTTTATTGCCTATTGGGCAGCTGCCCATCGATTTTTGAAATCAGCTAATTCTTTTTCATATTTGTGAAACCGTCAAGCTCAATCGCTTGTGCGCTGCACGCGGTCGCCATCAGGGCTCGAATGCGTCGAGCATCCGGTACCAGGTGATCGTGGCGGCGACGCCGATCTGGCGGAAGGCGTGGAACGGGATCGGTCGGATCGGCGACAACGGGAACGGCAATTGCCCGACATCGCCATTCGCCAGGTAGTTCGCCATGCGCTTGCCAAGCGCGCTCATCAGCCCGACACCCCTGCCCTGGCAGCCGACGACGGCAAGCAGGCCCTTTTCCGGCTCATGCAGGTGCGGAAGATGATCCGGCGTTATCGCCACACGGCCGAACCAGCGCTTGTCGATGGCGATGCCGGCAAGCACCGGATAGAGGCGAGTGAGCGCGCGCTCGAGATGCGCCCAGTCCGCGGCGCTGGACGGCAGCGCCATGCGCCCGCGGCCGCCGAGCACCAGCCGGCCGTCCGCGCTCTTGCGGTAGTAGACGAGAATGCGACGGGAGTCCGAGACGGCCTGGCCGCCGGGCAGGATCGTGGAAGCAAGCCCGGCCGGCAGCGGCGCGGTGGCGATCTGGAACGAATGCAGCGGCACGATGGTCCGGGCGAGGCCGGGAAGCAGGTTATCCGTATAGGCATTGGTGGCCAGCACCACCGACTTGGCGCGCAATTCGGCACCGCCTTGCACCGATACCCGCCAGATGCCTGCTTCCCTGCTGAGCCTCACCACCTTCTGCCCCTCGGCGATCCTGGCACCGGCCGCCGAGGCGATGCGCGCCAGCTCCAGCGTGTAGGACAGTGGATCGATGACGCCGGCGCGACGGTCGAGCAAGCCGCCGAGATAGCCCTTGGCGCCGGTCATGGCAGCGATCTCGGCCTGGTCGAGCAGCTTGACGTCGGCGCCGCGCCGCCGCCATTGCCGGTCGCGATTGGCGGCAGCCTTCAACGCGGTCTCGGTGTGCGCCGCTTGAATCCAGCCGTTGCGCGTGAACGGCACCGCGAGCTGCTCGTCGCGGATGAGGTCGAACACGGCATCGGCCGTCGAGGCGGCGAAGTCGACCAGGGCCCCGCCGCGCTCCTTGCCGAAATGCCCGATCAGCCATTCCGGATCATATTTGAGACCGGGAATGACCTGGCCGCCATTGAGGCCGGAAGCGCCCTGCCCGATCGCGCCAGCATCCAGCACCTGCACCGAAAGACCGGCACGGGCCGCATGCAAGGCGGTCGACAGGCCCATGATGCCGCCGCCGACGATGACCGCGTCGAGCGTGCCGCCGCCTGATAGCCCGGGCTGGAACGCCGGGGCCATTTTGGGCTTCTGCCAGATCGGATCGGAAAAGGCTGCGGGCAAGCGTTCACCTGAGGCGCTGGAGCTTCGTGAAAATCCTATTGCCGATTTCACAAACTTGAAAGAGCGCTCGATAGGCCAGTCCGCCCTCGGCTATGTGACAGCATGCCTGTAGCCCATAACCTTGCCATAGACGGGATAGACGTTTCGGCGAAATCGGGGAAAAGTGCCGCGCGCGAAAAATCAAGAGGACCGACACCATGACCGACCCGACCCGTCTCCCCGCCGATGGCCTTTTCGTCGGTCGCGCCAGAACCAACGATGCCTCCCATCCGCTTGTGGTCACGGTGCGCGACGGCAAGGTGATCGACATCACCTCGAGCGCGGCGCCCACGGTGCGCGACGTCTGCGAGCTGAAGGACCCGGCGGGCCACGTGCGCTCGGCCAAGGGCAAGGCGATCGGCGCGCTGGAAGACATCGCGGCGAACAGCTTCGAGGCCGGGCGCGATGCAAAGAAGCCGATCCTGCTTTCGCCCGTCGACCTGCAAGCGGTGAAGGCTTCAGGCGTCACCTTCGTCGTCAGCCTGCTCGAGCGCGTCATCGAGGAGCAGGCGCGCGGCTCGGCCGAGAAGGCCGACGCCATCCGCGCCGACATTGCCGGGCTGATCGGCCATGACCTCTCGAAGCTGAAGCCCGGCTCGCCCGAGGCGATGGAGATCAAGGCCAAGCTCATCCAGCGCGGGGCCTGGTCGCAATATCTGGAAGTGGGCATCGGCCCCGACGCCGAGATCTTCACCAAGTGCCAGCCCATGGCCTCCGTCGGCTTCGGCGCCGATGTCGGCCTGCATCCGGTTTCCACCTGGAACAATCCGGAGCCGGAGATCGCCATGATCGCCGACAGCTCGGGCCGCATCGTCGGAGCCACGCTCGGCAACGACGTCAACCTGCGCGACGTCGAGGGCCGGTCGGCGCTGCTGCTCGGCAAGGCCAAGGACAACAATGCTTCCGCATCGCTCGGCCCCTTCATCCGGCTCTTCGACGAGACCTTTTCTATCGCCGACGTGAAGCGCGCGACGGTGCGGCTCGGCGTCGAGGGCGAGGATGGATTTTCGCTGGAGGGCGCAAGCTCGATGGCCGAAATCAGCCGCTCGCCGGAAGAGCTGGTCAAGGCCGCGATGGGGCCGCATCACCAGTATCCGGACGGGCTGGCGCTCTATCTCGGCACCATGTTCGTGCCGTCGAAGGATCGCGGCGAGAAGGGCAAGGGCTTTACCCACAAGGTCGGCGATTTGGTCACCATCTCGTCCGAAAAACTCGGTGCCCTGGTCAATCGCGTGCGGCTGTCGCCGGACTGCCCGCACTGGACCTACGGCGCCAGCCATCTGATGCGCGATCTCGCCCAGGCCGATCTCATCTAGCGGATCAAAGCGGCAACATGCTTGTTGTGCCCATCACGACAGGCTGATGGGGCGTAATGGCGAGGGTTTGCCCGCAAAATATCACCGCAACTGATGCAATCTGATGGGTTCGCTGATGGCGTGCGCGGCCGTGCCAACATCCATTGGCGGCGGAGGCTTGCCATCGGCCGAAAAAGGGAATGCTCTTGACGTTTCCGGCCGGCGCTGGCGGGAGATGCGGTTCCCGGACTGCATCGCGCTTGATGTGGAGGAGAGACTTCAACATGGGAGGAAATCGAATGCTTTCGAGGCTGAGACTGCTCGTGCTTGGCTTGATCGCAGCGCTCGCCATTCCGGCGATGGCTGAGGCCAAGACGTTCTACTGGATTTCGCATGGCGGCCCGGCCGATCCGGTCTGGACCTATTTCCTGGCCGGCGCCAAGCAATGGGCAAGCGACACCGGCAGCAAGGTAAACACCTCGTTCCACAATGGCGACGTCGCATCGCAGCAGGAGGCTGTGCGCGCCGCCATCTCGGCCAAGGCCGACGGCATCGTCACCACCAGCCCCGATCCGGGGAGCTTGGTTGAAATCGTCAAGGAGGCCCGCGCGGCCAACATCCCGATCATCAACTTCAACACGCCCGATCCGAAGGCGAACTTCAATGCCTATGTCGGCGGCGACAATGTCACCTTCGGCAAGCACTGGGCGCAGTATCTGGTCGACAAGGGCCTGGTGAAGAAGGGCGACTTCGTTTGGATGCCGGTCGAGGTGCCCGGCGCCACTTACGGCGTGCAGGAAGAGGAAGGCATCAAGAGCGTATTCGAGCCGCTCGGCATCACCTATGAGGTGACTGAGGCGACGCTCGACCAGGCCGAGGTGATCAACCGCATGGTCGACTATCTCACCGCGCACAAGGGCAAGGTGAAGGCGATCATCGGCCTCGGCGACCTCGTCACCGGCTCGATCAAGCGCGTGTTCGACCAGGTCGGCGTCAAGCCGGGCGAAATCCCGGTCGTCGGCTGGGGCAACTCGCTCGACACCACCCAGGAAGTGCTGAACGGCTATGTCAACGCCGCGCAGTGGCAGGACCCGCAGGCCACAAGCTATGTTGCGCTGTCGCTTGCCGCGATGGCGTCGGCCGGCATTCCTCCGGGCTTCAACGTGATCACCGGCGCGCTCTACGAAAAGGACACCGCCGGCGTCTACGACAAGATCCTGTCCGGCAAGTAATCCGCGACCGAATGGCGTGGCCGCCTGGGCCACGCCATTCCTTTCGCCGGCCTGCCCACGCGCGGGCCTAAAGCATGTCTCCCGAAAGTGGGAAACCGGTTTCGGGACAAAGACATGCGTAAAATCAAGAAATCTAAAGCGCGTGGCGCGAATCCGAAAGATCGCGACGCGCTTTTAGCCAAGTTCATCCACGTCGCGGGCTCAATGGAAAACCGTTCCTTCATCCAGAGTTTCATCGCGCGGCCGGAATTCGGCCCGCTGGTGCTGCTCGTCGTCGAACTCGTCGTCTTCTGGGCTATCAATCCGGATTTTCTGTCGCCGCAGAACATCTCCAACATCCTCGCCTTCACCGTAGAGCTCGGCCTGATCGCGCTGGCGATGACCTTGCTGATGACATCGGGCGAATTCGACCTTTCGGTCGGCTCGCTGTTCGGTTTCTCGCCGGTGCTGATGTGGACGCTTTTCAACGGCGGCGTCACCTCGCTGGAGATGGGCTTCGTCATCGCGCTTATGGTCGCGGCCGTCATCGGGCTGATCAACGGCTGGTTCGTCACCCAGCTCAAGATCCCATCCTTCCTGGTCACGCTCGGCATGCTGCTCGTCGTGCGCGGCACCGCGCTGTTCGTCACCGACGGCTTTCCGCAGCGCACCTGGAGCGCCGAAGGCAGCTGGCTTGCCGACATCCTGGTCGGCGACTTCTATATCGGCCCGTTCCGCGTCTACGCTTCGCTGTTCTGGTTCATCGGCGCCGCGATCGTGCTTGGCTACGTGCTGACGCAAAGCCGCACCGGCAACTGGATCCAGGCGGCCGGCGGCAACCCCAACGCGGCGCGTGCGCGCGGCGTCAACGTCAGCCGTGTCAAGGTCGGCCTGTTCATCCTGTCGGCGGTGATGGCCTCGCTTGCCGGCGTGATCTCGTCGCTGCGTACCTCTGCGGCCAATCCCAACAGCGGCACCGGCTACGAGCTCGAGGTCATCGCCATGGTGGTGATCGGCGGCACGGCGCTGACCGGCGGACGCGGCACCATCATCGGCACCGTGCTCGGCATCCTGATCCTGCGCGTCATGCGCAACGGCATCGTGCTCATCGGCGTGCCGGGGCTCGCCTACAACATCTTCATCGGCGCGATCATCCTCGGCATGATGGCGCTGCACTCATGGCTCGAACGCCGGCACCAGGCAGGGACGTGAACCATGGCCGAACCTCTCATCCGCATGACGAACATCCGCAAGTCCTACGGGCGCGTGCAGGCGCTGGTGGATGCCAACTTCCACGTCAACGAAAGAGAGATCGTTGGGCTGCTCGGCGACAACGGCGCCGGCAAGTCGACGCTGATCAAGGTGCTGTCGGGCGCGGTGCCGCTAACCAGCGGCGACATCTTCGTGCGCGGCAAGAAGGTGGATTTCCGCAGCACAAGCGACGCCATAGCGCATGGCATCGAGACCATCTACCAGGACTCGGCACTGGTCACGCAGCTGTCGATCGCGCGCAACCTGTTTCTCGGCCGCGAGCCGATCAAGCCGCCGCGCTTCCTCAACCGCATGGACCAGGAGGCGATGAACAGGGTGGCGCGCGACCTGCTGAAACAGGTGGGCATCTCGAAGAACATCCCGCCGACGACGCCGATCGGCTCGCTGTCGGGCGGCGAGCGGCAAGCGGTGGCGATCGCGCGCGCCATGCATTTCGACAGCGACCTGATCATCCTCGACGAGCCGACCAACAATCTCGGCGTCGCCGAGACGCAAGGCGTCTTGAGCTTCGTGCGCAGCGCGCGCGACTCAGGCCATTCCTGCATCTTCATCGCCCACAACATCCACCACGTCTTCCAGGTGGTCGACCGCATCGTGGTGATGCGCCGCGGCAAGGTGGTGGCCGACGACATCGATCCGAAAAAGACCACCGTCGCCGAGGTCGAGCGGATCATCACCGGCATGTCGGACAAGCAGATCCGCGATGCGATTTCCGACGGCCCGCAGCCGCATGGCTGATTTGCCCGACGTTGATTTGGCCCGACGTTTGATTTGGCCTGACATCTGATTTGGCCTGACAGGGGCTCGCATCCCATCCTATGACTGGACCCATGAAAGCCACCGTAGCCGACATCGCCAGGAGCTGCGGCCTGTCGACCGCGACCGTCGACCGGGTGCTGAACAACCGGCCGGGGGCGAGCGCGGCCAACCGGCAGCGGGTGATGGAAGCGGCGAAGCAGCTCGGCTACCTGCCGACCCTCGACCAGGTCGTGCTGCCGTCGAAGCCGGCGCATCTGGAGTTTTTCCTGCCGATCGGCAGCAACGCCTTCATGGCCGATCTCGCCCATCACATCGAGGACTATGCCCAGCGCCTGCCGCTGGTCGCCTCCTGCCGCATCCACAACCTTGCCGGCATCTCACCCGGCGCGCTGCAGGGTGCGGTCGAAAACCTGTCGTTGAAAGCCAATGGGGTGGGCGTCATCGCCGTCGACCACCCGCGCACGCGCAACATCCTGCGCGAGCTGGTCGAGGCCGGCATCCGGCTGGTGACGCTGGTCTCCGACGTGCCGGCAGCGCCCCGCTCGGCCTATGTCGGCATCGACAACCGGGTCGCCGGACGCACCGCCGCGCTGCTGATGGGCCGCTTCCTCGGCGGCCGGACCGGGCATCTGGCGATGGTCGTCGGCTCGCGCTCCTATCGCGGCCATGAGGAGCGCGAGATGGGTTTCCGCTCGGTGCTGAGCGAGGAATTTCCCAACCTCACCGTCTCCAGCGCCGTCGAGATCAACGACGAGCCCGACGCCAGCTACAGCGCAACGATGAAGGCGCTGCACAACGAGCCTGAACTGCTCGGCATCTACTGTGTCGGCGCGGGACGCTCGGGCGTGGCGAGGGCCTTGCTGGAAGCCAGGCCGCGCCGGAAGCCGGTGTTCATCTGCCATGACCTGACCAAGGAGACGCGCCGCTATCTCGTCGACGATCTCGCCGACGTCGTCATCGACCAGAATGCGCGGCTGATTGCCGAACAAGCGGTGATCCGCCTGCTCGGCTCGATCGCGTCATCGGCGCCGTACCTGACGAAGAAATTCATCGAGCCGCGGCTGATCTTCAAGGAAAACGTGCCGGTTCAATGAGTTAGCACGCCGAGGCGAAGCGTCTTTGTCCGGATTTGTCGGATGATTGGCGGGCGGTGCGGCAAAACTGCACACCAGCTATGCAAGTTTTATGGTTGCCGAATCGTTGAGCAAATCGTAATTGTTGCGGTGTCGGATGTCTTCCTCCTCCCAGACACCGACGGTGAATACGGTACACCTCCTCCCGTGCCGTATTCGAAATCGAGCCCGCTGCCTCCTCCTCCCGGCAGCGGGCTTTTCTTTTGCCCGCATGGAAATCGGAATGCCTACGCAGCGCCCTCAGCGCGCCCTAAACGACGCGATAAGCCCTTCCGCCATGCGCACGAACTGCGCGCTCGGGCCTTCGGCGCCCACGCTCTGCATCGAGACGCGCGCGCCTTCGAGCAGCAACGACAGCGTGTCGGCGAGCAACTCCGCCTGGCCGACGCCGGCGTCGCGGCAGAGCGCCACGAGCTTTTCGCGCTGGGCTTCCTTGAGTTCCTTGATGACGCGCCTGGCCGGGTGATCGGTCTCGCTGAGCTCGACGGCGGCATTGGCCATGTCGCAGCCGCGGCTGTCGGCGCTGAGCATTTGCGACACCTTGCGGACCCAGGCATGCAGTTGCGCGAGCTTGTCGCCGGGATGCTGGGCCTCGAACTCGTCCCATATCCTCGAAGCCTTCGCCGCAGTGGCGCGCAGGCATTCGATGATCAGATCGTCCTTGGATTCGAAGTGACGATAGAGCGTCATCTTGTTGGTGCCGGCGGCCTCGGTGATGGCGTCGACGCCCACGCCCTTGATGCCGTGCTTGTGGAACATGTCCTGCGCCGTCTCCAGGATCCGGTCCCGGGGGCGAGTGCGCTCCACGACGCCGTCTGTCATCATGCTCTCCTTTCGTTTCCAAAAAACCCTCGGCCACCTCTTGACTAGGGTGTTACCGATCTGTAACTTTTAGATGTTACTTACTGGTAACACCTATATCACTCGCCGTCAAACGACAAGGCCCACAGATAGCCTGCCAGAGTGAGATAGGACGCAAAACCTGCCTGTCATGCGGCTTCGGCCGGTGAATTCGAGAAAAAAGGCGGCCCGTGATCAACCGATGCGGGACGAGCAAGGAGCCACTCCTATGCGAAAGCGCAAAGACCTGACGATCGACGAAGCCATCCGGGATCCGATGATCCGGCTGGTGATGAAGGCGGACGGGATCGACCCCAAGGCCTTCGAACGGATGTTGCGCTCGCGCGCGGCGCAACAGGCGCCGGGCGATGAGATCCTGCCATCCTTCCTGGAGGACCCCGGCTCCGGTCGCGCCCGGCGCCTGCGCCACTTCGCAAAACCCTTCGGCGAGGCATCCGCATCATGGTAAGATTCTTCATCCACCGTCCGATCTTCGCATCGGCGATCGCCATCATCATGGTGCTCGCCGGCGCGATCGCTTATTTCCTGCTGCCGGTCTCGCAATTCCCCGACATCACGCCCCCACAGGTCGTGGTCAGCGCCCACTATCCCGGCGCCAGCGCGCAGGTGGTGGCCGATACGGTCACCACGCCGCTCGAGCAGCAGATCAACGGCGTGCAGGGCATGACCTACATGTCGTCGACGAGCTCGAATGACGGCTCCTCGACCATCACCATCACCTTCGACGTCGGCTATCCGCTGAGCACAGCGGCGGTCGACGTGCAGAACCGCGTCTCGCAGGCCGCATCCTCCCTCCCGGCCATCGTCAACCAAGGCGGCGTCACGATCAAAAAGCAGAACCCGAATTTCGTTCTGATCGTCGACCTCACTTCGCCGGACGGCTCGGTCGATCCGGTGGCGCTGAGCAACCTCGCCTATCTGCAGGTGGTCGATCCGCTGAAGCGATTGCCCGGCGTCGGCGACGTGCAGATCTTCGGCGAGCGCCGCTATTCGATGCGCGTCTGGCTCGATCCGGACAAGCTGGCCAATCTCGGCATCACCGCCGTCGACGTGCAGAACGCCATCGCCGAGCAGAACGTGCAGGTGGCGGCCGGCAAGATCGGCCAGTCGCCGGCGCCGGCCGGCACCGCCTTCGAGATGCAGGTCAACGCGGTCGGCCGCTTGAGCGATCCGAAGGAATTCGGCGACATCGTCGTGCGCGCCAATTCGCAGAACGGCTCGCTCGTCAGGCTGCGCGACGTCGCCCGCATCGAGCTCGGCGCGCTGCAATATTCCTCGTCGGCCTTCTTCGGCAAGGATCCGACCGTGGTGCTCGCCGTCTACCAGATGCCCGGCTCCAACGCGCTCGACCTGCAGCAGCGGGTCAAGGATAAGATGCAGGAGCTGTCGCAGCGCTTCCCGAAGGGCGTCCACTACGCGATGCATTACGACACGACGCGCTTCGTGTCGGCCTCGATGCATGACGTGCTGATCACGCTCGGCGAAGCGCTGGTGCTGGTCGTGGCGGTGGTCTTCATCTTCCTGCAGAGCTGGCGCACCACCATCATCCCGACCATCGCCATCCCCGTGTCGCTGATCGCGACGCTGGCGGTGATGTATATGCTGGGCTTCTCACTCAACATGCTCTCCCTGCTCGGCATGGTGCTGGCGATCGGCCTCGTCGTCGACGATGCGATCGTGGTGGTCGAGAATGTCGAACGACAGCTCGAGGCCGGCCTTGCGCCGCTCGCCGCGACGCGCGCGGCGATGGCCGAAGTGACCGGACCGATCATCGCCACCACGGCGGTGTTGGCGGCAGTGTTCGTCCCTGTCGCCTTCATCCCCGGCGTGTCGGGACGGCTCTACAACCAGTTCGCGCTGACCGTGGCGATCTCGGTCGGCATCTCGGCCTTCAACTCGCTGACGCTGAGCCCGGCGCTGAGCGCGGCGTTCCTGCGCCATCGCGGCGAGACGCAGTTCGTGCTGTTCCGCTGGTTCAATGCCGGCTTCGACTGGCTGTCGCATGCCTACGCCCGTGGCGTGCGCATCCTGATCAAGCTGCGCTGGGCCATGCTCGGCCTGTTCGCGGCCGGTCTGGTCGCGACCTATTTCGTCTGGCAGAAGCTGCCCTCGACCTTCCTTCCCGTGGAGGACCAGGGCTATTTCTTCGTCGTCATCCAACTGCCCGACGGCGCTTCGCTGGAGCGCACCGACGCGGTTGCCCAGAAGGCGCGTGACATCCTGCAGAACACGCCCGGCGTCGACATCGTCGGCTCGATCAGCGGCCTGAACTTCCTCACCAGCGCCGCGCAGTCGAATTCGGCTGTCGAGTTCGCCATCCTGAAGCCGTGGGACGAACGCGGGCCTGACCAGAACGCCTCGAAGCTGGTCGCCGAGGTGCGCAACAAGCTCCTACAGATGCCGGAAGCCTTCGCGCTTTCCTTCGATCCGCCTTCGATCCCGGGCCTCGGCACCACCGGCGGCTTCGAATTCCAGGTGGAGGATCTTTCGGGACGCGGCAGCGCCGCACTCAACGAGGTCACGCAGGCGCTGATCGCCGAGGCGCGCAAGCAGCCGGAGCTCAACCCGCAGCAGCTCTTCTCGTCCTTCTCGACCTCGACGCCGCAGTTCAACTACGACCTCGACCGCAGCAAGGCGAAGCTTCTCGGCCTCAACCTGCCCGACGTGTTCAACACGCTGCAGATCTACCTCGGCTCGCTCTACGTCAACGACTTCAACCTGTTCGGCCGCACCTTCCGTGTGACCATCCAGGCCGACAAGGACGCGCGCGGAAATGCGACCGACATCTCGCGGCTCTATGTGCGCAACGCGTCGGGCGGCATGGTGCCGCTGAGCACGCTGGGCAAGCTGGTGCCGATCGTCGGACCCGAGACGGTGCCGCACTACAACAACAATGCGTCCGCCCTCATCAATGGCGGCGCCGCGCCGGGCTTCTCGTCCGGCCAGGCGGTGGCGGCGATGGAGCGGGCGGCGGCGAACGTGCTGCCGCGCGACTTCGGCTACGAGTGGACCGGCATCACCTTTCAGGAGCTCAAGGCAGGGTCGATCGCCTCGGTCGTGTTCGGCCTGGCAATCGTCTTCGTCTTCCTGATCCTGGCGGCGCAGTATGAAAGCTTCGCGATGCCGTTCATGGTGCTGCTCGCCGTGCCGCTGGCCTTGTTCGGCGCCTTCGTCGTGCTGTTGCTGCGCGGCATGCAGATCGACGTCTACTCGCAGATCGGCTTCGTGATGCTGATCGGCCTGGCGGCGAAGAACGCGATCCTGATCGTCGAGTTCGCAAGGCGACGGCGCGAGGAAGGCCTCACCATCGTCGAGGCGGCGATGGAAGCCGCGCGGCTCAGGCTGCGGCCGATCCTGATGACGGCCTTCGCCTTCATCCTCGGCGTGCTGCCGCTGATGTTCGCGACGGGCGCGGGCGCTGCCAGCCGGCAGTCGATCGGCACCACCGTCTTCGGCGGCATGGTGGCGGCGACTGTCCTGTCGCTGGTCTTCGTGCCCGTCTTCTACGCGGTCATCGAGAAGCTGCGCGAGCGCGGTGGCGAGAACGAACCTGCCGCGGGGCATCACTATGCCCCGCATCAACAAGAGATTGAACCGACCGCCGAGCCTATCCGGCTCGCCGATGCGGCCGAGTAGGATTGGAGAGATTTCATGCGTAAATGGAAAATCGCTTTAGGAACGGCCGTCGCGCTGGGCGCGATTTCGGTGGCAAGCGTCCACCTGCTCGACATGGGCAATCTGAGCCTCAACGCCAGCACGGCGGGCGCAGCTCCAGCGCCCAAGGCCTTCGTCATGCCGGTACCGGTGGTGAACGTCGTCAAGAAGACGCTGCCGATCTATCTCGACTACGCCGCGCGCGTCGAGTCGATCCGCAGCATCACGCTGCAGGCGCGCGTGCCGGGCTATCTGCAGGAGCAGACCGCGGCCGACGGCAGCGACGTCCGGCAAGGCGACCTGCTCTACAGGATCGCGCCGGAGGACTACCAGGCGGCCCTCGACCAGGCCAAGGCGCAGGTCGAGCGCGACACCGCGACGCTCGACTACGCGCGCTCGAATCTCGGCCGCGGCAGCGAGCTCGCCAAGAGCGGCTATCTTGCCAAGGACAGCTTCGACCAGCGCACCAGCACCTTGCGCGGGGCCGAAGCGGCGCTGCTGCTCGACAAGGCGGCGGTACGGACGGCCGAGCTCAATCTCGGCTACGCCGAAATCAAGGCGCCGTTCCCGGGACGCATCGGCCGCAACCAGGCTTCGGTCGGCACGCTGGTCAGTGTCGCCGGCACCGTCCTCAACACGCTGGTGCAGCTCGACCCGATCTACGTTACCTTCAATCCGAGCGAGACCGACCTCGTGCAGATCGAGCAAGCGAGGGCTGCCGGTCCGATCGCGGTCGACGTGCTGCTGCCGGGCGAGACCGAGCCGAGCCAGAAAGGCCAGCTCACCTTCATCGACAACACGATCGACCATTCGACCGGCACGATCACCGCACGCGCCACGATTGGCAACGCCAAGTTCACGCTGCTGCCCGGGCAATATGTGCGCGTGCGGCTGCATGTGAAAGAGCAGCCCAACACGCTGATGGTGCCGCAGGTCGCGTTGGGTTCCAGCCAGCTCGGCAAATACCTTTACGTTCTCGGCAAGGACAACACCGTCGATCAGAAGCTGGTCTCGCTCGGACCGACCGACGGCGACCTCATCTCCGTCACCTCCGGCATCTCCGAGAGCGACCAGGTGATCACGGGCAATTTGCAGAAGATCGGACCCGGAATGCCGGTTTCTCCCTTGCCGCAACCGAAACCGGCCAGCTGATAACCCCCATCAGTTCCGGTCCGACGGCGCCCTCGGCTCCCACGCCGAGGGCGCCGTTTTCTTTTCGCGGCGCAATCCGAAAAAATCGGATCGCCGCCCCTTGTTAGATTGTCGACAATCTGCTTGTCTTGCAGCCGGTTCATCCGGAGTGGGACGCATGGCGAAACTGGATTTCAGTCCAATCGCGGATACGACGCGCAGGGCCGAGATCGTCGCCCTGCTCCGGCGCGCCATCCTGACCGGCCAGCTGGAGCCCGGGCAGAAACTCAACGAGCTCAGGATTTCCGAACAGATGCGGGTGAGCCGCGCGCCGCTGCGCGAGGCGATGCGCGAGCTGGTGCAGGAAGGCATACTGACCGGCATCCCCTATGCCGGGACCTTCGTCATCGACGTCGCCGCCAAGGACATCATCGACGCCTATTCGTTGAACAAGGTCCTCGACGAATTCGCCATCGAGCTCGCCTGGCCGCAGCGCGACCAGCGCTTCTTCGACGAGCTCGACCGCCGCCACGAGGCGGTGAAGCAGGCGACGCGGGCGCTCGACACCACGCGCCAGATCGAGACGGCGCTGCAGCTGCACGGGCTGATCTACGAATGGGCCGACAATTCGGTGCTGCTCGAGACCTGGCAGCGGCTGACCAGCCGGCTGCAGATGTATTTCGCCCTGCATCAGCGCGCCCGCAACGAGCCGGTGCCGGCAGAAGACGTGCACGAAACCTATGTGGCGCTGCTCAAGGGCAAGGACATGCGCGCCGCCCAGCGCCATGCGCGCGAGCATATCGACCTCGATTTCGAGGAGCTTCTCGCCTATGCGCGCGGTCTCGAGAAGCGCGCCTCGAAGGGCGCCGACCGACCTCGCTGACAACGGACACCAACGTGAAGATCAAAAGCATCAAAGCCTACCATGTCGTGCAGCCCTTCGTGGACGGTCCCTATCGCATGTCGAAGGGGCGGGTCGCCGACTGTTTCGACGCGGTGATCGTCGCCGTCACCTCCGACAGCGGCGTGACCGGCTGGGGCGAGATGGCGCCGCTCGGCAATTTCTACTCAGCCGCGTTTCCGGCGGGGACGCGCGCGGGCGTGCCGGAGATCGCGCCGCACCTCATCGGCCACGATCCGCGCGGGCTGGCCGGCATCGGCAGGCTGATGGACACGGTGTTCAAGGGCCATCCTTATATCAAAGCCGCACTCGACATGGCGTGCTGGGATCTTGCCGCCCGCGCGGCCGACGTGCCGCTGGTGGCCATGCTCGGGGGCCGCGAGAGCGAGACGGCGGAGCTCTACAGGGTCGTCACCCACGGCACGGTCGACCAGATGGCGGCGCTTGCCAAGAAGATCGTCGCCGAGGGCTACCACCGGCTGCAGGTCAAGGTCGGCGGCAACGTGCGCGACGACATCGAGCGCGTGACGGCCGTCGCCTCCGCCGTGCCGAAGGGCACGGTGATCTTCTGCGACGCCAATGCCGGCTGGACGCCCTACCAGGCGCGCCAGTTCGCGGATGCCACGCGCGGCATCGACTACACCTTCGAGCAGCCCTGCACGACGATCGAGGAAAACATGTCGGTGCGCCGCATGTTCGACAAGCCGATGGTGCTGGATGAATCCGTCACCTCGCTGGGCGAGATGCTGGAAATCCATCGCCGCGGCGCGGCCGACGGGCTGACGCTGAAGATCTCGCGGCTGGGCGGCGTGACGCAGACCCGGCTGATCCGCGACGTCGCCGTCGACCTCGGCTTCATGATCACCGTGGAAGACACCGGTGGCGCCGAGATCGACACCGCCGCCATGGCGCATCTGTCGCTGTCGACGCCGGAAGAGCGCCGGCTGCACGCGATCGCCTTCCACGAATGGGTGACAGTGCGCACCGCTTCCAACAAGCCGCCGGTGACGGGCAGCCGCATGGGCATCCCGGACGGACCCGGCCTCGGCATCGATGTCGTGCCGGAGCTGCTCGGCAAACCCTTCTTCGAGATCGGCTGAAATGAAGATCAGGCGTATCAGGGCAACGCCGATCAACTACAGGCTCGAAGCGCCGTATGTCTGGGTGTTCGGCGAGCTCGACGGCTTCTCGCCGACCATCGTCGAGGTCGAGACCGAGGACGGGCCCGTCGGTCTCGGCGAAGCGCCGACGCCGGCGGCGGCGGCGATCATCAACGACGTGCTCGCGCCCCGGCTCGCCGGCCGCGACGGCTTCGACATCGCCGGCGCCGAAGAGGTGTGCCTGCCCTACTGGAGCGGCGTGCAGTCGATCAACGATCGTACCCGCATCATGGCCTTCGGCGCCATCGAGATGGCGCTGTGGGATCTGCGCGGCAAGGCCTGGAAGCAGCCGCTCTACCAGTTGCTCGGCGGCGCGGTGCGCAAACAGATCCCCTTCACCGACTATTTCTCGCTGCGCGGCGATGGAGCGAAGGCGAAGGGCGAAAAGACGCCGGAAGCGGTCGCGGACTACTGCGTCGAACTGCACGAGCGGCACGGCACGACCTTCTTCGAAGGCAAGTTTTCGACGCAGGATCCGAAGCTTTCGCTCCGGATGGTCGAGCTGATCCGCAAGAAGCTCGGCGACGATGCGATGATCCGCATCGATTCCAACCAGGCCTATTCGCTGGCCACCGCGAGGCAACTGGCGCGGCCGCTGGAAGAGCTCGGCGTGCGCAACTGGGAAGACCCGGTGGCAACGATCGAGGAGATGCGGGAGCTGCGCCGCCACACCTCGATCCCGTTCTCCACCCACAACATCGACATCGCGCGCGCCATGGAGCTGAAGGTGCCGGACGCCTTCGTCGGCAATCCGACCGCGCATGGCGGCATCGCCCGCATGCTGCGCTTCGTCGGCGCCTGCGAGCATACCGGCATCGATTACTGGTGCTATAGCGGCGACACCGGCATCGGCAGCGCCTGCTACCTGCATCTTTGCTCGGCGCTCGGCTGGATCCGGGAGCCCAACCAGTCGCTGTTTCGCATGCAGCCGATGGACGTCATCGAGGAAGGGCCGTTCGCGCCGAAGAACAATGTGGTGCGGGTGCCGGAAGGCCATGGCCTCGGCGTCACCCTTTCGCGCGACAGGCTCGCTGCCTGCCATCGCGACTTCGTCGAGAACGGGCCCTGCAATAAGTACCACGACCCGGAAAAGCCCGGCACCTATCGCCGGCTGCCGCTGAACTAGAGCACCTCAGCACCTCAAGGGAAAGGAGGCGACAGACGGAGAGAAGAAGCGGCCGCGATTTCGATCCGGCCGCAGAAACGGACAAGGCATGCATCAAGAAAATCTGACCTTCCCGCATCCAAGAGCGGATGGACCGGACCAGACTGCATGCTAAAGTTCGTTCGACCGAAATTCATGACGATGTCCGGGACCGGAGAACTCCACGGTATTTCGTCAACCGGAATGCACCACCCGCCAACCACAAGAACTGGGGAAAGGGTCTAGACCCATGAGCAAGAACTATCGCATTCTCGATCTCATCCGGCGCAACCGAACGCCGCTCGAAAACCACCTTATCGATGGCCTGATCGACGGGCGCGTCAGCCGCCGCGACTTCGTGCGCCATGGCAGCCTGCTCGGCCTGTCGCTGCCGCTGCTCGGCCGCATCGGCATGGCCGCGGGCTTTGGCGCCGCGCCATCGCTTGCCCGCGCCCAGGGCGCGCCCGGCGCCACCATCCGCGTCGGCAGCAATGTGCCGTCCGCCGCCATCGACCCGGTCACCATCGCCGACGCCGGCGGCCTTCTCGTCCTACAGCAGGTCGCTGAATTCCTCTGCATCGACGGACCGGACCTGGTGCTGAAGCCGGCGCTGGCGGAAAGCTGGAAGCCGAACGCCGACGGCACGGTGTGGACCTTCACGCTGCGCAAGGGCGTCAAGTTCCACAGCGGCGGCGAGATGAAGGCCGACGACGTGGTGGCCAGCATCGACCGTCTCGCCGATCCCGCCAACTCGTCCAACGCGCTGTCGGTGTTCAACGGCATCCTGCAAAAGGGCAACACCAAGAAGGTCGACGACTACACGGTCGAGTTCCACCTCGACGCGCCGAACGGAAACTTCCCCTACATGGTCTCGTCCGACAACTACAACGCCGTCATCATCCCGGCGAGCTACAAGGGCGGCTACGAACAGAGCTTCGACGGCACCGGTCCGTTCAAGCTGGAAAAATACACGGCCAAGGTCGGCGCCTCCTTCGTGCGCAACGAGGATTACTGGGGCGAGAAGGCCTTGCCGGAACGCACCGAGTTCACCTTCTTCTCCGACATGCAGGCCCAGATCCTTGCCTTGCAGGGCGGCCAGATCGACATCATCAACCAGATGCCGGTGCTGGCCGGCGTCGGCCTGCTCAACGATCCGAACGTCTCCATCATCAGCCTGAAGTCGGTGGCGCATCAGCAGCTGCACATGCAATGCGATGCCGACCCGTTCAAGGATCCGCGCGTGCGTCGGGCGATCGCGCTCAGCATCGACCGCAAGAAGCTGGTCGCCGGCCTGATGAAGGGCCGCGCCCAGGAAGGCAACGACAGCCCGTTCGCGTCCGCCTATCCGTCGACCGACACCAGCGTGCCGCAGCGCGAGCAGGACATCGCGCAGGCCAAGCAGCTGATGGAGGCGGCCGGCGCCGGCAAGGGCTTCAAGGTGACGCTCACCACTGAGCGCTATCTCGAAATCCCCGAATACGCGCAGCTCATCCAGAACTGGGTCAAGGAGATCGGCATCGAGCTCGAGCTCAACATCCTCGACCAGGGCGCCTATTACGGCGATGCCGTGTTCGGCAAGTCGAACTGGCTGGATTCGGCGATGGGCATCACCGACTACGGCCACCGCGGGGTGCCGAACGTCTATCTCGCGGCACCACTGAAGAGCGACGGCACCTGGAACGCGGCGCACTTCAAGAACAAGGACTACGACCAGCTGGCGACGAGCTATATCGCGGCTCTCGACCTCGAGGCGCAGAAGGCCACCGCCGGCAAGATCCAGAAGCTGCTGCTCGAGGAGACCCCGGTCATCTTCGGCTATTTCTACGACTACCTGACGGCGACGGCGAAAGGCGTGGCGGGCGTGCAACCCACCGCCATGTCGCAGTTGTTCCTCGAGAAGGCTTCGAAGGCCTGACGAGAGAACAAGCTTATCCCTGACGGCCGGCTCTCCAGCGAGAGCCGGCTTCAATAGGAGTATTCGCCATCCTCGCTTTCCTCGTCCGGCGCCTGGCTCTGTCGCTCGTCACGCTGTTTTTGCTCAGCGTCATGGTGTTCCTCGGCGGCCAGGTGCTGCCCGGCAATGTCGGGCGCGCCATATTGGGGCCGTTTGCCGATCAGCGCGCGGTTGACGCGCTCAACCATTCGCTTGGCGTCGACCGTCCGCTGCTCGTCCAATACGGAAGCTGGATCTGGAACTTCCTGCATGGCGACATGGGCACGTCCTACATTTTCCGCGCGCCGGTCGCGCCCTTCGTGGTCGACGCGCTCGGCAATTCGATGAAGCTGGCGCTGGTCGCCTTCGTGCTGGTGGTGCCGATCGGCATCCTTGGCGGCGTCATCGCCGCGCTCAACCTCAACCGGCCGCTCGACCGCATCATCAGCCTCGGCGGACTGTCGGTGACGGTGCTGCCCGAATTCGTCACCGGCATCATCCTGATCCTGATCTTCGGCGTCTGGCTGCGCTGGCTGCCGATCGCGGCCGCCTGGCCGAAGGGTGCCGGCTTCTTCACCCAGCTCTATTATCTCATCCTGCCGTCGCTGCCGCTGTTCCTGGTGCTGTTCGGATACATCGCGCGCATGGCGCGGTCCGGCATGATCGAGGCGCTCGATTCCGACTACACGCGCACCGCCGTGCTCAAGGGCCTGCCGTGGCGCACGGTGATCTGGCGGCACGTGCTGCGCAACGCGCTGTTGCCGACCATCACCGTCATCGCCACGCAGACCGGCTACCTGATCGGCGGCCTGGTCGTGATCGAGACGCTGTTCCGCTACCAGGGCATCGGCTCGCTGATCTTCACCGCCGCGCGCGGCAAGGATTTCCCGATGCTCGAGGCCGGCATCCTCACGATCGGCATCGTCTATGCGGTGGCCACATTGATCGCCGACTTCCTCTATTCGGTGCTCAATCCGCGCATCCGGCTTGGAGCAGAGCAATGAGCGCGACAGACACGCCGGCGAACCTGCCAGCGCCCGATACCGCGCCGCGGCGCGGCCCATGGGGCGACGTGCTGCATTCGCTGCTCAGATCAGGAACCTTCCTGACGGGGCTCGGCATCGTCCTGTTCTGGGTCATCTGCGCGCTGTTCGGCGAGCATTTCGTGCCCTACGACCCGCTCGCCGACGACATCATCAACGCGCTTGCGCCGCCGTCGGCCGAGCACTGGTTCGGCACCGACCAGATCGGCCGCGATGTCTTCTCGCGCGTCATCGTCGGCTCGCGCGACATCCTGACGGTGGCGCCCTTGGCCACCTTGCTGGCGACCGTCGCCGGCACCGCGCTCGGCCTGCTGATCGGCTATTTCCGCGGCATCGTCGACGACGTCGTCAGCCGCGTGCTCGAAGCCTTCATGGCGATCCCGGTGGTGATCATCGCGCTGCTCGCCATCGTCGCGCTCGGCACCTCGAAGATCACCGTCATCGTCGTCATCGGCCTGAGCTTCGCGCCGATCATCGCCCGTACCGTGCGCTCGGCGGTGCTGGCCGAGCGCGAGCTCGACTATGTCGCGGCGGCCAAGCTGCGCCACGAAGGCGCGCTGCACACGATGTTCGTCGAGATCCTGCCCAACGTCATCCCGCCGATCCTGGTCGAGACGACGGTGCGGCTGGGTTACGCGATCTTCGCCGTCGCGACGCTGTCCTTCATGGGCTTCGGCATCCAGCCGCCCTCGCCCGACTGGGGCCTCTCGATCTCCAGCAACTACGGCATGATCGGCGGCGGCTTCTGGTGGACGGTGCTGTTCGACGCCCTGGCCATCGCCTCGCTGGTGATCGGCGTCAACCTGGTGGCGGACGGCGTCCATGGAGCGTTCAATGACTGAGAAGAACGCGCTCGAGCTCAACGATCTCTCCGTCGCCTACCGCGTTGGCGGCCGCAACCGGGCGGTGCTGCGCAATGTCAGCCTTACCATCGGCCGGGGCGAGGCCTACGGACTGGTCGGCGAATCCGGCTGCGGCAAATCCACGGCGGCGCTGTCTGTGGTGCGCTACCTGCCGCGCAACGGCTCGATCACCGGCGGCTCGATCGCGCTCGACGGCCAGGACGTGATGAAGCTCGATGCCGAAGCGCTGCGGCGGGCGCGTGCGGAAAGCGTGTCGATGGTCTATCAGGACCCCGGCAAGGCACTGAACCCGTCGCTGCGCATCGGCCGCCAGCTGACCGAGATCTTCGAGCTTGGCGGTGTCTCGGGACAGGCGGCAAGCGACAAGGCGATCGCCATGCTGAACCGGGTGCGCATTTCCGATCCGGCCAGCGTCATGCAGCGCTATCCGCACCAGCTTTCCGGCGGCATGCAGCAGCGCGTGGCGATCGCCATGGCGCTGGCCAACGACCCATCGATGCTGATCCTCGACGAGCCGACGACCGGCCTCGACGCCACGGTCGAAGCCGAAGTGCTCGACCTGATCGCCCAGTTGAGAAGAGAACTGTCGGCCTCGATCCTGTTCATCAGCCACAACCTCGCCGTCGTCTCCAACATGTGCGACCGGGTCGGGGTGCTCTATGCCGGCATGCTGGTCGAGCAAGGCTCGACGAAGGACGTCTTCAACAATCCGCGCCATCCATACACGGTGGCGCTGCTGCGCTGCCTGCCGCGCGGCGGCCAACGCAAGGACCAGGGCCGCCTCGACACCATTCCCGGCTTCCTGCCCGGCATCGGCGCCAATATCGTCGGTTGCGCCTTCGCCGACCGCTGCGCGCTGGCGACGGAGCGCTGCCGCAGCGAGCCGCCGCCGCTCTACGAGCTGGCTGATGGCGGGGGAGGCGTCCGGCTGTCGCGCTGCCACTATCACGACAAGGCGCAGACGCTGCCGCGCGCCACGCCCGCGGAGATTCCCGCCGTCGCGCCGAAGCAGGCGCCGCCGGTGCTGCAGGTCGAAGGCCTGAACAAGACCTATGCCAGCCATGGCCGCCCGCTGAGAGCGGTGAAGGATGTTTCGGTCAGCCTGGGGCCCGGCGAGACGCTGGGCCTGGTCGGCGAATCCGGCAGCGGCAAGACCACTTTCGCGAGGCTTCTGCTCGGCCTCGTGCCGCCGGACGAAGGCGGCAGCATCGAGCTCGAGGGCCAGCAATTGGCGCCGCGGCTGGCAAGCCGCTCGGAGGACCAGGTCAAGGCGGTGCAGATCGTCTTCCAGAACCCGGATTCGGCGCTCAACCGCTCGCATTCGATCCGGCACATCCTCGGCCGTGCCTTGAAGCGGCTGGGCGGGCTCACCGGCAAGACACTGGACACGCGGCTGGAAGAGCTCGTCCGCTCGGTGCGGCTTACCGACCGGCATCTTGCGGTCAAGCCGCGCCAGCTTTCTGGCGGGCTGAAGCAGCGCGTGGCGATCGCGCGCGCCTTTGCCGGCGATCCGCGCATCGTCGTCTGCGACGAGCCGACCTCGGCGCTCGATGTCTCGGTGCAGGCGGCGATCCTCAACCTTTTGGCCGACCTGCAGTCGAAGCAGGACGTCAGCTACATCTTCATCTCGCACGACCTCGGCGTGGTGCGTTACCTCTCCGACAAGATCGCCGTGCTCTATCTCGGCCGCATTATGGAGTTCGGACCGTCGGAAGCGGTGTTTTCCGGACCGCACCACCCGTATACGGAAGCGCTGTTGTCGGCCGTGCCGAAACTCGACCGGACCGAGAGCGCGCGCATCCGCCTCGACGGCGAGATACCGAGCGCTGCCAACCCGCCGACGGGCTGCGTCTTCCACACGCGCTGCCCGCGCAAGATCGGCGCCATCTGCGAGACGCAGGAGCCGCAACTCACAGAGGCCCAGCCAGGCCACACCATCCGCTGCCACATCCCTTATGCGGAACTGGCGCGGCTGCAGATCGTGGAGCCCGCTTGAACAGCAATCAAGGCGGAGGCGTCCGGTAGTGTCTCAGTTTGAAATTTCGGCGACTGACTTTTTGTAGGGGCCACGCTTGCCCAGTTTCGGCGCAACGGCGGTGGCGCACTTCTTTCCGCCCTTCGAGCCAAGCTCTTTGGCGGCGGCACTCTTGCCGTCGTCCTGCGCGTCGTCGGCTTCCTCGCCAGTGGCAATGCGCATGACGCGGACGGCGTTGCCGATCACGTCGGCGGGGCGCTTCTGGCCTTTAGCCCGGTGGGCATGCATTTTTTCCTCAATGTCGCAGGTTTAAGCCGCTGTTACCGGCGCATTCAACGTGGCGATGGCGGTTTGCAAAGCAACATCGCATTCGCGCTGATGGCTCCAATGAACGCTCTGTGATGCGCGTTTGACGCGCTCTAAGGTTGCGGGATCCAAGTGCAGGTCCCATAGGCCCGATACGGCCGCCCTCGTCTTGGGAGCAATCCATGCCATAACGTTGTCTATGTCAGCACGATGGTCAAAGGCGTGCTCGTAGAAGGAAACTCCAGCAGCGTTCCAAAGCTGTTTGTTGGGGTGCCAGAGGCTCCATTCGGCAAAGGCGTAGATTTTGGGAAGCTCGTTGCGATCGTCGACCGAATGGGCTCTGCGAACAGAAGAAAGTACCTCGGCGAAAAACGCATAAGTTGAGCAACGCTCTGTCCGATTTATGGATGCCGCAGAAAACTCGTTCGGCAACATCACCTGAGCCAAAGCTCTCCAGCGGGGCAGCCGGTCTGAAGTGTGCGCTAGCTGATTGTTGTGCCGATCCATCTTGAAAAGCATATAGGAGTTCGCCGGCAGGCGCGACAGCGAGCGGTGCCGGCTAATAGCCGGTCAAATTTCAAACTGAGACACTACCGCGTCGGCCATGCTGAGGGCGCGGTCGGCCTCGGCGAAACTGCTTACTTCGGACCAGTCCTTGACCAGCATGCGGAGACCCTTGAGTGCAATGTCGAGAGCATCGGACGACGCCGGGTTCGCGGGATAGGCAAGATAGATCGGACGCTGGAACACCGGCGTGCCTTCGACGCGCCGCAATTCGCCGCGCTCGATGTGAGCGCTGACGGCGCTCAGCGGCAGATAGGCCGCCGCCTGCTGCGACAGCACATGCTGCAGGCCGATGAACACCAGCCCGGCCGAGATCGCCGGCTTCACCTTGCCGGCAAAGGCGCGGTCGTGCTCGACGCGGAACTCCAGGCCCCAGTCCATCAGGATGTAGTTGTCGGTCCACGGCCCGGCTTGCTCGGTGTGCTGGACGAGCACCACCTGGTCGACGGCCAATGTCTCATAGACGATGCCGGGATGCGGCTTGGGCAGATAGAGGATGCAGATATCCAGCAGGCCTTCGGCCATCTGGTCGATCGCCAGATCCGGAAAGCTGCCTTCCAGCCGCAGCGCCACGTTCGGCCGCTTCGCCCGCATCCACTCGATCCAGGGCGAGGTGATGCTGTCCCAGAGATAGGCGGGAGCGGTGAGCCTCAGCAGCGTCTCGTAGCCCTCGGGAACGGCGATGTCCTGGCGCGATTGCTCCCAGGTGCGGGTGATGGTGGATGCATGCGGCAGGAACTGCCGGCCGGCCGGCGTCAGCGTGACGCCGTCGCTGTCGCGGACGAACAGCTTGCGGCCCAACTGCTCTTCCAGCCCGCGAATGCGCGCGCTGACGGTCGACTGGGCAAGGTTCAGCCGGTGGGCGGCAATTGTGAAGCTGCCATGCGCCGCGACCTCGAGGAAACTGCGCAGATTCTCCGTATCCATGGCTTTCGCTTTCGGCTCGGCGGCAATCGAAGATTCCGATGGCCCTCATCAAAAAATATCGCTTTTCGGCCGTGGTCAACAATGAACTAGATGGCAAAGCCCCCACGCCAGCCAAGGAATGCAGCCATGCCGAAGCATTTCAGGACGATCGACGCCGCTCGCAGCAATCTCAGCGCAATCGAAAATTCCGCTATCGACGAATTGCTCGCCGGCAGGATCGGCAGGCGCGAATTCCTGCGCCATGGCAGCGTGCTCGGCCTGTCGCTGCCCTTCCTCGGCGGCATCGCCTCGGCGGTCGGCCTTGGCGCACCGCAGGCACGCGCCGAAGGCAAGCCGGGCGGTACGGTGCGCGCCGGTATCGCCGTGCCCGGCGGCGCCATCGACCCGGTGAACTTCTACGACAGCGGCAGCTATCAGCTCGTCTTCCAGACGGCCGAATTCCTGTGCGTGACGCAGCCGGACCTGACGCTGAAGCCGGTTCTGGCGGAAAGCTGGTCGCCCAACGCCGATGGCAGCGTCTGGACCTTCAAGCTGCGCAAAGGCGTGAAATTCCACAATGGCGAGGATTTCAAGGCCGACGACGTCGTGGCGACCTTCGATCGCCTCTCCGACCCGAAGGGCAGCTCCAACGCGTTGTCGGTGTTCAAGGGCCTGCTGTCGAAAGGCGGCACGCGCAAGGTCGACGACCATACCGTCGAGTTCCATCTCGACGCGCCGAACGGCAGCTTCCCCTATTCGGTGTCGATCGACAATTACAACGCCGTCATCCTGCCGGCGAGCTACAAGGGCGACTACGAGAAGACTTTCGAGGGCACCGGCCCGTTCCGGCTGGAAAGCTACACGCCGAAGGTCGGCGCCAGCTTCGTGCGCAATCCCGACTACTGGGGCGAGAAGGCGCTGCCTGACCGCCTCGAATTCAAGTTCTATGGCGACGTGCAGCCGCGCATCCTGGCGCTGCAGGCGGGCGAGGTCGACGTGCTCGACGCCATCCCGCTCGACGTCAGCCAGGTGGTGCTCGGCAATCCCGACATCACGGTGCTGCGCGTGGCGTCCACCGCGCATCGCCAACTCCACATGCGCTGCGACATGGCGCCCTTCACCGACAAGCGCGTGCGCCAGGCCCTCGCCCTCTCGATCGACCGCTCCAAGCTGGTCGACGGGCTCTGCCGCGGCATGGCGGCGACCGGCTATGACAGCCCGTTCGCGCCGGCCTTCCCGGCTACCGACAAATCGGTGCCGCAGCGCGCGCAGGACATCGCCAAGGCCAAGCAGTTGATGGAGGCCGCCGGCCTTGCCAGCGGCTTCGACATGACGCTGACCACGCTGCGCTATTCCGACATTCCCGGCTACGCGCAGCTCTTCCAGAACTTCGCCAAGGAGATCGGCACGCGCATCTCGCTCAACATCGAGGACCAGGACAAATATTACGGCAAGGCGGTGTTCGGCCAGTCCGACTGGCTGGACAGCCCGCTCGGCATCACCGACTACGCGCATCGCAGCGTGCCGAACGTCTTTCTGAAGAGTCCCCTGGTGAGCGACGGTCCGTGGAACGCGGCGCATTTCAAGAACACGGCCTATGACGGGCTGGTGGCCGGCTACCTCAAGGCGCTCGACCTCGACGCGCAGCGCAAGGCTGCCTCCGACATCCAAAAACTGCTGCTCGACGAGACGCCGGTGATCTTCAGCTATTTCCCGGACCTCCTGGTGCCGGTGCGCAAGAATGTCAGCGGCCTGCCGCCGATCGCCGCCGGCCTGCTGCTCGATCGTGTCTCGGTGGGTTGATCATGGTCGCGCGCAGCAACCTGGCGGCCAACGACGAGAAAAGGACGACGACCATTCGCAAGCCTCATCTGCGCGGCCGCGGGCCGCATTTCCCGCTGCTCGACACTATCGTGCAATACGAGTTCGAGCCGGGCTACGTCGCCTTCACCATGCCCTCGCCCAAGCGGCTGCGCGTCCAGGTCGGGCCGATGATCGTCGCCGACACCACCAGGGCGCTGGTGCTTTATGAGAGCGACCACCTGCCGGTCTACTACTTCCCGATAAGCGACGTGCGCGAGGAGTTCCTGCTGCCGAGCAGGACCACGACGGAGGATCCGTTCAAGGGCACCGCCACGCACTACTCGCTGAACACCGGCATCACGCTCGTCGAGGACGGCGCCTGGCGCTATCTCGATCCCGTCAAGGGCTGCCCGCCGATCGCGGACTACATCTCCTTCTACTGGCCGAAGATGACGCATTGGTGGGAGGAGGACGAGGAGATCTTCGTCCATGCCCGCGACCCGTTCCGCCGCGTCGACTGCCTGCCTTCATCGCGGCGCGTGCAGGTGATCCTCGACGGCGAGCAGGTCGCCGATTCCCGGCGTGGCGTGTTCCTGTTCGAGACCGGCCATCCGGTTCGGCATTATCTGCCGATCTCGGACACGCGGCTCGATATGTTCACGCCCAGCCGCTACATCTCGCGCTGCCCCTACAAGGGCATCTCCAACTACTACCACGTGACGACGCCCAAGAAGCGGCACGAGAACCTGGTCTGGTATTATCCCGAGCCCGTGCACGAGGCCGAACGCATCAAGGGACTGGTGTGCTTCCACCACGAACTGGTCGACAAGATCCTGGTCGACGGGGTTGAGATTCCCAAGGAAGCGACAGCGGCGTCCGACGGCTATTTTTGAGCGAACTCCCAGCCTCTTCCTGAAGCGAAGCAACGAAGCGGCGCAGATTGGCAGCCGTGGCGTTCCTTCGCGCCCCCCTCTGTCCTGCCGGCCTTGAATTGATCCCTCAGGGCAATGCCCAAATCCCGGTTGAAATATTTTTCAAATAGAAATAGGAATGTTCAAACGATTGCGGCGCGGCGGCGCGCCAAGGACCGGAGGAAGCGATATGTCCCATCCGCAATTCGCAGCGGAACTCCTGCAGCGCGCTGAGAAGCAGGGACCGATCACCATCGGGCTCGCCGGCGCCGGGCAGATGGGGACGGACATCGTCGTCCAGGTGGCGCTCATGCCGGGCATGCGCATCGGCGCCATTTCGGAAGTCAGGCCGCAGGCGGCGATCGATGCCGCGCTGCTTGCCGGCCACGACCGCTCCGATATCGTGCAGGCGCCCAATGCGGCGGCCATCGACCGCGCCATCGAGGCCGGCAAGATCGCCGTCACCGAGGATCTTCACGCGCTCGCCGCCGCCGGCCGCATTGACGTCATCATCGACGCCACCGGCAATCCCAATATCGGCACGCTGTTCGCGCTCGAAGTGATGAAGAACGGCAAGCATATCGTCATGCTCAATGTCGAGGCCGACATCACCATCGGCCGCTTCCTGAAAGAGGAAGCACGCAAGGCCGGCGTGGTCTACACGGGCGCGGCCGGCGACGAGCCCGCCTGCACGCTGGAGATCATCGGCTTCGCCAAAAGCCTCGGCTTCACAATAGTTGCCGCCGGCAAGGGCAAGAACAATCCGCTCAAGTTCGATGCGGTGCCCGCCGATTACGAGAAGGAGGCGGCCGAGCGCAACATGAATGCGCGCATGCTTGTCGAGTTCGTCGACGGCTCGAAGACGGCGATCGAGATGGTGGCGATCGCCAATGCCACCGGCCTGGTGCCGGACGTGCCCGGCATGCACGGCCCGACGGCAACGCTGGAGGAGTTGGCAAGCGTGCTCTGCCCTCGCGAGGACGGCGGCGTGCTGCACCGCAAGGGCGTGGTCGACTATTCGATCGGCAAGGGCGTCGCGCCCGGCGTGTTCTGCATCATCGAGACGAAGCATCCGCGCGTGCTTGAGCGCATGATCGACCTCAAGGTCGGCAAGGGCCCCTATTTCACGATCTTCCGCCCCTATCACCTGACCAGTCTCGAAGTGCCGCTCTCGGCGGCGCGCGCGGTGGTCTACAAGCGCGCCGACATGGAGCCGCTCGACCATCCGGTGGCCGAGGCGGTGGCGGTGGCCAAGACCAATCTCGGCACCGGACAGTCGCTCGGCATGATCGGCGAGAACGATTATCGCGGCTTTGCCATGACCTGGGAGGACGCGCGCGCCAAGGGCGCGCTGCCGCTCGGCCTTGCCGAGCGCGCCAAGGTGGTGAAGCCGGTGAAGGCCGGCGACTTCCTGACCTATGAAAATTGTGTACCCGACGATTCGATGGTGATAACCCAGATCCGCCGTCGTCTCGACCAGTCGGACGGGCGGTTTGTACCCAACGCGGCCTAAAGCGCGTCGCGCTGAAACGAATCCAGGCGACGCGATTTAGGTCTTTGTTTTTATGCATGTCGTTTTCGCAAAACCGCTGCACACTTTTGCGCGACATGCACTAACCCTGCGGATCGCCGCCTGATGGACGATGTCGTAATCGGGATCGACGCCTCGACGACGGCCGTGAAGGCGATCGCTTTCACGCGTGACGGCACGGAGCTCTTCCAGGCACGCGAGACCTACCCGCTTTCCAATCCGGCGCCCGGCCATTTCGAGCAGGATGCCGAGCATTGGTGGACGGCGCTGGTGACGGCGCTGGGGAAGGTCGCCGACAAGGTCGGCGCGGCGCGCGTGAAGGCGATCTCCATCGCCCATCAACGCGAGACCTTCACGCTGATCGACGACGCCGGCAAGCCGCTCATCCCCGCCATCCTGTGGCTCGACGAGCGCGCCCGCCGCCAGGTGGCGCGGCTTTCGCAAGAGCTTGGCCGCGAGGCGATCCGCGACTGGAGCGGCAAGCCGCCGGACCCGACGCCGGCGCTCTACGCCTTGGCCTGGCTGGTGGAGCACAAGCCGCCGGCGCTGACGGAAGCGGCTGCGCTCGTCGACGTGCATGCCTTCTTCGTCCACCGGCTCACCGGTCGGCTGATGACCAGCACGGCGAGCGCCGATCCGCTCGGCCTGCTCGACATCGCCAACTGTACCTGGCATCCGCGGCTAGTCGAAGCGGCAGGCCTGCAAACTGGACAATTGCCGGAGTTGGCCGCCCCCGGCGCGGTCTGCGGCACGCTTTCGGAAGGGATCGCCGCGGCGACCGGTCTGAAGGCCGGCACGCCGGTCGTGGCCGGCGCCGGCGACGGCCAGGCCATGGGCCTCGGCATGGGCGTCTACGGCCCCGGCAAGAGCTATCTCTCGCTGGGCTCGGGCGTCGTCAGCGGCAACTATTCCGGCACGGTCACGACATCGGATGCGTTCCGCACGCTGGTCTCGCCGACCGGCTCCGGCTTCATGCTGGAAACCGTGCTGCGCTCCGGCATGCAACTGGTCGACTGGATCGTGCGCACCACCGGCTCGCCTTCGGCCGCCGAGCTGGAAAGGGCGGCGATGACGGTCGCCGCGGGCAGCGACGGCCTGCTGGTCATGCCCTATTGGGCCGGTGTCATGAGCCCCTATTGGGACGGCGCGGCGCGCGGCGCGATCGTCGGCCTGTCGCTCGATCACGAGCCGAAACATCTCTTCCGCGCGGTGCTGGAAGGCATTGCCCTGGAGCAGGCGATTGCCACCGACGCGATGGAGGAACAGACCGGCAAGGCCGGCGCGATGATCGCGGCCGGCGGCGGCACCAATTCGACGCTGCTGATGCAGATCATGGCGAGCGTGCTCGAGCGGCCGCTCTTGGTCTCGCCGGTCAACGAGGCGGCGGCGCTGGGTGCTGCCATGCTGGCGGCCTCGGCCATCGGCTGGTTCGCATCGCCGGAGGACGCGGCAAAGGCGATGGCCGCCCCGCCAGCGAGACAAGTCGATCCGGTCGAAGCGCTGGTGCCGATCTACCGCGCCCGCAAGGAAATCTACCGCGACCTCTATCACGCGACGCGAGACATCCACGCGCGGCTGGGTGCGGCCTGAAACCTGTGTGAAGCAACGCATTTTGCGTCTTGCCCTGCTGATGCTACGCTTCCGGCACGCGGCGGACGATTGCTCATGACCACAGCCCTTCATCATGCGGCCCTCTTTTGGCTTGTCGCCTCGACGGCTATGCCTATGCCGGCGCTTGCCGGCGACAAGCCGGCGTTCGAGCTAGCGCTCGACGTCGATCAGGACGGCACGATGGACCGCGCCGTGGTGATGCAGGACGATGGTCCGGCCGACCTCTACATCTATCTGGCGGTAGGTGAGGAAAAGCCCGATCCCTCGCGAAAGCCCGACTTCGTGCGGAGGGCTCTGACCGAGGACCGGATCCTCGACCTGGAAGCCAAGGGCAAGGGATCGCTGGCGATCACGTCCTGCTTCGGCTGCGGCGCCAGCAAATCGACGGAGGACACGCTGACCGTCGTCTATCGCAACGGCAGCTTCCTGGTCGGCGGCTATAGCCGCAACTGGGACTGGAACATCCAGAAGTCAGACGGAACCGTCGAGACGACGATCGGCGATTGCGACATCAATTACCTCACCGGCAAGGCTACAGCGTCCACGGATCTGGAAGACGGCAAGCCCGTCAAAGGCAGGTTCAAGCCCGTGCTGCTGAAGGACTGGTCCTACGAGAAGCGTCCCAAAATCTGCAGCTTCTGATCCGGCGAACCTCAGCGGCTGAGCAGGCCCTTGGCCGCGTCCTCGTCGGTGATCAGCACAGAAACCTTGGTGTTGGCAAGCGCGGCGCGCATGACGGCGATCTTCTCCTGCCCGCCCGAAACCAAGATGGTGGTCGGGATGTCGGAGAGGTCCTGCAGCGGATAGGCGCAGACACGGCGATTGACCTCATGGTCGACCGTGCGGCCCTCTGCATCGATGAAATGGCAAAGGATGTCGCCGACCGCGCCGGCCGCCTGCAATTCCTCCAATTCGCTTGGCTTGATGAAGCCGTAGTTGGCGATCGGGCTGTCGTTGGAGAAGGAGCCGACGCTGAGCACGGCGATGTTGGCGCGCCTCGCCCTAAAGACGACGTCCTGGACACTGCGCTGGCTCATGAAGGCATCGCGCTGCTCCGGCCTGTCGGCATAGACTGGTACCGGCAAAAGGTAGCATTCGGCGCCGATCTTCTCGGCGAATTCCCAGGCGCTCTCAGTCGGGTTGAGCGGCTGCGCGTGGGTCAGGCCGCCGAGCATCGAGACCACCGTGGTCCTGGCGATCGGCCGCCTGGGCAGTTCGTTGATGGCGAATTTCAACGTCCTGCCCCAGCCCAGCGCAATGACGTCGCCGGGATTGACATTGTCGGCAAGATAAGCGGCGGCGGCATGGCCGATCATCAGCGGCGCGTTGCTCCTGTCGGCTGCCGACGGCACGACCACGGCGTGGCCAAGGCCGAAGCGCTGCTTCAGGCTTTCCTCCAATTGCACGCATTCGACGACGCTGTCGCGAATGCGGAACTGGACAACACCCTCCTCGCGCGCGGCCGAGAGAATCCGGTGCACCTTGATGCGGCCGATACCGAGGATCTCGGAGATCCGCTCCTGCGTCAGGCCTTCGACATAATAGTGCCAGGCGGCACGGGCCTTGAGCTCGGCATCCGGGAAGCGCGAGGCCTTCTCGTTCTCGATCACCGCCATCCTTATGCCTCCCGCATGCGTTCGACTTTCCCTATGGCAAACCGTCGGTTGGCGCAAACCGGCGCCGAAAGCGTCAGCGGCACTTGACAATTTTCTGATGAACGTTTTAGCTGAACAAAATTGCATATCAAAGATAAATTGTTCACAAGGGAGGATGCCTGGTGAACAGGAGCGGACGGCGAGGCGCGCCGGCTGGCTGACGGAGGAGACGACGTGGCCGTGAGCAACGAGACGAGCGAGTTGAAGGCCGGCGCCGGTGCCGCGCGCGGCGCTTCCGGCGCAAAGCTTTCGGCCCTGTTTGCCGGAACGATGGGACCGCTGATCGGCCTGGTGCTTCTGTGCCTGGCGCTGGCGCTGACCACCGACACCTTCCTGACGGTCCGCAACATCCTCAACGTGCTCGACCAGGTCACCGTGCTCGGCATCATGGCGATTGGCATGACGCTGGTCATCCTGATCGGCGGCATCGACCTTTCGGTCGGCTCGGTGCTGGCGCTGGCCTCGATGGTGATGGGCTACGTCGCCTACCCCGACTATCTCAATCTCGGCGTGCCCGTGGGCATTGCCGCGGCGCTCGTTGTCGCCGCCCTCTGCGGCCTGGTCTCGGGGCTGCTGGTGACGGTGACCAAGCTGCCGCCCTTCATCGCGACGCTCGCCATGATGTCGGTGGCGCGCGGCCTCGCCAACATGATCACCGACGGCTCACAGATCGTGGGCTTCCCTGACTGGTTCACCAACCTGTCGATCGTACGCCATTTCGGCTTCCTGTCGGTCACCGTCGGGCTGATGATCGTGCTGGCGATCGTCTTCGCCATCTTCCTCAACTATCGCGCCACCGGGCGCAGCCTTTACGCGATCGGCGGAAGCGCCGAGGTCGCCCGCCTCTCCGGCATTCCGGTGAAGTCGCTGACCAACTGGGTCTACGCGATCTGCGCTCTGCTGGCGGGACTGGCCGGCATCGTGCTCGCCGCCAGGCTCGATTCGGTGCAGCCGAGCTCGGGCGTCGGCTACGAGCTCGACACCATCGCCGCGGTGGTGATCGGCGGCGCCAGCCTTTCGGGCGGCATCGGCTCGATCGGCGGCACGGCGATCGGTGTGCTGATCATCGGCGTGCTGCGCAACGGGCTCAACCTGCTCGGCGTCTCGCCCTTCATCCAGCAGGTGGTGATCGGCGTGGTGATCGCGCTCGCGGTCGCCACCGACACCTGGCGGCGCCGCAGGCAATAGGGATTCGCCCGGATGTGCGGGCGAAACGGATCGGTCGATCCGAGACTGGACTGTCCGGCCGGGGGCGCCGCGATGCGCAGGCTGGACGGGATTGAACACCAACGGAGGAAAAACATGCTCACCAAACGTTCACTGCTGCTTGCGGCCGCAGCCATCGTCCCGCTACTCGGCCTGTCCGACGCCGCTTCGGCCAAGGACGCCAAGAAGCTCGGGCTTGCCGTCGCCAACCTGCAGGCGGACTTCTTCAACCAGATCAAGCAGTCGGTGGAAGCCTATGCCAAGGAGAAGGGCATCGAGGTCATCACCGTCGACGCCAAGGGCGACTCGGCAACGCAGGTCAGCCAGGTGCAGGACCTCGTCACCCAGAACATCGACGCGCTGATCTACATCCCGGCCGGCGCCACCGCCGCGACCGTTCCGACCAAGACCGCCAAGGCTGCCAGCATCCCGGTGGTCAATGTCGACCGCAACGCCGACGGCGCGCCCGGCGACACCTTCATCGCCACCGACAGCGTCAATTCGGCCAAGGGCGTGTGCGACTACATCGCCAAGCAGGCCGGCGGCAAGGGCGAGATGGTGATCATCCATGGCCAGAAGGGCACGACACCGGAAGTCGACCGCTCCAAGGGCTGCGGCGAAGCGCTGAAGGCTTATCCGGACATCAAGGTGGTCGGCGAGCTGTGGAGCGACCAGTGGCACCAGGACGAGGGCTTCAAGCTGGCGCAGGACCTGCTGCAGGCCCACCCGAACGTCTCGATCATCTTCGGCCAGGCCGACGCCCTGGCGCTGGGCGCCGCGCAGGCGGTCAAGGTCGCCAATCCCGACCACAAGATCTGGATCGCCGGCTTCGATGGCGACGTGGCCGCGCTGAAGGCGCTGAAGGACGGCGTGTTCGACGTGACAGCGACGCAGCAGACGCAGGGCATGGGCCGGCTCGCCGTCGACTCGGCGGTCAAGCTGGTGGCCGGCGACAAGCTGCCCGCCGATCAGTTGCAGGACGCGACGCTGACCACCAAGGACAATGTCGCGCAGTTCATCGAGAAGCACCCCTGAGGGCAAGCCAGCCGAGACCTGAAGAGCGCCACGATGTCCCCTGATCCTCACACCGGCGGGAGCCCGCATAACGGGCTCTTCGTCAACGGGCTGAGCAAGAGCTACGGACCTGTGCAGGTCCTGGCCGATGCGAGCTTCGAGGTGCGGCCGGGCGAGGTCGTGGCGCTGCTCGGCGAAAACGGCGCTGGCAAGTCGACCGTCTCGAACATCATCGCCGGCTCGACCAAGCCCGACGCCGGTACCATCATCTGGCGGGGGAAGCCCTACTCCCCCGCCAACCCCGCCGCGGCCATCGAGGCCGGGGTCGGCATGATCCATCAGGAATTGAAGCTGCTGCCGGACCTGTCGGTGGCGGAGAACGTCTATGTCGGGCGCCTGCCGATGCGCGGCGGCCGCATTGACCGCGCAACCATGAACGCGAAAGCCTCGGCGCAGTTGAAGCGCCTCGGCCTCGACGTCTCGCCGGAACGCAAGGTGCGCACGCTGCGCGTCGCGGCCCAGCAGCAGGTCGAGATCGCCAAGGCGCTGACACTGAACGCCGAGCTTTTGATCCTCGACGAGCCGACAGCGGCGCTTGGCGGCGAGGAGACGGAGCTGCTCTTCCAGCAGATCCGCAAGCTCAAGGCCGAAGGCATGTCCTTCATCTATATCAGCCACCGCCTCGACGAGATCGCGCAGATCGCCGATCGCGTGGTGGTGATGCGCGACGGCCGCATCGTCGCCCGGCACGAGCGCGCCGATATCCCGGTGCGCACCGTGGTCGAGCAGATGGTCGGCCGCAGCGTCGAGCGCATGTTCCCGAGGCTGTCGGCGCCGGGCGTGGAAACGGTGCTCGAGGTCGAGAACCTGTCCTCGCCGGAGCGCAGCTTCAACAACGTTTCCTTCTCGGTGAAATCGGGCGAGATCCTCGGCATCGCCGGGCTGATCGGCGCCGGCCGCACCGAGCTGGTGCGGGCGATCGCCGGCGCCGATCCGATCTCGTCCGGCGCGGTGCGCGTCGCCGGCCAGGCAGTCCGCCTCAGCGGCCCGGCGGCGGCAATCAGGGCCGGCGTCGTGCTGGTGCCGGAAGACCGCAAGGAACAGGGTGTGGTGCTGGAACAGACGATCGGCGAGAACCTCGCGATCGGCAATTTCGACCATGTCGCGCCGAAGGGTTGGGTGTTTCCCAGAGCGGTGCAGAGATTTGCCGAGGCCGGGATCAGTCGGCTCGGCGTCAAGGGACGGCCGAATCAGGCCGTGGGCAAGCTGTCGGGCGGCAACCAGCAGAAGGTGATCATCGCCAAATGGGTGTCGCGGCCGCCCAAGGTGTTCATCCTCGACGAGCCGACGCGCGGCATCGATGTCGGCGCGCGCGCGGCGATCTACGACGTGATCGCCGACCTTGCCCGCTCTGGCATGGCGGTGGTGGTGGTGAGCTCGGATCTGGAGGAAGTGCTGGGGCTTTCGCACCGCGTGCTGGTGCTGAGCCGCGGTCGCCAGCGCGGCATCCTCGACCGCGACGAGGCAAGCAATATCGCCGTCATGGAACTCGCCACGAGCTGAGACACGGCGGATGGGAACAAAGCGCAGCAGGTGATACCCTCCCAGGCACCGGACCGCGCGGGGCGCCAGCAGGACTGGCGCCCCTTCATCTGAGGAGAGGGAAAAAGATGAAACTGTTCGATCTTCACGGCGACGTAGCCTTGGTGACCGGCGCCGGCAGCGGCATCGGCCAGTCGATCGCCATCGGGCTGGCGGAAGCCGGGGCCGACGTCGCCTGCTTCGGCCACAGCTCGAAAGGCGGGCTGGACGAGACGGCCGGCAAGATCAAGGCGCTCGGCCGCAAGGCGCTGGTGCTGACCGGCACGGTGACGTCGGAGAGCGATCTCGCGATCGAGCGCACGGAAAAGGAGCTCGGCGCGCTGACGATCGCCGTCAACAATGCCGGCATCGCCGGCGCCGAACCCGCCGAGACGCTACCGCTGGAGAAATGGCAGAAGCTCTACGACGTCAATGTCGGCGGCGTGTTTTTGTCCTGCCAGGCCGAGGCGCGCGTCATGCTGCCGCGCCGCAAGGGCTCGATCATCAACATCGCCTCGATGTCCGGCTCGATCGTCAACCGCGGCCTGACGCAGGCGCACTACAATTCGTCGAAGGCGGCGGTGATCCATATGTCGAAGAGCCTCGCCATGGAGTGGGCCGATCGCGGCCTGCGCGTCAACGTCGTCAGCCCGGGCTATACGCTGACGCCGATGAACAAGCGGCCGGAGGTGGCCGAGCAGATAAAAATCTTCAAGCGCGACACGCCGATGGGCCGCATGGCGACGCCGGAAGAAATGGTCGGGCCGACCGTGTTCCTGGCGAGCCGCGCCGCGAGTTTCGTCACCGGCGTCGACCTCATCGTCGATGGCGGCTTCGTCTGCTGGTAGGGAGAGAAGATGCAGAAGCGTTTTGAGGGAAAGACAGCGGTCGTCACGGGCGCCAGCGGCGGCATCGGCGCCGCCATGGCAAAACGCTTCGCGACGGAGGGTGCGGCGGTCGTGGTCAGCGCCATCGATCCGCGCGTCGACGAGGTCGCCGCCGACCTGAAGGCCGCGGGTGCGAAGGTCGCCTCGATGCGCATGGACGTGACGAAGAAGGACGAGGTCGCAGCCCTTTACGATCTCGCCGAAAAGGATTTCGGCCGCGTCGACATTTCCATTCAGAACGCCGGCGTCATCACCATCGCCAGGATCGAAGCGATGACGGAAGCCGAGTGGGACAAGGTGATGGCGGTGAACACCAAGGGCGTGTTCCTGTGCTGCCAGGAAGCGATCCTGCGCATGCGCAGGCATGGTGAAGGCGGCCGGCTGATCAACACCGCGTCGGGCCAGGCGCGGCAGGGTTTCATCTACACGCCGCATTACGCGGCCTCGAAGTTCGGCGTCGTCGGCATCACCCAGAGCCTCGCCAAGGAAGTGGCCAAGGAGAAGATCACCGTCAACGCCATATGCCCCGGCATCATCGACACCGACATGTGGGCCTATAACGACACCGCCTGGGGCAAGCTGCTCGGCGACTACAAGCCGGGCGAGCTGATGGCTGAATGGGTAAAGAACATCCCGATGGGCCGAGCCGGCAGCGGCGAGGACGTTTCGGGCCTCGTCAGCTTCCTCGCCAGCGACGACGCGGCCTACATCACCGGACAGACCATCAATGTCGACGGCGGCCTGATCATGTCGTGAGTCAGCCGACAATGCCTTGAGGCGCAGGCGGCGCCAGCCTCCCTTCCATCGCGCATCCCGAGGACCTCGGGTGACGGCTGATTTCCGCACGCCGTCACCCTGATACATATCATCCGCCACCAGCTTTCGCCGATGGCGGATGATGCGAGGTTGCCACCTTTTATTCCGCGGCCAGCGCCAGCTGCGGCCTTTCGATGCCTTCGATCTGTTCCGGCTCCGGCGCCTGCGCGTCGGTCTTGGCTTTCTTCGGCTCGCGGCCGAAGAACAAGGCATAGCCCGCCGGCAGCACCAGGATGGTGAGCACGGTGGCGACCAGGATGCCGCCCATCATGGCGTAGGCCAGCGGACCCCAGAAGACGGCGCGCGAGATCGGGATCAGCGCCAGCACCGCGGTCAGCGCCGTCAGCATGATCGGCCGGAAGCGGCGCACCGCAGCGCCGACAATCGCTTCCGATCGCTCCATGCCCGCCGCGATATCCTGGTCGATCTGGTCGACGAGGATGATCGAGTTGCGCATTATGATGCCGAGCAGCGCGATGACGCCGAGGATGGCGACGAAGCCGAACGGCGCGCCGCTGATCAGCAGCGCCGCCGCGGCGCCGATGATGCCCAGCGGACCGGTGGCCAGCACCAGCATCGACTTGCCGAAGTGCTGCAGCTGGACCATCAGCAATATGACGATGATGGCCAGCATGATCGGCGCCTTGGCCGCGATCGAGGCCTGGCTTTCGGCCGAGTCTTCCGCACCGCCCTGGATCTCGATCTTGTAGCCGGGAGCAAGGCCGGCACGCAGGTCCTTCATGTCGTTGTACATCTTGGTGACGACATCGTTCGATTGCACGCCGTCCGGCAGCGTGCCGCGCACCGAGATGGTCGGCAGGCGGTCACGCCGCCATTCGATGCCTTGTTCCATGACGGGCACGACCTTGGCCACCTGCGACAACGGGACAGAGCCGCCGAAGTCGGTCGGGATGTAGACCGAGTCGACAGAGGAGAGCAGATGACGTGTCGCTTCCGGCTCGCGGGCAACGATCGAGACCGTCTCCTCGCCGTCGCGGAAATCGTCGAGCGGCGCGCCGGACATGGTCGCCTGCAGCATCTGGCGGATGCGCTGCGAGGTGACGCCGAGCGCCCGGGCGCGATCCTGATCGATGACCAGCTTCATCGCCGGCACCTGCTCCAGCCAGTCGTCATGAACGGCGCCAAGCAGCGGGTTGGCCTGGAACCTCGCCTTCACCTCGTCGGCGATGCGGCGCACCTCCTGGCGATCCGGACCCATGATGCGCATCTGCACCGGCCAGCCGGTCGGCGGGCCGAGGAAGAGACGATCGACCTTGGCGCGGATCGAGGGGAAGTCCTTGGCCAGGATCGAACGCAGCTTGACGATCAGCCGCTCGCGCGTCGGCTCGTCCTTGGCCATCACCAGGAGCTGGGCGAAGTTCGGATTCCTGAGCTGCTGGTCGAGCGGCAGGAAGAAGCGCGGCGCGCCCTCGCCGATATAGGTGGCGATGAAGCGCTTGTCCTGGTCGTCCATCATCTTGGCTTCCAGCGCCTTGGCCTGCGTCTCGACCTCCTTGATCGAGGTGCCCTCGGGCAGCCAGAGATCGACCAGGATTTCCGGACGCGAGGACTGCGGGAAGAAGTTCTGCGGAATGAACTGGAAGGCCCACAGGCTGGTGCCGAAAGTGACCAGCGTCATCACCAGCACGATGATGCGATGGCGCACGGCCCAAGTGACCGTCGAGCGCAGCCGCCGGTAGAAGCGCGTGTCGAAGACATCGTGATGGGTGCCCGCGTGCTTGCGCTGCTTCAGGATCATGTAGCCGAGCCAGGGCGTGAAATAGACCGCGACGAACCACGACACGACGAGCGCGATGCCGACGACGTAGAACAGCGTGCGCACATATTCGCCGGCGGTGGAGGCTGCGAAGCCCACCGGGATGAAGCCGGCGGTGGTGATCAGCGTGCCGGTGAGCATCGGGAAGGCGGTCGAGGAATAGGCGAAGCTCGCCGCCTCGATCTTGACCAGCCCCTCCTCCAGCTTTCGCTCCATCATCTCGACGACGATCATGGCGTCGTCGACCAAAAGACCGAGCGCGATGATCAGAGCGCCGAGCGAGATGCGCTGCAGGTCGATGCCGATCTCGTACATGATCGCGAAGGTGGCGGCCAAGACCAGCGGGATGGCGATCGCGATCACCAGGCCGGAGCGCCAGCCGATCGACAGGAACGAGACGACGAGCACGATGAGCAGCGCTTCGCCGAGCGCCTCCATGAACTCGTTGACGGCGTCCTTGACGACCTCGGGCTGGTCGGAGATCTGATCGACCGCGACGCCGTAAGGCAGGCCTTCCTCGAAGCGCTGGTAGGTCGCCTCGACATCCTTGCCGACGTCCCTGACGTTGAAGCCCTTGGCCATGACGACGCCGACCTGGACGCTCTCGCGGCCATTGAAGCGGTACTTGCGCTGATAGGGATCCTCGAGACCCGAGGTGACGGTGGCGATGTCGCCGAGGCGCGTCACCTGGTTGCCGGCGCGCAGCCTCAGCTCGCGGATGTCGGCGGCTCTGGTGACGTCGCCCTCGACCGAGATGCGGACCGAGCGCAGGCCGGTGTCCACCGAGCCGGCCGGATCGACGGCGTTCTGCCCTTTCACGGCGTTCTGCAGGTCGACGATGGTCAGGCCGCGCTCGGCGAGCGCCTTGGACGAGACGTCGATATAGATCTTCTCCGGCTGGTCGCCGATGATGACGGCCTTCTCGACTCCCGGCGTCGTCAACAGCATGTCGCGTGCCTGGATGGCGAACTTCTTGAGCTCCGGATAGGTGAAGCCGTCGCCGCTGATCGAATGCAGCGTAATGAAGGTGTCACCGAACTCGTCGTTGAAATACGGCCCGAGCAGGCCCTGCGGCAACTCATTGGCAATGTCGCCGACCTTCTTGCGCACCTGGTAGAAGGCGTCCTTGACCTGTTCAGGGTTGGTGTCGCCCTTGACCTGCAGGGTGATGATGGCGCTGCCGGCGCGCGTGTAGGAACGGACGAAATCGAGATGCGGCGTTTCCTGCAGCTTGCGCTCGATCTTGTTGACGACCTGGTCCTCCATGTCCTGGATCGAGGCGCCCGGCCAGACCGCCTGCACCACCATGACGCGGAAGGTGAAGTCGGGGTCTTCCTTCTGGCCCATGCGCATCAGGCCGAGCGCGCCGGCCAGGATGATGAGGCCGAACAGGAAGCGCGCGATGCTCGGATGTCCGATCGCCCAGCGCGAGAGGTTGAAAGGTCGCTTTTCAGTGCTGCTGTCCGTGGTCATGGCGCAAGTCCAGTCCAATTGGCCGGCAAGGCACGCTTGCCATTACTCATGAATTGCTCGGGTGGCTTCCGGGCGGCGAGCACCTCAAGCGGAGAGACTCGCAATCGCGCTGGACGCGGCCGCGGTGCGGGGGATACCAGCAGCCGGCGTCTCGTCGATCGGGGGCGTTCGCCGCCCGGAACCCATGCCCTCCCCGGCTCGCGGCTCGCGCCAGCGAGGGCGGGAAAGGCGTTTTTTCGCCTGACTTCAAGTCTTAAGCATCAGTGCAGGCTGCTGGTGGTGGCGACGTTGTCCTCCGCCGAAGCGGATTGCTGGGCGATGTCGCCGGAAAGCTTGACCTTCAGGTTCTCGGTCATGAATTGCGTGCCGGCGGCAACCACCACGTCACCCTGCTTCAAGCCATCGGCAACGGCGACACCGTCGGCGGTGAAGTTCGCCACCTTGATCGGGCGCGGATGCACGGTGTCGGAGGCGCGGTCGACGGTCCAGACGATGTGCTTGCCGTCCTTCTCGGTCAAGGCGGTCAGCGGGATCGAAACCAGTTGCGCCTTGCTGCCGACGGTCGCCTCGACGTTGGCGGTCATGCCGAGCAGCACGCGCGGATCGTTGGGCAACGACACCCGGACCGCAAAGGTGCGCGACTGCGGGTCGGCGCTGCCGGCAACCTCGCGGACCTTGCCGTCGAGGGTCAGCGCGTCGTCGGACCAGAAGCTCGCTTTGACCTCCTTGCCCGGGCGGAAGCCGGCGATATCCATTTCGGGCACCGCGATCAGCACTTCCTTCTCGCCGTCGACGGCAACCGTCATCACCGGCGTGCCGGCGCCGACCACCTGGCCGATATCGGCCGAGATGGCGGTGACGATGCCAGCCTTGCTGGCCTTGAGATCGGTGTAGTGGACCTGGTTCTGCGCCTGGGCGAGCGTCGAACGGGCGGCATCGCGCGTCGCCACCGCCTGGTCGTAGCTCAGCGCCGCCTGGTCGAGCTGCGACTTCGGCGCGAAGTTCTTGGCATAGAGCTGCTCGGCGCGCTTCCTGGCGAGATCGACCGTCTCGACCTGGCGTTCGGCGGCGTCGAGGCTCGCCTCGGCGCTCTTCACCGACAGCTCGTAGTCGGACGGGTCGACGCGGGCGAGGACGTCGCCCTCGTTCACATGCTGGCCGATATCGACAAGACGCTCGGTGACCTTGCCGGCGATGCGGAAGCCGAGATTCATATCGGTGCGGGCGCGCACCGAGCCGGAATAGTCGAGCTGGCGGGTTGTCTGCGCCTCGCCGATCTCGACGACCTTCACCGGACGGGCGGCTTCCTCGACGACCGCCGCCTTCTCCTGGCTGCAGCCGGCAAGGCCGAGCGCCGCCACAAAGAGGCCTACGACTGGGAGACCGGCGGCTGGCAACCCGCGGAGGATGGAATTGGACAAAAACACCTTAGCACTCCCGAACTGGAGATGAACGTCGACCGGCACCCGGCGGGCGGCGGCTATTTCAAGGCTCTGATTGCGTAATCGATGAGATCGTCGGGCATCGCCCTGTTGGTCTTGGCAAGGCACTGCGCGACCATCTGCGGATGGCAGAGGATGACGGTGGAGGCGCCGAAGCAGCGCGAGGCGATGACCGGATCCTGCTTCCTGAACTCACCCGCTTCGATACCCTGGCGGATCACCTCGGCGAACAGGTCGTGGATGCGGTCGACATGCTTGTCGATGACGCCCCAGTCGCGCTCGAGCGCGACGATGACCATCTCGTGCACCTTCTGGTCGTCGAGCATGACCTCCAGCGTCATCTTGTACTGGGCGTGAACGTAACGGCGCAGCCGCTCCTCGGCGCTGATCGGCAGGCGCATGATCTCGTAGGCCATCGCGTAGCTGGCGCCGAGCATACGGCCGCAGACGGCTTGGTGGATCTCAACCTTGGAAGCGAAGAAGCGGTAGATATTGGCCGGCGACATGCCGAGCTCGCGGGCGATGTCCGCGACGTTAGTCTTGCCGTAGCCGTAATGCCGGAACAGGCGCTCGGCGCAGTCGAGAATGCGCGTCACATTCTCCTGTCTGGCGGGGTCGGCCACGATGTTGGCGGCTTCTGACATTGGTGCTTTCGTTTGACGAGTGACGAATTTCAATTTTCGTCAGTCGTAAATCGAAAACAGCGAAGAGTCAACGCGGAATCGACGTACGCGTATAATTGGTGACAAATGGTGACAGCGAGGAAGCGTGAAAACCGACGAATGAGTTCGTCATCCTAGGGCGAAGCAAGGAGCGAAGCGACGCAGCGCAGACCCTAGGATCCATGCCGTGACGTCGGCCAAAGAATAAAGTCGGATCAAGCAGTTAGCTTGCCAGCGCCGCCATTCGTGCAGGGCTATTCTCGACCGCCGGAGCACGGCCGCAAGGTCACGGCATGGATCCCAGGGTTTCCGCGACGTCGCTCCGCGACTGCTCCACCCTAGGATGACGAACTCAGACGCCCTTCGCCATCTCCCGCAGCCGGAACTTCTGGATTTTCCCCGTCGAGGTCTTCGGAATTTCGGCGAACACCACCGCCTTCGGCACCTTGAAGCGGGCGAGCAGTGAGCGGCAGTGCTCGATGATCTCGGCCTCGGTCGCGCTCTTGCCGGGCTTCAGCTCGACATAGGCGACCGGCACCTCGCCCCATTTGCCGTCGGCACGGGCGACGACGCCGCAGGAGGCGACGGAAGGGTGCTTGTAGAGCGCGTCCTCGACCTCGATCGACGAAATGTTCTCGCCGCCCGAGATGATGATGTCCTTGGAGCGGTCCTTGAGCTGGATGTAACCATCCGGATGCATGACGCCGAGATCGCCGGAGTGGAACCAGCCGCCGGCGAAGGCCTCGTCGGTCGCCTTGCGGTTCTTCAGATAGCCCTTCATGACGATGTTGCCGCGGAACATGACCTCGCCGATGGTCTCGCCGTCGGCCGGCGTTTCCGCCATCGTCTCGGGGTTCATCACCGTCAGCCCCTCGAGCGCCGCATAGCGCACGCCCTGGCGCGCCTTCTTCGCCGTCCTCGGGCCTTTCTCCAGGGCATCCCACTCATTGTGCCATTCGTTGACGACGGCCGGCCCATAGGTCTCGGTGAGGCCGTAGAGATGGGTGACGGCGAAGCCGGCATCGGCCATGCCGGAAAGCACCGCCTCCGGCGGCGGCGCGGCTGCCGTGTTGAAGGTCACGGTCTGCGGGAACTGGCGCTTGTCCTCGTCCTTAGCGTTGATCAGCACCGACATGACGATCGGCGCGCCGCAGAGATGGGTGACGCCATGATCGGCGATGGCGTCATACATCGGCTTTGCCCGCACCCAGCGCAGGCAGACATGGGTACCGGCCTGCACGGCTAAGGTCCAGGGGAAGCACCAGCCGTTGCAGTGGAACATCGGCAGCGTCCAAAGATAGACCGCGTGCTTGGCCATGCCGGCATGGATGGTGTTGGTGTAGGCCATCAGCGCCGCGCCGCGATGATGGTAGACGACGCCCTTCGGATTGCCTGTGGTGCCGGAGGTATAGTTGAGCGAGATGGCGTTCCACTCGTCATCCGGCATCGACCAGGCGAAGGCCACGTCGCCGCCGGCGACGAAATCCTCATAGTCGAGCGTGCCGATCCGCTCGCCTTTCGGATAGGGCGCGTCGGCGGCATAGTCGGGATCGTCATAGTCGATAACCAATGGCTTGGCCTTGGCCAATGCCAGCGCCTCCCTGACGACGCCGGAGAATTCGCGGTCGACGATCAGCACCTTGGTGTCGGCATGGTCGAGCTGGAAGGCGATGACGGCGGCGTCGAGACGGGTGTTGAGCGAATGCAGCACGGCCTTGGTCATCGGCACGCCAAAATGGGCTTCGAGCATCGGCGGCGTGTTGGATAGCATCACCGTCACCGTGTCGCCCTTGCCGATGCCGCGTTTCGAAAGCGCCGAGGCAAGCTTCAGCGAGCGGCGCCAGAAATCGCGATAGGTGATGCGTTGGCTGCCATGGATGATGGCGATGTGGTCGGGATAGGTCTTGGCGGCGCGCTCCAGATAGGTCAGCGGCGTCAGCGGCTGGTGGTTGGCGGCGTTCCTGTCGAGATCCTGTTCATAGGGATTGACCATCCCATCCTCCCCAAAAGTCTTTTCGAGCTTTCTACCCACTGGGCGGCGATCATGCCATCCCCCTGAACGACCGGGAAATGCTATCATATGAGCCCCCGGTAGAATGGCAGTTCCGAACAGACCGCGCCGGAAGGCGATTACACCCAGCCGCTCAGATTTGACTTTTGTCGAGAGCCGTGACTAATGTCAGCCGAGGAGGCGGCATGGCGATCAGACCGGCAGAACAGCTCATCCACAAGGCCGCCTGGCTTTACTATGCGCATGGCCTGCGCCAGGACGAGGTGGCCAACCAGCTGAATATCTCGCGCGCGTCGGTCGCCATGTATCTGCGCAAGGCTCGTGAGACCGGCATCGTCAACATCTCGACCTCGACGCAGCTTTTCACCGACGACGTCATGGCGCGCCGGCTGGAGGATGCCTTCAAGCTCGACGCCGTCTGGATCGCGCCGGAAAACGCTTATGTCGCCGACCCCTCGACCGACATCGCGGTGCTGGCGGCGAGCGTCTTCCTAGAGCTCGTGAAGAAGGGCGACCGCATCGGCGTCGCCTGGGGCCGAACCGTCTACACCATCGCCGACATCATGTCCTATGCCGATCTTCAGGACGTCACCGTGGTGCAGCTCTGCGGCAATCTCGGCGCGCCCTATTCCTACCGGCCCGACCAATGCACGATGGAGATCGCCCGGCGGCTGAACGCCAAGGGCCTCAATTTCTACGCGCCGCTGGTGCTTTCGACCGAGGAACTGGCGCAGGGCCTGCGTACGGAGCCGGTGATCCGCGACCAGCTTGCCGGCATCAGCGATTGCGATCTGGCGCTCTATTCGGTCGGCGCCGTCGATGCCGACAGCCATCTGGTGAAATGCGGCGCGCTGTCGCCGGCCGAAATGTCGGCGCTGCGCGGACAAGGTGCAGCCGGCGTCATCGCCGGGCAGGTCATCGACGCCGATGGCGAGGTGCTCGACTGCGACTACAACCGACGGGTCATCTCCGCCGAGCTCGCCTCGCTGCGCGCCATTGAGAAGCGGCTTATGGTGGTGCAGGAGGACAGCAAGTTCGAGCCGCTGCTGGCGGCGATCGCCGGCGGGCTGTGCACGCATCTGGTGGTCGGCGCGCATATGGCCGCGCGTCTTCTCGAATACGCCGGCGCGGCGAGCAAAAAGGCTTCGTAGAAAAACCACCCCCGCCGCTTCTGTCATCAAGACGTCGCGGCTTTCTGTTCATGAGCAAAAAGACGAGTATCGGACGGAGCGAGATGAAGAACCTTTGGAATGACGCCGACGCGGAAAAGATAGTTGCCGACTATGCGAAGAAGGGCGTCGGCCGCGACCTTGCGCTGCGCGTCTACACGACCCGTCTGCTCGGCGGCGAGCCGCGGCTGGTGCTGCATGGCGGCGGCAACACCTCCTGCAAGACCAGGGCCACCGATCTCGTCGGCGACGAATGGGATGTGCTCTGCGTCAAGGGCAGCGGCTGGGACATGGCGGTCATCGAGCCGCAAGGCCTGCCGGCGGTGAAGATGGGCGCGCTGCTCAAGGCTCGCGGGCTGGAAAGTCTCTCCGACGAGGACATGGTGGCGCTGCAGCGCTCCAACCTCATCGACCCCGCCTCCCCCAATCCGTCGGTCGAAACGCTGCTGCACGCCTTCCTGCCGCACAAGTTCGTCGACCACACCCATTCGACCGCCATCCTTGCCATCGTCGACCAGGAAGACAGCAAGGCGCTGGTGGCAAAGGTGTTCAGCGACAAGATGGGTTACGTGCCCTACATCAAGCCGGGCTTCGATCTCGCCAAGGTCGCGGCGGAGGTTTTCGACGCCGACCGAGGCGTCGAGGGCCTGATCCTCGACAAGCACGGCATCTTCACCTTCGGCGACGATGCCAGGCAGGCCTATGACCGGATGATCCACTATGTGACCGTCGCCGAGGATTTTGTGGCCAAGAACGGCAAGCCACAAACGGCCAAGGCGGCGCTGCCAGCCAAGCTGGCGAAGCCCAGCGACATCGCGCCGACGCTGCGCGGCGCGGTGGCCGTGGCGCGCGGCGAAGGCCGCTTCGACCGCATGATCAGCGACTTCCGCACCTCGGACGCCATCATCGATTTCATCAATTCGGCAACGATCGCCGATTACGCCGGGCGCGGCGTGTCGACGCCGGACCTGTCGATCCGCATCAAGACCGGGCCGATGGCGGTGCCGGCGCCGGACGCCGACAAGCTCGGCGACTACAAGGCGGTCATCCGCGGCCATGTCGAGGCCTTCGCGAAAGACTACCGCGCCTATTTCGAGACCAATGACGCGCTGGACGACGTCAAGCGCACCATGCTCGACCCGATGCCGCGGCTGACGCTGGTTCCAGGGCTGGGCATGTTCGGCCATGGCCGGACGCTGAAGGACGCCAAGATCGCTTCCGACGTCGGCGAGATGTGGATCGAGGCGGTGCGCGGCGCCGAAGCCATCGGCAACTTCCAGCCGCTTTCCAAGGCGGACCTCTTCCCGCTCGAATACTGGTCGCTGGAACAGGCCAAGCTCGCCTCCAACAAGCCGAAGCCGCTGACCGGCCAGGTGGTGCTCGTCACCGGCGGCGCCGGCGCGATCGGTGCGGCGACGGCAAAACTGTTCGCCGCCAACGGCGCGCATGCGGTCATCGTCGATCTCGATCCGGCCAAGGCCGCCGAAGCGGCGAAGAAGGCCGGAAACGGCTCGATCGGCGTCGGCGCCGACATCACCAATCCCGTCGAACTGCGCGCCGCATTCGACCGGGCGGTCGCGGTCTATGGCGGCCTCGACATCCTGGTCTCCAATGCGGGCGCGGCCTGGGAAGGCCGCATCGGCGAGATCGACGACGCGCTGCTGCGCAGGAGCTTCGAGCTCAACTTCTTCGCCCACCAGTCGGCGGCGCAGAATGCCGTGCGCATCATGCTGGAACAGGGCACCGGGGGCGTGCTCCTGTTCAACACGTCCAAGCAGGCGATCAACCCGGGACCGAAGTTCGGCGCCTATGGCATCCCGAAGGCGGCGACGCTGTTCTTGTCCAGGCAATATGCGCTGGATTACGGCGCGCACGGCATCCGCTCCAACGCGGTCAACGCCGACCGCATCCGCTCTGGCCTTCTGACCGACGCCATGATCGCCAGCCGCTCCGGCGCGCGCGGCGTGTCGGAGAAGGAATACATGTCCGGCAATCTGCTTGGACAGGAAGTGACGGCCGACGATGTGGCGCAGGCTTTCCTGCACCAGGCGCTGGCTGAGCGCACCACCGCCGATGTGACGACTGTGGACGGCGGCAACATCGCCGCGGCGCTGCGCTGACGACGCAAGGCCATCCCGGAGCGGTTCATCGTTTGACGAAAACGACGAACCGCTCGTTTCCCCACTTCTGCTGGAAAACTGCTCCAGCTGGTCAAAATCCGCTCAAATCCTTCGCTTATTGCTCGAACAGCTTTAAGGGGGTGCCTTGCCCTCCAATTCGAGATGTTGGGCTGGAGCCGGTATGCAATCCAGGGAAGTGCCTTATTTCAGCCAGTGGGAATCGCCCGGCATGACCCTGCCGCTGCTGGCGGAGGGACCATCGGCCCTGCATCGCGATCCGTTGTGGCGCAACTCCGGCGCCGAGACCGTCGAGGACTATGCGCGCTGGGCGGTCAATGTCTGCGGCATGGCCTGCCTGAAGATGATCCTTGCCGCGCGCGGTGAAATCCATCCGACGCTCGAGCTCGCCCGCGCCTGCACGGCCTATGGCGGCTATGTCATCAATGAAGTGGACGGTTCGATCAAGGGGCTGATCTACGAGCCCTTCGTCAGATTCGTCCGCGACCATTTCGGCCTCCCCGCCGAGACGATGACGAATGTCGATATGGCGATGGTGCCCGGGCTTTTTTCAAGGTGGCGCTACTTCATCGCCTCGGTGCATCCCGGGATCCGCTGGCCCGGGCGCGAGCCGCCGTCGAAGGGCGGGCACCTGATGCTGGTGACGGCGGCCTCACCAGGCGAAATCCGCTTCCACAACCCGTCCGGCCACGACCGGCAGAGCCAGGCGAACGTCACGCTGCCGCTGGCCAGCTTCGACCGCTTTTTTGCCCGGCGCGGCGTCGCGGTCGGTTTCCAACCCTGATCTTCGGTGGAGATGTCGATGGCCACGAAACGACTGCGTATCGGTGTGCTCTTCGGCGGACGTTCCGCCGAGCATGAGGTTTCGCTGCTTTCGGCGACCAATGTCATGCGCGCGCTCGACCCCAAGAAATACGATACCATCCCCATCTTCGTCACCCGCCAGGGGCAATGGCTGCTGAGCAGCTTCCAGGACGGCGCATTGGCGACACCTTCAGCCGGCATGGAGATCTGCCTGGTGCCGGGCGGACATGGCCAGATGCTCGCAGTCCCGGCCGATCGACCGCCACACGAACTGCCGGCCATCGACATCCTGTTTCCCGTCCTGCACGGCCTGCATGGCGAGGACGGCGCTGTGCAGGGGCTGGCCGAGGTGGCTCAAGTGCCGCTTGCCGGCTGCGGCATCCTGGGTTCCGCCACGGCGCTGGACAAGGACATCGCCAAGCGGCTGCTGAAGGCGGCGGGGCTGCCGATCGCGCGCTCGGTGACGATCGACGAGGGCGCGGCGCCTTCCCTCGCCGTTCTGGAAGATCAGCTTGGCCTGCCGCTGTTCATCAAGCCGGCGCGGCAAGGATCGTCGGTCGGCGTCGCAAAGGTCAACGCCAGCCAGGAATACGATCGGGCGCTTGCGGAGGCCTTCCGGCACGACCGCAAGCTGCTGGCGGAGGAGTTCGTTCGTGGCCGAGAGATCGAATACAGCGTGCTGGAGGATCCCGCGGGCGAACTCTTCGTCTCGCGACCGGGCGAGATCGTGCCCGCGGAAAGTCACGGCTTCTACGACTACAATGCCAAGTACATCGACGAAAACGGCGCAGCATTGATCGTTCCGGCCGAGCTGCCGCCGGAGGTCGAGCAGGGCATGCGCGCCACGGCCGCAAGGGCCTTCAGAGCCATCGGTTGCGACGGAATGGCGCGTGTCGACTTCTTCCTGATGCCGGATATGACGTTCCTCATCAACGAGCTCAACACCATCCCCGGCTTCACCGACATCAGCATGTACGCCAAGGCGATGGCGGCGAGCGGCGTCAGCTATCCGGAGGTCATCGACCGGCTGGTGGCGCACGGGCTGGCGCGAGCGGCGCGATCGGTCTGAAAGGCGCAACAAAAAAGAGCGGCCCGAGAGCCGCTCTTTTCCTTGGCCATGACGCCCGAGCTTACTTGGCGTTCGGGTTCGGCATCCAGGCCGGCATCGCGACATCGGCATGGGCGAACTGCGGCAGCTTGGCCGACAGGTCCTCCATGTTCTTGATGTCCTTGTCGACGAGCTCTTTCTGGGTGATCAGCGTCGGCGGCACGATGACGTTGTGGCCGGGATCCTCGCCGGCAAGCAGCTGCGCCAGCGCGCGCACGGAGACCTGGCCGACGACGGCCGGGTTGGTGGCGGCGGTGGCGGCCCAGGCGCTGTCCGGCTCGCGCATCGCGGCGATGTCCGAGGTCGAGATATCGGCCGAGTAGATCTTGATGCCCTTGTTCAGCCCGGCCTCGTCGACGGCGATCTTCACGCCCTTCGCGAATTCGTCATAAGGCGCGAACATCACCTTGATGTCGGGATGCGCCTGCAGCACCGAGCGCGCCTGGTTGGCGACGGAATTGGCGATCGGGTTGTCGAGCGTGCCGAACATGGCGACCTCGCTGATGCCCGAATATTTCTTCTTCACGTCGACCCAGGTCTCGTTGCGGCGGTCGAGCGGCGCGATACCGGCGACATAGACATAGCCGGCCTTCCAGGCCTCGCCATTGTCCTTGACCGCCTGCTCGAGCGCGAGCTTTGCGAGGTCGCGGTCGGACTGCTCGATCTGCGGGATCTTCGGGTTCTCGACATTGACGTCGAAGGCGACGACCTTGATGCCGGCATCGACCGCGCGCTGGGCGGCGTCCTTCATCGATTCCGTCAGGCCGTGCTGGATGATGATGCCCTGCACGCCGAGCGCGATCGCCTGGTCGACCATATCGGCCTGGAGTGCTGCGTCCTGGCGGCTGTCCAACACACGCAGGTCGACGCCGAGCGCCTTGGCCTGCGCCTCGACGCCGGAGAGATAGGCCTGAAAGAAGTCGCCGGTCGAAAGGTACCGAACCAGCGCGATCTTGACGCCCGGCTTGTCGAACGGCGCCGGGCGGTCCGCCGCCAATGCCGTGCCCTGTATCAGCAGCGCCGCGCCCGCAAGGCCGAGTGCGGCCTTCCCCAGAAGTCTTCTTGTGATGCTCACTTTTTCCTCCGTTGTGTTCTCATCAGTGCCCCGGTCGAAACTATCTCTTGCCCCTGCCGGAAAGGGCGAAGGTGAAGACAAGGGCGACGACGAGCACCGCGCCCTTGACGAAATCCTGCGTGTAGTAAGGGGCGTTCATCATCGTCAGGCCTTGCAACAGGACGCCGACGAACACCGCGCCGACGGCGGTGCCGAAGGCGTTGGGCTTGGCGGCGCCGAGCACCGCGTAACCGATGAGTGCCGCAGCTACCGCGTCGAGCAAGAGATTATTACCCGAGGCGATGTCGCCGCGTCCAAGCCGGGCGGCGAGCAAAATCCCGCCGATCGAGGCAAATACTCCCGAAATGACATAGGCCCAGATCTTGTATGCCTTGACAGGCGCGCCGGCGAGTTCGGCGGCGCGCTCGTTGCTGCCGACCGCATACATCATGCGCCCGAAGCGGGTGTATTCGAGGAAGAACCAGATCAGCACCGCAAGCACGACCAGCACCACCACCGAGACCGGGATCAGGCTCGGGATGAAGAAGTCGATGCGGTGGCGGCCCAGTGCCAGGAAGGCCTCTGAGAACTTGCCGTTGGCGACCGAGCCGTCGGGCATGGTCATGCCGGTGGCGATCGAGCGGCCCTCGGTCGGAATGCGCTGCAGGCCGAGCAGCAGGAACATCATGCCGAGCGTCGCCAGAAGATCCGGCACGCGCATGTAGACGATCAGCCAGCCGTTGATCAGGCCGACGACCACGCCGATCGCCAGGCAGGCGATGACGGCGACGAAGGCGTTCTGCTCCAGCACCACCATGGCATAGGATGCCGCCATCATGGCGCTGGTGGCGACCGAGCCGATCGAGAGATCAAAACCGCCGACGACGAGCGTCGCGGTGACGCCGAGCGCGAGCACGCCGGTGATCGCTACCGACTGGAAGATGAAGACGGCACTTTGCGGCGAGGCGAAACCGTCGGCAGCGACCGCGAAATAGGCGATCAGCCCGACCAGAAGGACGATGAAGCCATAGCGGATGGCATGGTCACGCAATGTCATCGAACGCTCCCGCGCTGTCGCCCTCTCCGTCAAACTGGAACTCATGCCTGCACTCCAAGTCTCTTCATCGGTACGATCTCACACCGTGCCATGCAGCGGCCCGCCGGCCACTTGCGCCAGCAGCCGATCGAGATCGATGCCATCGTTCCGGTGCTCGCCGACGATCGCCTGCTCCGACATCACCAGGATGCGGTCGGCGGTCTCCAGCGCCTCGTCGATCTCGGTGACGAAGACGAGTGTGGCGCGGCCGTCGGCGCTCCCCCTCAGCTTGGCCGCGATGTCGCGCCTGGCCGAGATGTCGACGCCCTGGAACGGCTCGTCGAGGATGAACAGGCGCGAGGCCTGCGACATCCAGCGCGCCACCATCACCTTCTGCTGGTTGCCGCCCGAGAGCGCGTACAGCTCGTCCTTCTCGGAGCGGCAGACGATGCCGAGCTCGTCGATCTGGCGGCGCGCGGCAGCGCGTTCCGCGCGCTTCTTCATGACGCCGAAGCCGGACATGCGCTTGAGGAAAGGCAGGCTGATGTTGCGCTCGATGTTGAAGCCGCCGACGATGCCGCTCAGCGCGCGGTCCTTGGCAACGAGGAAGACGCCGGCGGCGATCGCCTCGCGCGCCGATCCCGGCGCATAAGGTTTGCCGTCCATATGCATGGTGCCGGCCAGCGGCCTGCGCACGCCGAACAGCGTCTCGGCCAGCGCCGTCTTGCCGACGCCGACGAGGCCTGTGATCGCCACCACCTCGCCGGCGCCGAGCGCCATCGAGATCGGCTTGGCGCCATGCGCCAGCTGCAGGCCTTCGGCGATGAAGACCACGCGCGCCGAGTTTCTGGCGACGACCCGGTCGAGCTGGATCCTGCGGCCGAGCATGGCGTTGACGGCGCCCTCATAGTCGAGCGGCTTCCGGTCGAAGGTGCCGGAGATGACGCCGTCGCGCATCGAGACGATGCGGTCGGCGAGCCGCCTGATGTCCGACATGCGGTGCGAGATGTAGAGGATGGCGACGCCCTGCCCGCGCAGCCGGTCGATCAGCGAAAACAGTCGGTCGGCCTCGGCGCTCGACAGCGATGAGGTCGGCTCGTCGAGGATCAGCACCTTCGGCCGGTGCGCCATGGCCCGCGCGATCGCCACCATCTGCCGGTCGGCGAGCGAGAGGTCGGCGACACGCGCCCTGAGGTCGATGATAAGCCCCATGCGATCGGCGACGGTCCTGGCTTCGGCGCGGACATTGGCAGGCTTGAACAGCAGCGATGCGCCCTTGCCGCTCAGCCGGTCCAGCGTTAGGTTGGTGGCGACGTCGAGATCGGCCACCACGCCGTCATTGATGTTCTGGTGCACGGTGACGACCCCGGCGCGGATGGCTTCGGCGGGTGTCTGCGGGTCGAAGGCCTGGCCGGCAAGCCGCATGGATCCGCTGCCGCGCGAATAGACCCCGCTGACGATCTTGACCAGGGTGGACTTGCCAGCACCGTTGGCGCCCATCAGCACGGTCACCTCGCCGGCAAACAAGTCGACCGAGATGCCGCCAAGCACCTCGTTCTGGCCAAAGGATTTCCTCAGGCCTTCCACACGGAACACGGCATCTGCGCCCATTCGTTCCTCCCTGATCCATGACGCTATGGGCTCACTCGGCAATTGTCAACACGATTGACAATTGCTAGAGCGCTCCCTAGCTTGGCCTCGCCGCCGTGGCTCCGCTATCGTCGGAGACCACGCGCAGGAGGGGAGAGGATGACCGAGACGTTCGAAGCATTGTCGGTGGAAACGCTGCCGAAGCGCCTTGGCGCCAACGAGGCGCTGACAGAGCGCATCGGCAAGGACGCCAGCCAGTGGAAAGTACGCGAGGTCGGCGACGGCAATTTGAACCTCGTCTTCATCGTCGAGGGTGATCACGGGGCCGCGGTGGTCAAGCAGGCGCTGCCCTATGTGCGGCTGGTCGGCGACAGCTGGCCGCTGCCCTTGAAGCGTTCCTTCTTCGAATATCATGCGCTGACCAGGCAGGAGCGCCGAGCGCCCGGCTCGGTGCCGGCGATCTACCATTTCGACGAGACCCAGGCGCTCATCGTCATGGAGTATCTGGCGCCGCCGCACATCATCCTGCGGCGCGCGCTGATCGACGGCCGCGAGCTGCCGAAGATCGCGCGCGACATCGGCCTGTTCATGGCCCGGACGCTGTTCCGCGGCTCCGACCTGTCTATGGTGACCAGAGAGCGCAAGGCCGATCTCGCGCTGTTCGCCGACAATGTCGAGCTCTGCGACATCACCGAGAACCTGGTGTTTTCAGATCCCTATTTCGACGCCCAGATGAACCGGCACACCAGCCCGCAGCTCGACGGCCTGGCGGCCGAGTTGCGCGCCGACCGTGACCTCAAGGTCGAGGCGCAGCGGCTGAAGCATCTCTTCGCCGCCAATGCCGAGACGCTGCTGCATGGCGACCTGCATTCGGGCTCGATCATGGTCACCGACAGCGAGACCCGGATGATCGATCCGGAATTCGCCTTCTACGGCCCGATCGCCTTCGATGTCGGCATGCTGCTCGCCAATTTCTGGATGGCCTACTTCTCGCAACGCGGCCATGAGGAGGAGGGCAGCCGGGACTCGATGCGTGCCTACCTGCTCAAGGTCACGGCCGAAACCTGGGCCGTCTTTCGCGCCGAGTTCTCGCATCTGTGGCGGACCGAGCGCACCGGCATGCTCTACCAGAAGAGCCTGTTCGAGGACCAAGGCGACAAGCTGGGCGCCGAGCAGGCGCTCGACCACATCCTCTCCGGCATCTGGACTGACCTGCTTGGCTTCGCCGGCATCGAGGTGCACCGGCGCATCCTCGGCCTCGCCCACAATGCCGATTTCGAGACCATTGCCGATGCCGACCTGCGCGCCAGATGTGAGGCCAAGGCGCTGCGCTTCGGCCGGCACATCGCCGTCAACCGGCGCCAGATCCACAGCATCGACGAGGTCAACACCCTGGCCGCGCTGATCGAACAGGAGAATTGAATTTGAACGTCGGCGAACGCCACTACCGCACCATCTGGCTCAGCGACGACAAGCGTTCGGTCGAGATCATCGACCAGCGCTGGCTGCCGCACGAGTTCCGCGTCGAGAGGATCGGAACCGTCGCCGGCATCGCCACCGCGATCCGCGACATGTGGGTGCGCGGCGCGCCGCTGATCGGCGTCACCGCGGCCTATGGCGTCGCCATCCAGATGACCGACGATGCCTCGGACGAAGCGCTCGACGCGGTGTGGGAGACGCTCAACAAGACGCGGCCGACGGCGATCAACCTGCGCTGGGCGCTGGACGAGATGCGCCGCTTCCTGAAGCCGCTCGCGCCGCAACAGCGAGCCGAGGCGGCTTACAAGCGGGCCGCGGAAATCGCCGACGAGGATGTCGGGCTCAACCGCGCCATCGGCGAGAACGGGCTTGCCATCATCAGGGAGATCGCGGCGCGCAAGAAGCCTGGCGAGACCGTCAACATCCTGACCCACTGCAACGCCGGCTGGCTGGCGACGGTCGACTACGGCACCGCCACCGCGCCGATCTACCTGGCGACCGAGGCCGGCATTCCGGTCCATGTCTATGTTGACGAGACCAGGCCGCGCAACCAGGGCGCCCAGCTGACGGCCTGGGAGATGGCCGGCCATGGCGTGCCGCACACGCTGATCGTCGACAATGCCGGCGGCCACCTGATGCAGCATGGCGACATCGACATGGTGATCGTCGGCACCGACCGCACCACCGCCAATGGCGACGTCTGCAACAAGATCGGCACCTATCTCAAGGCGCTTGCCGCCGCCGACAATGACGTGCCCTTCTATGTCGCGCTCCCCTCGCCCACCATCGACTGGACGGTCGCCGACGGACTTGCCGAGATCCCGATCGAGGAACGCTCCGGCGACGAGGTCTCGCTGGTCTGGGGCAAGACCGCGGACGGCAAGGTCGCGCAGGTGCGCGTCTCGCCGGACGCCACGCCGGCGGCTAACCCGGCCTTCGACGTGACGCCGGCGCGGCTGGTGACAGGGCTGATCACCGAACGCGGCGTGGCGAAGGCTTCACGCGACGGGCTGAAGGCGATGTTTCCGGAGCGGGGGTGACGGCTGATCTCCCCCCTTGTGGGGGAGATGTCCGGCAGGACAGAGGGGGGCGCTGTCCCGCCAGCGTATCGGCGGTTGGCTTTTTGGCCTGAGCCAAGCGCATTGTCATTTCGCGTCCCAGCGAAGAACACGATACAGGCCGCGATCCTTCGCGCCCCCTCTGCCCTGCCGGGCATCTCCCCCACAAGGGCATAGGCGCTAAGATAGGGATTGCGGCGCGGAATCGATTGTGATTCTACGCTGGGATGACACACGAATCGCTTGTTGATGACGGCTGGGCCGAGACGATTGAGCTTCTCGGCGGGGAAGAGTTGATCGCAGGAAGTGCTCGCGAGACGAAGGCGTTCCTGCGCCCGCGCGGCATCAGATCGGCGAGCGACCTGTTGCGCCTGACACTGG
>NZ_RZOZ02000069.1:0-422 GCF_003999155.2 Mesorhizobium sp. M1D.F.Ca.ET.231.01.1.1
ATTTACGGTGATGGCAGCCAGACCCGTTCTTTCTGCTATGTCGATGACCTGATCGATGGCTTCCTGCGCTTCTCGGCCAAACCGAAAGACTGCACCGGGCCGATCAATCTCGGTAATCCCGCAGAGATTCCGGTGCGGCAGCTGGCCGACATTGTTATCCGGATGACAGGGTCTCGCTCGCGCATAGTCCATCTGCCTGCCGCGATCGATGATCCGCAGCAGCGTCGTCCGGATATTTCGCGGGCAAACGAGCTGCTGAAATGGCAGCCGCGTGTACCGCTCGAAATCGGCCTTGAAAGAACGATCGTCTATTTCGATGCGTTGCTGGCGGGCCGGAAAGTGGCGGAGGCCGTATGAGATGCCCCGCACAATCCTCGTCACGGGCGGGGCCGGATTCATAGGCAGCCACATCTGCAAGGCGC
>NZ_RZOZ02000070.1:0-420 GCF_003999155.2 Mesorhizobium sp. M1D.F.Ca.ET.231.01.1.1
CTCGCGCTCAAGGGAAACCGTCGGCATTGGGTTGCTCACGCCAAGCAGCGACTGACCGAGGTCACCCCCGCCGTCGCCGAGCGGACCGAAACCAGCCATGGCCGCAATGAATGGCGGCAGGCCGAGGTCGTGGCGGCGGCCGAGCCGCTGATGCCCGGTCACAAAGCCTTCATCCGCATCACCAGCCGGCGCGATCAGGCCAGGCCTTTGATGCGCCTGTTCATGGCCTCCACGCTTATGTCGCCGCAGCAGGCGCTCGACCGCACCAGAGCCCATTGGCAGATCGAGAACGGGCTGCATTGGATGCTCGACGTTCATCTGGATGAGGATCGATCCCGTGCCCGCAAGGACAATGCCCCTGCCAACACCGCACTCATCACCCGCATCGCCAGAAACATCCTTCAGGCCGCAGATGCTGAC
>NZ_RZOZ02000071.1:0-419 GCF_003999155.2 Mesorhizobium sp. M1D.F.Ca.ET.231.01.1.1
ATGTCGATGGCACCCTTATCGAATTCGCTGCACGACCGGATGCCGTGCAGCTCCTGCCGGATGTGCGTGAAGCCATCGGCCGCATCAGTGACATCGAGCACGCCGGTGAAAGCGCCTTTCCAGCCGGCATGCGCCGCGCCGATGATGCGCGCGCCGGCATCCGCGAACAGAACCGGGCCGCAATCGGCGGTCGAGGCGCCGATGGCGATGCCGGGCCGGTCGGTGACGATGGCATCGGCCTTGGGCCGCTCGCCCGCGAATGGTTCCCTGGCGATGACGACGTCGGGCGAATGGATCTGCCAGGCGGTCAGGAGATGGCTTGCGGGCACGCCCATCCAGGCGGCGACACGGGCCCGGTTCTCGGCCACCAGCGCCTGGTCGTCATCCGACCCGGTGCCGATGTTGAGGCCCTGGTAGAT
>NZ_RZOZ02000072.1:0-415 GCF_003999155.2 Mesorhizobium sp. M1D.F.Ca.ET.231.01.1.1
GCGCGATCGCATCGAGTTGCCGTTCGAGGACTTGGGGGAACAGCGGGTCAAGAATATCGACCGCCCGGTGCGCGTCTGGCGCTGGGTTCGTGACACCGTTGCGTCGTTGCCCAAGGTTGATCAGACGAATATGCCGCTCCCGGAAAGACCATCGATCGTGGTCCTTCCCTTCAACAACATGAGCCGCGATGCCGAGCAGGAGTACTTCAGTGACGGCATCACTGAGGATGTCATCACGGACCTCAGCAAGGCATCTGGTCTGTTCGTCATCGCGCGCAACTCGGCTTTCGTCTACAAGGACAAGACATTCAGTGTCCCCCACGTGTGCCGCGAACTCGGCGTCAAGTTCGCTCTCGAAGGCAGTATTCGAAAGGTCGGAAACCGGGTTCGCGTCACCGCCCAGCTGATCGACGGC
>NZ_RZOZ02000073.1:0-413 GCF_003999155.2 Mesorhizobium sp. M1D.F.Ca.ET.231.01.1.1
CTCGCTGTGCAGCAGGCTCAGGCCGGCGCTCAGGGTCAGGTTCGGGATCGGGCGCAGTTCGATGTCCGCTTCGAAGCCGTAGGCCTTGGCCTTGTCGGCGTTGAACAGCACGCCATTGCCATCCGAATCGTTGCCGTTGAGCTGGATGTCATTGACGGTGTAGGTGAACGCGGTCGCGTTCAGGCCCAGGCGGTTGTCCCACAGGCTGCTCTTCACGCCCGCTTCCCAGGACAGGATGGTCTCGGAATCGGCGGTGGTGAAGTCGGCATTGAACACCGCCGAACGGCCCTGGATGGTCGGGCCACGGAAGCCGCGCGCGACCTTGGCGTAGACGCTCACATCCGGGGTGATCTGATACATCGCGCTCAGATCCCAGCTCGGGGTGGTGTCGGACATCCTGACGTCGGTGCGGC
>NZ_RZOZ02000074.1:0-410 GCF_003999155.2 Mesorhizobium sp. M1D.F.Ca.ET.231.01.1.1
CTGCAGGTCGATCACCAGCAGGGCGACATCGGCGGGCAGGGCGGTCATGGCAGTTCCGGTACAACAGAAGGGGCGACCAGCGTGGCCGCCCCATGCGCACACGTCAATCGCCCTGCGGCGTTCCAGCGTCCTGTCCGTAGTACAGCAGACCGATCCTGATGCGCTCGCGGCCGTTCTCGCGGCGGTGGCGGTTGGCATCGCGCAGCGAGTACACGCAGCCGCAGTATTCCTGCTGGTAGAACTGCTCGCGCTTGCTGATCTCGACCATGCGGCTGGCACCGCCGCCCTTGCGCCAGTTGTAGTCCCAGTACTGCAGGCCTTCATAGCGCGAGGCGGCACGGATGCCGCAGTCGTTGATCTGCGCCATGTTCTTCCAGCGCGAGATGCCCAGCGACGAACTGATGGTGTCG
>NZ_RZOZ02000075.1:0-409 GCF_003999155.2 Mesorhizobium sp. M1D.F.Ca.ET.231.01.1.1
GCGTCGCCAGCCAGCCATGCGGCGCCCCGGCAAAGCTGTTGGGCGAGAACACCATGACGAAATTGATGCCGATCGTCTCCCATTGCACCTGGCGGAAATTGGCGATCTTGGCCGTGACATTGCGTCCGAGCACATTGACGGTCACGCTGTCGCCGAGCTTCAGCCCGATCGCCTTGCCTTCCTCGGCCGAGAATGACACCAGCGGCTCGCCGGAATAGTCCTGCCCCCGAAATGCCGTTAAACTTTTTGACTGCTGCGTGAAACAGCGCACGGAACATCCGCGTTCACCATGCCAGTTGCGGACCCGCGGCAAGGAGGGCGGATGTTTCTCGATCGGGAGCGTTTCAAGCCGGCGGCCGAAATGCGGCTCAGCCGGGACAAATCGTCACCCGGATTGACGATTTGTCCC
>NZ_RZOZ02000076.1:0-409 GCF_003999155.2 Mesorhizobium sp. M1D.F.Ca.ET.231.01.1.1
ACTTCTCGCGAAGTGCGCCGCAAGCTGCGCGGCAACCAGTCGTTGCTGCGCAATTCGTCGAGCATTGCTCCGCGAATCCGCTGGCTCGCGTAGGTTTCGAACTGCGCGCCCTGATCTTCCTTGTAGCGGCTCGCGGCATCCAGCAGGCCAATCATGCCGGCCTGGATCAGATCGTCGACTTCGACGCTGGCCGGCAGGCGCGCGGCCAGATGGTGGGCGATGCGCCGCACCAGGTCCGAATGCTGGGCGATGACATCGTTGGCCGCCGAGCGCTGGACTTCCCTGTACTGGGCTGCGCCTTTCATGCTGCCACCCCACGCTGCTTGAGGATGCGTTCGAGGAAGAACTCGACGCCACCGCGCGGTTCGGTCGGCGCCTGCCAGCGCGCGGTACGGCGTGCGATCTCGGT
>NZ_RZOZ02000077.1:0-405 GCF_003999155.2 Mesorhizobium sp. M1D.F.Ca.ET.231.01.1.1
AGGGCCATGGCGTCGAGCTTGCCGTCATGGAGGCCAGCGGCGGCGGCGAGCGGCTGGCGTTCCTGCTGCTGTGGGAGCTGAGCCTGCCTTGCGCTCTCGTCAATGCGCGCAACGTACGCCGTTTTGCAGAGGCGATGGGCTTCCTGGAAAAGACCGACAGGATCGATGCCGCCATGATCGTCGGCTACGCACAGGCCAAGCGCGTACAAGCGACGCCGCCGCCGAGCGCGGCCGAGCAGCGTCTCAAGGCCTTGGTGGCGCGGCTCGGTCAGGTCACCGGCGATCTCACCATCCAGAAGCAGCGCAAGTGCGCTGCCGCCAACGCCGAGATCATCGCCAGCCTCGATGAGGTGATGGCGCTGCTTGTGCGCCAGAGCCGCAGGCTGGAGGGTGAGATCGCGTCGC
>NZ_RZOZ02000078.1:0-404 GCF_003999155.2 Mesorhizobium sp. M1D.F.Ca.ET.231.01.1.1
GTTCCGGACGTCGATCCGCGAGGTAGAGCAATATCTCGCGAATGTCGTCTCGATCCGTCGGATGGTGACGCGGGAAACCGAGTAGCGCGGCGGCCATCGCATCGCGCGGTATGAAGCGTTGTTCCATTTCATTCGCTTCTGCATTACCGGCGAGAACCATCCCGTCCGGTTGCCGGACATTCCGATGTATCTTGACTGGCTGGTCACGGCCGAGCTCCACCACGGCCTGACGCCAAAGGTGGAGAACCGCTTTCTCGGTGTCGTCGCGATCGACGGCCTGCCAGCCGAAAGCTGGCCCGGTATCCTGAATGCGCTGGATCTGATGCCGATCACCTATCGCTGGTCGAGCCGTTTCGTCTTTCTCGACGAGCAGGAAGCGCGTGCCAAGCTGGAGCGCACACGAA
>NZ_RZOZ02000007.1:0-497 GCF_003999155.2 Mesorhizobium sp. M1D.F.Ca.ET.231.01.1.1
GCCGATCGCGTGTGCGCCGTGCCCTCTACATGGCGGCACTTAGTGCCATCCGAACCTGTGACCGCTTCAGAGCCTTCTACACCGACCTCGCAGCCCGCTCAGGCTCCAAGAAACTGGCCATCATCGCCGTCGCAAGAAAGCTCCTGGTCGTCCTCAACGCCATCATCCGCGACAAAACAGCCTTCGCCTGAACACAGTTGCCTGTCGTGACTTGGAGCATCGCAGCGTTGGAGAGCAAGAACACCGATGGGCGGAGCACCACGTGCCCCAATGGCTTCAACCGCCCGACTTCGGCACCAGCAGGGGAATGATGCGGTCGCTCTTGGCGACGGCCGGCCGACCGGAGGTGGCATAGGGGATGCCGAGCGCATCCCAGGTCTCGACCAGCGCATCCTGCAGTTCGGCGATCAGCGCGTCGGAATGGAACGGCGTCGGCGTGATGCGCAGCCGCTCGGTGCCGCGCGGCACCGTCGGATAGTTGATCGGCTGGATGTAGA
>NZ_RZOZ02000007.1:597-177183 GCF_003999155.2 Mesorhizobium sp. M1D.F.Ca.ET.231.01.1.1
TCCCAGGTCTCGACCAGCGCATCCTGCAGTTCGGCGATCAGCGCGTCGGAATGGAACGGCGTCGGCGTGATGCGCAGCCGCTCGGTGCCGCGCGGCACCGTCGGATAGTTGATCGGCTGGATGTAGATGCCGTGGACGCCGAGCAGGCGGTCGCTGGCCATCTTGCAAAGCTCGGGATCGCCGACCAGCACCGGCACGATATGGGTGGCCGATTCCATCACCGGCAGGCCGGCCGCGGCAAGCACCTGCTTGGTCCTGGCCGCCTGGCGCTGCTGCGCCTCGCGCTCGGCCTGCGAGCGCTTCAGATGCCGGATCGAGGTGGTGGCGGCCGCCGCGATCGCCGGCGGCAGCGCGGTGGTGAAGATGAAGCCCGGCGCGTAGGAGCGCACCGCGTCGATCACGGCGCTGGCGCCGGTGATGTAGCCGCCCAGCGTGCCGAAGGCCTTGGCCAAGGTGCCCTCGATGATGTCGATGCGGTCGGCCAGCCCCTCGCGCTCGGTGATGCCGCCGCCGCGCGCGCCGTACATGCCCACCGCATGCACCTCGTCGATATAGGTCATGGCGTTGTAGCGCTCGGCGAGCTCGACGATCTGCCTGATCGGCGCGATGTCGCCGTCCATCGAATAGACGCTTTCGAAGACGATCAGCTTGGCGCGCTCGCGCCCCGCCGCCTGCAGCAGGCTTTCCAGATGCGCGACGTCGTTGTGGCGGAAGATCTTCTTTTCGGCGCCCGAGCGCCGCACGCCCTCGATCATCGAGGCGTGGTTCAATTCGTCCGAGAGCACCAGGCAGTTGGGCAACAGCCTGGCGATGGTCGAGATCGAGGCCTCGTTGGAGACGAAGCCGGAGGTGAAGACAAGCGCTGCTTCCTTGTCGTGCAGGTCGGCCAGCTCATGCTCGAGCTCGACCAGCGGGTTGGAGGTGCCGGAGATGTTGCGGGTGCCGCCGGCGCCCGAGCCCATCTTGCCGGCCGCGGTCTGGAAGGCGGCAATCACGTCCGGGTTCTGGCCCATGCCGAGATAGTCGTTGGAGCACCAGACGGTGATTTCCTGGGCGCGGCCGCCTGAGCGCCAGATGGCGCGCGGGAACTTGCCCACAATGCGCTCGAGGTCGGCGAAAACGCGGTAGCGCCGCTCCGCATGGAGCTGGTCGATCGCGTCTTCGAAGAACCGCTGGTAATTCATGTCGGCTTCCCAATTTTGCCGCGGATCATAGTCATTGGTCCTGTGCACGTCCACCGCGCCCCAACGGTCAAAATGCCACGCCCTGGGCCTGTTCCTAACGACGCCGGATCGTGGCCTATTCCCGACTGTTTGATGCGTTTTTGTTTCAGTACGATGCCTCGGACGGGAGGAACTGTTACGGACTTAACACTGCAGGAGGGTAATGCATGTCGCCCAAAAGTGCGCAGCGGTTTTGGGAGGACGACATGCATCAAGCAATACCGGCTTGCGGCGGGGTTTCCAGCACGGTGGCTGTTGAGACAGTTTCCGATAAATCTTGATCAGCGAGGTATCAGATGGCGGTTTTGGTTACAGGCGGTGCCGGTTATATCGGCAGCCACATGGTCTGGGAGCTTCTCGACGCCGGCGAAAGCGTCGTCGTGCTCGACCGGCTTTCCACTGGCTTCGAATGGGCGGTGGCGCCGGAAGCGAAACTCGTCGTCGGCGACGTCGCCGACCGTGAGCTGGTCGGCCGGATCATCCGCGAAAACAAGGTCGACGCCATCATCCATTTCGCCGGCTCGATCGTCGTGCCCGAATCGGTCTCCGATCCGCTCGGCTACTATGAGAACAACACCTGCAAGACCCGCACGCTGATCGAAACCGCCGTGCGCGAGGGCGTGCCGCATTTCATCTTCTCTTCCACCGCCGCCGTCTATGGCGGCGCCGGGCTGGAGCCGGTGCGCGAGGATGCGCGGCTGGCGCCGGAATCGCCTTACGGCCTCTCCAAGCTGATGAGCGAGTGTATGCTGCGCGACGCCGGCCTCGCGCACGATATCCGCTACACGGCGCTGCGTTATTTCAACGTCGCCGGCGCCGATCCAAAGGGCCGCACGGGACAGTCGACGCCCGGCGCCACGCATCTGATCAAGGTCGCCTGCGAGACTGCGCTCGGCAAGCGGCCCTTCATGCAGGTGTTCGGCAAGGACTATCCGACACCGGACGGCACCTGCATACGCGACTATATCCATGTCAGCGATCTCGCGGCGGCGCACCGGCTGGCGCTGCAGCGGCTGCGTCAGGGCGGCGAGAGCCTCGTCGCCAATTGCGGCTACAGCCACGGCTATTCGGTGCTCGAAGTGATCGACAGCGTGCGCCGCGCCTTCGGCCATGAATTCGACGTCCGCATGGGCGAGCGCCGCCCGGGCGACGCGGCCGCCGTCGTCGCCAATTCCGACCTCGCCCGCAAGGAGTTCGGCTGGACGCCGCAACGCGACGATCTCGACCAGATCGTCAAGGATGCGCTGGCCTGGGAGCGCATCCTGACCGGCAAGAACTCGGCACGGAGCTAGAGCAATTCCAGGAAAAGTGTGAGCGGTTTTCCGTCCGGAATTGCGTCAAAACAAGGAAATAGAGCGGTTCGCCGTTTCCGTGAAACGGTGAACCGCTCTAGGCGCGGCAAGCTGTTGGGCCAAGGGCTCGTCCGGCGTGCCGCGACGCGCTATTGAGGGTCTGAAAGGCGGCGCGTGGAGGCGCGTCGTCTGGTTGCGATCCTTGAGGGGGCGGCATGAAAATTGTGGTGCTCGGGGCCGGCGTTGTTGGCACGGCGGCCGCCTACTATCTGGCCAATGATGGCCATGAGGTAACGGTCGTCGAGCGCCATGAAGCGGCGGCGCGCGGCACCAGCCAGTCGAATGCGGGACTGGTCTCGCCGGGCGACGCCACCGCCTGGGCCTCGCCTGCGGCGCTGAAGACCTTCCTGCGCGCGCTTTGGAACCACGATCTCGGCATCAAGGTCAGGCTGCGTCTCGATCCCTATTTTTATGTCTGGAGCCTGCGCTTCCTGCGCGAATGCACGGTGGCGCGTCTGCGCGCCAACACCGACATCAAGCTCAGGCTGGCGCTCTATTCGCGCGACTGCATCAATGCGCTCTCGGACGCAACCGGCATCCATTACGACGAGCGCAAGCGGGGCATCCTCTACTTCTTCCGCTCCCAGAAAAGCTTTGACACCGGCACCGACAATTACCGCTATCTCGGCGAGCAAGGCCTGCCGATCGAGATCGTCGGCCGCGACCGTCTGGTCGAGCTGGAGCCTGGGCTCGCCGGCGTGAAGGACAAGATCGCCGGCGGCGTCTATTCGCCGATCGACCAGACCGGCGATTCCAAGCAATTCACCGACAGGCTCGCCGCCCATGCGGCCGAGAAGCTCGGCGTCAAATTCCTGTTCGGCACGACGGTCGAGGGCCTCGACATCGAGGGCGACCGGGTGCGCGCGGTGATGACCTCGGCCGGTCCGGTCACCGGTGACGCGGTAGTCATCTCCATGGGTCCGGAAAGCGGTCTGCTCGGCCGCCGCTACGGCATCGACCTGCCCGTCTACCCGGTCAAAGGCTACACCGCGACCATTCCGCTGGAGGACGAAAGCAAGGGGCCGACCATGGGCGGCGCCGACGAGGACCGGCTGATCGGCTATTCCAGGCTCGGCAACCGCCTGCGCATGTCCTCGACGGCCGAGTTCACCGGCTTCGACCGTTCGTTCAAGCCGCGCGATTTCAGAACCATCCTGGAAACCGGCAAGGACCTTTTCCCTGGCGCCTTCGACGAGAAAAAGGCTGTGCTGTGGGCAGGCCTGAGGCCGATGATGCCGAACTCGGTGCCGGTCATCGGCCAGGCGAAATACCGCAACCTCTATCTCGATACCGGCCACGGCCATGTCGGCTGGACCATGGCCTGCGGCTCGGCGCAGTTCTTGTCGGATGTGGTCGCCGGCAGAAAGCCGCAGATCGATCCGCAGGGATTGCTTTACGGGACGGCACGCTGAAACGTGCCTGATTGTCGACGCCGGCGCTGCCCCTCATCCGCCTGCCGGCACCTTCTCCCCGTTGAACGGGGAGAAGAGAGCTACGGCCACGCCGGCGCTCATTCCTGCAACGCGGATAATTGGCGAAACCGCCGGCGACAGCCTCTTTCTCCCCGTCACTATACGGGGAGAAATGCCCGGCAGGGCAATGAGGGGCGGGAGCTGACCTGTCAGAAAAAAGGGCTACGTCCGGACGGCCAGCCGCCATGCCTCTGCGTAGTCGCCCCAGACCGGCTCCGCTGGTGGTTCCGTTTGTTCGCCCTTGCTTGCTGTCTCAATGCCTTCGGACGCCAGCAGCGCCGCGCCAATGCTGGTCCCGGTCGAGGTCTCTGACGCAACGACTGGTCGTCCCGTCGCTGCCGCCAGCATGCGGATAAAAAGCCGGTTCTGCGCGAAGGGTCCCTCGACGGTCGTCGGCCCGTCGCCACCGATCAGATCCAGGCAGGTCGCGGTCATCAGCGCCAGATAGAACGAGATGGCGGCGAAGCGCTGGCCGGAACTCAAGTCGTCGGCATTGACCCACTGTGCGTCGCGATGCGGGAATGGCCCGGAACCTTGCTGAGTGGAAGGCAACAGTGAGGCTTTCTGCGCGAGCACGACGGCGACATCGTCCTCGCTCCAGTCCTGCGGCTGACCGTCGGTCAGCAGCGAGAACTCGCGCCCGCCCATGAAGCGCGCCGAAGGCACGGGATCGCCGAGCGCGTTGACGTTGACCAGCGTATCGCGGCCTGGGTCGAGCGCGACCTTCTGGCCGCCGACGGCCATCGACACCACCCAGGTGCCGGTCGAGACAACGGACAAGGGCGGCGCATCGGACAACAGATGCGGCAGCAGCGAGGCGTTGGAATCGTGCAGCCCGCAGAACACCGGCGTCTGCGGGTCGAGACCGGTCAATCGGGCGAGCGCGGGCAGGATCGGGCCGAGCCGGTCCTTCGCCGGCCGCACCGGCGCCATCAGCCGGCGCCAGCCCATCTCGTCCACCAGCGTCGAGTAGTCGGACTTCCACGGGTTCCAGAGGTCGGTGTGGCAACCAAGCGACGTCACCTCATTGGCGGCGATACCTGTCAATCGCAAGGCCCAGTACTGCGCATACATCAGGATAGCATCCGCCTTGACGAACTCGGCGGGAAAGCGCTTCTGCTGAAAGAAGAGCTGCGCTCCGATGTTCAGGCCGGCCGGCAGGCGCGGCGTGCCGGTCTCGGCAAAGGGAGGGCGGGCGGCATCATAGTCCTGCGCCAGTTCATCGATCCCGGCGAACTCGTAGTCGATCACCGGCAGCGCCAGTCCGCCTTCGGCATAGACCAGCACTGCGGTCGCGCCATGGGTGGTGATCGAGACGGCGTCGATGGCCCGCTCGCGGTTCAGCTCCGCGAGGCTATCCAGGATGAACGTCCACAGGCGCTCGACGTCGTGATGCGGGTAGGGGCCGTCCGCGACGACGGCGTTGGCCGTGCGGCGCAGCGCCACCTCTTGCATGGCGGCGAGGTCGACCAGCGCCACCTTGGCGTTGGTCTTGCCGATATCGGTGACGGCGACGATCATGCCATATGGAACATTGTTTCCAGCGGCACCGCCACCGGCTCGTTATCGGCCCTGGTTTCCATCACATCGGCCATGTGCGCCCACCAGCGCTGCATCACCGGATGGCTGGGTAGCTCGGCCATGCCGTGGTCGTCACGCCGCCACAGCACCCCGAACAGGATATTGGTCTCCTCGTCGAGATGGATCGAATAGTCGGAAATGCCGGCGTCTTTAAGCAGCGCGACCAGCGATGGCCAGATCTCGTCATGGCGGCGCTTGTACTCGGCCTTCATGCCGGGATTGAGCTTCATCTTGAAGGCGTATTTTTCCATCAGGCGAAGCGTCCTTCGCGCAGCCGCCGCCAGACGATGGGCAGCGCAATCACGATGATCAGCAGGAGGCCGATGAAGATCGACATGACGATGCCCGGCACGTTGAGCAGCCCGAGCCCAAAAGTCACCAGCCCCATGATGAAGGCGGCGAGCACGACGCCGAGGATGCTGCCGGCGCCGCCGAGGATCGACACACCCCCAAGCACCACCATGGTGATGGCTTCCAGTTCATAGCCCTGCGCGATCGATGGCCGTGTCGAACCGAGCCGCGAGGTGATCAGCACGGAGGCGATGCCGGACATCAGCCCGGTCAGGCAGAAGAGGATGAACTTGATGCGGCCGACACGCACGCCGGAGAACTGGCAGGCGACCGGATTGTTGCCGATGGCGAACACCTTCCGCCCAAAACTCGTGCGATGCAGGACGAACCAGTAGATCAGCGCCGCGACAAGGAACAGCGCCAGCTCGAACGAGAAAACCCACCAGACATAGCCCTGGCCGAAGAAGGCGAAACTTTCCGGATAGCCTTTGTAGGCCTGGTCGCCGAGGATGATGAAGGCGATGCCGCGGAACAGGCTCATCGTGCCGATGGTGACGACGATGGACGGCAGGCCGAGGCGCGTGACCAGCAGCCCGTTGAAGGCGCCGCAGCCGAGCCCGACAACGATGCCGATGGCAACCAGCACCGGCGTTCCGGCGCCGGCCTGCACTGCCATGCCCATCATCGTCGAGGCGAGCGCCACGATCGCGGCGACCGACAGGTCGATCTCGCCCGAGATGATCAGCAGCGCCATGGCGAGCGCGATCAGGCCCTTTTCGGTGAAGTTGAAGGTCAGGTCCGACAGCGACCACGGGTCGAGGAAATAAGGCGAGGCGAAGCTGTTCACCGCGAAGATGAGAACCGCGATGACGACGAGCAGAGCCTCCCAGGAAAAGATCGCCGAGGAAAGCGGTTTGTCGAGCCGGTCGGGGATGCGGCGCGGGTGAGGGGCGTCGGTCATGCCGCTTCCGCCTTTCTGAGGATGATGCGGCCCTGCCGGCGCTCGCCGCGCGCGTTGAGCACCACGGCCAGGATGATGGCGCTGCCCGAGATCGCCATCTGCCAGAAGGGCGAGATGTTGATGACCGGCAGCGCGTTGGAGATGATGCCGAGGAACAGCGCGCCGAGCACCGCGCCGCCGACCGAGCCTATGCCGCCGGCGATCGAGATGCCGCCGATGACGCAGGCGGCGATGATGTTGAGCTCATAGCCGTTGGCGACCTCGACCGAGGCGATCACGTAGCGCGAGATCCAGAGATAGCCGGCGAGCCCGCCGATCATGCCGGAAATGCAGAAGACGATGAACTTGGTGCGGCCGACATCGATGCCGGCATAGACCGACGCGGTCGGATTGACGCCGATGGCGTGGATCGAGCGGCCGATCTGCGTGCGCGTCATCACCAGGAAGAACAGCGCGATCACCAAAAGCGCGATCCACGACAGCATCGGCAGGCCGAGCAAGGCGACGCGCTGGAAATTGATGAAGTCCGGGCTCATCTGGTCGGCGTTGACCCAGGCGCCGCCGGAAACGACGAAGGTCGCGCCGCGATAGATGGTGAGCGTGCCGAGCGTCACCACGATCGAGGGGATGTTCAGCCGCCACACCAGCAAGCCGTTGATGGCCCCGAGCACCAGCCCGACCAGAAGCGCGATGACGATCAGTGCCGGGATCGGGATCGCCGGATGCGCGGCGTTGAGCATCGCCACCACCATGCCGGTGAAGCAGAGGTTGGAGGCCATCGAGAGATCGATCGAGCGCGTCAGGATCACCACCATCTGGCCGAGCGCCAGGATCATCAGGATCGAGGTGTCGTTGAACACCTGGCGCAGATTGGCCGGATCGGCGAAGCCGGGAAAACGGGTCGAGATCAGGCCAATCAGCACGACGATGCCGGCCAGCAGCCAGATTTCGCGGTATTTGAGGAAATTCTTCATGCCGCGATCCCCGCTGCCGTCCTGACCAACGTTTCGGCATCCAGGCCCTTGTTGTCGTAGGTGGCCGCGATGCGGCCCTCGCGCATGACCACGACGCGGTCCGACATGCCGAGGATCTCGGGCAGCTCGGACGAGACCATGATCACCGACAGGCCTTGCGCGACCAGCTCGGCCATGAAGCCGTGCACGGCGGCCTTGGAGCCGATGTCGATGCCCTTGGTCGGCTCGTCGAGGATGATCACCTTGGGCGCCGTCGCCAGCCATTTGGCGATGACCACCTTCTGCTGGTTGCCACCGGAGAGCGTGCCGACATCCTGGCTGAGCGATGAGGCTCTGAGATCCAGCCGCTCGGTGTAGGAGCGGGCGAGCGAGAACTCTTCCGCCAGCCGCAGCACGCCGGATTTCGAGGTGCGCGCGAGTGAGGGCAGAGAAACGTTCTGGAAGATCGGCAGGCCGATGACCACGCCCTGCTTGCCGCGCTCCTCCGGCACATAGACGATGCCGGCTTCGATGGAATCGGCGGCCGATTTCGGTGCGATCGTCTGGCCGTCGAGCGAAATGGTGCCTCGGCTCGTGCGGGTTATGCCGGCAATCGCCTGCATGACCTCGCTGCGCCCGGCGCCGACCAGGCCGTAGAAGCCGAGGATTTCGCCCTTGCGCAATTCGAAGCCGATGTCGTCGAATTCGGTCGGATGCGACAGGCCGGACACGGTAAGCACCGGCGCGCCGATCTTCGGGTTGCGCTCAGGGAAAATGTGGTCGACGTTGCGGCCGACCATCATGCGCACGATCTCGTTCTGGCCGGTGTCCTTGAGCAGGCCTTCCCCAACCATCTCGCCGTCGCGGAAGACTGTGTAGCGGTCGGCGATGCGGTAGATCTCGTCGAACTTGTGGCTGATGAAGAGCACCGCCTTGCCGTCGGTCTTCAGGAATTCGATCAGCAGGAAAAGCTCCTCGATCTCCTTCATCGAGAGCGCGGCGGTCGGCTCGTCCATGATGACGATGCGCGCATCGATCGACATCGCGCGGGCAACGGCTACGAGATGCTTGTTGGCGATGCCGAGGTCCTTCAGCCGCGCGTCGGCGTCGATATGGCCGGCGCGCATCGTGTCCAGCACCTCGCGCGCATTTTTCCGCATGGTGCGCCAGTCGATGGTGCCGAAGCGGGTGCGCGGCGCGTGGCCGAGGAAGATGTTCTCGGCGACCGAGAGGTCGTCGAACAGCACGGTTTCCTGATGGATGGCGGTAATGCCGTGGCCGAAGGCGGCATGTGCGCTGTGCAATGTCGTTGCCTGGCCGTCGATGCTGATGTCGCCGGCATCGGGCTGGTAGATGCCGGTCATGATCTTGACCAGCGTCGACTTGCCGGCGCCGTTCTCGCCGATCAATGCGGTGACCTGTCCCGGATAGAGCGAAAGGCTGACATTGTGCAGCGCGCGCACGCCAGGGAAGCTTTTGGAGATGCCGGAAAGCGTCAGGCGGGGGCTGACGATCTGGGCCGGAACCGAAGGCTCGGGCCGCTCCGTCTCCACTTTGTGCTGGGCTGTCGTGTCCATATCCGTGTCAGGCCCTGAGAGAAGGTCCGTTTGAAGATGCGGCGGGACAATTGTCCCGCCGCATGAGCTTGAAGTCGACCGGGATCAATAGATCTTGGAGAACTTCTCGATGTTGGTCTTGTCGAACTGGAACGGCGGAGCCATCGCAGCCGAGTTGGTGTCGTCGAGCGTCACCTTGCCGACGCGGCCGATCGATAGTGTGGCGCCGGGCTTGGCCTCTTCCTTCTTCACCGCAAGATCATGGGCGAGGTAGATCGCCGAGTAGCCGAGGTCGATCGGGTTCCACAGCGCCACCGCCTGGCTGGCTCCATTGTCGATGAACTTCTTGAACTCCGAAGGCAGCGCCAGGCCGGTGACGTTGACCTTCCCGATCAGGTTCTCGTCGGTGACGACCTGCGCGGCGGCAACGACGCCGACGGTGGTCGGCGCGATGATCGCCTTGAGGTTCGGATAGGACTTCAACAGGCCCTTGGCTTCGTCGGTGCTCTTGGCCGAGTCGTCATCGCCATAGACGGTGGCGACGAGCTTGATCTTCGGGAACTTCTCCGGCAGCACTTTCTTCGCCGCCTCGATCCAGGCGTTCTGGTTGGTCGCGGTCGAGGATGCCGACAGGATGGCGACATCGCCGCCTTCCGGCAGGTAGTCGGCGGCGAGCTTGATGATGGTCTCGCCGATCAGGTTGGTGTCGGACGGGTTGAGGTGGAGCTGGCGGCCTTCCTTGGCGACGCCGGAATCCCACGAGATCACGGTGATGCCGCGATCCATCGCCTTCTTCAGCACCGGCACCAGCGCGTCGGCGTCATTGGCCGAAACGGCGATCGCGTTGACCTTCTGCGCGATCAGCGAGTTGATCACCTCGATCTGCGCTTCGGCGGTAGCCTTGGTCGGGCCGGTATAGATGACGTCGACATCGCCCAGCTCCTTGGCCGCTTCCTCGGCGCCCTTGTTGGCGGCGTCGAAGAAGCCGTTGCCGAGCGACTTCACCACCAGTGCGATCTTGACGTTCTCGGCATAGGCGGCATTCACGAACATGGCGGCGGAAAAGGCCGCCGTGACCAGCAGTTTCTTCAAAAAGCTCATCGAATATCCTCCCTTGAGCGTTGCATTCCATCGCCGCTGCGGGCGCGAGTTTTCCTCAGGCCTGCAGTGAAGATTCTTCCTTGTCGCTTGACGGCTTACGGGCGACCACCAGCGTCACGCCTGCTGTCTCCAGCATCTTGGCTTCGCGGTCCTCGATGCCGTCGTCGGTGATCACGGTCGCGATGCGCGACAGCCCGCACAGGATCAGGCTGGAGCGCATGCGGAATTTCGAGGAATCGACAAGCACCACCAACTCGTCGGCCTGGTCGATCAGCTTCTGCTCGGCCTGGATCAGCAGCGGATCGCCTTCCATCAGGCCGAGCGGCCCCAGGCCTTGCGCGCCCATGAACATGCGCCGCGCGTAGAAATTGCGCGTCACATCATTGTCGAAGGGCGACAGGATGATGTTCTGCTCGCGATAGATCGTGCCGCCCGACAGCATCACCGTGTTCTTCGAGTGCTTGAGCAGATGCTCGGCGATCGGGAAGGAGTTGGTGAAAATCGGCATGCGGCGGCCGGTCAGGTAATGCACCATCTGGAAAGTGGTGGTGCCGCCATTGATGATGATCGGCTCGCCGTCCTGGCAGAGGTTCACCGCTTCCCGCGCGATAGCCCGCTTCTGCGCGGCGTTCAGCGTCTCGTTGACCGAGAAGGGCCGCCCGGCCAGGCCGATGAACTGCGGCGGCGAGATCGCCTCGGCGCCGCCGCGCACCCGGCGCAGGCGCTTCTGCACATGCAGCGCCGCAATGTCGCGCCGGATCGTCGCCTCGGAGGAGTCCGTCAGGTCGACCATTTCCTGCACCGTCACCACAGGCTTTTCCTGGACGGCGGACAGAATGATCCTGTGGCGCTCTTTTTCGTGCATGGTTCCTCCCTGCCTAGCCATCAGGCACCAGAAAACGCGCAGTGTCAATCATTTCCGATCAAAGATTTTCATTGTGCAGTGCAATATGATCGATATTGATCGTTTGTGATTGACAAGCGCGCCCGTTGCGTAGACATTCCCGGCGAAAAGGACTGCGCCTTTTTGCGTCCCAAGGGAGGATACCTATGCTCGAAAAGCGCTCCGGCTCGCGCCTCGCCAATCTGTGGGACGATGCAAAAGCCGAAGGGATGAGCGGCCCCGAGCTCCTGGTCTATCGCTCGAACACGCTGGGCTCCGACAAGCGCGTCACCAACTATGGCGGCGGCAACACCTCGTCCAAGGTCTGGCAGAAGGATCCGCTGACCGGCGAGGAAGTCGAGGTTCTGTGGGTCAAGGGCTCGGGCGGCGACAGCGCCTCGATCAAAAAAGACGGCTTTGCCACGCTCTACATGGACAAGCTGCGCGCCCTGAAAGGCCTCTATCGCGGCCTCGCGCATGAAGACGAGATGGTGGGTTATCTTCCCCACTGCACGTTCAATCTCAATCCGCGCGCGGCCTCGATCGACACGCCGCTGCACGCCTTCGTGCCGAAGCCGTGCGTCGATCACATGCATCCCGACGCCATCATCGCCATTGCCGCCGCCAAGGATTCCAGGGCGATCACGAAAGAGGTCTTCGGCGATGCCATCGGCTGGCTGCCGTGGAAGCGGCCGGGCTTCGAGCTCGGTGTCTGGCTGGAGAAATTCTGCCTCGAAAACCCGGACGCCAAGGGTGTCGTCCTCGAAAGCCATGGCCTGTTCACCTGGGGCGACACGCCGAAGGAGTGCTACGAGACGACGATCTCGGTGATCAACCAGGCGATCGAGTGGTTCGAGCGTCGGTCCGAGGGCGTGGCTATTTTCGGCGGCGAGGTGGTCAAGTCGCTGGACGCAACGGCGCGGCGCGCCATCGCCGCGAAGCTGATGCCGTGGATCCGCGGCCTGATCTCGGAGAAGAGCCACAAGCTCGGCCATTTCGACGACCAGCCCGCCGTGCTCGAATTCGTCAATTCGAGGGATTTGCGGCCGCTGGCAGCACTGGGCACCTCATGCCCTGACCATTTCCTGCGCACCAAGATCCGCCCGCTGGTGATCGAATTCGACCCGGCGAAACCTGACGTCGACGCCGTTATTGCGCGTCTCGCCGACGACATCGCCGAATATCGTGTCGGCTACCAGGCCTACTACGACAGCTGCAAGCACCCGGACTCGCCCGCCATCCGCGATCCCAATGCCGTTGTCTATCTGATGCCTGGCGTCGGCATGTTCACTTTCGCCGGCGACAAGGCAACGGCCCGCATCTCCGGCGAGTTCTACGTCAATGCCATTAACGTCATGCGCGGCGCTTCGACCGTCTCGTCCTATGTCGGCCTGCCGGCGCAAGAAGCCTTCGACATCGAGTACTGGCAGCTCGAGGAAGCCAAGCTCCAACGCCTGCCGAAGCCCAAGGCGCTCGCCGGCCAGATCGCGCTCGTCACCGGCGGCGCCGGCGGCATCGGCCGGGCCACCGCTGACCGGCTGCTGCGCGAAGGCGCTTGCGTCGTGCTCGCCGATATCGATGAGGCGGCGCTTGGAACCGCCAACAATGAACTGTCGAAAGCCTACGGCAAAGACGTCGTCCGGTCGGTTCGGATCGACGTGACATCCGAAGACCAGGTGGCCTCCGGCTTTGCCGAGACCGCAGTCGAATTCGGGGGCATCGACATCCTGGTCTCCAACGCAGGCCTTGCCTCCTCGGCGCCGATCGAGGAAACGACACTCTCGCTGTGGAACCGGAACATGGACATCCTGTCCACGGGCTATTTCCTCGTCTCGCGCGAGGCCTTCCGGCTGTTCCGCGCCCAGAAGATCGGCGGCAACGTCGTCTTCGTCGCCTCCAAGAACGGCCTCGCCGCCTCGCCCAACGCCGCCGCCTATTGCACCGCCAAGGCGGCTGAGATCCACCTCGCGCGTTGCCTCGCGCTGGAAGGCGCGGAGGCGCAGATCAGGGTCAACGTCGTCAATCCGGACGCCGTGCTGCGCGGCTCCAAGATATGGAGCGGCGAATGGAAGGAGCAGCGCGCCGCCGCCTACAAGATGTCGACCGACGACCTCGAGGAGCACTACCGCTCGCGCTCGATGCTGAAGCGCTCGGTCTTCCCGGAGGATATTGCGGAAGCGATCTACTTCTTCGCCTCCGACATGTCGGCCAAGTCGACCGGCAACATCATCAACGTCGACGCCGGGAACGCGCAGAGCTTTACGCGCTAAGCTCCCTTCTCCCCGTTCACGGGGAGAAGGTGCCCGAGGGCGGATGAGGGGCGGCGCCAGCCGACGAGTACTGGGAGGAAACTACAGTGTCCGAATTGATCATCTCGGCCGACCTTGTCGAAAAGAGCAACGCCGCGCGCAAGGCCGATCTCAAGCGCGACTACACCTCGCTCGGCGAGCGCCTCGACCGGCGCGGGATCGCCATCGACGCCATCCGCGACAGGATCGAAAAATTCGCCGTGGCGATCCCGTCCTGGGGCGTCGGCACCGGCGGCACGCGCTTTGCCCGCTTCCCCGGTCTCGGCGAGCCGCGCGACATATTTGACAAGATCGAGGACTGCGCCGTCATCAGCCAGCTGACGCAGGCGACGCCGACCGTCTCGCTGCACATCCCGTGGGACAAGGCCGATCCGAAGCGGCTGAAGCAGGCGGCCTCACGCTTCGGCCTCGGCTTCGACGCCATGAACTCGAACACCTTCTCCGACGCCGAGGACCAGAAGCTCTCCTACAAGTTCGGCTCGCTGTCGCATGCCGACGCCGGCACTCGACGCCAGGCCGTCGAGCACAATCTCGAATGCATCGAGATCGGCAGAACGCTCGGCTCGAAGGCGCTGACGGTGTGGATCGGCGACGGCTCGAATTTCCCCGGCCAGGTTAATTTCGCCAGGGCCTTCGAGCGCTACCTAGACGCCATGCGAGACATCTATGCCGGGCTGCCGGACGACTGGCGGCTGTTCACCGAGCACAAGATGTACGAACCGGCCTTCTATTCGACTGTCGTGCAGGACTGGGGCACCAACTACCTCATCGCGAAAGAACTCGGCGACAAGGCTTACTGCCTGGTCGACCTCGGCCATCACGCACCGAACGTCAACATCGAGATGATCGTGTCGCGGCTGATCCAGTTCGGCAAGCTCGGCGGCTTCCACTTCAACGATTCCAAATATGGCGACGACGATCTCGATGCCGGCTCGATCGATCCCTACCGGCTGTTCCTGGTCTTCAACGAGCTGGTCGATGCCGAGCTGACCGGCGCCAAGGATTTCAATCCCGCGCATATGCTCGACCAGAGCCACAACGTCACCGACCCGATCGAGAGCCTGATGCTGTCGGCGGTGGAGGTGCAGCGCGCCTATGCGCAGGCGCTGCTGGTCGACCGCAAGGCGCTTGAAGGCTTCCAGGAGGCGAACGACGCGCTGATGGCGACACAGACTCTGAAAGCCGCCTACCGCACCGATGTCGAGCCGATCCTCGCCATGGCGCGATTGCGCACCGGCGGCGCCATCGATCCGGTCGCCGCCTATCGCGAGGCCGGCTACCGGGCGAAGGTCGCGGCGGAGCGGCCGGCGGTGGCCGGCGGTGGTGGCGGGATTGTCTGAGGCCTAGACCATTCCAGGAAAAGTGTGAGCGGTTTTCCGTCCGGAATTCCGTAAAAACACGGAGATAGGCGTTTCGCCGTTTCCGTGAAACGGTAAAACGCACTAATTCGACTCTTCCGTCGATTCGACGGAGGCGAGGGCGGATATCGCGCCATTTCGCAGTGCCAACGGAGAGCTATCCCGGGGGCCGGGCGCGTTGTACCGAGAACTCTATGAAAGAGCATCAGCGTATCGGATGATACTCTGATTTTGAACGCTTTCGACCAATTCATCTGCGCGAGATAGTAGTCGGCGGAGCAAGGGCGACGAATTTGCCTCGCTGTATCCCAAGGTGAGATCAACGGTCGGAGGCTCACCCTCCAGCGCCCTGGCAACAACGTTTGGCGCCAGCATGTTTTGCGCATAAAGCGGGACAAGAGTGACTCCGCCTGTGGATGCGACGAGCGACATTGCCGACGATATATTCTCGCCTTCGTACTTTGCCTTCAGCGTGATCCCGGTCCTTGATGCGTAATCCTGGATCACAGATTGTAATATCGGAGATGTTCTCGACGAGCTGACGTAAACTTCGTGGGCCAGATCCTGCGGCCGAATTTTCTTGCGCGATGCCAAGGGGTGGCCTGCCGGCAGCACGGCGATCAGAGGCTCCTTCGCCAACAATTTGAAGGATAGACCCAAGCTCTGTTTCTCGGGGCGAAGGAACGCTAAGTCCAGCTTCCCGCGCATTAGCGCAAGGGCGAGTTCCGGGGAGGACAGGCTACACAGCGTAACTTCGGTCTCCGGTGCTTCCTGGCGGATGATGCGCAATAAGTGGGGTAGCCACATGACCTCCAGTCCAACCAGAAAGCCCATTGCAAGTACAGGCCTTTCCGGCTCTGCGGCCCGCCGGGCGGCATCAGTCGCGGCATCGACCTGCAGCAGCGCCAACCGTGCGTGATCGAGGAAGACACGCCCAGCGGGAGTGAGCGCCACGCCGCGCGCCTGCCGCTCCAGCAGCTTCACACCGACTTCGGCTTCCAGATCGCGAATCTGCCGGCTCAAGGACGGCTGCGAGGTATTGAGCCTCCGCTGGGCGGCGGTCAACAAGCCGCCTTCCTCCGCGACCGCAATGAAATAACGCAGATGCCGCAGTTCCATCGATCCACTCGCTATGCCTTCGAGGCATAGGTCGAACCTACAAGGTATTTGTCGCCGGTAGAAGGGAGATTTACCGTCTCGCAGAGATCAAAGAAGGAGAATGCAGAATGTCTACAGCGTCCAAGCCTACGATCGTGTTCTGCCACGGCGTCTGGGCCGATGGCTCGTGCTTCAGCAAGGTGATCCCGGCGCTGCAGGCGGATGGTCACGAGGTCATCGCGGTACAGTACAGCCTCGAGTCCTACGAGGAGGATCTGGCTACCGTGAAGCGGACGCTCAACCGCGTCGGCAGTCCGGTATTGCTCGTTGGCCACTCTTACGGCGGCGCTACCATCACCGGCGCGGGCACGGACGATCGCGTCGTCGGCCTCGTCTACATCGCGGCGGTCGCGCCCGACGCGGGCGAGACCGTGCAGGATCAGCTCGACAAGTACCCGACCGACATCTTCAGCCACGTGGAGGTCGCCGACAATCTGGTCTGGCTGCTCCCCTCCGGCACCGAATTCTTCGCGGGCGACCTGCCGGAAGACGAGCAGAAGCTGGTGTGGGCTACGCACTTCCCCCTGCATGCCGACTTGTTCAATGAGCAGAAGCTCACCGCCGGCCAGGTCGCCTGGCGGAGCAAGCCGAGCTGGTACGTGCTGGCTACGAAGGACCACACCGTGCATCCCGAGCTCCAGCGCTGGGTTTCGAAGCGCATGGGAGCGACCGTCACCGAGGTGGCGAGCAGCCATGTGCCGATGCTCTCCCAGCCCACCGTCGTCATCGATGCAATCCGAAAGGCTGTGGCCGCTGTTCAAAACTGCTGAGAATGGCCCAGCCGTCCGATGGATTTGATGAGACCGCTGCAGGGCGGTCTCTCTTGCCTCGTCCGAAGCGTCATTATTGGCTGGACGTACCAACCTCAAAGGCCTTTCCTAGGCGTCCCCCACGCCCAGGAGTCCCCGCCATGCATCTCACCCGCCGGACGCTGATCGCCGTCAGTCTTTCGCTCACGCTCGCCTTCTTGCCATCGGCAGCCGTCTTCGCTGCCTCGCCAGCGCCCGCCAAGGGCGAGCATGGCATGGTGGTGACCGCCCAGCATCTCGCGACGGAGGTCGGCGTCGAGGTGCTGAAGAAGGGCGGCAACGCCGTCGATGCGGCTGTCGCCGTCGGTTATGCGCTCGCCGTCGTCTACCCCAACGCCGGCAATATCGGCGGCGGCGGCTTCATGACCATCCGCTTGAAGGACGGCCGCTCGACCTTCATCGATTTCCGCGAGCGCGCGCCGCTTGCGGCAACCAAGACCATGTATCTCGACAAGGACGGCAAGCCGATCAAGGGCGCCAGCCTCGACGGCTATCTGGCAGTCGGCGTGCCGGGCTCGGTGGCCGGCTTCGAGATGGCGCGCGAGAAATACGGCACCTTGTCCAGGCAGGATCTGATGGCCCCGGCCGTCGCCTACGCCAAGGACGGCTTCGTCCTCAACCAGGGCGACGCCGCTTCCTTTGCCGGCGGCGCGGCGCGGCTGGCGAAGGATCCGGCCGCGGCCGCCATCTTCCTCAAGCCCGACGGCAAGTCGTACGGGATTGGCGAGCGGCTCGTCCAGCCGGACCTCGCCGCCTCGCTTGCGGCGATCTCGGAAAAAGGCCCGGACGCCTTCTACAAAGGCGCCATTGCCGACGCCATCGTCAAGGCAAGCGGCGCCAAGGCCGGCATCCTCGCCAAGGGTGATTTCGAGCAGTACGCGGTGCGCGAGCTGAAGCCGGTGACCTGCTCCTATCGCGGCTACGAGATCATCTCCTCGCCGCCGCCGAGCTCGGGCGGCGTCATCATCTGCGAGATCCTGAACGTGCTCGAGGGCTATCCGCTGTCCTATCTCGGCGCCGGCTCGGCCGAGACGGTCCATGTCATGATCGAGGCCATGCGTCATGCCTATGTCGACCGCAACTCGGCGCTGGGCGATCCGGATTTCGTCGACAATCCGGTCTCGAAGCTTCTCGACAAGGGCTACGCCAAGGACATCCGCGACAAGGTCGATCCGTTCCGTGCCGGCGTCTCGAAAGACCTGATGCCGAAAGGTTTCGGCGAGTCGAAGGAGACAACGCACTATTCGATCATCGACAAGGACGGCAACGCGGTCGCCGTCACCTATACGTTGAACGGCTCCTTCGGCGCCGGCGTCGTCGCCGACGGCACCGGCATCCTGCTCAACAACGAGATGGACGATTTCACCCAGAAGCCCGGCGTGCCCAACCTCTACGGGCTGGTCCAGGGCGAGGCCAATGCCATCCAGCCGAAGAAGACGCCTTTATCCTCGATGAGCCCGACCGTGGTCACCAAGGACGGCAAGCCGTTCATGGTCATCGGCAGCCCGGGCGGCTCGCGCATCATCACCATCACTCTGGAGGCGATCGTCAACGTCGTCGACCACGGCATGAACATCCAGGAGGCGATCGACGCGCCGCGCATCCACCATCAGTGGCTGCCCGATACCGTCTATGTCGAACCGTTCGGGCTTTCGCCCGACACCGAAAGGCTGCTCGCCGGCATGGGCTATCACCTCGATCTCAGCGACCAGACCTGGGGCCAGGCGGCCGGCATACTGGTCGGCGGCAAGAGCCTTGCGGAGATCGAGAAAGGCGGCGGCGCACGCTACAACGGCGCCATCGACAGCCGCGCCGCTTCCGGCGAGGCGCTGGGCTACTAAAGCAATTCCAGGAAAGGTGTGCGCGGCTTTCCGTCGGGAATTGCATAAAAACAAATACTTAGGGCGGTTCGGCGATTCTATGAATCGCTGAACCGCTCTCAAGCAATTCCAGGAAAGGTGTGCGCGGCTTTCCGTCCGGAAAAAGGGCGGACCGGTTTCTGGAAAAGATCGTGCTCAGGCTCAGATGAAATTACGCGACCAGCGTGATGGTCGAGGCGATGAGCAGCACGGCTGCGATGCCGACGAACAGCGCATAGATGCGCGGCCGGTCGAGCAGCAGCGCATTGCCGGAAATCCAGGCGGCGGTGGCGCCGCCGAGCGCGAATAGGAAGCCGTTGCGGTGACCGAAAGCCATCGACGCGGCCATCAGGCCGCCGATGATCAGCGCGCCGAACACGATGATGACGGCGACGGCGTATTTCTCGAAATCGTTGCCGCTGCCCATCGCCGGCCCCATGGCGTTGAGATTCGGCAGGTCGTCCGGATCGAAGGGGCTGGCCGAGCCGTATTCGTCTTGACCGAGGGATTCGCGCATCATTCGTTCTCCGCTGAGCGGCAACAAACCATCAACGCTTGCCAAGTGCAACCGGCAACGCCATCGCGCTCATGCGTTCGCCGCACGGCTGGTGCCGACGTGCCACGGTTTCCTGGACAGGCTCAACGGTCTGGGGTTGGATCGGGTTCCACAAGCTTGATCTACCTGGAAAAATCGCTGCGCACGATGCCGTGCCGCTGCAGCTTGTCGTAGAAGGTCTTGCGCGGGATGCCGAGCGCCTCGATCGTGCGCCGGACGTCGCCGTCGTTGCGGCCAAGTGTCTCGCGGATGATCTCGGCCTCGTAGCGCTCGAGCCGTTCCGGCAGGGGCAGGGCGGCGTCCGAATCGGCCGGCTGAGGCGAAGGGCTGCCGCCGGTCTCCTCCAATCCGAGGACGAAGCGCTCGGCGAAATGCGCGAGCTCGCGGACATTGCCGGGCCAGTCATGCTCTCTGAGATGTCGCTGGACCGCGAACGGAACCGCGGGCACAGGGCGGTGGAAGCGGGCCGCGGCGCGCTCTGCGAAATAACCGAACAGCAGCGGCACGTCGTCCCGGCGCTCGCGCAGCGGCGGGATCGAAAGCGTCACCACGTTGAGCCGATAGTAGAGGTCCTCGCGGAAGGCGCCGCGCTGGCTCGCGTCGCCGAGATCGACCTTGGCGGCGGCAACGACGCGCAGGTCGACCGGCCGGACCTCGTTGGTGCCAAGCGGCGTCACCTCGCGCATTTCCAGCACCCGCAGCATCTGCACCTGCGTCGAGGCAGGCATGCTTTCGATCTCGTCGAGGAACAGCGTGCCGCCGCTCGAATGCTCGATGCGGCCGACGCGCTTCTTCTGCGCGCCGGTGAAGGCGCCGGCCTCATGGCCGAACAACTCGCTCTCGATCACGGTCTCCGGCAGCGTGCCGCAATTGAGCGCCACGAAATTGCCCTGGGCGCGGCGGCTCCAGCGGTGCAGCAGGCTCGCCACCACTTCCTTGCCGGAGCCGGTCTCGCCTGTCACCAGCACGTCGACATCGGTGTCGGCGATCTGTCTGAGCGTGCGGCGCAGCCGCTCCATCGCCGGCGTCTGGCCGATCAGCGGCAAACCCTCCTGCGCCTGCTCGGCCGCTTCGCGCAGGGCGCGGTTCTCCATCACCAGCCGGCGCTTCTCCGCCGCGCGCCATACACTTTGCGCCAGCCGGTCGGCGGCGAAAGGCTTGGTGATGAAATCATAGGCGCCATCCTTGATCGCCTTGACCGCCATGGCGATGTCGCCGTGCCCGGTGACGAGGATGACGGGGATGTCCGGGTCGAGATCGACCACGCGGTCGAAGAGCTGCAGGCCATCCATTTCGGGCATGCGGATGTCCGACACCACCACGCCGGCGAAGCCGGCATCGAGGCCCGCAAGTGCCTCGCTTGCCGAGGCATAGGCGGACACGGCAAAACCGGCGAGCTCCAGCGTCTGTTTCGTCGCCTTGAGCAGGTCGCCGTCGTCATCGATCAGGATGACCGGATTGCCGTTGGTCATGTCGGGTCGGCCTTCGAGAGATGGATGGTGAAGCGGGTGCCGCTCTCGCTGCTCGCCACCTCGATGCGTCCGCCATAGTCGGCGACGATATCCTTCGAGATGACGAGGCCAAGCCCGAGCCCCCTTTCCTTCGAGGTGTTGAACGGGGTGAACAGCGATTTCAGGATCGCCGGCGGAATGCCCGGTCCGTTGTCGGACACGATCAGCGCAACGCCGTCGGCGGTTTCCGCGGCGGATACCTCGACCCGCGCGTCGTCGCGGCCTTCCAGCGCTTCCAGCGCGTTCTGGAACAGGTTGATCAGCACCTGTTCCAGCCGCAGCCGGCTGCCCATTACTTTCAGCGCCGGCGGCGGCAGCGTGATCGCCAGCGCCTCCAGCCGGCCAGCGAAGCGGCTTCTGAGCAATACGACCGCGCCTTCGATGACGCCGCGCAATTCGACCGGCTCGGCCGCGGTGCGGCCCTTGCGGGCGAAGGCTTTCAGCTCTTCGGTGATCGAGCCGATGCGCTCCGTCAGCGCGGCAATGGCGCCGAGGTTTTCCTCGGCCGGCGCCGTCTGCTTGCGCTCCAGGAAGACGCGCGCGTTGTCGGCATAGGCGCGGATGGTCGCCACCGGCTGGTTGATCTCATGCGCGACGCCGGCGGCGACCTGACCGAGGGTCGCAAGGCGGTTCGCCTGCACCAGCTCCTGCTGCATGACCTGCAGCTTCGCCTCGGTGCTGCGATGGTCGGCGATCTCGGCCTGCAGCCGGTCGCGTGCGAGGCTGAGGTCCCGCGTGCGCTCGACAACACGGCGCTCGAGCTCGGCGCGCGCCGCCTGCTCGGCGGCGATGCGCATCTGGGCGGACTGCCTGCGCCACAACAGATAGGCGGCTAGGGCGAGTAGCGGAACGAGGACGCCGAGCGCCAGGAGCCGCATCTCGCGCTGCGCCGAGGCGATCGGCGCTTCCGCGGGGACGAGATAGTCGAGCCGCCAAGGCGTCGAAGGCACGGCCGTGGACAGCCGCAGATATTCCGCGTCGCTGCCGCCCGGCGTGATGGCGTGGACAAGCGCGACATCGGCACTGAGCGCTTGTGGCTTGGTGATCGGCAAGGGCACCAGCGGCGCTTCGGCGAACTGCTGGCTGGCGCGGATGCCGGCCAGCACCGGGGCGGCCAGCGGCGCCGTTGTCATGAAGCGCCAGGAGGGCACGCTGGTGATCAGCACCACGCCGTGCTCGTCGCTGACATAGGCCGGACGGTTCGCCTCGTGCCAGTCGGCCTCGAGCTGGTCGAATTCCATCTTGACGACGACGACGCCGAGGGGTGCGGAAGCGCCGTCGACGCGGCGCGAAATGTAGAGGCCCGGACGCTTGCTGACATTGCCGAGCGCGAAATATTCGGCGGTGCCCGCTTGCATCGCTCCGGAAAAATAGGCGCGAAAACTGTAGTCGCTGCCGACGAAGCTCACCGGCTCGCGCCAGTTGCTCGAAGCGATCGCCAAGCCGTCGGTGCCGGTGACGTAAAGCACCGAGGCCTTGGTGCCGGAAACCAGCCCTTCGAGCTTGCGGTTGAGCACGTCGATGGAGGCGGGGCTGTGCTCGGTCAGCGCGTCACGCACCTGCTGGTCTTCGGACAGGAGCAGCGGCAGTGCGCGCGGATTCTCCAGCACCGCGCGCAGCAGCGCGACCTTGAGATTGGCATCCGTGCGCCCTTGCGCCGCCAGCGCCTCGACCTCGGTCGAGCGGCCGTAGAGCCCGGCGCCGTAGAGCGCTGCAGCGACAATCGCGAGCGCCACTGCCGCAAACAGGAGCCAGGCGCGCCGCGCCCGCCCGGCAAGCAACTCGGGCGTCGGGGATAAGGCAGCGGCAGGGCGTTGCAGCATGCCGCATTTGTGCATGATTTCGCACAAAGCACAATTCGACCTATGCGGGTCGCCGCACGGCGGGCGCGAAAAATACCGATCGCCAGGCCAAAAAAATCAGCAGAATCAATAATTGGAGCGTCGAAACGGAATCTGGCACGTCGGTTGCAGATGAATCCGCAGCAGCCGCGAGGCTGTGGAGGTCAACCGCCCCGGGAGGTCGAGTTTCTCGATCGGGGCTGAATGGAGGATACGATGCAGACGGCAATCGCCGCCGCGGAACCGCGCGGCAAAATACCCTTTTACCGGCATCTCTACGTGCAGGTCCTGGCGGCCATCGCGGCCGGCATCCTGCTCGGCCATTTCTATCCCGACATCGGCGCCTCGTTGAAGCCGCTTGGCGACGCCTTCATCAAGCTGGTCAAGATGGTGATCGCGCCGGTGATCTTCCTCACCGTCGCGACCGGCATCGCCGGCGTCTCCGACCTGCATAAGGTCGGCCGCGTCGCCGGCAAGGCGATGATCTATTTCCTCGTCTTCTCGACGCTGGCGCTCGTCGTCGGCCTCGTCGTCTCCAACGTGGTCCAGCCCGGCGCCGGCATGCACATCAATCCGGCGACGCTCGACGCCTCGAAGATCTCGACCTTCACCGAGAAGGCGCACGACACGACCATCGTCGGCTTCCTGATGAACATCATCCCCGACACCATCACCGGCGCCTTCGCGCAGGGCGATATCCTGCAGGTGCTGTTCTTCTCGGTGCTGTTCGGCGTGGCGCTGGCGCTGGTCGGCGAACGCGGCCGCCCGGTCGTCGATTTCCTGCAGGCGCTGACCGCGCCGATCTTCCGCCTTGTCGCCATCCTGATGAAGGCGGCTCCGATCGGCGCTTTCGGCGCCATGGCCTTCACCGTCGGCAAATACGGCATCGGCACGATCGCCAACCTCGCCTTCCTCATCGGCACCTTCTACCTGACGTCGCTGCTTTTTGTGCTGGTCGTGCTGGGCGCGGTCGCATGGTACAACGGCTTCTCCATCCTGGCGCTGATCCGCTACATCAAGGAAGAGCTGCTGCTGGTGCTCGGCACCTCGTCGTCGGAGGCTGCGCTTCCGGGCCTTATGGCCAAGATGGAACGCGCCGGCTGCAACCGCTCGGTGGTCGGCCTGGTCATCCCGACCGGCTATTCCTTCAATCTCGACGGCACCAACATCTACATGACGCTGGCTGCGCTCTTCATCGCCCAGGCCACCGACACGCCGCTCACCTTCGGCGACCAGATCCTGCTTTTGCTCGTCGCCATGCTGAGCTCCAAGGGTGCGGCCGGCATCACCGGCGCCGGCTTCATCACGTTGGCCGCCACGCTCTCGGTCGTGCCTTCGGTGCCGGTCGCCGGCATGGCGCTGATCCTCGGCGTCGACCGCTTCATGTCGGAATGCCGCGCGCTCACCAACTTCGTCGGCAACGCGGTTGCGACCATCGTCGTGGCGCGCTGGGAAGGCGAGCTCGACCAGAAGCAGTTCGCCGCCGCCATGGCCGGCCAGCTGCCGGAAGAGGCAGACCTGGCGCTGTCGGGCGGTCTCCAGCCCGCGGAGTGATCAAAACAATTCCGCGAAACCGCCCAGCGGTTTTGGTCCGGAATTGCGCGACAAAAAGAAGGCATCCTCCCAAGCTATGCAGGCCACGGCTAAGCCGTGGCCTGTTCTTTTTGTCGGCCGCCGCATAGGCTGCGCGCGCCGGATTCCCGGCCGAGCAGTCAACCGTGAGGGCGGTCCATGAGCAGCGCGTTTCCCGAAATCTACCTCGTCCGCCATGGCGAGACGCAATGGAGCGCGTCCGGCAAGCATACCGGCCGCACCGACATTCCGCTGACCGCGAAAGGCGAGGAGGCCGCGCGCGGCGTGGCGGAGCGCCTCAAGGGCCTGACCTTCGAGGCCGTCTGGTCGAGCCCGTCGCAACGCGCCTTCGACACCTGCCGGCTTGCCGGCTTCGGCGAGCGCGTGGTGAAGAAAGCCGACCTGCAGGAATGGGACTACGGCGCCTATGAAGGCGTGACGACGAAGGAGATCGTCGCCGGACGTCCCGGCTGGAACGTGTTTCGCGACGGCTGCCCGGGCGGCGAGCAGGCTGTCGATGTCGGCGCCAGGGCCGATGCCATCATCGCCGGACTCCGCGCCGTCGCCGGCAATGTGCTGATCTTTTCCAGCGCGCATTTCCTGCGCGTGCTTGCCGCGCGCTGGGTCACCCTTCCTCCCGAGGGCGGCGCGCATTTCGTGCTCGATACCGCAAGCCTCAGCGTCCTCGGCTACGAGCACGACCTGACCGAGCCGGTCGTTCGCCGCTGGAACCAACGGTAATTCCACACCGAGGTCACTAGGCAAGGTTCGCCAATTCCTCGGCGGTCAGATGCCGCGCCTTGCCCTTCGCCAGATCGCCGAGCTGCAAGCGCCCGATCGCGACGCGGACCAGTCTCAGCACCTCGATGTCGAAGGCGCCGAGCAGGCGGCGGATCTGGCGGTTGCGGCCCTCGTCGAGCACGATCTCCAGCCACGCCGTGCGCCCGCCGCTGCGCAAGAGCTCGATCGAGCTTGCGGTCAGCAGTTCGCCATCGACGACAGCTCCCTGGCGGAACCGCCCCAGCATCGCCTCCTCAGGGGCGGAAGCGATCTGCACATGGTAGGTCTTGGCGACATGCGAGGCCGGGTCGAGCAGCGCGTTCGCCCAGCGCGTGTCGTTGGTCATCAAAAGCAGGCCTTCGCTCGCCTTGTCGAGGCGGCCGATCGGCGACACGAAAGGCAGCTCGAGATCGGCAAGGCAGTCATAGACGGTGCCTCGCCCTTCAGGATCGTCGCGCGTGGTGACCAGCCCGCGCGGCTTGTTGACCATCAGGTAGATTTTCCGTTCCGCGGCGACCTGCGCGCCATCGACTGTGATGCGATCGCGGTCGGGATCGACACGCAGCGACGGGTCGCGCGCTACCTTGCCGGCAACGCGCACGCGCCCCTCGGCGATCATCAGTTCGGCCTGCTTGCGAGAGCAGAATCCAAGCTTCGACAGCGCCCGGGTGAGACTGACTTTCCCCGCGAGCGGTCGTCGCGGCGGTTCGGGGAGCTGTCGTGCGGGCTTGCGTGTCATCGGCCGACAGATGCCATGCGGCGCGGCGCGTGCGCAACCTGACAGCTTCACACCCGGAGCGTTCAGCTTTCGCAGAATCGCTGATCGCTTTTCCTGGAATTGCTCTAGTTGGCCGGGAATCGAGAAGGATTTCGAAAATTGGCATGCTGGAGCAGTAGCGGGATCGTGACGCGCAATCATGATCTTGCTGGCTTCGCGCCAGAACCTTCCGCGCGCCACGCAGGCGTTTCGGTGACGTTGAAGCGAGCAGGGCAGTCGACGCGTTGCGGCGTCATGGTTCCGGCGGAGCGCTCAGCCGCCGGTAGGGAATGCCGTCGAAGGTTGCCGCCACGAAGCTCTCGACCGACATCTTGCGCTTGCGGCCGTCGCTGCAGGCATAGACCGGCCAGCCGGCCTCGCTGCATTCGCTGGCCGCACAAATGCGGGCAAGGCAGTTGCCGACGGTCAGGCGGAAGCCGCCCTTGCCGGCGAAGCCTTGCAGCAGGCTGCCATCGGCGGAGCGCCATGTCCGCTGGCGAAATTCCGGCCGCAAAGTCAGGGGTTCGAGAGGAGCGGCGAGGTTGCCCGTGCCGGTGCGCGCCATGAGCTGAAGACGGTAGCGGGCCATCCCGGTTGTATAGGCGGTCACAAGGTCGGATTCACCCAAGTAGGCTGCCGCAAGACCGGAATTGTCGATGAGATGAACCAGCCGCTCGCCTGCGTCTGTCGGCCCCATCAGGGCAACAAGGGCGACGAAGGCCAAACAAGCGCGCACCATTTCGATTTCCAGCAGCCATCAACCTCCGGCGTGCCAGCGCCCCCGGCTGCCTTCCATACCATCCCGCCAATTCGTGTGCGGTGCAAGCCGCCGCGGGAATAACCGGTCTCAGCCATTGGGCGCTGGCGGCAGCTCGAACAGGGTAGCGCCGCTCAGCCGCCCTTGGTCGACATAGCCGATGACCCGGAACCATTTTGCGACGTCCGGTCCATGGAGCCAGCTGCGCGAGTGTACGGGCAGGTTGCCGGCGAGTGCCTGGATATGGCGGATGTGACGCCTGCAGAAGCGAACGGTTGCCGCTCTGAAGAAATCCTCCTGTGCCGCAAAAAACGTGTCGGCCGCGTCGCCGTGCTCATGCCAGGCGACAATGGCGACGGCCTTGTCGTCCTCGACCAGCGCATGCGCCCGGCCTTCCTTCAGGTTCATCATCAGATTGTCGTAGGCGGCTTTGCTGTCCTTGCCGGCCGCCAGGTACTCGTCCGACATTCGCTTGGACAGGCTGCGGAAAACATCCTCGAGGTCTCCGACCGTCGCTGCGCGTGCTCTCATTTCTCCTCCTGACAGCCCGGCAGGCAGTTTGCCCTATCGAAGGGGGATCACCAAGCAAATGAAATCCGCCATCGGCCCGATGCGCGCAAATGCATTTCATCGCCGAGGCCCAGTACCGCGCTCATGCGGCGCTCCGGCTTGAGATCGCGACGCCGGCGACAGATACTGGCCGCTGTCTGCACCTTCGCGCTCATATCGATCCCCACGGCAATCATGATCGACCTGATTGAACTCATCTACGAGGCTGCCTTCGTTCCAGAGCGGTGGAACCACGTGCTCCAGAAGGCGAGCGAGCTGTCGAACTCGGCCAGCGCGCAGGTTTTCTTCTTCAGCGATGACAGCCCGCCGCGCGGAACGACGCTGGACAATCTGCGGGCGTTGTTCGACGAGTTCGTCAAGGGCGATTTCTGGAAATTCTGCGACAGTGTCCAGAAGATGTGCAGTCTGCAGCCGGCAAGCTTCGTGCGCGTCGACGACTTCATGAGCCAGCAGGAGATCGAGCGGGACCCGGCCCGCATCATGCTGAGGCAATTCGGTATCGGCGCCCATCTGTGCACCGCCATTCCCATGCCGACCGGCGAGCTCGCGACATTCGTGTTCCAGAAGTGGATCAAAGATGGCGGTTACGAGCATGGCGAGGTCGATCGGCTCGATGGGCTGAGGCCTCATCTGGCCAGGGCCAGCCTGGTGGCCGGGCGATTGAGGGTCGAGCGCGCGGAAGCGACGGCCTCGGCGCTCAACCTGCTCGGCCTGCCGGCCGCCGTGCTTTCGTCGAACGGGCGGGTCGTGGCGACGAACCCGCACCTCGACCGGCTGGACGCGGCGTTCCTGCCTGTGGCCCATGGCGGACTGGCGATCGCCGACCGTGACGCCAACCGGCTGTTTCAGGAGGCCGTCACCGGTATGAGCCGGTCCGGAAATGCGGTCGGGTCCATCCCCGTGCCGAAGATCGGCGACGAGGCTCCCTTCGTCATCCACCTCCTGCCGCTGCGGCGCGCCGCGCACGACATCTTCGGCAACGCCGACATGCTGGTGATGGCGACGCCGGTCAAACCCAGCGCGCTTGTGCCGTCGGCGAGCCTTCTCAACGCCTTGTTCGACCTGACGCCGGCGGAAGCGCGGCTTGCAACCGATCTGGCGGCCGGCCTCACGCTGGCTCAGTCCGCGAGCCGGCACGGCGTCACCGTCAAGTCCGCCCGCACCTATCTCGAGCGCGTCTTCCAGAAAACCGGCACCCACCAGCAGAGCCAGCTCGTCGCCATGCTGAAGACGATGCAGCCGCTGGTGTCGCAGGCGCGGTGATCGGCAGCCGTCGAGCGCGTCTCGGCCCGTCATTCGTAGCGGCCGCAGGGGATTGCGGATTATGTCCGCACCTAATGGACACAGGTGTCCATTCAAGCTAAGTTCGCGCCGCGCGAACGTTGATGGGCCTTCGTCGATCCGCGGCGGGAACGGAATGGGTCATGGATTTTCGAGGGGGCCAGTCGATTGAGTCAGTTCGATATTGCGCCACCGATATGGGCGTCTCGACGTTCCTTCGCACCGTTGCAGGGATCGGTCGCGTGATGATGCGGGCTTGAGTTCATGACAAGACACTATTCCGCGCTTTCGCTCTTCAAGGAAGGCATCGCCGGCCAGACCGGCTGGGAAAAGGCCTGGCGCTCGCCCGATCCGAAGCCGCGCTATGACGCCATCATCGTCGGCGGCGGCGGCCACGGCCTCGCCACGGCCTACTATCTCGCCAAGAACCACGGCCTCGCCAAAGTGGCCTTGCTGGAGAAGGGCTGGATCGGCGGCGGCAACACCGGCCGCAACACCACCGTGGTGCGCTCCAACTACTTCTACCCCGAAAGCGCGGCGATCTACGGGCTGGCGCACAGCCTCTACAAGACGCTGTCGAGGGATTTGAACTACAATGTGATGTTTTCCGCGCGCGGCATCCTCACCCTCGCGCACAGCGAAGCGGCAATGGAAACCGCCGCGCGCTCCGTCAACGCAATCCAGATCAACGGCATCGACTGCGAATTGTTCTCGGTCGAGGACGTGCGCCGCGTCGTGCCGATCTACCATTTCAGCCCGGACGCCCGTTACCCGGTCTATGGCGGTACCTGGCAGCCGAGCGGCGGCACCGCCCGCCACGACGCCGTTGCCTGGGGCTACGCGCGCGCGGCAAGCCGTCTTGGCGTCGACATTATCCAGAACTGCGAGATTTCCGACTTCATCATCGAGAACGGGCGCTGCCGCGGCGTCGTCACCTCGCGCGGCGAAATCCGCGCCGAGCGTACCGGGATGGCGGTGGCCGGCCATTCGTCGGTGCTGGCGGCGAAGGCGGGGTTCCGGCTGCCGGTCAATTCCTACGCGCTGCAGGCCTGCGTGTCCGAGCCGGTCAAGCCGATCCTCGACACGGTGGTGATCTCGCCGGACACCGGCGTCTATGTCAGCCAGTCGGACAAGGGCGAACTGGTCATCGGCGGCGCGCTCGACCGCATCCCGTCCTACGGCCAGCGCGGTAACCTGCCGGTGCTGGAAGGCGTGATCGCCGGCATGCTCGACATGTACCCGATCTTCGGCCAGCTCAAGATGATGCGGCAATGGGCCGGCATCGTCGATGTCGTCCCGGACTCCTCGCCCATCATCGGTGAATCGCCGCTGCCCGGCCTCTTCCTCAATTGCGGCTGGGGCACCGGCGGCTTCAAGGCGATCCCGGCCGGCGGCACGCTGCTTGCCCATCTGCTTGCGACCGGCCAGCACCACGACATCAGCCGGCCTTTCGATCTCGACCGCTTCGACCGCGGCCGGCTGATCGACGAGGCCGCCGGCTCCGGCATTGCCCATTGAAGGTGTAGAAAAAGATGCAGCTCTTTCCCTGCCCATTCTGCGGGCCGCGCGAAGAAAGCGAATTTCACTATGGCGGCGAGGCCGGCAATCTGAGGCCCGACGGCGATGTCAGGGCCGAGCGCTGGGCCGGCTATCTCCACATGCGCGACAATCCGAAGGGGCCGACCCGCGAGATCTGGATGCACCTGACCTGTGGCGAGTTCTTCGCGATGAGCCGCGACAGCGTCAACCACGAGGTCTCGGGTTCCTCCATGCTCGGCGAAACGGAGCACGGCGCATGAGAGCGTTCCGTCTCGCCGATGGCGGCAGCGACATCGACCGCGCCGGCCCGCTGACCTTCACCTTCGACGGCAGGCGCGTCGAGGGTTTTGCCGGCGACACGATCGCCTCCGCGTTGCTGGCGAGCGGCCAGTCGGTCGTCGGCCGCAGTTTCAAATATCACCGGCCGCGCGGCATCTGGGGCTCCGGCGCAGAGGAGCCCAACGCGCTGGTCGATGTCGAGAGCGCCGACGGCCGCGTGCCGAATGCGCGGGCGACGACCGTGCCGGCGAGCGACGGCATCGTGGTGAGGAGCGTCAACGCGTCGCCGACGGCCATGGCCGACCGTAATGCGGTGCTCGACCGTTTTGCCCGCTTCCTGCCCGCTGCCTTCTACTACAAGACCTTCATGTGGCCGGACTGGCATCTGTTCGAGCCGCGCATCCGCGCCATGGCGGGACTTGGTGTCGTCGACCGCGATTGGAAGCCGCGCCGGGTCGCGGACCAGATCAACCATCACTGCGACGTTCTGGTGGTCGGCGCCGGACCGGCGGGCCTCGCCGCGGCCGCCGGCGCTGCGGCGGCCGGACACTCGGTGGTTCTCGTCGATGACCGGACGCATCCCGGCGGATCGCTGCGCCACCGCGCGGGCGAAATCGATGGTGTGGAGGGCACCGAATGGGCCAATGCGATCGTGGCCAAGCTGAAGAGCGGCGGCCATATCGTGCTCACGGAAACGACCGCCTTCGGCCTCTACGATCACAATCTGGTCGCGCTCAACCAGCGGCATCGCGACGGCCGGCCCGACACGCTGTGGCGCGTGCGCCCGCGCCGCATCGTGCTGGCAACGGGGGCGATCGAACGGCCGGTTCCGTTCGCCAACAACGATCTACCGGGCATACTCTCCGCCGACGCCGCACTTGCCTATCTGCGCCGGCATGGCGTGCTTGTCGGCCGGCAGATCGTGGTCGCGACCAACAACGACAGCGCCTACGAGCCGGCTTCGGCGCTCGCCGCGGACGGCGCCTCGGTAACGGTGGTCGATTGCCGGCGCGAGCGCCGCGCGCAGGCAAGGACCGGTGTTCGCGTCCTGGCGGGGCGTTTGGTGGCAGCCGCGCGCGGGCACGATGCCGTCCAGGGCGTCCTGCTCGATGACGGCACGCGTCTGGCGGCCGATTGCGTGCTCGTCTCCGGCGGCTGGACGCCCACCGTGCACCTGTTCTCGCAGGCAAAGGGCAAGCTTGCCTGGAGCGATCAACTGGCGGCCTTCGTTCCGGGGGCGGCTGTGGACGGCATCGGCGTGGCCGGCGCCATGGCCGGCACGGTGTCGCTTTCCGAGACCTTGGCCGGCGGCGTGGCGGCGCTCGATGCGTTCGGCTCCTCGTCTTCGCCGGCTCCCCGCGGCACGGGAGCGGAAGCAACGCTGGGTGTTGTCGGCTTGTGGCCGAAGCCCAAGGCCAAGGGCCGCGTCTGGATCGACTACCAGAGCGACGTCACCGCCAAGGACGTCGAGCTTGCAGCGCGGGAGAATTTCGTCTCCGTCGAGCACCTGAAGCGCTACACGACGCTCGGCATGGCGACCGACCAGGGCAAGACGTCGAACCTGAACGGTCTCGCGCTGCTGGCCGATGTCACCGGCCGCGCCATCTCCGAGGTCTGCACCACGACCTACCGGCCGCCATTCACGCCGGTGCCGTTTGCCAGCCTGGCGGGAGCGCGCCGCGGCAGCAAGCACGCTCCGGTTCGCCGCCTGCCGCTAGAAGCGCAGCATCGCTCCGCGGGTGGCGTGTTCCAGGAATATGGCGGCTGGCTGAGGCCGGCCTTCTACGGAAGCGGCGAAGCCGGAGCCGCGATCCAGGAGGAGGCGCGGCGCGCCCGGCAGTCCGTCGCGCTCTTCGACGGCTCGACGCTCGGCAAGATCGAGGTCATCGGCCCGCGCGCGGCCGAATTCGTCGACTTCATCTATTACAACACCATGTCGACCTTGAAGCCAGGCCATTGCCGCTACGGTTTCATGCTGTCGGAAAATGGCGTCGTCTTCGACGACGGCGTGCTGGTTCGACTGGACGAACACCGCTTCATCGTCTCCTGCTCGTCGTCGCATGTCGCCGCCGTCCATGCCCGGCTCGAAGAGTGGCGGCAGGATCGTTTCGGCCGCGATGCCATCTATATCCACAACGCCACCGCGCAATACGCCACCTTGACCGTTTCGGGTCCGAACGCGCGCCGGCTGATGGAGGCGCTCGATCTCGGTGCCGCGCTGGACGATGCCAGCCTGCCGCATATGGCGGTCGCGGCCGGCCGCTTTGCCGGCGACGAGGTGCGTATCGTCCGGGTCTCCTTCACCGGCGATCGAAGCTACGAAGTCTCCATCCGCGCCGATCGGGCCGAGGCGCTGTGGGCAAGGATGCGGCAGGAGGGTCGCGCGTTCGACGCTGTGTTGCTCGGGCTGGAATCCCTGATGATCCTGCGCGCCGAGAAGGGCTACATCGTTATCGGCAAGGACACCGACGGCAACATCATGCCGCATGACCTGGGCGTGGCGGGACCGCGCACCAAACGCAAAGGTGAGTTCGTCGGCCGGCGCTCGCTTTTCACCGAAGCGGCGAACCGAACCGATCGCAATCAGCTCGTCGGCCTTGCTGTCCGCGACGGCGAGGCGCCGCTGGCGACCGGCGCGCATGGCGTGGAGAAAAGCGGGGGCCGCCTCAGAAGCATCGGCTTCGTCACCTCCAGCTATCAAAGCCCGACCCTGGGGCGCCCGGTCGCCCTGGCGCTCATCGAACGCGGTGCCGCGCGACACGGGGAGACGATCGACGTTCAACATCTCGGCGTCGTGCGGCAGGCCACCATAGTGGCGCCCTGCGCCTTCGATCCGGAAGGGAGCCGCCTGCATGCGTAACCTTGCCGAAAAATGGCCGGCAGCGCCCGACTGGGCCACAACGACGCTGAACGAGGAGGGCGTCGGTGTGCGAACGCTGTGCGGGATGAGCCAGCTCCTGGTCAGCGGCAACCTGACGGCCTGGGCGAAAGCTTCGGGCCTCGCGGGCGAGGGCGTCGGAGCCGGCGCGGTTGCGAGCGGCGACAGCTACGTGGTGCGCATTGCGCGCGATCGCATCCTTGCCGTCGGCGAACGGCCATTCCCCATTGCGGCCGGCTGGCATGCGGCCGGCTTCGCGGTCTCGGTCATGGATGCCGGGTTGCACCTGTTCGAGCTCGAGGGGCCGGGCCTGGCCAGTCTCGTTGCCAGGGGCACGGCGTTCGATCCGGGCCAGGCAAGCCGCTCGGCCTCGGTGCTTTTTGCCGGCGTCAACGTCTTGTTCTACCGGTTCGGCAGCCCTGACCGGACCCGACTCCACGTCGATCGCGGTTTGGCGCCTTACCTCTGGGAATGGCTCAAAAACTCATCAGCATTGTAGTGGCACGGTTTCGCGTCTATCTAGCCGGCGTCTAAACCTTGGCCGGTTCGCTATGCTTTCCGATTCCAGTGCTGATGAAGTCGTGCGACGGTCCGGTCTGACCGGAAACACCAAGGTGACGCGCGATGACTGGATGAAGCTCGCGCTGGAGACGCTGATTTCCGAGGGCGTCGAGGCGGTGCGCGTGCTTGCGCTCGGGCAGAAGTTGAACGTCTCCCGCTCGAGCTTCTACTGGTATTTCAAGAGCCGCCAGGACCTGCTGGATCAACTTCTAGATTTTTGGCGCAACAACAACACCCGTTTCATCGTCGAGCAGGCCGGGCGGGCCGCCGCGTCGATAACGCAGGCCGTGCTCAATGTCTTCGAGTGCTGGCTGGATGAATCGCTGTTCAATCCGCGGCTGGATTTCGCCGTGCGCGCCTGGTCGCGCCAGTCGGCCGAAGTGCATCGGATCGTGACCGAGGAGGACGACGCGCGGGTCGACGCCATCCGGGCGATGTTTTTGCGGCACGGTTACGCGGACACGGAAGCCTTCGTGCGGGCGCGCGTGCTGTACTTCACGCAGATCGGCTATTACTCGCTGGAGATCGTCGAGCCGGTCAGCAACCGTCTCTTCCTGACGCCGGCCTACCTGCTCACGCACACCGGCAAGGAACCTCGCCAGGGCGAGGTCGAGGCCTTCGCCGAAAAGATGCTGCCGCGGGCCCGCGATTGAGCGGCGCGCGCTCCCGGCGTACTTCTCCTCAATTCGGATCGCGCGGAAATTCCTTGACCTCTTCGCGATCGACAACGACCTCGCCACCGGCGCGCGACGAGCCGGCATGGCAGCCCGCTTGTGCCGGCGAGCAGGCCGGTGGCGGCGGCGGTCTTCAGCAATTCACGTCTGGTAATCATCTCCCCCGACAGAACTCAATGTGGCGGACGGTCTCCTTGCCATGCGCTCTGCAGCAGCGAGCGGATGGACGCGCGATCGAATGGCCGCGGATTGGGGTAGGGGCTTTTGGTGGCGATCTCGGCCGCGCGGTCGAGGTCGCTCTCCTTCAACCCGAAATCCTTCAGTGCCTGCGGCGCGCCGATGGTCTTGGCGAAATCGTAGAATGCCTGTCCGGGCGAGCCGCCGAAGATGTCCGCCACCGGCCGCAGCAGGTCGGGCACGGCAGCCGCGTTGAAGCCGATCGTGTACGGCAGCATGATCGCATGCGTCTCGGCATGCGGCGTGTCGAAACTGCCGCCCAGCGTGTGGCAGATCTTGTGGTGCAGCGCCATGGCGACCTGCCCGAGCACGGTGCCGCAAAGCCATGCGCCGTAGAGCGCCTTGGCGCGTGCATCCGCTTCGCGAGGGCTGACGACGATCACCGGCAACGCTTCCTTCAGCGCGCGCATGCCCTCGGTCGCCATCATCGAGGTGATCGGGTTGCGGTCCTCGGCATAGAGGCCTTCGGCGGCATGCGCGATGGCGTTGAGGCCGCTTGTCACGCTGATGCCGACCGGCAGGCCAAGCGTCAGCTCCGGATCGTAGATCACCAGTTCGGGCAGCACCTTGGGGCTGCGCAATGTGGTTTTGGCGCCGCCTTCGGTCTGCCCGAGGATTGGCGTCACTTCCGAACCGGCATAGGTCGTCGGGATGACGACCTGGGCGATGTCGGTGCGGTAGGCGATCGCCTTGCCGAGCCCGGTCGTCGATCCGCCGCCGAGCGACACAACACAGTCGGCTCTGAATTTGGCGGCCTCGGCGACCGCGCGTTCGGTGACCTCGACCGGCGTGTGCATGGTGGCGCCGGAGAAAGTGCCGACACAAAGCGCACCGAGCCGTTCCGCCAGCGCCTCGGCGTCCGTCGCCTGCTGCGGCGTCGACAGCACCAGGGCGCGGCGGCAGTTCAGCGCCTCGACGTGCTCGGCGGTTTGCATCGACGCACCGTTGCCGAAGATGATGCGCGCGCTGCTGCCCTGGTAGGTGAAGTTGCGCGTCATGCCTCCCTCCGCTCTTTCTTCGCCCGCACCATCACGAAGGTGATGTCGAGCGACCAGTGGGCATCCTGCTTGGTGAAGCATGCGCCGAAGCCTGGATCAATTCCACCGTCATCAGGCTGCCATGTGATTGAGCTGATGGAAAGAAATAGGGTTTCGTTGAGGGACTTGGAGCGCGCGGTCTATCAAGCCGCCGTTGACCTGGCCGGTGGAAATCCCGCGGCGGCGTCACGTCTTCTCGGCCTGTCTCGTCCGCAACTCGCCTATCGCCTCGGCTCGTGACACTGCAACCCCGCGCTATTCGCCGGGATTGCGTCCGTAGCTGAGCCAAGGCTCTTACCAGCACCTCGCCCCCATGGGGCTGCAGCGCCGTGACCGACCGAGTGCCGTCAGGTGCCGGAGTTTGCCGCCAGCTCGGCAGCCTGCTTCATCTTGAGCAGTTGCTGCGCGGCGGCCGCGTTGTCGCCGCCACTCTCCACATGCACGGTGGGAACGGCGAGCTTGATGCCGTTCTCGTCGAATGCCTTCTTGATCATCATGAACGCTCGCCGCTTGATGCCGAACTGACCTCCCGGCTTGGTCATCAGCTTCATCCTGAGATCGATCCCGGAGTCGCCAAAGCTGTCGACGCCTTGCATTTTCAGCGGCTCGATCGTGTCGGCCGCGAACTCGGGATCCGCGGCCAGCTCCTGACCGATCTTCTTGATGAGCCTGCGAGCGAGGTCCACGTCAGAATCGTAGGTTATGCTGAGAGCCATCTTGTCCATCACCCAGTCACGGCTCATGTTCTGGATGGCGCCGAGCTCGCCGAACGGCACGGTGAAAATTGGACCGCGGTGATGCCGCAGCCTGACCGACCGCAGGCTGAACGATTCAACAGTGCCCTTATAGCTGCCGCTCTGGATATACTCGCCGACGCGGAAGGCATCGTCGAGCATATAGAAGACGCCGCTCAGCACGTCCTTGACCAGTGTCTGCGAGCCGAAGCCGATGGCCACGCCGAAAATGCCCGCGCCGGCGATCAACGGTGCGATCTGCACGCCGAGCCCAGACAAGATTGTCAGCACGCTGACGACTCCGATCAAGACGGCGAGCGCATTGCGGAATATCGGCAGCAATGTGCGCAGCCGGCCGCTGCGGGCAAGGTCGTCGGCATTGGACCCGTCCTTTGGCGCAAGCTCCATCCGATAAGCGATCAAGGCTTTCGCCAGCTGCCAAAGCAGATCCGCAACGAGGAGCACGATGATGCTGTTGAGCAGGCCTGAAATCACGAGCGCGCCGGTCTCGCTGCCGGCAAGGGCTGCGGCCCTGACACGCCAGATATAGGCGAGCCAGGCGACCGCGGCGCCAATCACCGCTGCTCTGGCACCCCTGACGATCAGCACGTCCAGCATGATGCCCAAGGCACCGCTGCGCTCCGCTCTGCCGGCGATGGCCTGTGCGACGTTGCCAACCCCACGCACCGCCGCCGGCAACAGCAACGCATAGAGGCCGAGCCACAGCACGCCGAGCAGTCCTGCCACCCAGGCCAGCCAGAGCGCGATCAGATAGAGTGTCAGCAGCGATTGCCTGGCAGCGGATGCTGTCGTGGCCGGCCGCCGCCAGACGATTTCGATGCCGATGGCCAACATGCCCAGGCCGCAAAACAGGGCAACCACCCGCGTCACGTCGATGGAGAAACCGATGCTGGGCATGAGGCTGACCAAGGCCCAGCCAAACAGCAGAAAGCCGGCGATGAGGCTCACGCGTGGGAGCCAGAAACGCTGCGCGATGTCGCTTGCGACGGAAATTGGCGTCGGCGTCGCATCGGACGTTCTGCTTCCCGTGCCGGCAAGTCCAAACAGCCACCTGACGATTGCGCGCACGACACGCACGGCGATGAAGGCGAGCAGCGAGGTCAGCACGATGCGGCGCAGCAAGGGCGGCCATTCGAACACGAGGAACGAACTGATGCTGGCCAGGGCAAACGTCAGCAAGGCAGCGACCTCGGACAGGGTCGCCTGCCCGGGGTCAACTGTTCCCTCGGAACGGCCGAGCGCCAAAGCCCGGCGGACCAGCCACTCGGCGCCAGAGCCGACGACAATCAGGACCGACAGGATCAGGATCACCAGGCCGGGCCTGCCTGAATTCACGTCGCGCGAGACGACGCCGGCGGCGCTAGCGAGCTCCTGCGGGATGCGGGGAACGGCATCGGCGAGCGCGGCGACACGCGCGCGAACGGCTGCCTCCCAGCTCGAGATCGCGTCGGCCAGCGATGCGGCAGCCGGCTCCTGGGCGGCCGGCGGTATCTTTCCTTCGAGCCATACCTTCACCTCCGGGTCGGACAGCAGGTCGAGGAACTGCCGTGCCTTTTCAGGCGGCATGCCGGCGGGAGGCTGCTGGGCCCAGGAGGCCCCAAGCAGCCCCCAGAAGCAAGTCACGACGACGGCCGACAGCAGAATGCCAATTCGAGTGGGCAGTGCGTTGCTCATCGAGCGCTCCGGTCACTTCCGCTCAATGCACGTGCACGACCACGTAGCGTCCGCCATAGGGCTGATAATAGGTGCCGCCGCAGTGCCACAGCACAGTGCCGTTGATCGAGCTCCTCACACACCCCGCGGGCAGCCTGGTGACGTAAATGGTCGAGCGGCGAATCGTCCGGCGTGTGGTGCGCCTCGCAACCCCCGCGACACTGCCTGGCGTGAGCGGGCGGCCGACTTTCGCCTGCGCGTCGCCGACGAAAGAGGCGAAGGGGGTCTCGACGAGCCCTGCAAACATCAGGGCGACGGCGAATCCGGCAGCGCCGGTCGACTTCAAGCTAGGTCTTGTCATTTTTGCATCCTCCCAAAAGCTCACCACTCCGTGCGTTTCGCGGCCGATATGACCACGCGCCCGTTACAAGCCTGCGCCCGCTCCCTGGCCCCCGCATGCCAGAGGCAGTTTTTTGTTAGCATTTTAGAATATACTAATTATCGAGAGCGACTTCTATCCGGATTGCGCAAAATCCATCGAAACTGCTTGCAATGATACGTGGCGCAATTCTCGGCGCGCTACGCCCTGGTCACGTTCTCCCGGCACGCTGAAGTGTTTGCTTGGGAGACTCGCCGAAGAACAGGCGATAGCTCGCGGCGAAACGGCCCAGATGGTTGACCCCCACATCCATGGCGACTGTTGTAACGCTCAAGCCGTTTGCACGTGCGGTGGTAAGGAGCCGTCTGGCTTCGTTGAGGCGCAGCGCTCTGATGAATTCGAGCGGGGTTGCAGCGAATGTGGTGCGAAAGGCGTACTCCAGCTGTCGACGGCTGACGCCGATTTCCTTGCACAGTCGAACAATGGGTATGTCTTCCCAGATGTGAGTGCGAATGAAATCCTCCGCCGCCGACGCTTGTCCGAAATGGCGGCTCGCGGAACCGGCTGTCCCGGTCTCACGACTGTCTGCGCCCGCGAACGCGTCGGCCGCCGCCCCCAGATAGTCCAAGAAGGCGCCCGGAGGCTGCTCCAGCAGGGCCGAATCGCCTGCAACTGTCCCGAGATGGTCTGCCATCGACTTGATCTGGCGTCGGATTCTTTGCGCTTCGTCGGTGGCGAGCCGAACTGCCGCGGGGTGATTGTTGATCTGTTCGAGAACCATACCCGCGGCAATCGACTGGATTTCCATCCAAGTCGCGGTCGGAACGATGGCGACTGCGTAATTGAGGCCGGGCCGGACCGTCGCCGTAACGCTCGTGCCGGCAGGGATTGCCAGGATCAAGTCGTCTTCGAGCGGGATGCCGCATATCGTCGACCCACAAGCTCGCTCGATGGCCACCAGCGCCACGGAGTCTTGATCGAAACCGCCGCGGGCGCGGAAGGCGCAATTGAATTCCGGCAGGTCGAGCGCCCACTTGCCGGGGGACTGGATTTGCCGGATGCGCGAGGGAAGCCAGCCGGCCGAAAGCCTGTCGACCTTCACGGGCAGGCCGGAGGCGGCGCTGGTAAGGTCGTCAGGACCAAGTAACACATCCCTGTATGAAGGCGATGAAGGCCACGTGGTCAAGCAAGGCGTCCTTTGCGCAAAGTGGATAGCAGGACGATTGTATTAGTTATAGCTTAAGCGCAAATTGCGCGAGGTCAATTCGCGCTCAATATCGCCGGCGAACGGCTCAGTGGGGATATCGCGTGCGGCCAAATTGACGGAGCGCGCAAAGTGAGGGTTCATTCAGCATCGAGGCCCGAGTCTCGGCTCGGCCGAGGCGGGGCTGCAAAGACGACAAGTGGGGACGATGATGAAAAAAATTCGTTTGGCCGGCTTTGCAATGGCGGGAGCATTGGTATTTGGTGCGGCCAATGCCTTTGCGGCAGACGTCACCAAGCAAAAGGATGAAGGCTGGACCTTCACGGTCGCCCCATATCTCTGGGCGTCGGGTATCAAAGGCGAAAGCGGGATCTTCGGATTCCCGCCTCAGGATGTCGATGTGAGTTTCAGCGACGTGCTGAACCACCTCAAATTCGGGTTCATGGGGCTTACGGAGGCTCGCAACGGGCCTTTCACCATCAGCACGGACATAGTTTACGCCAAGCTCGACGCCAACATAGGCACCCCGAAGGGTATCCTCGCCTCCAACATTGATGCGACGGTGAGCACTTTCATGGGGACAGCGCTCGGTGGTTACAGCGTTTACTATCAGGATGCGACGAATTTCGACCTCGTGGCCGGCGCCCGCCTCTGGTCGGTCGACAACAGTTTCGACTTCCATGGCGGTGCGCTTGATGGCGGCTCAGCCAGTGACGGCGATACCTGGGTCGATCCGGTGATCGGCGCAAAATTCAAGGCCGATGTCGGCAATGGAATCTACCTCGCCGGCTGGGGCCTTGTGGGTGGTTTCGGCGCAGGATCCAAATCCATGTGGGACGTGATGGGCGGCGCCGGCTATCAGTTCAACGACAAGATGTCGATGTTCGTCGGCTATCGGGCCGTGCACGACAATTATAGCCACGACGGCTTCGTGAACAAACTCACCCAGCAGGGTCCGATGTTGGGGTTCACCTATCAATTCTCGGCCACCCAATAGAGGCCACCCAATAGAGGATTGACCGGAACTGATTGTTCGCGGCAGCGCCCGCGTTTGGTTCCGGAATGCTTCCGTTCCCATGGCTGAACTGACGCACTGACTCGCGCCAGGGAAGAGCGTCTGCGCTGCCACAATCATCGAAATACCGATCTCATCATCGGCGGTGGCCTGGGATGCCTTGATGGGCGCGTCGGCAGGCTTTCTAGGTCGAACGGCGCTTCGCCGTGCGAAAGCGATACGGGCCAGGGACGAAAAAATACATCCTTTGCGCAAAGTGGATAGCAGGACGGTTGTATTAGGTATAGCTTAAGCTCGAATTGCGCGAGTCAAATAGCGCAGGAATATCGCCGACGCACGGCGAGCGGGGAGCATGAACAGGCAGGACCATTTTCAGAGGCACGCGCGCAGGGGCATCTAGCGCCTGAGGCAATCGTGCCTTGTGGAGCCGCCGGCTTCCCGAAGAGGCCATGACGGTGCTGACATGTTCTTTGGCAGTCCAGGAGATCTCGCGGCGAGCCGGCGGCCGAGGTCGCCGCCGACCCCGCTGCGCTGCCTCTTCGGCTCCGGGAAACGACCGGCGCGTCAGAGCGCTAGACCGCCATTGTTTTGAATGGAACGGCATGAGTCAGCAGAGCAGGGGCACAGCATGAGAAACGATCAAGACTTCCCGGCTAAAGCCGGTGTAACCAACACAATCACGCGCCGCGAGGCATTGATGGCCGGAACGGCCGCTGCCGTTTCACGATTTGCCGCCCCTGCCGGCCTTTCAGGGGCGCTCGCCGGCCTCGCCGGCGTCCAGGATGCGGCAGCTCAGCCCGCGCAGCCGAACATCGTCTTCATCGTTGCGGACGATCAGGGTTGGAAAGACGTCGGCTACCACGGCTCGGACATCAAGACGCCCAACATCGACAAGCTTGCCGCGGAGGGGGCGAAGCTCGAAGAATATTACGTGCAGCCGATGTGCACGCCAACGCGTTGCGCCCTCATGACCGGCCGCTACCCGCTACGCTACGGCATGCAGGTTGGCGTCGTCCCCGCAGCAGGGACCTATGGCCTTCCGCTCGACGAGAGGCTTCTTCCGCAAATCCTCAGAGAAGCGGGCTATCAGACGGCGATGAGCGGCAAATGGCATCTCGGCCATGCCAAGACGGACTACTGGCCGAAACAACGTGGATTTGATTCATTCTACGGGGCAACGGTCGGCGAGATCGACCATTTCAAGCATGCGTCGCATGGTATCGCGGATTGGTACAGGAACAACAAGCCGATCAAGGAGCCGGGCTTCGACAACACCCTGTTCGGTCAGGAGGCCGTCCGGGTCATCAACGCTCACGATCAGAAGAAGCCGCTCTTTCTCTACCTCGCCTTCACCGCGCCCCACACGCCCTTCCAGGCTCCGAAGGAATATCTCGAGCGGTATAGCAACATCGCCGACGAGAACCGGAGGACCTATGCCGCCATGATCTCGGTGATCGATGACGAGATAGGAAATGTCGTGGCCGCCCTCGAGAAGAAGAAGATTCGCGACAACACCCTGATCGTTTTCATGAGCGACAATGGCGGCGTCATCAACTCGATGTTTACGGGTGACTCGAAGGTGGAGGGCAAGCTTCCCGCCAATAATGGCCCCTATCGCGACGGCAAGGGCACCCTCTATGAGGGCGGCACCCGCTCGGTCGCCTTCATGAACTGGCCAGGCAAGATCAAGCCCGGCGTCTTCAATGGCCTCATGCACGTCGTTGACATGTTGCCGACACTGGCCGGGCTGGCTGGTGCCAAGCCTGGCAAGGACAAACCGCTGGACGGCATGGATATGTGGCCGGCCATCAGCGAGGGGAAACCTTCGCCGCGCACTGAGATTGTCTACAACGTTGATCCGATGGCCGGCGCGGTACGCGAGGGCGATTGGAAGTTGGTATGGTCGGCAACGTTGCCGCAAAGGGTGGAGCTATTCAATTTGGCCGAGGACAAATCCGAAACCACCAATCTGGCCGACAAGAATCCTGACAAGGTCAAGGATATGCAGGCAAGAATCACGGAACTTGCGAGCCAGATGAAGCCTCCGCTGTTGCTGATGGAAGCGGTGCGGTTGACGTACTTCACACCGCTGGTGACACCAAGCCCGGAAGAAATGTTCGCCGCGGGGGATTGATAGGCGGATGGGTTCTGCCGTTCAGACGAGGCCGCCCGGTGGATGACGTACGTGCTGCAAAGCCTGTAACGGTTAGCGACATGCTGTGGATCCCCGGCGGCCAATTCCTGATGGGCTCGAACAGCCACTATCCAGAAGAGGCGCCGGCGCACCGCGTTGTCGTCGGCGGCTTCTGGATGGATCGCACGACCGTCACGAATGCTGAGTTCAGACGCTTTGTCGAGGCCACAGGTTACGTCACGCTGGCCGAGCGTCCGGCAAATGCGGCGGATTATCCTGGAGCCGGCGCGGAAGCCTTGGCGCCGGCATCAGCCTTGTTCGTCAGGCCCTCGCGCGGGATTGATCGCAACAATCACTACAACTGGTGGGCTTACGTGCGCGGCGCCAATTGGCGGCATCCGCGCGGGCCTGCCAGCAGCATCAAGAAGCTCGACACCCACCCTGTCGTGCACGTCGCATATGAAGACGCACAAGCTTATGCGAACTGGGCCGGAAAGGCACTGCCGACCGAGGCCGAGTGGGAGTTCGCCGCGCGCGGCGGGCTGGACGGCGCCGAATTCGTGTGGGGCGACGAACTGACCCCAGGTGGTCGGCATATGGCGAACACCTATCAGGGCGAATTTCCATTCCGCAACGATTGCGAAGACGGCTACGAATGGACCGCGCCGGTCGGCTCGTTCCCGGCAAACGGCTACGGGCTCCATGACATGGCCGGCAACGTCTGGCAGTGGACCACGGACTGGTACCAGGAGCACCGCCGCATCGAGAGCCCCTGCTGCACGATGGAAAATCCGCGCGGCGGCGAGCGCGACGCGAGCTACGATCCGCTGACGCCCGACATCAGGATTCCGCGAAAGGTCACCAAGGGCGGGTCCTTCCTGTGCGCCCCCAGCTACTGCCGCCGCTACCGCCCGGCGGCTCGCATGGCGCAGCCGGTGGACACATCGACCTGTCACCTCGGCTTCCGTTGCATCATGCGTCCAGCCTGATGGCTGTCCTGCGCTCGGCAGGTGCCATTGCGCGCAGAAAGTCCGAACTGCGAGTCCGGGCAAATGCGTGGGCAGGTTGACGCAACGATACCGGCTCAGTTTCAGGCCCGCCGATACCACCGAAAATACCAACGCCTCGGCCCGTTGGACGAAGTTTGCCGAACCGCGATGAAATTCGCCGAAGCACGACTTCCGTGTCGAAAGACAAACAATTCAGCTGCTTGCGGAGACTGAAGCATAGAGGCTCCGGCGAGAGGGCATGTCGGGCGAAGAGGGGATGCTGCCAGAGCCGGAATCCAAGTAGACGAAATCTGGTTTTATTTTCACTTAGTTGAGGATTGCGCAGTGGTAACGGCGACCAACGAAATATTGCTGTGGCTTGGTTCGGTTCCTGAATATCACGCCAGGCTAAACGCCAACCACCAGCGCCCCGCCGGTCAACCCGGCACCGGCCGCTGCGAACAGCAATTTCTCGCCCGGTCGAAAGGGATTGGCGCTGTGAGCAACCGACAATGACAGAGGTATCGTCGCGGCTGACGAGTTGCCATAGTCGGTGATGGTCTTGACGATCCGCTCATCCTCGATGCCGAGCGACTTGCCGACGGCGTTGAAGATGCGGGCATTGGCCTGGTGCGGCACGAAGCGGGTGACGTCGGGCGCCGAAAGGCCGGCTGAAGCCAGCGCCTCCGCGGAACAGCGGCTCATCATCTCCACAGCCTTGGCGAAGACTTCGCGGCCGTTGGCGATCGTCATGCGGGTTTCGGCGATGTCGATTTCGTCGGAGAACAGACGGTTGCTGCCACCCGCCGGGATGTGGATCAGGTCGTAGGCGGAGCCGTCCGAGGCGAAAGAGGAGCCGAGGATGCCGTGGTGGGGATCGCTTGAGGGGGCGAGCACCACGGCGCCAGCGGCATCGGCGAACAGCACGGCGCTCGCCCGCTCGGCCGGATTGATCCGACGGCTCAGAATGTTGGCGGCGATGACGATGGCCGGCTTGTTGTGCAGGCGCACGAAGCCGTCGGCGAAGGTCAAGGCATAGATGAATCCCGCGCAGGCGCCCGCCAGGTCGACCCCGCCAGCCTTTTCGAGACCGAGCCTGTGCGCCACCAGCGGCGCGCTCGGCGGCAGCAGATGGTCAGGCGTCGAAGTCGCCAGCAAAAGCAGGCCGATCTCCTGGCGATCGATCCCGGCTGCCTCCAGAGCGATGCCGCCCGCCTTGGCCGCCAGTCCCGAAAGCGTGTCGCCGGGCTCCGCCCAGAAACGCGAGCGGATGCCGGTGCGCCCCTCGATCCAGCCTGCCTCCAGCCCAAGACCTGCCTCGATCTCGGCATTGCCGAGTTTTCGGGCAGGCACGTGATGGCCAAGGCCTATGATGCGCACCGTGCGGTTCATCTCTTTCCGCTCGCAAGGCCGGCCGCCTCGTCGACAGCATCATAGAGGCGGTCGAGCTCGTCGGACGTTACGCAATAAGGCGGCAGCAGGTAGATGACGTTGCCGAGCGGCCGGACCAGCAATCCGCGATCGAGGAAGAAGGCGCGCAGCCTTGGGCCGACCTCAGCGAGATAGCCTGCGTTGCCGACGCTGAGGTCGAGCGCGGCAATGGTGCCGGTCGTGCGAACATTCTCGAAACGCGCGTCCCCCTTGAACCGCGCAATCTTCTCGGCCTGCATCCGCGACAACGCGACAACGCGCTCCGCCACAGGCTCGTCGTTCCAGATGCCGACATTCGCAAGTGCCGCCGCGCAGGCGATCGGGTTCGCCGTGTAGGAGCTCGAATGGAAAAAGGTCCTGGCTCGGTCCTTTGAGTAATGCGCACGAAAGATCGCATCGGTGGCAAGTGTCGCCGCAAGCGGCAATGAGCCGCCTGTCAGTCCCTTGGACGTGCACAATATATCGGGCGCGATTGCTGCCTGCTCACAGGCGAAGATGGACCCAGCGCGGCCCCAGCCGGTCATGACCTCGTCGGCGATGAAAAGCGTTTCGGAGCGCTCGGCAATGCGCTTGAGTTCGGCGAGAACTGAAGCCGGATACATCAGCATGCCGCCGGCGCCGAGCACCAGCGGCTCGACGATCAATGCGGCAGCCTCGCCGCCGCGTGCCAGCCGTTCGAAGGCGTCGAGCGTTTCCTGCTCCCGGCCCGCGGCGGGAAATGGGATGGTGTCGACCTCGAACAGCAGGGGCTCGTATGCGGCATTGAAGACGCCGCGCGCGCCGACGCTCATCGTGCCGATGGTGTCGCCATGATAGCCGTGTTCCATGACGACGATGCGCGAGCGCGGGGCGCCGTTGTTGCGATGATAGCCCAGCGCCATTTTCAGCGCCACCTCGACGCTGGTCGAGCCGCTGTCGGAATAGAAAACCCAGTCGAGGCCCGCCGGGGCCATGTCGACCAGCGCCGAAGCCAATTGCTCGGCCGGCTCGTGGCTGAGACCGGCGAAGATCACCTGGTCCAATGTCTCAGCTGCGTCGCGGATCGCCTCCATGATCTTCGGGTGGCGATGGCCATGGGTGATGACCCACCACGAGGAGATTGCATCGAGTATGCGGTTGCCCTCGCGCGTCTCGACATAGGCGCCTTCGGTGCGCGCGATCGTCGGCGGTACCGGCTCGGTGGCATGCTGGGTGAAGGGATGCCAGACCGCGGTGCCACTCATGACCGGCCCTCCGTGAAGTCGGTCGCGTTGAACGAAGCCCGCATGGCCGCGAAGAGCGCCTCCGACGTCAGCGGGTCGACGCGGGGCAGGCGACCGAGAATGCGCACCTTGCCCATCTCGGCGATCGTCTTTTGCGTATCGGCCATCTCGTCGCCGATGAATGCGATGCCGAGCAGCGGTATGGAGCGGGCACGCAGACCTTCCAACGAAAGCAGGGTGTGGTTGATGGTGCCGAGCGCCGTGCGCGCGCAAAGAATGACGGGCAGTTGCCAGTCCCGGAAAATATCGATGAACCTCGTCTGCCGATTGAGCGGCACCATCAGCCCGCCGGCACCTTCGATGATGAGCGTGCCCGGCAATTCTGGAAGCGAGAGCTTTGCCGCCTCGATCGCGACGCCGTCAATTTCGGCCGACCGATGTGGCGATAGAGGCATCTTCAGACGGTACACTTCCGGCACGACACGCCCCGCGGGCAAGCCGGAGAGGCGGGCAACGACTTCGCTGTCGGTCTCCTCGTCGAGACCCGATTGAACCGGCTTCCAATAGAAGCCGTCGAGCAGGCCCGCGAGGCCAGCCGAAAAAACAGTCTTGCCGACACCGGTGTCGGTGCCGGTCACGACGATCCGTGCCGTCATTGCCAGCGCTCCCATTCCTCGGCAAGAGCATCGAACAGTGCCGAAACATCGGCCTCGCCGACATTCAACGTCAACGAGATGCGCAGCCTCGCCGTGCCCTCGGGCACGGTTGGCGGGCGGATGCCGCGCACATCGAAGCCGCGCGACTGCAAGGCCTCAGCCAGCGCCATGGCGCGCGCGTTGTCGCCGACGATGATCGGCAGGATCTGCGAGCCGCTCGCAGGCAAGCCGAGCTCCTCGGTCCTCTTGCCCGCAAGCGTGACCAACTGGGCCAAACGCTCGCGACGATCGGGCTCCTGGGCGACGATGTCGAGGGCCGCCGCCGCTGCCACCGCCATAAGCGGCGAGGGCGCCGTGGCGTAGATGAAGGGACGGCAGCGGTTTACGAGATAGTCGCACAGCACCGCCGGAGCGGTGACCAGCGCGCCGGACGCGCCCAGCGCCTTGCCGCAGGTGTGCAGCACCACGACATTGTCGCGGCCTTCGAAGTCGTGCGCGAGCCCGCGCCCGTCCGCGCCGTGGACGCCGGTGGCATGCGCCTCGTCGACAAACAGGAATGCATCGTGGTGGTCCGCGACCGCGATCAGTTCAGCGAGCGGCGCCCGGTCGCCATCCATGCTGTAGAGGCTCTCGACCACGATCCAGGGTCGGCCGGCGCCGCCTCTCGCGCGCCAGGTTCGGATTGCATCGTCCACGGCATTCGCGTCGTTGTGCGCGGCTTCCGCCACTTCGGCGCGACCGGCCCGCGCCCCCTCATGGGCGCTGGCATGGATGAGCTCGTCCAGCACCACCAGGTCACCCTTCTGGGGCAAGGTCGTGAGCACCGCGAAATTGGCGACATAGCCGCCGCCGAAGAAAAGGGCGCGCTCGGCGCCGAAGAAGCCGGCTGCCTTGGCTTCGAGCGCCTCGTGTTCCGGGTCATTGCCGCGCAGCAGCCGCGAGCCGGTCGCCCCGACGGGGGTGCCGGCGGCTAGCGCAGCAGCAACCGCATCAGCCAGGCGGCTGGAGCGCGCGAGGCCGAGATAGTCGTTGGAGGCCAAGTCGGTGCCCGCACGGGCGCTGAGGTTCCGCAAGCGGTCCTTGCGGGCCAGCCCGCGCAAGCTGGCCTCGTAGCGGTCGAGCAGCGCTCGGCCGTTCACCCGCCCGTTCACTGGGCGTCGCGCTCCATCGGCTTGATGCCCAGCCGGCGGAACAAAGCGCTGTCCTTGTCCTCTCCGGGGTTCTCTGCGGTCAGCAAGGTGTCGCCGACGAAGATGGAATTGGCGCCGGCGAAGAAGCACAGCGCCTGCATCTCGTCGCTCATCGCCGTGCGGCCGGCCGAAAGCCGCACATGCGATTTCGGCATCATGATGCGGGCAAGCGCGATCGTGCGCACGAATTCGATCGGCTCGATCGGCTCGGCCTCGCCGAGCGGCGTGCCCTCGATGGGGATCAGCATATTGATCGGCACGCTGTCGGGCGGCTCCGGCAGGTTGGCCAGCGTGACCAGCATGTCGATGCGGTCTGCCTTCTCCTCGCCCATCCCGACGATGCCGCCGCAGCAGACCTTGATGCCGCTGTCGCGGACATTGGCCAGCGTATCCAGCCGGTCTGCGAAGGTCCGCGTCGAGATGACCTCGCTATAGTAGCGCTCGGAAGTGTCGATGTTGTGGTTGTAGTAGTCGAGGCCGGCCTGCTTGAGCCGCTGTGCCTGGCCGACGTCGAGCATGCCGAGCGTCATGCAGGTTTCCATACCAAGCGCCTTCACGCCCTCGACCATGGCGACCACGGCGTCCATGTCGCGTTCCTTGGGGCTGCGCCAGGCGGCCCCCATGCAGTAGCGCGTGGCGCCTGCGTCGCGTGCCTTCGTCGCCTCGGCGATGACGCGTTTGACCTCCATCAGCTTCGAGGCCTTGAGCCCGGACTGATGATGCGAGGACTGGCTGCAGTAGCCGCAATCCTCCGGACATCCGCCGGTCTTGATCGAAAGCAGGCGCGACAGCTGCACCCGGTTGGGATCGAAATTCTGGCGATGGATCATCTGGGCTCGGAACAGCAGGTCGTTGAACGGCAGATCGTAGACTGCCTGTGCCGCTTCTCGGCCCCACTGGCTGGACGCTCCTTGAGTCGAGCCCAAGGCGGCATTCAGTTCGACGTTCATGCCATCTCCATCGTTTGGATGTTCATTCGCGACCGAATTCCGGTGAACGGAGCTTCTATTGGCCAAACTGGACATTTATGCCGGCTCATGAGCGCCGGTTTCTGTTCAAAGGTCACGCGCGTTGATCAACGACACGCTTCGCTACCGGCAATCCAGCCCAATATCAAGGATCGGCGCGCTATGTGTGATCCAGCCGACCGAAATCAGGTCCACGCCGATTGCCGCGATCACGCGCGCCGTCTGCGCGGTCACGCGGCCGGATGCCTCGGTGATGGCGCGGCCGCCGACCATCGCCACCGCCTCGGTGAGCTGCTCGACCGACATGTTGTCCAAGAGGACCGCGTCGACCCCGGCCGCGAGCGCCAGGTCGAGTTGCTCGAGCGTGTCGACCTCGACCTCGATCTTCACCATGTGGCCGGCACGCGCCCGCGCCCGCTCGATGGCGGTACGGATGTCACCGGCGATCGCGATGTGGTTGTCCTTGATGAGCACGGCGTCGTCGAGGCCGAAGCGGTGATTGGCGCCGCCGCCGGCGCGTACGGCATATTTCTCCAGCGCGCGAAGGCCAGGCGTCGTCTTGCGCGTGCACACGATCGTGGCTTTGTGGTTCCGCACGGCATCGACGACCGCCGCGGTCTGCGTGGCGATGCCGCTCAGATGGCAGAGCAAGTTGAGCGCCGTCCGTTCGGCCGTCAGCAGCGCGCGGGCGGGTCCATGCACGGTCGCGATCGCATCGCCGGCCGAGACGGCGGCGCCGTCCGGATGGATCACGGTGACTTTGACTCTCGGGTCGATCAGCTCGAAGGCGAGAGCGGCGACTTCGATGCCGGCGATCACGCCAGGCTGTCTTGCAGCGAGCACCATCGTCGCGATGGCGTCCGCTGGAACAATCGCATCGGTGGTGAGATCGCCGGCGCGTCCCACATCCTCGAGCAGGACCGAGCGTACTAGCGGCTCCACCATCACGCGCGGCAGCGGTGTCAGCGTCATGATCAGGCCCTTCTGCCGAGCGGTGCGGCGGCGTCGGAAAGGGATGCTGCCGCCGCAAGCGCCTGGTCGAGCGTCAACCGCAGCGATTTCGATTGAGCATCGCGACGGGGAAAATCGCTGCGGAAGTGCGCCCCCCGGCTTTCCTCGCGACGAAGGGCGGAGATTGTGATCATCAGCGCAACCAGCGCGGGATCGGACGCGCAATCGCGACCCTCGGCAATCGGCCCCAGTATCCTCGCCGCTTCGCGCAGCGTTTTGCCGTCACGCTCGATGCCGAGCGCGTGCGAGACGATCGGGCGGATGCGCGAAGCATCGGCTCGCGGCGGAACAATCGCGGGCTTCAGTCGTCTCGGCATGCCCGGAGAGGCGGCGGCGACGCTTGCCGCGACCCAGGCGGCGCAGACCACCGCTTCGACGAGCGAGTTGCTGGCAAGCCGGTTGGCGCCGTGCAGGCCGGTCCGGGCGACCTCGCCACAGGCCCATAGGCCGCGCAGCGAGGTTCGGCCCCCGGCATCCACCGCCACGCCGCCCATGTGATAGTGGGCGGCGGGACGCACGGGGATCGGCTGCAAGGCAGGATCGATGCCGGCCTCGCGGCAAAGCGATGCGATCGCCGGAAAGCGTTCGGCGAATCTCGGCCCGAGACACTGTCGGGCATCGAGGAAGACGCGATGCCCCGCGCGAAGCTCGCGCCACACGCCGCGTGCCACGACATCGCGCGGCGCGAGCTCGCCGCCCGGTGTGTCGCCAAGGAAGCGCCGGCCGTGCTCGTCGACGAGCACCGCGCCTTCGCCACGTACCGCCTCGCTGACCAGCGGCATCGGCTGGCGCGCGCCGTCGAGCGCGGTCGGATGGAACTGGACGAATTCGAGATCGGCGAGCTCCGCGCCGGCGCGCGCAGCCAGCGCCAGGCCCTGGCCGAACGAGCCAAGCGGGTTGGTCGTGTGATCGAACAGCCCGCCAAAGCCGCCGGTCGCGAGCACCACGCGGCCAGTGGGAAGCGAGATCGCGTCGCCGTCTCCAACCACCAGCACGCCCGTGATTTCGCCGTCCTCGACGAACAGGCGCCGGGCTTCGACGCCTTCGAGGATCGCTATCGAAGGTGTGCGCCGCGCGGCGGCTGCGAGCGTGCGAACCAGTTCCCGGCCGGTGGCATCGCCGCCGGCATGGACGATGCGCCGGCGCGAATGCGCGGCTTCGAGCCCGAGCAGCAACGCGCCGTCGGGCGCACGGTCGAAGCGGACGCCCAGCTGCTCGAGATGTTCGATCGCTCGCGGTGCCGCCTCGACGACGCGCCTTGCCGCCTTCTCATCGCAAAGTCCGTCGCCGGCCGCGAGCGTGTCGGCAAGATGCAGGTCCGGGCTATCATCGCTGCCGAGGCTCGCTGCAATCCCACCTTGTGCAAGTAGGCTGGAGGCTTCGTCCCCAAGATAGGTTTTGGAGATGATGACAACCGGCTCAGGGGCGAGATGGAGCGCCGTCGCCAGGCCGGCAATGCCGCCGCCGATGATGACAGGCATTCCGTGGAGGTGGTGCATGGTCATACGGCGAGCATCCGCTCCACCGCCCGGCGCGCGCGGTCAGCGACATCCGGGTCGATGGTGACGACGTGGCGGTTCTCCTCGAGTGCCGCGCGGATGTTGGGAAGCGTGATGCGCTTCATGTGCGGGCAGAGGTTGCAGGGGCGCACGAAGTCGACATCAGGATGCTCGACGGCGACGTTGTCGCTCATCGAGCATTCGGTCATCAGCACGACGCGCGCTGGCTTGTGGCGCCCGACATAGTCGGACATCGCCGCCGTCGAGCCGGCGAAGTCCGCTTCCGCGACAACCTCCGGCGGGCACTCGGGATGGGCAAGCACCGTCACCCCGGGATGGGCCTCGCGCAGTTCGCGTATGTCAGCGGGGCTGAAGCGCTCGTGCACCTCGCAATGGCCCTTCCAGGCGATGATCTCGACCTTCGTCTGCGCCGCGACGTTCTTCGCCAGATATTCGTCGGGTAGCATGATCACCCGTGGCCCGCCGAGCGATTCCACCACCGCTAGCGCATTGCCCGAGGTGCAGCAGATGTCGGATTCTGCCTTCACCGCCGCAGAGGTGTTGACGTAGGTCACGACCGGCACGCCGGGATAGCGCTGCCGCATCAGGCGCACGTCGGATGCGGTGATGGAATCGGCCAGCGAGCAGCCGGCGCCGAGGTCCGGAATGAGTACGGTCTTGCCCGGGTTGAGGAGCTTGGCCGTCTCGGCCATGAAATGCACGCCGGCGAGCACGATGACGTCGGCATCGACGGTCATCGCCTTGCGGGCGAGCGCAAGGCTGTCACCGACGATGTCGGCCACGCAATGGAAGATCTCGGGCGTCTGGTAGTTGTGCGCCAGGATGACGGCATTGCGCTTTCGCTTCAGCGCCAGGATGGCTTCGATGTCGTCGGCGAAGATCGGCCATTCGATCGGCGGGATCACGCGGCGGACACGATCGTAAAGGGACGCGGCGGTCGAAAGCGGGGTTGGCATCGGCGCTCAAATTATTCTCTATGTGAGTATAATCTGGATATATACTTACTTTGAGAATAATGGTTGTCAAGGGCGCGATAGTGGCAATTTCGTCCCCGCGACAACCCGCTCGTCCAGGACGGCGTGGCGGAAGCGGAAGAGTTTCGCCGGCCGGCCGACCGTGTCGGCGGTTGTCTCTCCCGTCTCCTCGACCAGTTCCTGCTGCTCGATGAGACGCCGGAAGTTCGGCTTGTGGAGCAGCCTTCCGGACAGCGCCTCCACGGTGCGTTGCAGCTGAAGCAGGGTAAAGACCGGCGGCATCAGCTCGAACACGACAGGCCGGTATTTGATCTTGGAGCGCAGCCGCGCGATCCCCGTGGCCAGGATGCGCCGATGGTCGGCTGTCATCGGGACGCCGGGGACAGGCGGGGATGCGCCAGGCCGCGGCCCGCGAATCGCTTCCTCGATCAGGGCCGCCTCGTAGAGCAGCTCATAGCGCTGCAGGACAAGCTCTTCATTCCAGTCGCGGCCGTCGAAGCCAAAGGCGATTGCGGCGCGCTGCCGGCGCTCGCGCTTCATCTGGTCTTGGCCGGCGCCGTCCGCCCAGGCGAGCAGGCGCGGCTGCAGAATGTCCGTCGCGATCGAGGGCACGCCGGAGCGGTGATCTTCCCAAGGGAAGTAGTCGTACCAGCCCCGCCAGGCCCGCTTGCCCGATCCAGCGGCTGGTTCGACGCGGGTCAGGGCGAGATAGCTGATCGAGATCACGCGCTGCTGACGTCGCTCGCCGATCCGGTCGCTGTCGGCAAAAGTGTAGAGTTGCTCGATATAGCCGAGCTGGTGGCCGGTCTGCTGTTCCACCCATGCCCTGAGGCCGGACTGCAGGGACCGATGGCCGAGCTCGAAGGGGCCCGAGGGCAGGCCACTACCTGGCCCGACGGTCAGAACGCTCGGCCCCTGATCGGTGACCGCCACGACCACTGCGATCAGATCCACGCTGGCGTCCTGGACGTTGCTTGAAGGTCGTCCTCTGTTGGTTGCTGCTGCTTGGTCCTGCATGATTCACGAGCGCGTCGATCAGAGACGATTTTGGAAGCTGAATCGGATTGCTGCGAAGGTGGACTGCGGCCGCTCACCCGTCAACGGCGCCGGGGAGTCCGCACCGGGCATGGGATTTGCAAGGCCGGAAGAACGCGGCCAGGTCTCGAGAGCAATTCCAGGAAAAGTGTGAGCGGTTTTCCGTCCGGAATTGCGTAAAAACAAGGAGATAGTGCGTTTCGCCGTTTCCGTGAAACGGTGAAACGCTCTAGGACACGAGCACGACCGAGAACGGTCCGGCGCAGAAGAGCTTGTCGATCACTTTCCTGACGCTGGCGACGTTCTCGGCGGCGACAATCGCCGCCTTTCGCTGACGTTCGTCGAAGATCGCGCCGGTCAATTCGACAACCCCGTTGTCGACGACGACGCCGATCAAATCGCCGCCGCTCCACGGCTGGCTCCGAAGCTCGGTCAGGATGGTATCGCGGATCAGTTCGTCGTCGCAGGTCGTCGCGCTGGATTTCGGGATCATCCGCAGCAGGGCGCGCAGCAGGTCGGTTCGGGCGATGATGCCGACAGGCTTCTCCGCCTCGACGATCGGCACGTTCTTGATGTCGTGGCGGGCCATCAAAGCGACAATCTCGGGCAGCGAAGCGGCGGGCGGCGCAGACACGACTTCGGTCGTCATCACCTCGTCGACCCGCCGGCCGTTGGCGCGAGCATATTCGTCGGCGATCTTGCCGGGGCCGGCCAGGAATTCGAGCCAGCGCGGTCGCGTAAGCTCCGTGCCGAGCTCCGCCCGCCGCAGGAAATCACCCTCGCTGAGGATGCCGGCCATCGTGCCATCGGCGCGCGTGACCGGCAGGCAGCCGATCTTCATCGACAACATCAGTTCGACCGCATCGGCGATCGAGGCAGCCGCATCGATCGTGATCACCGGGGTCGTCATTATGGCACTGGCCTGCATGTCCGCCTCCACCCTTCTCGGATGTTTATGAGATACTCCGGCCGCCGCGCCCTGACCTGGCTCATTTTCGGCGCCCGATATCCTTCCCGGTGTCGTCCTGATCGATCAGTATCCGCTCGGCGGCTCCATCGAGATCCTCGTATTGGCCGCTGCGCAGCGCCCAAAGGAAGCCCGACAGGCCGAGCGCTCCCAGGAACAGGGCGACGGGAATGAGATAGACGAGCGTGGTCATGGGCGGGCCACTCCCACCACATCGGAACGGCGCCTCGTCGGAGTTACTTCGGGAATCGCATTCGCCGTGGCCTGCAGGCGCATCGCATTTGCGATCACGATCAACGATGAAGCGGACATGGCGACCGCGGCGATGAGCGGGGTCACATGTCCGAGGATGGCGATCGGAACGGCAAAAGCGTTGTAGACGATCGCGATGGCGATGTTCTGGCGAATGAGCCGGCCGGCCTTGCGCGAAACTTCCATGGCAAGAGGGACCGCGAGGAGGCTTTCGCGCAGGAAGACGAAGTCCGCGGCCTTGCGGCCAATGTCGGCCGCGCTTGCCGGAGCGATCGAGACATGCGCCGCGCGCAGCGCCGGCGTGTCGTTGAGACCGTCGCCCACCATCAGCACCTTATGCCCCGCACGCGTCAGCGATTCGATCCACTCAACCTTGCCCGAGGGCAGCACCGCCGGCACGAAATTCTCGATCCCCAATGTGCCGGCAACTTCACTGCAAGCCTTCTCGGTATCGCCGGACAACATATCGACCGACACGCCGGCGTCCTTCAATTGCCGGATAGCCGCCCTGGCGTCCGATCGGGGCGCGTCCTCGAAGGCGAAGCATGCGACGATGCTCCCATTCTTCGAAAGCACCGTGCCGCCATAGCCGCCGATCTTGCCCTCGCCGCCGGTGCGAGCCTTCCACCCGGCCCATCCGCGCCGGCCCAGGCGCCAAATGTCATCCCCGGCGGTCGCTTCGATGCCGAAGCCGGGTTCTTCGCGCACGAAGTCGAGCTTGGGCTCACCGGCAAAGCCCGCATAGGCGGCAATGGCCTTTGAAAACGGGTGCCGCGAATGGGCTGCCATGTCAGCCGCCATCGCGAGCATGGTCGGATCGATCTCGGACGCGTTGATGAGCCTCGGCTGCCCCATGGTCAGCGTTCCGGTCTTGTCGAACACAGCCGTGTCGATCGCCGCGAGACGCTCCATCGCCGAGCCGTCCTTGACCATGACGCCGGCTTCGAACAGGCGCCGGGCCGCCACCACCTGGACGATCGGCACAGCGAGGCCGAGCGCGCAGGGACATGTGATGATGAGCACGGCGATGGCGATGGTCATAGCCCGGTGCCAATCGCCGGACGCGACCATCCAGCCGAGGAATGCCACAAAGGCCGCCAGGTGGACCACGGGCGCGTAGAGCGCCGATACCCGGTCGGCGATGCGCCGATAGTGCGAGCGGCCGCCTTCCGCGGCTTCCATCAGGCGAACCATTTCCGCCAGGAAGGAGTCCTTCGCGGCGGCGGTTGCCCGCATCGTCAGCGGGCCCGTGAGGTTGAGTATGCCGGCCTGGACGTATGTTCCGGCGCTCACGGCCTTGGGCGCGCTCTCGCCGGAGACGATCGAGCAGTCGAGGTCGGAATTCCCGCTGGTTATGTCTCCGTCGACCGGTATCCGTTCTCCGGCCGCGATGAGCAGGCGCATTCCCGGCATGAGTTCGGCGACGGGCACGTATTCGCGCGTGCCGTCGTCCCGCAGAACCACCGCCCCACGCGCCGCAAGTCGCGAAAGGCCGTTGACGGCTGTCCGGGCCCGCTCGCGCATGACATGGTCCAGCGTGCGGCCGATCAGCAGGAAGAAGAGCAGCGATACCGAGGCATCGAAATAGGCATGCTCACCGTGATTGACGGTCTCATAGAGGCTCATGGCGTAAGCCAGGGAGACGCCCACCGCGATCGGCACGTCCATGTTCATCCGGCCATGGCGCAATGCGTTCGCCGCGGAGCGGAAATAGATGCCGCCGGCAAAGGCGAGAGCCGGAATGGCGATCAGCGCGGACAGCCAATGAAACAGATCCCGCGTCGGACCTTCGGCGCCCGACCAGACCGACACCGACAGCAGCATGATGTTGCCGGCCGCGAAGCCTGCCACAGCGACGGCGCGGATCAACTCCGAAAGCGTCTTGTCCTTCTCGTGAATTTCCGGGTCGAACAGATGCGCCTGGTAGCCCAGCCGACCGAGCACGGCAAAGAATGGCGGGACGCTGTCTCCGTGCCAGCGAATCGACACGCGCTTCGTCGACAGGTTGACGCGAGCGGCTTCAACGTTCTCGACCTTGCCGAGCGCAGCCTCGATCGCCTGAATGCAGGCGCCGCAATGAACCATCGGCACCGACAACTCGGTCTGGTGAAGGTCGCCGCCCAGGCTGCGGCTGGCGAGCTTGATCTCATCGCTCGACGGCGTAGCGGACACCGTGGCGGCGACCTCCAACGCCATTTCGGCACCCGGCGCGCAGCAGCTCATTGCAGGGTTCCCTTCGCGATCATGATGCGACGAACATCGCGGAACGGCAGCGTCAGTCCGGCATCGGCATCGATCTCCACGATCCATACGCCGTCCTTCGGTGTGTGCCGGGCGGCAAACTCCTGCGTATTGCCGGGAGAGGTGCCGACGGCCGCGGCGAGCGTCACCGCTTCATCCTCGGCCTGGTAGGCCGGGTGGCGGAACAGCATTCTGACGCCGTCCAGCGGCACCGGTTTGCCCCGGCTGTCGACAAGGCTGTAATGGACCACACCGGAGGCGATGATCAGCTTGCCCGTCCAGCCGAGCGCCGCCTGCGCCCTTCCTTTCCTTGCTTCTTCGTTGAACTGCTGGCTGGCAACATAGGTGTTCTCGACGACGAGGCCGGTCCAACTCCTGCGCGCGAGCGTGGCCATGGTGACGTTGACCCCGATCACCACCGCGAAGAAGGCGAGGATGGAGATCAGCATGTGCCTGCCGGTGAACTCGCGCGGCTTTTGCGTATCGGTGCTCATTTGCTGTTCTCCGGCGCGTTGAAACTGGCGGTGTAGGCGGCGGATTCGGAACCCGCCCGGTCGGCGATGCGGAATTCGAAGCTTTGAATCGGCTTCTTGATCTGGCCCGCGGGCTGCCGGACGAAGACCTTCAGCGTCTTCAGCCGGTCAGGTTCGACCGAAATGGGAAACGAGCGGCTCGGAGGCTGGTCGATGCCGACGACGCTCATCTCACCGCCGTCGAGACCCTCCAGCCTCACCTCGATCGTTCTCGGCTCGGGGATCATGTTGAGCAGCTTGACGGTGTAGCCGTTGCGGATCGAGCCGTCCGAAAGCGTCACGAATTGCGGATTTCTGTCATGCAGGACATTCAGCTCCAGCCTCTCGCGCGTCAGCAGCGAATAGACGAGCACCAGTCCGATCGCCGACCATACGCCGAGATAGATGTAGGTCCGCAGCCGGAAGATCTTGCCCAGGTGGAAATGTGCCAGGCCATCGACGAAGTTGCCGCTCGCCGTTCTCACGCGCGCCGGATCGACCGGGCTGGTGCCGCCCGAAGTCGCCACCGCCATGTTGGCGTTGTAGTCGGCCAGCGTTGCATAGGAGATCAGCCCGCGTTCGCGGCCGAGCTTGTCCATGACGCTGTCGCAAGCGTCGATGCAGAGCGCGCAGGTGATGCATTCCAGCTGCTGGCCGTCACGGATATCGATCCCCATCGGGCAGACGGCGACGCAGGCGTTGCAGTCGACGCAGTCGCCGACCGATTGCCCGGCGGCCGTGGCCTTCTTGGCATGCCGTGACCGCGGTTCGCCGCGCCAGTCGTTATACGTCACCGTCAACGAATTCTCGTCGAGCATCGCGGCCTGGATGCGCGGCCACGGGCACATGTAAGTGCAGACCTGCTCGCGCATCAGTCCGCCGAAAACGTAGGTGGTGCCGGTCAGGACAAGAACCGTGACATAGGCGACGGGCGCCGCCGCGCCGGTGACGACTTCGCCGAGCAACGTCGGCGCATCGGCGAAATAGAAGATCCAGGCGCCGCCCGTGGCAACCGCGATGGCGATCCAGATGGCATGCTTGGATACGCGCAAGAACAGCTTGCGAGCGCTCCAGGGAGCGGCGTCGAGCTTGATGCGGGCATTGCGGTCGCCTTCGATCGCGCGTTCCACGACAAGGAAGAGGTCGACCCAGACGGTTTGTGGGCAGGCATAACCGCACCAGGCGCGCCCGACCGTCGATGTGATCAGGAATAGACCGACGCCCGCCATCATGAGCAGGCCGGCAACGTAGTAGAATTCCTGCGGCCAGATCTCGACGAAAAAGCAATAGAAGCGCCGGTTCGCCAGATCGAGGAGCACAGCCTGGTCGGGTGCGAAGGCTCCGCGATCCCAGCGCAGCCAGGGCGTCAGATAATAGATGCCGAGCGTGATCGCCATCACCAGCCATTTGAACTGGCGGAAACGGCCCGAGGCACGCTTCGGAAAGATCTTCTTGCGAGCCGCGTAGAGCGGCTGTCGCGTCTTGGCGGAGTTGACCGCCTCGGCCTCGAGCCGTTCTACCTGCATCTGATCCAGCACGATGGTCTCCAATCGCGGCGAAGTGCTGCCGCCTCTGTCCGGCAGTCTTGCAATCACTCACGCCGCACCGCGTTGATGCAGGTCAAATTGAGCCATCAAAAACAAATCGAGGCCCGGCAGGGCCGGGCCTCGTCGCTTGAACGGCCGAGGGCCGAGAATAGGCCCCGCTTCCTATTCTCCGCCGCCAAGCGAATGGACATAGACAGCCAGCTCCTTGACCGTCGTCTCGCCGAGGCGGCCGCCCCAGGCGGGCATCACCCCGTTCTTCGGGCCACGTACCTGTGCGGCGATTGCCGCCTCGCCGGAGCCGTAGAGCCAGATCGCGTCGGTCAAGTCGGGAGCCCCGAGTTCCCTGTTGCCTTTTGCGTTCTCGCCATGGCAGGCGGCGCAATTGTCCGCAAAAACCTTGGCGCCGGGCTCGATCAGGCTTTTGTCTTGCACCGGTCCGGAAAGGCTCGCCACATAGGCGCTGACCTGGGCGATCTGCTCCGGCTTAAGCACGTCGACGAAAGCAGTCATCTCCGACTGGCGGGTATCGGCATCCGCGGCAAAACGAATTCCGTGGGTGATGGTCTGATGAATCTCCTCCGTCTTTCCACCCCAGAGCCAATCGTCATCGTTGAGGTTCGGGAATCCTTTCGACCCCAATGCACCGGATCCGTGGCATTGCACGCAGTTGACCTTGAATGCCGCGCCGCCGGCCGCGACGGCAAACTCGCGCAGCGCGTCGTCGCCGGCGATTTCGGCAACGCTCTTGGACTGTATGGCGGCGACATACTTGGCCCTGGCGGCTTCCGCGGCAGCCAGTTCGTTCTTGACGTCGTTGCGACTGGAAAAGCCCAGGACGCCGCTGGTGGCCGAGCTCAGCATCGGCCAGGCAGGGTAGGCGATCGTGTAGGCGAGCGCCCATGCTATGGTGACGTAGAAGGTGATCACCCACCAGCGCGGCAGGGGGTTGTTGAGCTCCTTGATCCCATCCCATTCATGGCCGGTCGTCGTGACGCCCGAGATTTCGTCGATATGCTCGTTGCTCATGATCAATCGTCCTTGAGTGGGATCTGTGCAGCCTGGTCGGCATGCGCCCTGCCGCCAGGGCGAAGCGCGAAGGCCACGCAGCCGACGAAGAACAGGGCCATGGCAAGCAGCCCCCAGCTGTCCGCGAACTCGCGCATCAGGTTGTAGTCCATCGTTTGCCCTCCTCAGCGATAGCCGGCGGCTTCGTCGTAGTTCTTGAAATCGACCAGCGTGCCGAGCATCTGGAGATAGGCCACGAGGGCATCCATCTCGGTGACTTGTTGCGGATTGCCGTCGAAGTCGCCGACTTTGGCCTTCGGATAGCGCTTTTCCAGGCCAGACGTGTCGGCATTGGGGTCGGCCTGCGCCATCAGATCGGCGTTGGCATTGGCGATCATGTCATCTGAGTAAGGGACGCCGACACGTCGATTGGCGACGAGGTGCGTCGAGAAGTCCTTCACCTCGATCGGCGTGTCCTTCAGGAAGGCATAGCTCGGCATGATGGTTTCCGGCACGACGGAACGCGGGTCGGTAAGATGCTGGACGTGCCAGCTGTTGGAGTAGCGGTCGCCGACGCGGGCGAGATCGGGGCCTGTGCGCTTGGATCCCCATTGGAACGGATGGTCGTACATCGACTCGGCCGCCAGGCTGTAATGGCCATAGCGTTCCACCTCGTCGCGGAACGGCCTGATCATCTGGCTGTGGCAGAGATAGCATCCCTCGCGCACATAGATGTTGCGCCCGGCGAGCTCCAGCGGCGAGTAGGGGCGCATGCCCTCGACCTTCTCGATCGTGTTGTCGAGATAGAAGAGCGGCGCGATCTCGACGATGCCGCCGACTGTCACGACCAGCAGCGACCCGACGAGCAGCAGCGTGGCGTTCCTCTCGATGAGCGCGTGTTTATCCATCAAACCCATGTCTGGCTCCTTATTCGGCGGGCTGGAACGCGGGCGCGGCCGGCGAGGACTCTTCCTCGCGCTGGTAGCCGAGAATGGTCATGGCGACATTGAAGGCCATGATCAGCATGCCGGCGAGGTACATGGCGCCGCCCGCGGCGCGCATGATGTAGTAGGGATGCATGGCGGCGACGGTTTCGGCGAAGGAGTAGACGAGGAATCCCTGCTCGTCGTACTCGCGCCACATGAGCCCCTGCATGATGCCCGAGACCCACATCACCGCCGCGTAGACGACGATGCCGAGGGTTGCCAGCCAGAAGTGCCAGGTGACGAGCCGCAGCGAATAGAGCCGTTGACGGTTCCAAAGCTTCGGCACCATGTAGTAGATCGCGCCGAAGGTGATCAGGCCGACCCAGCCGAGCGCGCCCGAATGGACATGGCCGATGGTCCAGTCGGTGTAGTGGGACAGCGAGTTGACGGTTTTGATCGACATCATCGGGCCTTCGAAGGTTGACATGCCGTAGAAGGCGATGGCGGCGACCATCATCCGGACGATCGGATCCGTGCGGATCTTGTCCCAGGCACCCGAAAGCGTCATGAGGCCGTTGATCATGCCGCCCCAGGAAGGCATCCACAGCATCACCGAGAACACCATGCCGAGCGTTTGTGCCCAGTCGGGCAGGGCGGTGTAGTGAAGGTGATGCGGCCCCGCCCAGATGTAGAGGAAGATGAGGGCCCAGAAGTGGATGATTGAAAGGCGGTAGGAGTAGACCGGGCGGTTCACCTGTTTCGGCACGAAATAGTACATCATGCCGAGGAAGCCGGCCGTCAGGAAGAAGCCCACGGCATTGTGCCCGTACCACCACTGCGTCAGCGCATCCTGAACGCCTGAGAAGGCGGAGTAGCTTTTCGAGCCGAGCAATGACGTGGGCATCGACAGGTTGTTGACCACGTGCAGCATCGCAATGGTCACGATGAAGGACAGGTAGAACCAGTTGGCGACGTAGATGTGCGGTTCCTTGCGCTTCAGGATGGTGCCGAGGAAGAGGATCAGGTAGGCGACCCAGACGATCGTCAGCCAGAGGTCGACATACCATTCCGGCTCGGCATATTCGCGGCTCTCGGTGATGCCCAGCAGATAGCCTGTCGCGGCCATGACGATGAAAAGCTGATATCCCCAGAACACGAACCAGGCGAGATTGCCGCCAAAAAGCCGCGCCCTGCATGTGCGCTGGACGACGTACAGGGATGTGCAAAGCAGGGCGTTGCCGCCAAAGGCAAAGACGACGCCGGAGGTATGGACAGGCCGCAGCCGGCCGAAATTGAGCCAGGGCCCGATATTGAGGTCGGGGTAGGCGAGCTGGAGAGCGATGATAACGCCAACCAGCATGCCGACGACGCCCCAGAATACCGTGGCGATGGCTCCGTAGCGGACCGGGCCATCCATGTAGGCGGTGGGGTCTATCGGCGCTGCCGGCTTGAAATCCGTGTTGCGCAGCAGGATCGCGGTGAAGCCGGCCACGGCGAAGAACAAAACCCACATATGCTGGCGAAAAGGTTCATCTGCGCCGAAGCCGGCCGCCACGAGGGCGGCAAAGGCAAACAGGCTTAGAAGGACGATCTCCGTGCCAAATCTCATCGCAAGTCCCCGATCTCGTCTCGAAAATTTCCGCGGAAGCTCACCGCTCGCGGCACCATTTCGGGATTTTCGATTCTCGGGCCTTGATTCAGGTCAAACGCATATTGCTTTTTGTTGGGAGGCATTCGTGTCGCCACGAGTGCGCGCGCGGCGGGGCGACATGCAGAGACCGCAAAGAAGCGGGCCGACACGTGACCGGTTCGGCGAGGCCAAGCTCGATACTGTTTGGCAGAATGCCGGTCGCTATTCAGTCCCCGCAACGTTCCTCGAGCTCACTCGGGCTTGCAAGGCTGACATGCCGCTTGTTGACAATCTGGATTACGCCCTCCGATCGCAGCCTGGACAATTCGCGGCTAACCGTCTCGATGGTCAGCCCAAGAAAATCCGCGATATCGGCGCGCGTGAGCGGCAGGTCGAAGCTCGTCGGGCCAGCCGGATGGTTGGCACGATCGATGTTTCTGGCGACCATGAGAAGGAAGCTTGCGACTTTTTCGGACGCAGTCTTGCGGCCCAGCGCCGCCATCCAGTCGCGCGCCTCGTCGAGCTCGTTCAGCGCGTGCTCGAGCAGCCTGTGGCCAAGCTCCGGGGCATCGTTCGTCATTCGCTCGATGAGTGTGCTTGGAAACGAGCAGAGCGCCACCTTCGTCAAGGCTTCGGCCTTGATCGGCCATTTTGCCTCGAACGGCCGGCCCAGAAAGTCGGGCGCGAAATGGAAGCCGACAATCTGCTGACGACCGTCCGACAGGTTTCTCGTCAGCTTGACAACGCCGGAAAGCACGTTCGAGTAGGTTTCATCGTCGGACAGTTCCGTCTCCGCCAGAACCTCATGCCTTGACGAGGCCTTCGCCAGCTCGGCGAGTTGGCCGGTGTCGAGGGCGCCGCACAATCCGCCTCGCCGCGCCTCGCAGGATCCGCAAGTCGCGGGAACGTCGGCCCGTTCGGCATCCAGTTTGACGGCCATCACGATGCTCGCAACAAGAATAGGGGACGCAATTTGCGCCGGTTGCGGCCCGTGCCGCCTTGATCGAAATCAAGGCTTGGCCGGGGTAGTTTCGGCAGTTTGCTTGCCATGAGCAACGCAACCGCCACCATCCGCGAAACGCGCCCAACGCCCAGCGCAGGCCTTGGTGATAGCGTGCCTCGCTATACGAGCTATCCGACGGCGCCGCACTTTCACCCGGGCGTCGACGCGGTAACGGTTCGCGGTTGGATCGATGCGTTGGAGGGCGATGACGAGATATCGCTGTACCTGCACATCCCCTATTGCGACAGGCTGTGCTGGTTCTGCGCCTGCCATACCAAGCAGACCCGGCACTACGCGCCCGTGGCCGCCTTCCTGCGCTCGCTGCACAGGGAAATCGAAACGGTCGGCGGGCTGCTGAGCGGCCGGGGCAGGGTCCGCGCCATTCATTTCGGCGGCGGTTCCCCGACAATGCTGAAGCCCGACGACATCCTCTTGCTTGGAAAAGCGTTGCGGGATCGATTCGACGTCCTCGACAATGCCAGTCTCAGCGTCGAAATCGACCCCAACGACATGGACGAGGGCCGGCTCGATGCCTTCGCCGCGATCGGCATGACGAGAGCGAGCCTCGGCGTCCAGGACTTCGATCCCAAGGTTCAGAAGGCGATCAATCGCGAGCAGAGTTTCGCGCTGACCAAAAGCATCGTCGATGCGGTGCGCGCGCGGGGCGTCGCTTCCGTCAACCTGGACCTCCTCTATGGCTTGCCGCATCAGACCTGCGAGAGCGTTGCGGCGACTGTCGGCCAGGCGCTGACGCTGGCGCCGGACAGGCTTGCGATTTTTGGCTATGCGCATGTGCCATGGTTCAAGAAGCACCAAACGATGATCGATGAGGCCTGGCTGCCCGACTCCACCGCACGCCTGGCGCAATCGCAGCTTGCCGCGCGAACGATTGTCGGCGCCGGCTATGAGGCCTTGGGTTTGGATCATTTCGCAAAGCCGCAGGATGCCCTGGCGGTCGCTGCGCGCGCTGGCAAGATCCGCCGCAATTTCCAGGGCTACACCGAGGACCAGTGCGAGACCTTGATCGGTCTTGGCCCGTCCTCGATCAGTCGGTACCGCCAGGGCTACGCCCAGAACATCGTTGCCACCGGCGAGTATGAGCGGGCCGTCAATTCCGGACAGTTGGCGATAGCGCGCGGCATCGAGTTCAGTGTTGACGATCAGGCGCGGGGCTGGGTCATCGAGCGTCTGATGTGCAACTTCGCGTTCTCGGCGATAGAGCTTGTCGAACGTTTTGGGAATGTCGGCCAAAGGATACTCTGCGAGGCGAGCCGGCTCGCAATCGGCGATGCTGGCCGGCTTCTGCGGCTCGAAGCCGAAAACTTCGTCGTGCCGGAGGCAAGCCGCCCGCTGGTCAGGACGGTGGCGGCGAAATTCGACAAATACCTCAGGAGCGGAACCGCCAGGCATTCGGCAGCGGTCTGAGCGACCACCCGAAGCCGGGGATCAGAAGTGTTCGCCGACCCGGAACGGGCCGACCCGGGTGCCGGCGGCGATCAGGTAAGCGGTCGACCAGCCGATCAGCAGGAACCCGTTGACGCCTTCCAGAGCCGCCAGCACGCGCCACCGATGGGCGGGCACCACGTCTCCGTAGCCGACCGTCGAAAAAGTGATGGTCGAAAAGTAAAGCGCGGTCTCGAAGTCGTTAAGAACTCCGAGCAGCGTGTACATTCCCGCCCATAGCCAGACCTCCGCCGTCATGACCGCAAACAGGCCCATCACGACCGTGATCATGGCGAGGACCCGGCTGCGGCGGCCGTGCATGCGGAAGAGCGCCACAAGGCGTGTCATCGCATGCGTGACGGCGATAAGGCCGAAAGTGTGGATCAGGACCGTCAGGCTGATGACGATCGTGCCGACGAAAAGATTGAGGATCATCCCGGGACACTACGGCCCGAAGAACCGTATTCCTTGCGCAAGATCAAACCTGCCGATTGGCTGTTCTGAAGGCGCGCCTTATCGGCCGCCCGCGGGCGCGGCACGGTCGAGGCGAAAGAACATGGCGAGCTTCAGGCTCGCTGCTATTCGTTCCGCCCGCTCGACGAACACCGCCGCGGTTTCCGGCGCGAACAGCTCCGCCGCTGTCTCGCGAAAGAGCGCCAGCCAGATCTCGAAGTCGGCTTCGGTGAGGTCCTCGAGCTTCAAATGCGCCGGCACCGGCCGTCCCTGATAGACGCCGCTTTTCAGTATGACGGAGCACCAGAAGTCCGTCATCTTCTCCAGGTGAGGATCCCAATCACCGGTGATCTCGCGAGCGAAAATGGGGCCGAGGCGCTCATCTTTTCTCACCCTGGAATAGAATTTGCGGACCAGCACCCCGATCGATGTCCGATCGACGCCAGGGCGGATCAGGGGCTGTTCGGCGGCAGGACGAATCCTATCAGGCAAGACTGACTTCGAGATCATTCATATTCCTTGTTGTCTAGGCGATCAGGTCAGGCCCAGGCGACGAAGCGCGGCCTGCAGGAAGCCACCGCGGTCGTGGACGAGGCGGAAGCCAAGATTGTCGGGCGGCGTGCCGACCGCGCAACCGCCGCTTTTGCCGTCGCGGATGAAGTTCGACATGTAGGTCCTGTGGAAACCCTCCACAACATGCACGCCGCAATTGCCGATCGAGCTGGCGACGCCGCCGCCGGACATCGTCGCGTGCGCATAGCAGGTCGAGGTCCACTCCCAGACATTGCCGGCAATATCCGCAACACCCTTTGAGTTGAGGCCAAACGACCCGCATGCTCTCGGTTCCGGATCTGGTTTGCGACCGAGCGCGGTCTCGTTGCGGTACTGCGTGAGCCATCGCTTGGCAGGATCGGCCGGATCGCCTTCGCCGCCTTCTATGTCGGCCCGAAATCGCTCACCCGCGGCGTAAGCCCATTCCACATCGGTCGGCAGCCGCCACGCTTCACCTGTCTTCGCCGACAGCCAGCTCGCATAGGCCTGCGCATCGAGGAAGCTGACGCCCGTCGCCGGAACGTTGCCGGCAAGGCGCGAGTCGGCGGGCTTGCAGGCGCCATCAGAGACGCAACGGTCGTAGTCCGATGCGGTCACCTGGAACTTCATGATTTCCAGCGGCGTGTCGATCGTTTCCCTCACTATAGGTGCCGGCGCGGGATGGTTGTCCCTGAGGAATTCGCCGGGCTGGGCGTGGTCGAATGAGCCGGGTGGCAGCGTCACCAACTCGCTCACCACAGATGAGTTTCCAGCGCGCAAGGACATACCATCCAGCGCATGGCTGACGCCTAGTCCGATGAGGACGGCAGCACCGACGGCTCCAAATGTGAAGACAGGATCGAAGGACATGCCGAAAACCCCGACCGCCGAGGCAACCCGTCGACACCGTCGGCGGGTTGCAATGCGATCCGCCTCCCCGCCTACGAAGCGATTGCCTTGGGAGCTTCGATCTGCATCATCAGATCGTCGTCCCAGCTTCCGTCGACCATGAAATGCGCGGTCGCGCCGAGCTCGACTGCTTCGATCAGATTGTGATTGACGTAGGCGTAGATCCCCGGCTGCCGGAACCTATAGAGCGCCGCACCCGCCGATCCGCCGCGGATGAACCAGGTCTCCATGTCCTTGGCGGGCGGGTTCGCGAACTTGCCGCCTTCCCAGACGAAATCGCCATGGCCACCGATCAGATGCGGGCGGGTGTCGCGGTTGGCCTGGGAATGGACGATCAGGATCGTTTCGCCGACCTTCGCCTTCATGGCGTTCTCGCCGGTCAGCGATCCTGCCTTGCCGTTGAACACGACATGGGTCGGGATCAGGCCGCGCATCACCTTCACGGTGTCGTCGTAATTGTCGCCGGCAGAATCGTACTTCTTGAACTTTCCCTGCTCGTCGCGCGGGATGTAGAAGTCGTTCTCGCCGATATAGAAGATGCGGTCATAGCGGACGGGCTTGCCCTTCTCGTCCTTCAGGCCGTCACGCGGCAGCACCATCACCGCGCCGCTCATCCCCGACACGACATGCCAGGGGATCATCGCTCCGCCGGGCGCGCAGTGGTAGACGAACGTCCCCGGCCGGGTCGCCTTGAAGCGCAGCGTCACCTGCTCGCCCGGATTGACCAGCGTCAGCCCGCCGCCGCCCAGCGCGCCGGTCGCCGCATGGAAGTCGATGTTGTGAGCGAGCGTGTTGGTATCGGGATTGACGAGCGTCAGCTCGAGATAGTCGCCTTCATGCACGACCATCAGGGGACCCGGGATGGAGCCGTTGTAGGTCATGGCGTTGAGCTGCGTGCCGTCGGCATCGATGACCATCGGCTTTTCTTCGATCTTCATGGTGAACTCGACCACCTTGGGGCCGTCCTTGGCCGCCTGTTCGTGAGCGTGCACGAAAGGCGGCGCGATCAGGGTCACCTTTTCGCGCGGCAGTCCGGCCACGTCCTTCGCGGCCGCTATCACCGGTGCCGAGCCGATGGTGGCAACGGCGGCGGCGGTAAGAACAGAACCGAGCAATGCTTCACGTCTCGTTAGCATTTTCATCTCCTAGACTTCAACGTCTCGATGAAACCAGGATAATATCTTTGCGCGGAGCGTCTTTGCGTTTGCGCAAATCAGAATCATTGAATTTTGACTTCGGCAGGGATTTTCCGAAAGCACCCGCGTCGCGAGATAATGATTGTGGCGGTGGCCAAATCGCAAAATGAAAATGGCCGGATCAGACCTCTCCCCAGGTCTGTCCGGCCATTGCTTCCGGCTCGCCATCGCCGGAGGCAGTCTCACAAGCTGCCTGATCAGTTCGAAGCGGTCTTGGTCGCTTCGGCGAACAGCTCGGCAAAGACAGGCTTTGCCTTGCCGATCTGCTTGACGGCTTCCGCCGCTTCCAGGTTGACAGGCTTGCCGACGACGATCAGGGCCACCATGCCCATGCCGTAGTGGGGCGTGCACTTCACTCCGTAGACGCCCTCTTTGGTAAGGGCGACCGTGATCTCCTCGCTCGGCTTGCCTTTGAAGGCTTGAGCGCCATCCGGGATCATTCCCTTGATGATCTCTGCATTGTGGCTCTTGTCGGTCGGCACGAACTTGATGGTGTCGCCGGGTGCGGCCCGGACGAAGTCGGGCTGAAAGACCATCGCGCCTTTCTCGCCCTTGTTCAGCATCTGGACAACATGTTCTTCGGCATTTGCAGCGCCGGCAATTGAGAGCAGGGCGACAGCCGCGGCAATCAGGGGCAGTTTCATTGGAGAGTTCCTTTCTTTGTTTCACCACGGCATCAACCGTTGCGTCCTTGTAGATCGCCGCACCAGCTGGCGATTTGCGCTGGCGCAAATTGCCCGACGAAAATGAGCGGCTGCGCCCGCCCGTTCTTTAGGAAGGATTGGCGGCACGTGCGCGCAGGCGGGGGCGCGTGAGAAACCCGCCAAACAGCACCGCATAGCCGGCGAAAGCGGTAATCCAGAACGCCGCCGACATGTGGAGGAGAATTGCCTCGGCCGGCGCGATTGCGGCGGCCACGCGCAGAACGGCGGCAACGAGGATCGCAACGAAAACCGCACATGTTCCGGCGCTTGCCTTCAACTCGCGGCCAGTGTGACCGAGGGTGGCCCGTGTCATGACGGCAAGTGTCATGCAGGCGATCGCTCCCACTGCAAAGGCGTGAACGCCGGCAGCCGGTGGGATTCCTCCTGGAGCGAAGATGGCGAGTCCGGCAAGCAGCAGGCCGAGCGGCACGAAGGCGAATGCAACATGCAGGATCAAGACCAACGGATCGGAGAGCGTTCGGTCGCCGGCCCAGCGACCAAGCCGGGCGGCATTGAAGACCGCGGCGGTGATCAGCAACACGCCGGTTGCAACGGCGTCGGGGAAGAAGGTCCACGCAGCGAGTCCGACAGCGGACAGCGCGATCGTCCCGATGTCGAACCTGCCGAACGATGCCGGGAGCCGCCCCGGCTTCTCGCGGACCAGCCAATTGCGGGTGAAGCTCGGAATTATGCGCCCGCCGATGATCATGATGAGGACGACAATCGCCCCGAGACCCAGGCGCCGGCTCATGTCGGAGACGCCCTGGTAATGCGCTTCCGCATGAAACGTGACGTTTGCCGCAAAGAGCGTCGCGACCGGCAGGAGTACTTTGAGGTTTCGCCAGTTTCGCCCGGCAACGATTTCCGTTGCGGCCGCGGCCACGACCGCGAGAAGCAAGGAGCAGTCTATGACAGCAGTCGGGAGCCAGCCTGTTTCCGCCGAAAAGAACACGACCACCCGGCCCGCGATCCAGAGCAGCACCAGCGCCAGCAGACGAAAATCCTGAACCGGCAGCCGCCCGGTCCAATTCGGAATTGCGGTCAGCAGAAAGCCCGTCACGACCGCCGGCAGATAACCAAAGAGCAATTCGTGGATATGCCAGTCTACGGGCAGGAATGTGCTGAAGGTTCCAAGCTTGCCATAATAGAGAGGCAGCCACAAAAGTATCGCGGTAGCGGCTTGCAGCGAGCCAAGCAGGAAGAAGGGTCGAAACCCGTAGGAGAGAATTGCCGGATAGGCGCTTGGCCGCGTCCGTGGAATTGCCATGACATGCCTCATTGGAAACCGGGCAGGTTGCCCGTTTGGGCTCTTTTATCCCGGCGCTGACGGATGGAATTTGCCTCAGCGCAAACAAGCGAGTGATTGACAGCGCCAGAGGCTTCACTTGTCGACAGGCGGTCGTCCGTGACACAGTCCGGTCAGGGGAACTGAGCGCGTTTGCACCGTTGAAGTTGGGGAGGAAGGCGGTTGGCAAGCCTTGATCGATCACTGATTGCCGGGCTGTCCCTTTTCGAGGGGATCGCCGCCGCGGATCTCGACCGCATTGTCGGGCAGGCGAGGTCTGTTCGGATCGCGAAGGATCAGCCGGTCTTCGAGCAGGAACAGGAGGCCCATTCCTTTTTCCTACTGCTCGACGGCCATGTGCGCGTGGTGAAATCGACCCCGGACGGGCAGGAGGTGACCGTGCGATACATCAGTCCGGGCGAGTTGATGGGGATCGCCAGCGCGCTGGGCCGGACGACCTATCCTGCAAATGCAATCGCGGCCGTCGATTGCGTGGTGCTTGCCTGGCCAAGCCAGCTCTGGCCCACATTCGCGACGAGCTTTCCAACCTTCGGCTCCAACACCTACAAGACCGTGGGAACCAGGCTGCAGGACGCGCACACGCGCGTCATCGAGATGTCCACGGAGCAGGTCGAGCAGCGCGTCGCGCATGCGTTGCTCAAGCTGATCAAGCAGTCGGGGAAAAAGACCGAGGAAGGGATTCTGATCGACTTCCCGATCTCACGCCAGGACGTCGCGGAAATGACGGGCACCACGCTCCACACCGTAAGCCGGCTGCTTTCGGCCTGGGAGGACCAAGGGCTGGTCAAGAGCGGACGCCAGAGGGTCGTCGTGGTCGAGCCGCATCGGCTGCTTGTCATTGCCGAAGGCCGCGCGGCAAAGAGCTAGAGCGATTCCAGGAAAAGTGTATAACGGTTTTTCGTCCGGAATTGCGTAAAAACAGATACTTAGAGCGGTTCGGCGATTCTATGAATCGCTGAAACGTTCTAGTCCGCGCCGCCCTCGTCGATAGCCGCCTGCAGGTCACGGCGGAGCTGGTCCTCGTCAAGGTCATGCTCGCGCGCGGCTTCAGAAATCGTGTGAAAGGAAGCGATCGGGCAGCCGACGCAGAGCATCCCATGCTGGAGAACGACGCGGATCGCCGGCGGCGTCTCGCGCATGATCTGGTCCATCGTCGTGTCGTCGTTCAATTTGCGTTTCATGCTTTTTGTCCGCATTTGCTAACAGATATCCTGCCTGACCTTTCCGTCGCGTTCGTTGCTCTGAAGCAAAGACGGCGCTCTCTCTTGCTCCTCGGCCGAAGCCGCAGCCTGCCCCGGTGTTTTGGAACTGGCCTGCACCCTGGCCTGGCATTTGCGATGGATCAAAGCTCGACCGTTCATCGCCGGGTAGATCGATGGCCGCCGGTCTTGACACCGACCGGTCATGAACCGGTGGCAGCGTCCATGCGTTGTGTCTCAGCCGGGTCGGTTTGGAACCAGCGAAGGAGTCGGAAATGACCGAGCATTCCAGCACCAATCGCCTGTCCGCGCAGGAACTGCGCGACATCGACGCCTACTGGCGTGCCGCCAACTACCTGACCATCGGGCAGATCTACCTGCTCGACAATCCGCTGCTTCGCGAGCCGCTTCGGCTGGAGCACGTCAAGCCCAGGCTGCTCGGCCATTGGGGAACCTCGCCGGGGCTCAGCTTCATCTACGCGCATCTCAACCGCGCGATCAGGCTGCGCGATGCCAACGTCATCTATGTCTGCGGCCCTGGCCACGGCGGACCTGCCATGGTCGCCAACACCTACCTCGAGGGCACCTACAGCGAGATCAATCCGGATGTCTCGCTGGACGAGGCCGGAATGAAGAAGCTCTTCCGGCAGTTTTCCTTCCCGGGCGGCATCCCAAGCCATGCCGCTCCCGATGTGCCCGGCTCGATCCACGAAGGTGGCGAGCTCGGCTACGCGCTCTCGCATGCCTTTGGCGCGGCCTTCGACAACCCGGATCTGATCGTCGCCTGCGTCGTCGGCGACGGCGAGGCGGAAACCGGGCCGCTGGCAACGTCCTGGCACTCCAGCAAGTTCCTGAACCCGACCCATGACGGCGCGGTGCTGCCGATCCTCCATCTCAACGGCTACAAGATCGCCAATCCCACCATTCTCGCCCGCATCCCTGAAGAAGAACTGCGCGCGCTGTTTGTCGGCTATGGCTACGAGCCGCTGTTGGTCGAGGGTGATGATCCGGTCTTGATGCATGAGCGGATGGCGACAGTGCTCGACGATGCGCTGGACCGCATCCGGGCGATTCAGCAGGCGGCGCGCTGCGGCGCGAAGACCGCGCAGCCCCGTCCGAAGTGGCCGATGATCATACTGCGAAGCCCGAAGGGCTGGACAGGCCCCAAGGAGGTCGACGGGCTGAAGACGGAGGGGTTCTGGCGCGCCCATCAGGTTCCGCTCTCCGGCCTCGCCGAAAACCCTGCGCATCTCAAGATGCTCGAGGAATGGCTGAGGAGCTACCGGCCCGAAGAACTCTTCGATGCAGCGGGCGCGCCTTCGTCCACGATCCGAGCCACCGCGCCGAAAGGCGTCAGGCGCATGAGCGCCAACCCGCATGCCAATGGCGGCTTGCTGCGACGGTCTCTCGACCTGCCGGACCTGAATGAGCACGCGATTCCGGTCGAGCGCCCGGGACAAGTGAAGGCCGAATCGACCAGAGCCATGGGCGCCTTCCTGCGCGATGTCATGGCGCTTAACCAGAGCTCCCGAAATTTCCGCATCGTCGGTCCCGACGAAACGGCATCGAACCGGCTGCAGGATGTCTTCGAGGTGACGGAGCGTGCCTGGATGGAGGAGATCCTGCCCGAGGACGTGCATCTCGGCCGCGAAGGCAGGGTTCTGGAGATCCTGTCCGAACATACCTGTCAGGGCTGGCTGGAAGGCTATCTTCTTACCGGCCGCCACGGCCTGTTCTCCTGCTACGAGGCCTTCACGCATATCGTCGATTCCATGTTCAACCAACATGCGAAATGGCTGGACGCCTGCCGCAAGTTGCCGTGGCGGCGGCCGATCGCGTCGCTGAACTATCTGTTGTCCAGCCACGTCTGGCAGCAGGAGCACAACGGCTTCAGCCATCAGGATCCAGGCTTCATCGACGTGGCTCTGAACAAGAAGGCGGATGTCGTGCGCGTCTACCTGCCGGCGGATGCCAACAGCCTGCTTTGCGTGACCGACCATGTCCTGCGGACTTGGAACCGCATCAACGTCATCGTCGCCGGCAAAGCCAATTCCTGGCAGTGGCTGTCCGTCGACGAGGCGAAGATCCACTGCAACGCCGGCATCGGCATATGGGAGTGGGCATCGACCGACCGCGCCGCCGAGCCGGATGTGGTGATGGCCTGCGCCGGCGACGTGCCGACGCTCGAGACGCTGGCCGCCGTCCAAATTCTGAAACGCCATAGTCCAGACCTCAAGATCCGGCTGGTCAACATCGTCGACCTGATGACCCTGCAGCCAAAGGAACACCATCCGCACGGCCTGTCGGATCGCGAGTTCGATGCGCTGTTCACCAAGGACAAGCCCGTCATCTTCGCCTACCATGGCTATCCATGGACCATCCATCGCCTGACCTACCGGCGGACCAATCACGACAACATCCACGTGCGCGGCTACAACGAGGAAGGGACGACAACGACGCCCTTCGACATGACCGTGCTCAACGGGCTTGACCGCTACCATCTCGTGCTCGGCGTGCTCGACCGTATTCCCGAGCCAGCAGGTGCGCACATCCAGCTGAAACAGGCCATGGAAGGCAAGCTGATCGAGCACCGGGCCTATATCCGCGAGCACGGGCAGGACATGCCGGAGATCCTCGGCTGGAAATGGGAGCAATAGCCGATGCGGAAGCGCCGGGCTGCGCGGACAAACGCCGCAAAAGTGGCCGGGACCGGCCGGCCATGACCGACGCGATCCTCGTCCTCAACGGCGGCTCCTCGAGCCTGAAGTTCGCCGTGTTTCAGCAGCGCGACGAGCTTCACCTTTCGGTGCGTGGCAGCGTCTCGTCGATCGGGCACTCTCCGCGATTGCACATCGCGCCTTCGGCTTTCTCGCCCGAAATCGACAGGAGCCTGGGGGACGGGCCGATCGATATCGCCAAGGCATTCGAAGCCGTCGCGTCCCATCTTGCCGACAGCGCTCTTTTGCGCCGGATCGGCGCGGTCGGGCACCGCGTCGTCCATGGCGGGCAGGAATTCGCCCATGCGACCCTGCTCGACAAGCGTGCGCTCGATGCACTGCATCGGCTAGAGCCGCTCGCCCCGATCCATCAGGCGATCAACCTTGAGATCGTCCACCTGGCCGGTCGGCTTTTGCCCGAAGCCCGACAGGTCGGCTGCTTCGACACGGCCTTTCACATGGCGCGGCCGGAACTCGCCAGGCTCTATGGCTTGCCGCGCGAGATGTCGGAGCAGGGCATCGTCTCCTATGGCTTCCACGGGCTTTCCTACAGCCATATCGCCGCGAAGCTCCGCGAGCGTTACGGCGACGGTGCCGGCGGCCGAACGATTGTCGCCCATCTTGGCAGCGGCGCGAGCCTGTGCGCGATGAAGGCTGGCGTTAGTCAGGCCACCACCATGGGCTTCTCGACGCTCGATGGTCTTCTCATGAGCACGCGTTGCGGCGCCATCGATCCTGGCGTGATCCTTTATCTTCTGCAGGACCGCAAGCTGCCGGCCGATCGATTGACCGAATTGCTCTACGAGCAATCCGGCCTGCTCGGCGTATCCGGCATTTCCGGGGACATGCAGACGCTGCTTGGCTCGAGCGAGCCGGCGGCGGCCCGCGCCGTCGATCTCTTCGTCTACCGTGTCGGGCGCGAGATCGGCTCTCTTGCCGCAGCACTGGGAGGCCTCGACACGCTGGTGTTCACCGCGGGCATCGGCGAGCATGCGCCGCAAATCCGGCAAAGGATCTGCGAGGCCGCCGCGTGGCTGGGCGTCGTTCTCGAAAACGGTTTGAACGACGGCGGTGAAGCACTGGTCAGCGCCCCGGATTCCCGCGCCGACGTTCTCGTCATTCCGGCCGACGAGGAACGCGCGGTGGCCACGGAACTCCTCGACCTCGAAACGGCCTGATCTGCGCCGTGGCAGGGCAGGGTTTAGCCTGGCAATTTAGCGCCGAGCTTGCGCCGAACCAGGACCAGCGTCGGGTCGTCGGGGTCCGTCGCGACGGTGAAGCCCATATCGCGCTCGAGCTCGATCGCTGCGCGATTTTCGCGGCTCTCGATCGACTCGATCGTCTCGATACCGTGCTCGTCGGCATATCGTGCGATATAGCCTAGAAACTCCCAGCTGACGCCGAGATGCTTGCGGTCCTCGCGAATGCAGATGGCGACTTCGCCACGCCGGTCGGCCGGGTCGTTGGCAAGCGTCGCCACCGCGATCAGCATTCCCTCGGTCGAGAAGGCGAGGAAGTTATGGATGTGCGGGTCGTCGGAGCGGGTCATCGCTACCAGCCGCTCATGCGAAACATCCTTCACGGATCCGAGGAAGCGGAAGCGCAGATCCTGCGGTGTCACATGGGTGAAGAACTCGGCGACGATCGGTTCATCTTCGGCGCGCGCGCGGCGCACTTCGAAACGAAATCCGGTGTGCGTGGTAAGCGTGCTTTTCATTGTCGTTCCTTCCGGCAGATTGGGAGCGGTGATTGGCTCGCAATGGGCCTCATTCTCCCATCGCCAGCAGCGTGTCTCGCTTGAGGATTTCGATGCTGCGCAGGCTGAGCAGGCGGATGACGCCCTTCTCCTTCAGGCGGGTGAAGACGCGCGACACGGTTTCGATGGTGAGGCCGAGATAGTCGCCGATGTCGATCCGCGACATCGGCAGTTCCACCTGCCGCAACCCGCCCTGACGGTCCGACATCTCGACCAGGAAGGCCGCGACGCGCTCGATCGCGTTCTGGCGGCCAAGCACCAGAAGATGTTCCTGCGCCCGGGTCAGGCCTTTCAGGGCGAGAGGCAGGAGCTGGCGGGACACGTCCATGCCCGAGGGAGTGCGATAGACCCGGACGCCGGTTGCGTTGATCGCTTCGGCGAAGAAATGATGGGTAGCGTCGGCCTCGAAGCCGAATGTCTCTCCCGCCAGATGGAATGCGCTGATCTGTCTGCGCCCGTCGGCAAGTAGGCGGTAGATGCGGACCGCGCCGAATTCGACCTGGTAGAGGGCGCCCGCCTTTTCGCCTTGAGCGTAGATCTCGGCGCCTGCCGGGAAAAAGCTGACCGGCTGCACCGCCGCCCCTTCGAATACCGGCGAGGGGCTCTGCTGAGGGAGATAGGACGGCAGTTCGATCTTGGCGGTAGCTTGAGCGTACATGGCTGGGGTCCCGGTTGATCCGTGACAACAGCAGTCGCCCAAATCCCGCCATGCCGAAATTCGGTTATGTCCCTACGGGAAACTACTTAGAGCAGAGCCGAAATCGCCCGAGCGCGCCGCTTGCGCGATTGACCGCGATCAAGGCCGGCAACCAGGGGCTCGACTATTTGCCGATCGCAGGCTGAGCGGCGCCGCCGTCCTGCAGCCGTGAGGGCCTCGGCGACTAGATCGCGCGTTCGCCCAACCGTTGGATCTGCTTGAGTCAGCCAATTCGTTTCGCGTCGCTGGCGGTCGCGACCATGCCGAACAAGGTCTCGCGCACCGGCTTGATGCCGACGAAGTTAAGGATGCTGCGCCGCATGCCGGCAAGCCCATGGCCGAGGAACCAGAGCCGATAGACCGGCGCGGGCATGCCCATCGTCACGACCAGGCGCGCGGAGCGGCCGCGCAGCAAGGATTTGGCGAAACCCTCACCCTTTTGCGGGTAGGCGAATGCCGTGCCCGGCCGCATGACCTGCTCCAGGAATGCCTTGAGCATGGCCGGCACGGTCCCCAGCCAAAGCGGAAAGACAAACACGATATGCTCTGCCCAGACGACCGCCTCGGCCGCTTCCTTGAGATTGTCGGGGATCGCCCCGTGCTCGAACTCCTGCATTGTTCGAAGCATCGGAAACTCCAGCAAGGCCAGGTCGATCTTGCGCACGGCATGGCCAGCCCGTTCCGCGCCTTCGGCATAGGAGGCGGCCAAGGCGCGGCAGAGTCGCTCGGGAGAAGGGTCGGGATGGCCGATGACAATGAGTATGCGGCGTGGCATCGCCTGGCTCCGACCCGCTTTCGACAAGATTTGCTACGGCTGTTCGACGCGGGCGACCTGATAGGTGTGCATGGCCCCATTGCGTTTTATGGAGACATATTCACCGGTCACAAAACGCTCCTCACCGAGATGAAACCCCACCTCGTCGTCACGGTCGCCCTCGGCGTAGTCGAAAAACCATTGTCCGCCAGGTTTGCGGCGCAGGCGACCGACGAGGTCCTCTTCGCCGGTGCGAAAACGGCGGACGCGACAGACGGCCCGGTGCGTTTTCCATTCCTCCGCATCCAGCCGTCCCTCGTCGGTGAGTGGCGCCAGCACATCATAGCCTTCTTCCCGGTCTCCTTCCGGATGACCTTTCTCGCGAGCGAGAAGCAGGCGGATGCTCCTGAATTTCGGTGTGAGGTCGTGCAAGCTGATCATGGCAAACTCCTTCGCCGCCATTCCTAGCGCGGCGCTCGGGTGCGGCCTTGATCAGAGTCAAACGAGTCCCGGCTCGGCGGGAGACTCAGCTCGCGTCTGCCGGCAGGTTGCCACGAACCAGCTGACGATCTGCTGGGCGCGCCCGACATGCGCGCACCGCGCCGGCTTTTTATCCGCCCGCCTGTTGCACCAGTAGGGGAATGATGCGGTCGCTCTTGGCGACGGCCGGCCGACCGGAGGTGGCATAGGGGATGCCGAGCGCGTCCCAGGTCTCGACCAGCGCATCCTGCAGTTCGGCGATCAGCGCGTCGGAATGGAACGGCGTCGGCGTGATGCGCAGCCGCTCGGTGCCGCGCGGCACCGTCGGATAGTTGATCGGCTGGATGTAGATGCCGTGGACGCCGAGCAGGCGGTCGCTGGCCATCTTGCAAAGCTCGGGATCGCCGACCAGCACCGGCACGATATGGGTGGCCGATTCCATCACCGGCAGGCCGGCCGCGGCAAGCACCTGCTTGGTCCTGGCCGCCTGGCGCTGCTGCGCCTCGCGCTCGGCCTGCGAGCGCTTCAGATGCCGGATCGAGGTGGTGGCGGCCGCCGCGATCGCCGGCGGCAGCGCGGTGGTGAAGATGAAGCCCGGCGCGTAGGAGCGCACCGCGTCGATCACGGCGCTGGCGCCGGTGATGTAGCCGCCCAGCGTGCCGAAGGCCTTGGCCAAGGTGCCCTCGATGATGTCGATGCGGTCGGCCAGCCCTTCGCGCTCGGTGATGCCGCCGCCGCGCGCGCCGTACATGCCCACCGCATGCACCTCGTCGATATAGGTCATGGCGTTGTAGCGCTCGGCGAGCTCGACGATCTGCCTGATCGGCGCGATGTCGCCGTCCATCGAATAGACGCTTTCGAAGACGATCAGCTTGGCGCGCTCGCGCCCCGCCGCCTGCAGCAGGCTTTCCAGATGCGCGACGTCGTTGTGGCGGAAGATCTTCTTTTCGGCGCCCGAGCGCCGCACGCCCTCGATCATCGAGGCGTGGTTCAATTCGTCCGAGAGCACCAGGCAGTTGGGCAACAGCCTGGCGATGGTCGAGATCGAGGCCTCGTTGGAGACGAAGCCGGAGGTGAAGACAAGCGCTGCTTCCTTGTCGTGCAGGTCGGCCAGCTCATGCTCGAGCTCGACCAGCGGGTTGGAGGTGCCGGAGATGTTGCGGGTGCCACCGGCGCCCGAGCCCATCTTGCCGGCCGCGGTCTGCAAGGCGGCAATCACGTCCGGGTTCTGGCCCATGCCGAGATAGTCGTTGGAGCACCAGACGGTGATTTCCTGGGCGCGGCCGCCTGAGCGCCAGATGGCGCGCGGGAACTTGCCCACCATGCGCTCGAGGTCGGCGAAAACGCGGTAGCGCCGCTCCGCATGGAGCTGGTCGATCGCGTCTTCGAAGAACCGCTGGTAATTCATGTCGAAGTTTCCTGTTCCAAGAAGCGGCGCCGCAGGTTGCGGCGGCTGGAGGCAACTTACGGACCGGGCACGGGCGCTGCTTTGAGCTATGTCAAATTGCAGGATGCCTGCAGCGTTTCCCGGCGGACAGGCTTTCGGCGCAAACCGTCCAAAACTGATTCAAATCAAAGCGCCGGATAACTTTTCGGCACACGCTGATCGGATGTGGAATCCGATTGCAAGCGCTCCGTTTGGCCGAAACCTCGAACTAGCCGTTCTGGACGAGGATGGCCTGCATGCGCTTGTATTTCCCTGCGAGAAGAGCCGGGAAGGCTGGCTGCACGCCGTCAGCGGATTGCGTATCGACATCAGGCCGACCCACTGGCGGGACTGGGAGCTCCAAAAGGATCAGGCGGGCCTGCTTCAAGATCTGTCTTGACGCTTGTGGCGCATCACCTGGACCGGTTCCAAGGTCTCAATGGTCGGCGATCAATGCCATGCGCACAAGATGCGACAGGCTGCCGGCGCCCATCTTGCTCATCACGTTGGCGCGATGGATTTCGACCGTGCGCGGGCTGATCCCAAGATCATAGGCGATGGTTTTGTTCGGCAAGCCGGAGACGAGCCCGTCGAGCACCTGACGCTCCCGTTCCGACAGCGTGGCAAGGTTCTTGCGGATCTCGCTCGACTGCGGGTGTGTGGTGATCGCCTGCGTGCGGTTGTCCAGGGCGGAACGGATTGCGTCGATGAGGAGCTGATCGTCGAACGGCTTTTCGATGAAATCGACGGCACCCTCCTTCATCGCCTGGACAGCCAGGGCGACGTCCGCGTGCCCCGTCATTACGATCACCGGCACCCTGAGACCGCGGGACCTCAATTGCCTCAGGAATTCGATGCCGTCGATGCCGGGCATGCGCACGTCCGTGACGATACAGCCTTCGACTTCCTTGGACTGCGCCGCCAGGAACGCGGTGGCCGATTCATGCAGGCGTATGGCAAAATCCGCGGTCGCCAGAAGGAAGCCCAGCGACTTGCGAACATCGACATCGTCGTCGACCACATGCACGACATCACCGGCCACTGGCGACCTCTTCCTTTTCCACGGCACGCAAGGTGAAGCGAAACGAGGTTCCTCCGCCGAGCGCAGGCTCTGCCCAGATATGACCGCCATGCGATTCAATGATAGTGCGACAAATGGACAAGCCGACGCCCATCCCCTGTTTCTTGGTCGTGACAAACGGCTGGAACAGCTGCGCGGACACTTCGGGGGCCAACCCCGGGCCGGTGTCCACGACACTGACCTCCGCCATGCCATCGTGCCGCGCCGCGGTGGCGATGCGCAACTCGCGGCGGGGCTGGCCCTGCATGGCCTCAACTGCGTTCCTCATCAGGTTCAGCAACACCTGCTGGATCTGGATGCGGTCGGTGAGTACCAGTTCGGCTGCCGGGTCGAGCTCATATGTGACGCGCACATCCGCTTCCCTGGCGCCGACCAGTGCGAGCGAGGAGGCGTCCTCGATGAGGGTCGGGAGGCGTTCCACCTGACGCTCGCTCTCGCCCCTGGCGACGAAATCCCGCAGCCGACGGATGACATCGCCGGCGCGCAAGGCTTGATCGGCCGCCTTTTCGACGGCTTCGCGCAGGATGACGGCATTTTCGTCCTGGCTCTTCTCCAGCAGGCGCCGGCTGCCTTTGAGATAGTTGGTGATGGCGGTCAGCGGCTGGTTTATCTCATGCGCCAATGTCGAGGCCATCTCGCCGAGCGCGGTGAACCGCGCCATATGCAGCAGTTCCTGCTGCTGCTCCTGCATCCTGGCTTCGGTTCGGTGGCGCTCGGTCAGATCGCGGCAGAAGCCGGTGAAGAAGCGGCCCGTTCCGGGGTGCATCTCGCCGACCGCGAGTTCCATCGGGAAGGTCGAGCCATCCTTGCGCATCCCAGTGACGGTGCGGCCAAGGCCGATGATGCGGCGCTCTCCCGTCGTCAGGTAGCGCTGCATGTAGTTGTCGTGCTCCTGCCGGTACGGCGAAGGCATCAGAAGCTTGACGTTCTGGCCGATGACCTCGGCGGACTTGTAGCCAAACAGGGTCTCGGCCGCCGCGCTGAAGGATTGGATAAGACCGCTCTCGTCGATGACGATCATCGCGTCGGGAACAGTCGCCAGGATCGAGCGCAGATGATCCTCGCGCAATTGCAGCGAGGCGTTGGCGAAAGACAGATCGCTGACATCCGTGCCTTGCACGAATATGCCCGTGATCCGGCCGTCCTTCGCCCTGATCGGCTGATAGACGAAGTCGAGGATATGTTCCTCCGCCGCTCCGGATTCGGCGTTGCGGTAGATGACTTTTACGCCTCGGCCCACATAGGGCTCGCCGGTTTCGTAGACACGGTCCAGCCGTTCGAAGAATTCCTGGCCCTCCAGTTCCGGCAAGGCCTGCCGAACCGATTTGCCGATCACCGGCCGCTCGCCGATCAGCTTCTGATAGGCGGCATTGGTCAATTGGAAAACATGGCCCGGCTCGCCGAGCAGGGTCATGAAGCCCGGAGCCTGCTCGAACATCAGCGCCAAAAGCTCATATTCGGCCAAGTGGTCCCGCTCGATCACGCCACCGTGCGGCGTCTTGGCAACAGAATCCGACAAGGCTCGCCTCTTCCAGCTCCGAGCAGGCCCCTGGGCGCAGGACCAAGGGTGGTTGCTGATTTAGCATTCATCCCTCTGGGCACCAAACGGTCGCCGCGATGATTTTTGACCGGCAGCAAGACGTCGCGGGCCTGAACAATGCGATGCGAGCATTCCAGCCTTCCGAGCGAAGGGCGCGTGTCCTTACAAGGCACTCGCCGTCGACGCTGCCGTGAACGCAGATTCCGGCCCAATATGAGGAGCTCGCGGCGGGACTCGCGCAGCACTTCAAAGCGTGTCGTCCACGCTTGAAGATTCGTGAGCAGAAACTGCATGTCCGCATCCGACCCGAACCAGCCGCGCTCAGGGTCAAACCCAAGGCGCTGCGTCACCGATCATCCGTCGCGCAGCGCCCCTACATCTCCGCGACAAATTTGGTCCGCAGACAGGCGTCCAACCCCTTGATCCCGGACTCCGACCCCTAGCCCTATTCGTTGACGCCGCCGAAGGGAGTCTCCGGCGTTGACACCATCACATGGTAACCTATGTGTCCGGAACGGACCAAGAGGGGATGGTGCCCAGAGGCGGACTGCATGAAGTGAGCGAAATCAGAGGCTTGCCGAATCTCTGGACACTTTTGCTTCCCACGTAATCATTAGGTTTTTTGGAAAAGTGTCCAGCCGTGAAAACGGCTCACCGCCGGCCGACCCGCCTCCGGGCGGTCTCACGCTCGCGCGGCCACTCCGAATATGGATCCGTCTGGGTATGGTGGGTGAAGCCGACGCGCTTGTCGTCGCGCCCGGCGGCGCGACATTTCGGGCAATAGAAGTGGCGCCGCAGATCCTGCTCCAGGCAGGAGTGCTCGAAGCCGACGCGGTGGCCTAGCGCGATCAGGTTGACGCGGCTGTGCTGACCGCACCCGATGTTGAGGCAATGCGCCGTCATTTCGTGACCCAACGCCAGCATCTTGCCGATGGTGTCGATCGTCAGAGGGTAGGTGATCTCGGGCAGCCTGAACATCAAGCGCATATAAGCAGCGGCTTGACGGCCGCCAACAGCGCGCCAGAATCGGGAGATGGCAAGGGGCATCAAGGTCGGCGACGAGGTCGCGATCACCGCGACGGTGCGTCGGCGCGTCACCGAAGACCGTGTCAGCGTCTCGATCCCGACCTACGGCTTCCCGCATTCGATCGTCGACCGAACTTCGAAGGTGAAGCGGGGCCAGCCGGTTGAGTTGACCGGCGATGTCACCCATATCGATGAGGGCAGGGTGACAATCGATCTTGGCGTCCCGGTGACCGTTAACGCCGACAGGGTCAGGGTGGTCACCGCCTACAAACCGCCGGTCGATATCCCGGATTGACGGCGCAACAAGCAAAAAAGCCCCGCCGGCGCGAAGCCAGCGGGGCAGCGACGGGATGGGCGAGGCAAAGCGGTGCAGCTACCGATTCGCCTCTCTAGGCAACGGGGCGATCGTGCGAGGCCGCTGCTGACCGGGAGATTAATCGGATCGATCGACTTTTACCGATCGAGGTCGTGGCTGTGGAAAACCGTCAGGGCGGCGGCCTGCCGGTCATCGAATAGTAGACCGCGGCGGCGCCAGCGGCCGCAGAGATCAGCGCTTTGCCGACACCCCACAGCACCCGACCCAGAGAGCCGGCGAACACGACGCGATCACGCACCTTCTCCAGTTCCGCCGTCGTCGGCCGGATCGCTTCGACGGACTTCTCAACGGCACTGAGGCGGAAATTGATGCCGATCATCTCGCGTTCCGCGCGTTCCTGGGCTTCATACCCGCGCCGGCGCCCTTCCGAGGCCGCTTTCTGTTCGTCGGCTATCGCTGTCAGCATTCCCTCGATCGATTTCAGCCTCTCCTCGAGGCGCACAATCTGAACGTCCATGCTTTCTTCCGCCATTTCTGCCCCGTCACCCTTTCATGCACTGCTGCTATTTCACGAGCGCCCTGATCGTGGCGCCCTTGGCATGGTTGAGCCGTCGGCAGTCACCGAAATTGGATCGATCCTGCGCCCAAAGGCGACTTGCCTCGTCGGCCGGGACGAAGCGGTGAGGGACATCGACGAGGTCGCCACACTCGCTCATCACACTGGGATCGACGTGCGGTTTCAGCGGATCACCGGCCCACGGCGTCGATGCCGACTGACAGCCTTGCAGGAATGCCGTGGCGAGGTTTGCAAGCGCCAGGAGCGTCACCAGCCGCTTTCGGATCATTGTCTTCGTCCTTCTGTTGCCTGATGCGGTCCTCGAGATCGGCGATGCGGAGCGTGTCGGCGCGCTTGTTGTCGGCGAGCTGCTGCGCCGCGGCGTCGATGTCGACTTGCTGGGCCTTCACCTTGGCGGCGTTGGCGATCTCGGCGCGCCACTGCTTCTCCTGCCAGACGAGGCGCTCGTTGAGCTGCCCTGCCGCGTATTCTCGATCGACGCGGCCATCGACGATGCCGGACAGCGCGGGCCCGACATAGGGGATGTCGCGCACCGGGCCGAGTGGGACGCCCTCGTAGAAGAGGATGACGGCGCCGGCGACGACGATGGGAAGCCCGACGCGTGAGGTCGCGAACTGCCAGATCGGGCCAAGGATGACGAGAACCGGGGCGAGGGGAGCCAGCAGCGGGGCGAGGAGGGCGATCATCAGCGCACCATCCAAATAAGCAGCATCACGGCCAGGATGAGTGCGTAGGGCCATGAGCGGCGCCACGCCTCGCGCAGCCAAGCGGTCACGACACTGGAAAGGCCTTCCATCACTCGGCCTCCTCGTCGAAGACGTGCAGCGCGACGGTCTGCCCGGCAAGCGCATGTGTGCAGTCCGACAGAAACTGGATCTGGCCGTCCGTGACGAAGGAGTGGCACCTCAGCGGGCGCGGCTCGATCTTCTCGCCCGCCATGACGCGTTCGTACTCGTCTTCGGTGAGCTTCTGGACGCCGGTCACCAAGACCGACGGTTGGAAGGTTGGTCGATCGTAGTCGCCGTTGAAGGTCCAGCTCGGGCCGACGACGTGAGCTTCGTCGCAGCCTGGGCACCAGAACATCAGCCGACCGCCTTCGACGGTTCTGAGAACGCCGCGCGCCGCCATCAGTCCAGCCCCGAGACGCAGAGCTCGGCCTCCCCGATTCGGCTGGCGTCGCCCATCTCCCGGCGCTTCACCAGGCCGATGATGACCCGGCCGCCAGCCTTGTTGAACGCTGTCGCGGCGATGCAGCTCTCATGGTACTTGCCGGCGGCACCGAAGGCGGCAGCCCGCGAATTGCACGCCGCCCGGGAACCGATGTTCCAAGCTAGGCTGTCCATCATGGCGCGCCACGAGATCGGCTTGCCGTTGAAGCCGGGAATGCATTTCACCAGCGCCGGGCGAAATTCCTTCGTCATCCGTCGCTCCAGCCTGGCCTTGCAGCCGGCTGGCGTCTCGACCATGCCGGGCTTCACGTTCTGAGTGTCGCCGGCGCAGATGGTCCAGATCGGTGGATCCGCGACGCGATCGAGATAGGCCTTCAGCACTTCGCCTTCCCACGGGTTGACGAGATAGTCCGAGGCCAGCACGACGTCATCCGGTGTGCCGTTGATGTAACGCACGCCACCGATGGTGACGGCCACCATCGCCAGAACGGCCGCAATAGCCTTCCCAGCCCGGCCGGTCGGCCGGATCTTATTCATCGGCATCAGGATCTCCTGAGATCGGTTTTTGTGGAATGAGGCGCACGATCGGCACCGCCGCGGTCAGCACGCCGTTGACGATCGCCAGCCAGATCGGAGGGAACGGCATCGCACCGGTGATGATGGCGACGGTGACCGCGATGCCGTTGAGCAGCGCTGCAAAGATGGCGATCCGCACCGTCCAGGCGTGCTTGAGCACCGCCCGCCAGTTGTCGACGAGACGCATGGGAATGCACGCTCCGATATGTGTGATGAATAACGGGATATATTGCGATCAGACCTTCGGCGGTCATCACTGGACCGGGTGGCCAAGATGTTCGTGGAATAGTTAATTTCGACGATTCGCCTTATCGATCAGGCACTTGAACCTTTAAAGCGCTGCAGCCAAAGTACATCGCAGTTAACAAGTTCCTAAAATTCCTTTGACATCAACAGCCTGCCGGTAACAGGATCACTCTGGGACCGGGGGATGAGCATTCTTTCAGGAGCACCTCTGTCCGGGTATTGGGTAACAGGGGAAATCCTCATGAAGAAGCTTTATGAACAGTTCCGCGACGATGAGAACGGCGCTGCCATGGTCGAGTACTCGATCCTCATCGGCATCATCGCAGTCACCGCCATCGGGTTCATCATCGGCATCGGCGGCTGGGTCACGGGCCGTTTCGCTGGTCTTTGCTCGGCACTGAATGGCCAGGGCGGCGGCACTTGCGTTTCAGGTTCCGGCAGCTAATATCCACGCGCGCCGAAGAACCCACGGCGCAATGCGGCAGTAAACGCCTCGGGTTTTTCATGAGCTTTGCTTGAGGGGGGTATTGTCGGCCTACGGGAGCCGGTGTTCGTCGCACCGGCTCCTTTTTCTATTGGAACGAGATGCCGACCGCTCGGATCGTCGACCCCGTCTGAGTGACGGTGAAGTCCCGCGTCGTGTCGTTTTCGGTGGTTGGTATCGACCAAGCGTTTGTCGGGCCGGGTCGATCGTTCGTCAGATCTGTCTCATCGTGCACTGGTGTATCGACACCGGTCCAAGCGCCGGATGTCGGCGTCCCGGTCGTATCGTTTGAAACAATCAGGGCCAAACCGCCGGTCTTCACCTCAAGGTCCGTTACGACTGCAGAGTTACCTGCATCTGACGACGCAACAGTATCGATGTGGGAGCTGCTGACGGGGAACAGCCTGTAGGTGACGATTGTGCAGTTCGTGACGCCGCTGGATGTGGTGACGACGAACGTTGCCGTCGTTCCTGATGCTATCGTTAGGTAGAACCACGCAACCGAACCGTGACCCGTAGAGCCTCCTGTGAGGGAGGCGCCGGCCGTCATTGCCGTGCCATTGGCCGTGACGCCAGTTATGCTTCGAGGCGTGCCTACGTTGGAGACGTTCACTGCCACGCCGACCGCGATCACGCGACCTGCACCGGCGGCGCCGATATTCTTGTTGGTGAAGGTGTAGGACGAGGCGTTCGAGTTATCGACGGTCGCGCCTTCGTAGCTGTAAACCATGCCCGAGTTGAACGTCAGGGTCGCAGCATTGCCGGTCAGCGTGAACGCCCCAACGGCCGGCGCGATGCCTTCCCCAAAGATGACGCTGTTGCCGGTGAGCACGAACGAGCCAGCATCGGCCGGCATCGAGACGTTCAGGTGCGCGGCGTTGCCAGTCAGCGCGAAAGAGCCGGGATCGGCCGCAAAACCGTTTGCCAGGACAAGCGCGACATCGACGCCAGTCAGCGTGAAGGCGCCGGTGCCGAGGCCGAACGAGAGGCCCATGACGACAGGCGAGGCGGAGAGCGAGAATGCGCCGGTGCCGGCATCGACCTTCGGACCGATGTTCGCCGCGTTGCCGGTCAGGATATAGCCTGCCGATTGGAGCAGCGTGAAGACGACCTGGATCTTGTGGGCCTTCCATTCGCGGTAGCCGTCGCGCTCGGAACCGACCCGTACCCAGCCCGACGAGTTGCCGCCGAAGGAAGCCGCCGGGACATTGAAGGACGTTCCCGTCAAGCCGCTATGCGTAGTGACGACAGTCGTCGCCGTCGGATCGAGCACCTCGATGATGGTGGTCTGACCACTCTCAGGCGTCTGGTCGGCATCGGTCCAGGTCAGCGGCGCATCGACGCTCTCGGTCAGACGGTTGCGCTGCGCCCAAGAGGTGGCGAGAGCGGTGACGCCATCGCTCGTGACAAGCCCGAAAGGGATGATGTTCACGCGCACGTCGGCCGGCCGATAAGGACGGGACCAGCGACTGGCGAACACAACCGTGTCGGTGGGTGCCGCCGCCTCGTCCAACTGGCCGGCGCCAGTGTTGGTCAGGAGCTTGACGTCGATGCTATGCGCGTCGGTGTATTGCTCGAAGTCGCTGATCGAGAGATCGTCAAACAGGACGAACGAGGCACCATCGGCGTGCGCCAGCGGAACGGTATCGAGAAAGCCGCGTGCGATCGTCAGCACGTCTCCGGTGACGCCATCGATGCGTACCACCTCGGTGCCGGTGCGCGAGCCATCTCCTATCGTAGCAAGCAAGCCGATCGCCGTGTCGTCGATGCCGCTGCCGGTCAGTAGCGTCACCGTCGTCGCATCGATCGCCAGATCATCGTTCAGGAAGCCGCCAGGCGCGAAGTCCATCAGCTCCGTGCCATCGAAGCCGGAGCCTGCGTCGACCTTGAGATCGGCATTCACCGCATCAGGCGTTGGTGACGCGCCGGCGACCTGAAGCAGACCGGCCCCGGCATCACCCGCAAGCGTGGTGGCCAGATCGGCATCACCGATCATCTGGCGAGCCTCGCGGTAGGGCATCTCCCAGACCAGGCGCGGGCTCACCACCTCAGGATCGCTCGACGGCGGCTCCCACGGGCTTTCGCTGTCGTCAACCAGAACCGCGGCATCCAGGTTGAAGACATCCTGGAAGAACTTCATGCCGATCTTGTTTTGCCGGCCGTCGCCGAAGCCAAGATCGGCAACGCGCATGACCTCGCCCGAAAGCTCATGTCGCGACGAGACGAGCCGGAAGGGATCGCCAGGGTTCATGCTTTCGATGGTCCGCTTCGCCACGAAGCGGCCGGAGGTCAAGCCTGACCCGAGCGCGATCACGTCCCTGGTGGCCACGCGGATCGCCAGCGCGCTCTGCGTGATACCAGGATAGTCTCGCGAGGCAGACAGCACCTTCGTCGCCTGCATCGACTGCGCGATGTTGGTAACGCGGTGCGCGCCCTGCTTCCGCTTTTCCCGCAGATAGAAGGTCACGAGGACCGAGCTTACCGCTTCCGAGGGCTGGCGGTGGCTGACCTCTGTCCATTCGACGACGTCATCTTCGGTCAGGACCGGGATGGTGTCGATGTCGTAGTCGTTGCGGATCGCCTTCAGGACGAACTTGCCGGTAGAGCGGGAGACATAGAGATAGGCGTCGATGTGGGCAAGGACCGTCGAGACGAACTCCTGAATTTCCTCCTCTCGGCTCCAGCGCAGCGACAGGCCGAAACCCTCGGTGTAAAAGGTGTCGGCGCAAGCCGTGAAGGCGATGTCATCGATGTCGCTGTCGTTGTAGCCCATACCCCAGACCGCATCGGTCAGGCATTCCCTGATGATGTGGGCGGGGTTCATGTCGTAGTAGCGGATAACCGCGCTGGGCGTCATCGCCGCGCTCAGGTCGGCGCTTCCGAAGTGGACGATCGGCACCTCGCCCGGCGTGTCGTCGCCGGCCGACCCTGACGCGTGGTTGTCCTGCGGCGTGTTGTCGAGCTGCTCGAGCGCGTTGGTCCATGCAGAGCCGCCAACGCCGAAGGCGCGATAGCAGAACACCTGCACGTCGCCGAGCGCGTCGATGGTGTCGACCGCATCGGACACGCCAGAGATCGGGTCGGCCAGCGTGTTTGCGTTGTCCGAAACGACGATGATGACCTGCGTCTTCTTCGGGTCGGTGCCTTCGAAGAAGGCCTCGGCCTGCGAGAGCGCGGCGCCGAAGTTCGTCGACAATCCACCGGACGTAAGATCGCCGATCCACACCTCGAGCGAATCGATGTTGTCGGACGTGACCTTGCGATACTGCTTGCTCGACTTGACCGAGTCGGACCAAGAGACGAAGCGCACGTCATACTTGACGTCGGTGTTGGTGCGCATCCAGTCGGTGATGAAGAGCGCTGCGGCCTTGACCGCCTGCAAACGCGAGCCGACGATGGAGGACGAGGTATCGAGAGCCACATAGAACGCGAGATCGTCGGTTGACGTCGCCTCGGCCTGGATCTTGGCCTTCTCGGGATACCACTGGTCAGAACCGTCTGAGCGCTTAAGGATGCGCTGAAGGCGGAACTCCCACGGCTTGATGTAGTTCGATGTACCGAGATAGACCTGCCGCAGAACAATGGTGACGATGCCGCGGAAGGCCGAGATGTTGGCGTCGAGCTTCGCTACCAGGTAATCGTTCTGCAACTGGGTCGGGGCACCCATGCAGACGTCGACGTCGCCCTTGATGCCGCCTTCGCTCTGATCGCCGCCGAACAGCTTTGGCTTGTTGATGGTGATCCGGGTATCGGCGGCATGACCTTTCCAGGCCATCTTGTCGCCGACAGTGATCCGCATGAGATCGTCGGCCGGTCCATGGCAGAGCGCCATCTGCATGCCGAGTGAATATTTGTACCCGAGGATCTGGCGCGGGCCGAACAAACCGTAGCGGCGCGGTCCCTTGATGGCGCTGCGCTTAAGGTCGCCATACCAGGTGACATTCGGATCGGCGATATCCGCGGTGCCGAAGACGACCGGGATCTCGCGGCCTTCCTCGGCCGTCGGAGCCTGAAAGTCCTCGAGACTCTTGGCCTTGGCGTTCTGCGGCTTTGGCGTAAGCGCGATCTGCAGCGCATACGACAAAATGCCGATGATGATGTTCCAGAACATCGCGGCCTGTCAGGACTGAGAAATGAAGGGAGATCAGGCGATGGTAAGCGCGCCGGCGGAGCCATCGAAGTCGATGGTGAAGGTGTTGCCGCTCGCCATCGTCAGATCGGAGCCGTAGTCGTACCAGCCGATCAGCTCTTTGTTCGTGGCGGTGTCGTTGTAGAGGACGACATAGCGGAACGGGCCGACGGTACCGGAGGCCGTGAGCACCAGATCGGCGAGGACAAGCTTGTAGGTGCCGCTGGTTTGGGCCGAGCTCGTCGTCGTGACGTTGCGCGAGGAGCAATTCGTGTAGCTGATCTCGGTAAGGTTCGAGAGTTGCGTGTTGGTGTTGACCGGCGCGTTGGCGGCGGCGCAGAGGGCGACCTTGATCTGGTCGGAACCGAGATTGTGAATCTTCTCCGCCAGCGCCTCGACGAAGGATTGGAACTTGTTGAAAGCGGCCATGCTCAGATGCCTTTCAGGTGATGCTTTGGGAGAAGGGGTTGTTGTCCGACATGAACTCAAAGCCCCCCATGTTCAGGAAATTGCTGAACTTGGCGCAGCCGTTGGGACCGGTGGAGAGATCGCAACCAGGCGCGATGAAGACCGAGGCTGAGCCGTGGGCGGTGACGTACTCCGCAAGTCCGTCGATCGCCCCGATGAGCGTGAGCGTGCTGCCGATATGATCGCCGATCCAGCCGAAGAGATCATTGAAGATGACGAGCCCGGCCTTGTAATACTGGTCGGTCTGCAAGGCGGCTTCGGCGACCGTCAGGGCAAGCCCGGAGACCGCGGTGACGGTGCCAGCGACCTTGAAGTCGTCGACATCGATGTTGCAGCCGGGGAAGTATAGCGCGTGCCTGCAGGTGCGCTGGTAGCGCGCCCGACATCCCGGCCGGCGCATCGAGGTGAAGACGCTTTCGACCGAAACCTTGATGTTCTGCTTGGCCGATTTCGCATCGACGACGCGGCCTTTCCAGACGACGCGCAGTTCTTCCGAGAGGTCGGTGTGATGCCCGCGCCAGACCGTGACCGTGGTCACTTCGTTCGCTGGCGTCAGCAGCGTCTTGGCATAGATGTCGGAGAGCGGGAAGGTGAGCTCGACTGAGTTCTTTTCGATGTTGCCGGTCTGCTCGATGTCGGCGTGGGCGATCGGCGACGGCGTCCAGACCTCGCCCATGCGGGTCAGGAAGTCCGGATCGGAGGTGAGCCGCACAGGCGACACGCCATTGTCGAGCAGGTAGAGAAAATACGGCTGGCCCTGGTCAACCGAGCTTTCCGGTGTGTCGTAGCTCATGCCGGCACCTCGGTAACCGCAACCGACACCGTCGAGGCGTCCTCAAACTGATGATCGAGGGTCACGGCATCCGCATTGAGCCGGACCTTCGACATGAAACAGAACACTCCGATATCGGAGGCCGCGACTGACTGGCCGAGGCTCGAGGAAATGGTCAGATCGTCGTTAGCACCGTTCACCACAGCGCTGTTGATCTGGCGGAAAAGCGTCGTGCCATTCTTCAGAAAGATCGCGATCTGCTTGCCCGCGTAGAAGCTCGGCGGGCCGAGGCTTTTCACGGTGACGACGGTATCCGATGCGCCAATGGTGGCCTGTAGGGCGAGATCCATGTTGAAGCTGGGCAGCCAGAAAGCCTTCTGCTTGCCCATGAGCGAGTGCAGCCAGACACGCCGGCGCCACAGCCTGGCGCCGCGGTTCTCGTGGAAACCGAGCGTCTGGCCGAAATCGGCATAGGTGAACAGCGTCTCGACCGCGACCGGGCCGTACCCGTTGTCGACATACTCGGCGGCGCGGACGATGGATTCCGAGATGTCGGCAATCAGCTTCGGTGTTTCGGTGAGGACATCGAGGCCGAGGTAGGTCGGGTAGCCGGCATCGCCATCCAAGAAAATGTTGTCCTGCGACTGGAACTTCGCCGAGGCGTCCGCATAGGTGGTGTCGCGGCGGACCTGAAAGCCTTCGATCGCCAGCGCCGTGCGGATCGGCGCAATTACCGGCTTGGTGAACGACTGCCCGACCGGGCCGAGCAGCGTCAACTGGTTGTCGGTCATCCCCGTGATGATGGCCGTGGTGAAGGTCTCATAGTCCGACCAGATCATGACGCCGACACCGACGCGCCAGTCGCCCCATGTGGTGTCGCAGGCGATCGTTGTATCGGCGCTGCCGATGTCGCCGACATCCTGCTGCTCGATCCAGACCGGAATACTGAGCGGCGCCCCGATCCGGCGCTGCGCGAATGCCTTGGCCTTTCCAAGCATCGGCGGCTTCAGCCTGAACGAATAGGCGAAAATCTGTCGCGGCGCCGAGCGGAGGGCGATGCGCTGCTCGCCGGTGCGGCTGCTCAGAATGTCGGTGAACCACTCCAGCGTTTCCTGCGCCGGGATCTCCGGGCGGAACGGCCAAAGCTGGTAGAGGATCAGCAGATCGGGGCTCGCCAAGACGGGAGCACCCATTACCAGCGGGTTCGGCACGATGTTGACAATGAGCACGATCGCCGGGCTATCCAGCACCGGCGCGCCGGCAGCGAACCCATCCGGCGAGACGTCGACCGTTGCCATCAGGCAGGCCCAGGTATTCCGATATCGAAGGCCGGCGAGGTGATGGTGTCGCCATTGTTCACCACCTTGGACACGGCGACCGTCTGCGCGGCCAGGAGACGCGAATTGACGCTGTCGACCAGCGCGTAATGCGTGATGGTACCATTGGCTGTGGCGGCGCCATTGGTGACCGCCGCGACCGTCACCTTGCGCCCGGATGGTGAGCGCGCGGCCGGCGAGCCTACCGAAAGGCCCGTCTTGCTGCCGAGGGAGGCCGTCAACGTGGTGGCATAGTCGGTCGGCAGGCTCGAGCAATAGTGCAGCACGTTCGCCTCGGTATCGAGGACGGAGAGCCCGTTGTCGAGCACGCGGTCGTTGAGGTAGGCGGCCATCTATTTCCCGTTCCTGCGCATCTCGTTGATGAGCACCTGCTGGCCTTCCTCGGTGCGGAGATAGTCGCCGACGACCGACGGGTCGAAGACGTTGATGATCTTGTTGTTGCTCCGGAAAAGCGGCGCCAGCTTCCGAAGCGTACCCTCGAAATTGTCATTGGAGCCGGCCGAGGCCTGCTTCATCATCTCGACGGAGCGCGGGTTGCTGCGGATGACGTCTCCGGCCCGCAGCTTGCGGAGCTCCGGGCCCTTCTCACCGACCCATGCCCAGCCGGGAGGCGCGCTTTCCGTGCCGTCGGCATAGAGGCCGATGAAGCCGCCAGGGTTCGCCGAGAGGAAGCTGTAAGCCGCCGTGCCGGAGAAGGCTGGGTTGAGACCGCCTCCGCCGAACAGGCTGCCGAACATATTGAAGAGGCCGCCGAAACCGCCGCCACCGCCACCGCCAGGAGCGGCAGGGAACTGACCGAGCATGCTGCCAAGCTTGCCCGCGCCTGAGCCGAGAGCGTTGAGACCGCCGGCCGCGTTGCCAGTCGACGAGACAAGGCTCGAAAGCGCACTGGACGATGCACCGCCGAGTTGACCAACCGCGCTGGTGGCGTTGCTGGCCGTACTGCCGAATTTCGACAGCGCGTCCTGCGCGCCGCTGAGACGGCCGAGGAAGTTATGTGCGCCCTCGGGGTTGGCCCAGCTAAAGCCCTCTGGACGCTCGAAACCGGCAAATGCTGCCGTCGCACCGCGAACGTCGGTCGTTCCCAGAAGCCGCTTCAATACCCCGCTTTCCGAGGTCTGGAGCTCCTTCCATGCGAAATTCAACTGCGATCCGACATCGCCAAGGTTGCCGCGACCGCCGATGGCGCTGAGCATCGACGGAGCGCGGTCATTCCACTGGAAAAGGCCGAGGGCGTTGCCCCGATCACCAACCGCCAAAGGATTGAATGCGCTCTCCGCGCTGACGTTGCCCAGGATGCCGGCGATCTGGTGCGGCGCGAGGCCCTTGCCCGCGAAGAAGTTCCAGATCTGGCCGGCGACACCACCGCCGCGTGCCATGCTGGCGCCGCTGCCGCCGAGCACATTGGCAAAGCCGCCCGCCGGAGTGAAGATGCCGCCGAGACCGGCTGCATCGCCGAACGCCGACGAAATCCGAGACTGGATTTGATCCTGGCTGAAGAGCGTGCCAAATGCGGAATTGATGCGCTGCGAGATATAGCCTTGGCTCGAATTGACATCGCCGCCAGTCAGGACGTCGGTGAGCGTCGTGTTCGGCGCGAAATTGTCATTGGCCAGCGGGTTTGAAAGCCCTGGAAGACCGGGGATGCCCGGAACACCCAGCGGTGCGCCATTGATGAAGACGCTTGCCGCCTGCACTTGCATCGAGGCGACGGCCTTCTGGGCTCCAAGCAGATTGCCCAGCACGCCACCGAAGCCGCCACCGCGCCCGCTGGTCGCTCCGTTGCCGAAAATGCCGAGATCGGCGATGGTGTTGAGGTTCGATCCGGTGAGCCAGTTCTTCAGCGGGTTGGTCACCGCCAGATCGAACATCGTGCGGGCGAGCTGTTGGCCAGCCTTCTTCAGCGCATCCTCGATCGAGCCGCCGGAGAACAGCGCGTCGACCACGCCGTCGATGCCATCGCGCGCGGTCTGAAACACCTCTTCCCAGGTGTCCTTCATGCGGGCGACTTCATCCCGCATCTTGATGACCTTGGCGATGTCGGAATCGAGGTCGTCGGGAAGACCGGCGGAACGAAGCTGTGAAGCTACCGACTGATCGGCCTGAGATCGCCCCATCTGCCGGAGATCGAACAGAAGGTCTTCTTGGACCTTGGCCTTGGCAAGAACCTCATTGTAGGCGGCCTGCTGAGCCGTCTTCTGGCGCAGCAACTCGGCTTCCTTGCCATACAGCGGGATGCCCATCTCGCGAATTTGCTGCTCGACCTTGATCGAGGCGATGGCGCGATCATGTTCAAGGCGGCTCTTGCCGACGAGCCCGACCTCTGCCTGCAACAATTCAAGGTTCTGGTCGAGGCCGTGGATTGCGGTGCGGGCCTGTTCCAGCGCGATCTGTTTACCGTACTCAGCCGATTGCTGCTTGATGAGGGCAATCGTCTGGCCATAGACACGCTGAAACTCGGCCTCATCCTTGATGCCATTGCGCGCGGCTTCCTCACGCACTTGGGCGAGTTGCTGGTTTTCCATCCTCGCGGTCTGGACCGCTGCCGCGGATTGTCCAACGAGAGCAACGTCAAGACGAGCCGAGTCGAGCGTCTGCTCCATCGAGCGGCGGCGCTGCTCGTTCGCTTCGGTGATCGCATGGATGGCCTGCGCGTAGGCGAGGGCACCGGCGGTTTCGACCCGGAAGTCCTTGACGTCCGCACTCTCTCCCTCGGCGCTGGGACGCGCGCGCTCCGCTGCCTTAGCAGCTTCACTGCGCTGAGACGGCGATAGCGCGCCAATTCCCCCCATTGCGGCATCGCGCTGCTGCCGCAGCCAGAAGAGCGTAGCGTCGTTCTGGTCGCGGTAAGCCTGTCCAAGCTGAGCGTCGGTAAGGCTCGGGGCGCGAGCATTGATGCGCGCAAGGTTGTCGGCACCCTCCCTGAAAGCCGCCGCCGCCTCATGGCCTACCTTCGCTAGATTGAGGATCTTGTCGCCGGTTTCCTGCAGAGCCGGGTTCTGCGCCGTGATATCGCGTACGCCCTTCGCCAATTCGTCGTAGTCGAAGTCCTTCGAGAACGCGCTGATAGGACCATTGAAGGCTGAAAACTGCGAGCGAGCCTGGTAAAAGCCGGCCTGATGGTAGCCGGGCACAACGAAGCGGGCGAGGTCATTAAGGACGTCGATGTCTTCGGAACGTGCAGCCGTGCCAAGATCGCGCTGACCTTGCCGAGCGGCGGCACCCGCATAGATGCCGCGCGACTTGTTGTAGTTGTCAGCGCTGATCTTTGCGAGATCATAGGCGCTCGCCACATCAAGAATGGCCTGCCGCTGTTCCTTCAGGGAATCGTTGAGGTCCTTGGTTTTCTCTCTTGTCAGAAGGTAGAAGGCACCGGCCGCCACCGCGGCAACGCCGAACCCAGTCGCGATCAACCCGACCGTGCCGAGCGTGCCGACGAGTGCCGTCCCGGCTGCTGCCGCGCTGCCCTTGATGGCATTGAGCGAGCCGGCGATACCGCCTTCGCCCATCTGCAGGGTTTGCAGGATCTGGCCGCCCTGAGAGAACGCGATCTGACCCGGTGACGCGCCGAGCAATGCCATGGTGACGATGTCGTTGGCCTGATAGCCGAGGCCCTGCAGCTGGCCGCCCGAGAGACGAGCATTCTGATTTGCGGCCGGCACGCGCTGCTGCGCCAGCTTCGCGTTGGCATTGGTCACCGCTGCGGCGAGCTCGTTCTGGCCGCGCGCGAGGAACATCGAGGCATCGGCCGCCATGTTGTACTTGCGGTAGATGCCGTCGAGGATGGCCGCGGCCTGCTCCATCTTGATCTTGCCGGCATCGACACCGCGCGAAAGCTGGTTGAGCGCGCTCTCCATGCGCTGTGCGGCGGCATAACCGTCGATGTACTGACGGGAGAGGCGCGCGAGCACGTCACCGGACTGGCTGATCTTCTGCTGGCTGACCGTGACGGCGTTGCCGACGCCTTGCGACGACGCGGTCATCGCCTGATCGGCGGCTACCTTCTGCTGCGCTCCGGCGACATACTTGCTGGCGTCCATCTCGGCAGAGACGCGGAGGCTGGAAAGTTGAACGGTCATTTCTCAGCCTCCTTTCTCTTGACGACGTGATCGAGCCATTCGGCGTCGATGGCGCTCAGCATCTGCTGGAAGATGTCGAAATCTTCGCCGGTGATGTCGTGGTCGTGGGCGTAGCGGCTCATCGCGGTGTACGGGATCGGCATCTCGCCGCCCATGACGTAGAGCCGATCGTATCGAAGCGCGTCCCATGCCTCGAAATAGAACTCTTGCCAGGGTTGAGGCTCTGCCTCGTCAGGGCGCTCGTCGAGTTCTATCCCGTCTTCAGGGTTTTCGTCGGCGAGTTTCTGCTTGAAGCCGGAAAGGCCGTCCTGATGGCTCAATCGCCACCGGAAGGCCGCTCGGAGTTTTTTTCCTGTTCCTCGACGAATTCGATGTCCGGGATGGCGAGCGTAGCCGCGGCATTCTGGACCGCCGAGATGAACGGCCGTCCCTCGGGCTGGCAAAGCATCTCCTCGGCCGCGGCGCGGCTGTATGGCACGTCGAACCCCTTCCAGTCGTGCAGGATGTGCTTGTGGAGGAGTTTTCCTACCTCCACGTCGACAATATCGGATGGAACTGGCTTGCCTTTGTGCTGGCGGGCCAGCCGCTGTTCCATAAGGCTGCGGTCGGTGCGGAAGGCCGGCAAAAGGAGGGAGGAGACGTTGAATTCGACACCAGGGATGTCGAGGGAAGGCACCCAGTCGCCCTTGGTTTCGCGGGCGAGGTCGGCCTTCAGGGAGGAGAGTTTGACGGTCATGTCGGAACCTTTGTCGGGGTGTGGGCGCGGCCCGACAAACCGCGCCCACGTTTCGTGCACGAACTCAGCCCGCGTGTCGGCGCGGGAACTCGGATCACTGGTAGTATTCGAACCGGTCGAGGAGGACGTGGGCCGCGGTCAACGTGTCCTTCGACGCCTGGCTCTGCAGCGAGAGCATGACGTCCGTATTCTTCGCCGTGGCGTTCGGGGAACCGTCGGTGAAGGTGACACGCGGCACCGCCCAGATCATGGCCTGGCTGTTCTTGGCGATGCGGACATTGATGTTGGTTGCCGTGTTGTTGAAAAGCTTCGTCAGCAGCGTGCTGGAACCGAAATAGGTCTCGATCGCGACGCCGACATCGCAGGATCCGGTTCCGATCGCCTCCGGCCCGACGAGGCCGTCGGAGCGGATGCCGCCAATGTTGCGGAGGTTGTTATTGATCGTGAAGGTGCAGGAGCGGATGTAGTTCTTGTTGGCGATGATGACGCCGTTTTCCGCGATGCGGCCGACATTTACCGCCGCCGCCATGATGGCGTTGGTGGTCTCGTCGTCGGGCGAGGCATCGAGCGACGTCGTGGTCTGCTCGCCGGTGAGACCCTGGAAGGTGATTGACCAGGTGGCGATCTGCTCGGTGACGAAGTTGAAGGTGGCCTGGCCGGCGACCATGCCGCGCGAGATCAGGTAGTTCGGGGTGTCCTGGCCGAGGAAGCCGCGCTCCAGCGTCTGGCCGAGCTGGGTGGTGCCGTTCTTCAGCTGATCTCCGACCCAGACCGAGAGGGTCTTGCCGGTGCCGGTATCGGTGGTCCATGCCGCCGGCAGATTGTCGAGCGTGAGAGCATTGGCGGCGATGGCGGTGATGCGGGCGAAGGTGTTCAGCGCCGCGGTAGCAAACTGCTCGCCGGCCGCGATACCGCCGATCTTGATCCATTGGCCGACGGTGAGGCCGAGCGTGGTGAAATCGAGAGTGGTCGAACCGATCCCCGTCGAAGTCGCCGTGATGTCGCCGGAGGAACCCTGGAAGCCGACGACCTTCATGCGTGCCGCAGCGGCTGGGGCGGCCTCATCGGTGATGCCGGAACCGACATAGCGAGAGGTCGTGGTGCCGCCGGTCGTGCACTTGAACACGCCGTTGTTGTTGGCGACGCCAAAACCGGTGAAGCGCACCAGCTGGCTGGCGACGAAGGCGGCGCCAGTGGTGTGCGTCACTTCCGTGTTGGTTGTCGTCACCGCCGTGATGACGCTGTCAGCGGCGCCGTCATTGTCGCGGAAGGGCTGATTGCTCCACGAGTTGTAGAACAGGCTTTCCAGCCAGTCAGAGAACGGCGAATCGTCGACCGGGAAGGAGAGCTCGCCGTTGATCGCGCCCTGATTGGTGATGTTGACCTCGATCGGGTCGCTGTTCATGCGGTCTGACCGCAGTTCCAGCGAGCTCACATAGGTCGGCGCAAAGCGGATGTTCTCGCCGGTGATGCGCGCCTTTCGCATACGCGGAGTACCGGGCGTGGTGCCCAGCGTCACCTCGCGCACATGCGAGAGGCGGAGGCGATTTGCGTCAGTCATTGCTGTTCTCCGGAAGTGCAGGCGCGGCGTCCGCCTTTGCCTTGGTTGCAGGGACGGCGATGAACTGGCCGGCCTTCAGGGAATCGAGCGTGTGAGGGGCGAGATCGACCTCGCCGGCTTCAAAGGTGTCGCCTTCTTTCCAGCGCCGCAGAGGGGTGTTGAACGGCTTCTTCACGGTGATCATTGGTCGCGTCTCCAAGAGATGGATGCTGTCATTGCCCAGTAGTTGGCGAAGGGCCGCCCGGGTTGGCCTTCTCCGATTGAAGCCTCGAGAAAGGTGAGGCCGCTAAGGTCTTGCCCTCTGAACAGGTCGATCAGCTGTCCAGCTTTGTCGCGACCGTCTCGGCTTCCGGTCCCCTTCGGCACCATGACGTGCATGTCGAGCGTGCCGTGTTCGCGCCAGAGATTGTCGTCGCGGGCACCGGCACCGATCGACGCCTGATCGAACCCGCCGGGGATCGCCCAGATCTCGACATAGACGAACGCCGCCGCCGCATTCGGCAGGTCATAGTGATCGTTTTCGAAAACGAGCGGAGTCGACGTCCAATTTGCAGTCAGACGCTGCGAAATGGTGTCGAAGGCGGCGACGGATGACATCAGAGCGCGTTTATGATGAGGGCGGGATAGGTGATCGGTTGGCCGGGCTCCTGGTCCTTGCGGCGAGGGAAGCTCTGGCCAGGAAAACGAGCGGGATTGGCGATGCGGGCATTCCGCAGGCGGGCGTATTCGCCCTTCAGAATATACGGGATCGACGGGTGAACACCGGCAGCGATGCTCAAGAAGCGGATCTCGACGCGGTATGAGTTGCCGAAGCGGCGCGCCAACGCGAGCTTCGCACCGGCGAATACCTTCTTGTCCCGCGCCTCGATCTTGCGGACGTAAGGCTGGAAGTTGGTGATGATGACCTCGGTGTCGCCGCGTAGGCCAGAGTAGTCGGTGACGAGCTGGCCGTTGCTGATCACGATGAATGATCCCGCATATCTGCCAGTCTTGCGGGGTGACCGCTTTTCGAGCTCCTCGAAAGCGGCATTGATGACGTCGTCCCACCAATTGAAGACGTAGAGGATCGGGCCCGGTGCCCGCACGGTCTCCTCGGCCGCGCCTCTGCGGCCATTGACGAAACGATCGTAGTTCTTCGTGCCTTCTCCGGAGGCGATGACCTCGGCGAGCTCGCTGCGCGCGAAGGCGGCGAGCATCTTGTCGATCTCGGCCGGCTGGAGGCCGGCGGTGGCGAGCCGCAGATCGCGCTCGAAGGTCTCGAATGGCATCAGCCGCCGACGAGGAGCTCGATCCGCACCAGCGTGTTGCCGACGCGAATATGCTTCGGGAACTCGACGTTGCGCTCCTTGCCGGAGGCCTCGACGAACTTATCGCCCTTCTTCACCGGGAACGTCCACGCCGCCGCGTTCAGCTGCGTCGGGCTCAGGATGACATTGTTGAAGGTCTCGTCGATGTCACCGGCGAGCTGTTCCGGCCGGATCGGACGCACCGAGGCGCGAACCGCCACGCTGGTGGCGCCGCGCTTCAGCGTGGCGTCCTCACCGTGCTTCTGCAGCGATTCGTCCAGCCTGGAGATCATCCCGGCCGGGGTATCGGAGAGATCGGCCACCGTCACACCTGGTAGTTTCGGAACCGCGTGAGCTGGCCCGCAACGATGTCGGGAACGGCACCTTCATTGGACTGACCGGGCACCGACCCGACCCAGAATTGCTTCTCCGTCTCGTCGACGCCTTCGACCTTGACGCGCTCGCTCTTCACCAGCGGATCGCGGGACTTCTCCAGCCAGGTCGAACGCAGAAAGTCGGTTGCCACCTTTTTGAGATCGCCGGGCACTGTGGCAAAACCGGCTTCGTAGACGACGACGATCTTCTTCGCCGACCAGCAGACCGGGTAATCGTCGCAGAGCTTGATGACGATCGCCGATTCCGGGTCGACCTGGAAATCGGTGTTGAGAAGCGTGACGCCATCCTCGACGAGGCTGGCGACATTGATCTCATGCCGGCGGGAGAGGATCAGGTTCTCGCCGTAGGCCTGATAGATCGTTTCCGTCAGGGTCTCTTTTTTCAGCGTCGGCGGCGCTCCAGCGCCGACGGCAATATTGCACTCCGTCATGATCGAGGCCGCGTTCTGCGCCTCCATCGCCTGCAGATCAGAGTCAGAGGCGCCGCCAGTGACGCCGGCGGCGGCCCGCATCTCCTCGATCGTGAGGAGTGTGCGGTCACTGGCAGGGGTGGTGACCGTCAGGAAGGAGCGCAAGGGGCGGCCTTATGCGGCGAGACGGGCGTCGGCGATTTTGCCGATGATGATGTCGCGGCCGTCGGCGGCATCGACTGCGACCTTCTCGGTCTCGACGATCTTGGCGAGGTCGTCGTCGGACAGCACGGCGAGGTCGGCGAGCATGGCGTCGCGCTTCTTCGCCAGAGCTTTCGCCGCCTTTTCGTCGGCCTTTGCCTTGGCGGCCGCGTCCTCTTCTGCCTTCACGGCCGTCGCGATTTCCTCTTCCGTGCTGCGCGAAGTGTAGCCTGCGGGCGGATAGCTCGATGCAGGATACCCGGCAGCGATATATTCAGCGATGGTCGGGCCGTCATCCGGCAGCGCGGCCTTGCCCTTCTTCCGGCCGACAGCCTCGACGTATCCGGCCTTCTCCAGGCCTTCGAAGAGCTCCTCCGGAACCTCATCTTCGGTGCCCTTGACGATCTCGCGGCCGTGGATATTGCCGCCGTCGGCGACGCGGACGGTCTGCAGAACGTTGACTGCCTTCATGCTCATGGGATTTCTCCTTTTTCAGGGTAATGCGAGCGCTCGGTCGAGTGGCCACTCGTGGACAAAGATGCGTGCCCAGAGAGTTGCGTATTTTACGCCGATCGCTTGGGCCCATTCCGCGACGGTCTTGGTTTCGCCGTCGTACGAAATCTTCACTGATCCGCGTTTGTTGTTGGCTTGCGCCGATGCCGTCGCCCAACGAACGTTGCCGGGCTCATAACCCTTGTCGTTGTCGCGCCTATCCATGGTGTGGCCAGAGCTAGGAGCTGGCCCGACATCGTCGAGGAAAGCTTCGAAGCTGGCGTGCCAACGGTCGCAAACTCGGATCCCGCGTCCGCCATATTCGGGATAGCTCCTCTGCGACGGCAATTCGCATCGCGCGATCATAGAGGCCCAAGCTCGATATTCTTTCGTATGGCAACCGCGTGCGGCGTGGCCATGTTTATGGTTTACGCAGGCCTCGCCCTTGACGCCAAAACCGTGCGATTCTTGTGCCGCCTTCACCCGAATGGCTGCACAGGCGCCGCAACTAGGCTTGCGCCCGCTGCGAAGCTCTCCGTTGGTTGCGAATGTGAACTCGCCGCAATCGCACCGGCACTTCCAGCTTGGCCGGCGGCCTGATCGAGCCTGCACTTCCACCGCGATGAGCGAACCGAAGCGCTCTCCGGTCAGGTCGACTATCGGGCGTCCCATAATCAGCCCGCCGACCTTGCCAGGAGATTTGCTGGCACAGTTGGTTTCGAATGGTCGTAACGCCCCTCGATCTCGTCAGCGGTGGGGAGCCTGGCGTGCGGCGTCATCGTGACGACGTGGCGTTCCCCGGTGTCCTGGAAGGCGAGGTCGACCATGTCGTAGCCATAGAGGCGGTCGCGGATCGGGGCGTTGGCATCCATCAGCGAGCTCACCGCCGGGAACCCAATCTCGATCCCTCGCTCCGCCGCGATGCCGAGATGGAATTCGACGCAGGCGCGGCCCTTCTCGGCGAGGTGCGAATTCGCATAGGTGAAGTCGAAGCCCCAGCAGCTGATCTTCTTCACCCCGATGTGCACGGCGTAGGCCACGGCATAGGCCGCCGTGCTGTTGAAGTATGCCCAACCGCAGGAGTTGATTACCTCCTCGAGGGGATATGCGACCAGGCCCGGGTAGCCGGGGTGCGCCTGGCTGGTGTAGATCGGGCCGGGGTGCTTGCGCATCCATTCCAGCATCCGGGCGATGTTGCTGTCCGGACGGGCTGCGGCGCGGACCTCCTGGACGCGGACGTCATCCATATGGAAGACGCGGTCGCACTGCACGACGCCGGCGACACCGTTGATGCCCCAGACCTCGTCGCAGAAAGCGTGACGGCCGCCCAGCCGCTTCACGATGTCGACATAGGCCTCGAGCGAGGGACCGAGGCCGAGAATGCAGACGTGCGCCGGCGCCGTTTCGACGGCCGGCGGCGGTGCGGCCGCGGTGATAGGCTTCACCGAGCGGTTCGACCGCTTCGCTGTCACCACGAGGGTGCGACCCTCAACGTTTGGTTCCACCTCGGAATCTGGCCCGAGCTGCCCATACCAGCCTGTGACCTCGAAGCCGGCTTCCTGGAGCAGGGCGGCGAACTGGACCCGGGTGTAATGGCGGTGGTGGAACCGGTATCCCTTGAAGGGGAACACCGCCTCGTTCGGCACGCTGGCGATCAGGATGCCGGCGACCTTGCGCAGCTCGCGCAGCATCGGCAGCGGATCCGCGAGGTGCTCGATGGTCTCGAAGCAGACCGCGGCGTCGAAGGCGCCGCGCTCGTACCCGGCGATTTCCATGACATCGCCGGCGCGCAGCGCGACCTTGCGGCGCCCGAAATGCGCCTTGCCATAATCTATGGCGGCTGCGCTACGATCGATGCCGATGACGTCGTGGCCGGCGTCAGCGAGCACGGCGCCCCCATATCCGATGCCGCAGGCGAGATCGACGACGCGCTTCTTGCGCTTGCCGAGCAGCTTCGCCGCGAATTCGTACCGCGCCACATGATCACGGCGGATGCCGCCGATCGTCGGCGCCACCTGGCGCTCTCCGTTGTCGAGCTCCGGATAGATATGCATGTTCATGAGGGCTTCCTGTTGTCGAGCAGGAGAGTACGCGCCGGCTTGTCGAAGGCCGGCGCGCCAGAAAAAGCTTACGAGGCGGGCTGCGACGCAGCGCGCTGGATCGCGTTGGCGGAGATCAGCGTGCCCGCGGTAACCGTCGATTTGACGTTGCACTGCACGTAGCGCTTGCCGCCCTTGTAGCCGATCTTCTTCGACACGTTTTTCGACGTGCCGGAGGTGCGGGTTGCCGCTGCGGCGACGCCGGCGGCCGTTTCTGTGCCGATCAAATCGGCGTCGGCTGCGGAGGTCATCGTGCCGGTGACGTCGCCTTCCTTCACGGTGACGGTCAGCGTCGCGTTGGTCGCGGTGATGGAACCGTAGCCGATGTCGAACAGGACCGGGCCGATATAGCCCTTGCGGTCGATGATCTTGCCGGTCTGGCCGGTGCCGGTGGTGCCGACGGCAACGGGGGAAATCGCCCGCTGCACGTTGTAGCTGGAATAAAGGTCGTCCATTTCGGTCTCCCGTAGTTGGGTTGCAGGGAAGGGTGAGCTGAGCGCGGAGCCCGCGATCGGGCCCCGCCAAAGGTCGGTTCAGGCGAGATCGGCCAAATGCGACCTCCATTAGGTTAGGTTGATTAGGCTGCCAGCGCGGCGATGATTGCCGCGGCGCTGATTGGTGCTGCGTATTGCTCGTAGGCTGCAGTCGAGAGGTGTGTGCCGTCTGGATAAATGGACGTGTCCGCAGTCGTGGCGACCAGGCCCAGTACGGCATCCGCAGCAAAATCGGCCACGGTGTACCCGTTTACGGAAGCATTATTGCGTATCTGCGTATTCAGGTCTTGCCGGTCTAGGTCTTTTGCGCTTCCTGCGGCACCAAAACCAGTTCTTGGCAAACACGTACCCACCACACAGCGCACACTTGAGCCCTGCGCTTTCCGGTTGGCAACCCATGTCTGGATCTGGCCCATGATGGTCGATGCGACGCCCGTGCCGGCGAGGATGTCATTGGTACCGGCCCACAAATGGAAGACATTCTTGCCGCTAATCGAACCGCTGTAGAGCGTCCCCTCCCTGGCGGCCTGATTGGTGGCGATCGTCGCCATGGTTTGACCGGCAATGCCGAGATTCCATATCTGCTTATTCGAAGCCGAGACGGCAGCAGACGCAAGGCGCGGCAAAGTCTTGCAGTCGTCGGTGTAGACGCCTTCGGTGATGCTGTCGCCGACGAAGACCAGGTTGTTGTCGAACGACGTCGGAATGCCGAAAGCGGCAATCGCTGCCGTGCGGGCATCCGTGATCTGCGTGTCAGTCAACTGCGACGGGTAGATGGCGAATAGGCAATAATCCTGCCGCGCCGCCTTGTTCCAGGCGCTCGCGACAGAGCTGAACCCGAGATATCCGCCTGCGATAGCCAGCGTCGTCGGCGCGGTGATGGTGCTCTTGCTGCCGGTGGTGCGGAAGATGCCGGATCCGGTTGCGCCGGTCCCCATGCCGTAGAACTCGAGCACGTCCTTGGCCGCCGGCGTCTTGTCGTTGACCGCGCCAGGATACCAGCGAATCGACATTGCGTTGCTTTGTGAGAGCAGCAGCGCGTCGGACTGAGCGTTGTTCGGGAACTCGTAGGGCGTCATGCCTTGGAGCGACACCGAGGAGGCGAACACCATGAGCTTGGTATTGCCAAGGCGATCGAATGCAACGCCGGCAGGGATATTGAAGTACCGCGGAATTGCGTTGGCTTGCGTATTGTCGGCGCGGCGCGTGCCGGCGACTATGGCGTTGCGGCCCGCCAGCAGCCGCGGCATATTGGCTTGCGTGGTCTGCGTCGCGTGGTTTCCGTTGCCGCTCTGGTCGTACCATGTTTTGACCAAGATGGTATCGGACGCCGACTGCTTGAACGCCATGGCGGTGGCGATGTCGATCTTGCGGCTGATGGTGCGGAAGCCGATGTCCATCTCGGCGCTGTCGGAGGTGCTGCACGATGCGGCAGCAGGCAAGCGCTGAACCTGAGATGGCGTTGGTCGAGTAGATAGCGCCGCCTGCGCCAGGCGCGGGCAATACGAGATCTGCTCCGGCCGCCTCTGGGATCGCGCCTCCGCCAGCCAGAGCAGGCTGTGTCAGCGGCCCGAAGAGCCGATCAAACAGCCTAGCCACTGAACACTCCGCACGCAGCACCAGCAACGCGAGAGAAGCGGTAAGTGCCAGGCGCGGAAATCAAAAGCGACGGCGCTGTAGAAGTCAGGGAACCTACAACATTGTAGGCGCCCGCGTCGTCCTTTTGAGTTGCCATGATCGTCCCCGGCCATCAGCTCGCGGCCAAAAATGATGGGCGGCCACAAAGGGCCGCCCGCCAGTGACTAGGATCAGGTCGAGCACTTCAGCTTGCGGATCGCCTCGGCGAGGACGACGCGGCCGCCGGTGCGCCGACGGAAGATGAAGCGGATGTTGCCGCTGGTTGCCTGGGTGTACGGATCGCGCAGCATTTCCATCGCGACGCGGTCGACGATGGTGAATGCCCGGCGGAAGTCGCCATAGGCGATTGGGTAGAGGCCGGCGCCCTCGGAAGGCATGTCGGGGAACTCCGCATAGGGGTCGCCGTCGATCGTGTTCGGCTTGCCCATGGCGATGCCCGGCATCCAGATGTAGTTCTTCTGGGCGTCCTTCAGCTTGCGGACCGCGCCGATGGTGGTGCGGTTCAAGATCCAGGTCGCGTTCGCGGCATAGGCCGTCTTGATGGCGTGCTTCAGGGTGAGCAGGCCGTTGGCTTGGCCGTCCGCGTCAGCGATCGTGGCCGCGGTACCCGACACCGTCTCAGCGACGGAGCCGTTGGTCAGAATGCCTTCGTATTCGCCGACGCCGGTGCCGGAGACAAACTCGGCGCCTTCCTTGACGGCGAATTGCTCCGCGGATTCCTCGCGGATCTCCGCCTCCATGTCGAAGGCGGCGTCCTCGAGCATCTGATTGGAGATGTCGATGAGGGCATACATCTCGGGAGCGTTGAGTTCCTCGAGGCCGTAGGTGAGACCGGTGGTCTCGCTCTTGGTGCCGTTTTCCGTGACGCGGCGGGCAGCGAACTGGCCCGTGCGCTTCGGGATCTGGATCGCCTTGTTCGCGGTGTTGCGAATGCGGACGATGCCGCGGGCCGGGCTGGAGAGCGTGACCGCCTTGATGATCTCGGCGACGTACTCCGTCGGAGCGAGATAACCGCCGGCGGTGTCGGTCGAGACGTTGAGCGCCTTCGCCTCATTGGTGACGTCGGACAGGATCTTCTGTTCGTCGGCGCTGAGGTTGACGACACCAACAGCGTGGGCGCGGACGACAGCCTTGGCCCAGTTGTTGAACATCACCTTGGCTTCGTCTTTGTCCTTGCGGGCGCGGGCGTCGTTGGGGATGCGGGCGAGGGCGATCTCGACGCGCTCCGCAGCATCCTTGGCGGCCTTTGCCTGCTGCTCGGCGAGGGTCAGCTTCTGGTTGATGCCTTCGTACTGCTGAAGGGTGGTCTCGATCTTCCCGAGCTTTTCGCCGAGCAGAACGTCGGCAGAGCCCTTCTTTTCGATTTCCTTCAAACGGGCATCGTTGGTCGCCTGGAACTGCGTCCAGGCGGTCATGACAGGCTCGATCGCCTTGTCGATCTCAGTCTTGATTTCGGTCAGTTCCATTGCGGAACACTCCTATTTGCGGATGAGGTTTGCGAGCTCGCCGAGGCGCGCCCGGATGTGATCGCCAATCCCGTCCTCATCCCGAGGGTCCGGCTTTGCCTTGAAGCCGCCAGCGGCGATCGCTTTGGCGGCAGCATGCGAGAAACCGCCTACATCCCGTAGGAAGTCCTCGAATTCACGAATGGTCTTGATCTCGTCGGCGAAGTTGTCCTCGCCGGCAGCCGCCTTCATGGCGTAGATCCTGGCGAGCGCATTTGAAGGATCGTCGACGAGTGAGACTTCACGCAACGTTGCGGTCTTGATGAAGCGTTTCGCCTCCCCTGGCCGGTCACTTCCCTTCCTGGAGCCGTTCGGCGGTACGCGATAGCCGATGGAGAGCCCTTTCAAGCCGCCTTCGCGCGCCTGGGCCTCATTCCACTTGCCTTGTTCGGTATCCAAGCCGATGAGGCGGCCCTTCACATGCAGGCCATTCGCATCTTCGGACATCGCGTCCCAGACCCCGACCGGCTCCTGGCGGTTTCCGGTCATGGCGCCGTGCATCTTGTACATCGGCGGCAACGGACGGCCCTCGCGCTGGCGGTCGAGGAGTGACTTCGCGAAGGCGCCTGGCTCAATGACATCGCCGTGGCTATCGATGTTGCCGAAAACCGCGCCGTATCCCTCAAAGGATCCGCGAGGAGCGCTGCCGTTGTCCGCGAACTTGAATTCGAACGGCGCGCCGATGCAGCCGATTTTCATGTCAGATCACTCCGTAGCTGAGCCGCTGTCGGCGCGGTCTTGCGGGTTTGGGTCGACTTCCTCGAAGATTTCAGGGCCGAAGACGAGCTCGCCGCGGTAGGGTTCAACCTTGTCGAGATCGACGCCGGCCGCATCCATCGTGATCGTCACGTGAGGCTGGTATTCCGGCCAATCCCATGACGCCCCGGCCTCACGAATTGCCATGTGCCTCCAGGACAGATCCGTCGACGCGAAGAGCAGCGCGATCGCGGCGCCATCCTTGCCGAGAGCTTCAACGACACGCGGGCCGCCAGGCGCGATGGTCAGCGTCCCCTTTGGGTTCTGCACCCAGTTCTCGCCCACGGTCAGCCAATCGATCCGGGCTCGGCTGTAAGCGATCGTGACGTGCAGCTCGTCGGCCGGAAGCGTGTTCTTGAAGCCCTGACCATGCGCCCATTTCAGGAACGCGTCGGTGTTGAGCAGCTTGCGGCAGACATAGAGCGAGCGCGGCGTCGCCTTCGTCTCAGCCTGACCGGGCTTCGGCTCCTGGCCGGCCGGCGCCATCGTGGCGGGCTGCCAAACCTCGTCCATCTTCGGTTCGTCGTCCGGATTCCAGCCGTCATCCTCGCGGACTTCATTCGGCCGCAGCCAGCCAGGGGACGAATTGGTTCCCAGGGCCGCCTTGTAATACTCGGTGCGGTCCTTCAACGAACCGCGCAGCAGCTCCGAGGTGTCGCAGCGACAGTAATAGCCGGCGGCACGCTCCTCCTTGGTGAGGATCTGTGTCTCCACCGCGGAGCGCACCGATTTGATCCACGGCTGCAGCGTGTAACGGACGTGCGCCTCGAGGAATGCATCAGCGCTGGCGAAAGTCGGTGACTGGTCGCCGGCATGCCCCAGCATGATCGGGAAAACGCCGAGCAACCGGGCGATTTCCTCGATCTGGAGCTTGCGGGTGTCGATGTGCTCGGCATCGACACCGGATTGGGTGATCTGGTGCCACTTCAAGCCGCCGGAGAGAACCGGCGTCTTCCCGGTGTTGGCGACGCCTCCGAAGCTTTCCTGCCACTGCGAGCGAAGGTTGTCGATTTGCGCTTTGGTCAGCTTCTGGTCGGATTCCAGCGCGCCGCTCGGTCTCGCCCCGTTGCGATGCAACTGGGCGTGGGTTTCCTCTGTCGACTTCGCGAGCCCGATCGCTTCGCGACCGATGACGGCCGGATCGAGCCCCTTGTAGGTCGACCACGACGGGCCCTTGATGTGCAGGACCTGGTCGGAACCAACCGTCGCGAACCCGCCTCCCTCGAAGGTGAGGTCATAGGTCACGAAATTATACTGGTTGGGCAGGTTGACCGCGGCGCATTCCGGCCGGATCGGGATCAGCTCCTTCAGCTGGCCGCCTACCATCACCTTGTAGGAGATGCCGTCGCCCGCGCCGGCGGCATGCATCAGAGTGGTGCGCCAGAACTGGAAGGCGTCCTGCAGGTTGTTGGCGCGATGCAGTAGGACGTCATAAGCCGGATGGTCGATGGCCGGCTCCGTTCCTTTCGAGCTCCGCTTATGGATCTCGATCGGCAGCTGGGCGATGCCCTCGGCTATGACCAGGATGCCCCGATGAAACGGGGTTACCTGAAGCGCCGCCGATGTCGAGACCTGAACGCCCGACTTCGTCGGCAGGCCCCAGCCCCCGTTTATTGCCGCCCACAGTTCCGGCGAGAAATCCACCGCCTTGGCTTCATCTTCGCCAGCAGAGACGGGCGCCGCGTCCTTCCGGCGCGGGACCAGCGGTACCGATCGCATATAGTCGCGCCTCTCAGATTGCGAGGATTTCAGCTGTTCCGGCGGCCTCCGGATTGAGGCCCATCAGGACCTTGGCGTGAAGGGCGGCCATGAGCGGGTCGATCTTGGCGGAACCGGATTCCTGCTTGTCGATCGAGATCGCGTTGCCGCGCGGCACCACCTTGGCGTTCCCGACGGCAAATCTCATCAACGCGCCGCCGTCATGTTCGATGACGCCGCCGGCGAGATCCCGCTCGGTGTCCTTGATTGCGCCGTTGAGCTTCCAGCCCTGCGAGATCCCGACGATGCGGTCCTTCTCGATCGGGCTTTCCTCGCCAGTAAGGGCCTTGGTGATCGCGGCGACACCGAAGGAATCGACGCCGATGGAGTTCTCCGCGGCAAGCTTGCCGGAGGCCTCGATCTCGAAGACGATCTCGGCGAGCTGCTCGACGTCCTCGCCGGGGAGGTCGACGAAGGTGAGCTCGCCGAGATCCGAAAGCTCCTCGAGTTTCGAGGCGATATCGGTGCGGCGCTCCTTCACGATCTCGTGCGCCCAGGCGTGTGACCACAGTAGGAGCTTGCCCGTGGGTTCCTCGCGGCCGAGGACGGCAAGGCCGAGCAGGTCGTCGAGGCCGCCGCCATCGATCCCGATCACGATGACGTCGGATCGACGGATCACTTCCTTCAGCGTCAGCGTTCGATCGACATTGGAAGCGCCGGTCTTCGGATTGCCAAGCCAGAATTCAGCGCCGGCCCAGCTGCCCGACTTGAGCCCGAGGCCCGCCTCGATGTTGAAGTGCTTCGAGACGAACAGGCTGAGCGATGCGGTGCCCTCGAGCTCCTTCTTGCGGAGCTCGGTCGTCAGCCACTGCACGTCGACCGAATGTCCGATGCTCGGATTCGGGATGTGCCAGGTCTTCGGATCGCGCCACGCCTGGTCCTTCGCCATTTGCGGCGGATATTCATAGATCAGGGGAAGGGAGGTGGGATCCTCGATCTTCCCGTCGCGGACGCCGCGGTGATAGAGCAGCTTCTGCGCGAAGACGCCGGTCGGCGGATCGTCACTCTGCGTCGTCGCGTAAATCGTGAATCCTTCCGGCCGCGACGCCTGCGATCCGGTGACCTCGGAAAGCACGTTCGCCGAGGACGCCTTCTTACCGAAGAGCCAGAGCTCGTCGATGAAGGAGCAGATCGCCTTCTGGCCGCCGACGACATCGGCGTCTGCCGATTTCACCGCCAGCACGCTATCATCGAGCCGATTGATGATCTCGCGCGTGGTGTCGCTCGGCTTGAACCGCTTGAAGAGGGCGTTGTCCTCGGTGATCATCCCGTGGGCGGGCAGAAAGCTGTTGTCGGCGACGTCCTTCGTCGGCGCCAGGATCAGATATTCGCCCATGGCGCGCTGGTTCATGATGAGCGCCGTCACCATGATGCCAGCCGCGATGGTCGACTTCGCGTTCTTCTTGCTGATCAGGACGAGAAATTCCCGGATCAGCTGTCGTTTCGCCGCGCTGTCATGGGCGCCGAACACCACCCAGACGAGATCGAAGATCCATTGCGGGCAGACCTCGCCGAGCGTCGGCTTGCCGATGATGTCCTTCACCTTCAGCCGCTTGAAGATGCGCAGCGCTTTCTCGGCGCGGGCGCGGTCGATCGGCAGGCCATCTGGGATCAGACTGCGGCCGGCGATGATGCGGGCCTCCCAGTCTAAGCAAGCCGTCGACCAGCCTTGCATCAGTTCGGCTTCGTGCCCGGCAGCGGCGCGAGATCGTCACCCCATTCAGAATTCACGCCGGCGTTGAAGGCGTCCTCGCGCTGAACTTCCTTCTTGCCTCGCTTCGCCGCGCGCGCCGGTCCAGCGACAGGCGCTGGTGAGGCACCATCCTTCTGCTGGGCTTCGAAGTCCGCCGCGGCGCCGGTGACCCTGGTCATCTCCTCGAGCCGCTTGATCAGCGTGGCGTTGCCCTTCCGGGCGCCGCGCTCCATCCAGGTCAGGATCTCGCGGCGCTTCTTGGCGTAACCGTTCTTCAGCTCCTCGTCGAAATGGAGCTCGAGCGTTGGAACGGAGCAACCGATCGCCCGGGCCACCGTCTCTTTGCTGTCGCCACAGGAGACCATCAGTTCGACGGTGCGGCGCATCGCGGCGGTTGGCTGGAACGCCGGCCGACCGCGGCCGCGCTTGGGTGTCTTCATGCTGGCTCGATCGACAAACCGCCGATTATTTTCGGGTTTTGAGCGCCACAATCCCGTTTTTCAGGGTGGCTAAAAAATTTTGTGAACATGAGCCCCGGGCGGTTCGACCCCCGGTTCGCCCCAGAGATCGAGACCCCCCCCGGTTCAGCGTGGGCCAGACTGCTCTGGATCGTGAGGTTCAGTCGACGCGATGACACGGTCATGGAATTCGCCTTCGACCTGGATCTCGCCGATGATCTCGAGTCGGAGAACGTTTGGTTTCCTCTGACCATCGAGGTCGAAGGAGACGCGGGTGACGCCTTGGAGCGGAGCACCGTTCATCTCGATGCTGCACAGGGCTGGCGTCTCACCAACCTTGATCTTGAATGTGTTCTTCATCAGAACGCCTGTCTCATCCGTTCGGCTCGAGCAGCGGCCGTCTTGAGGGTGTGGTGCTTTCCGCAGAGGCATTGGCCGTTGTCGAGGTCGAGTGGTGCACCACCATCCTTTCGTTCCACGATGTGGTCGGCGAAGAGACGTGATGGATATGAGACGGCACAGCGCCGACCATCATCAACGGCCTGGCACCGATAGCCAGCACGCTGCAGGACACGGTCACGCCATGCTCGATGCTCTGGTGTGAGCAGCTCTGGATCCGCCTTCTTCTCTATCGGTCGAGCTGCTCTGAGATCGACGGTGCGGAGCCCTGGTCTGATCTGCTTCGCCATATGAGGAGCGTACCGACGAGAGCTCGCTGTCAAAGCGAGCGATCTCGATTCTGGAGGTTTCAGGATATAGTGCTAACCTGCAGTCGTAGAGCTCTACGAAGGCGAATGCTCGCTTGGGCTCGCCTTCGTGGTCTGCGCTTATCAGAACTTGGCGTCTACGCGAGGAGGGAAGACGCGAAGAGAACACGAAATCTGCGTCGATGCGCAAATCACAAGTTTTTCACTGTGGCGGATGTCCCGAGGGGACAGCGGTTTTGCGCGGTCCGCGAGGAGATCTGTCCCGGCTTCGTCCCGCCGACGTCCCGCAGCGATCAGCCGGTTTTCCTTGACGGCTTCTTCGCCTGTGCCGGTTCTTGGCTTGATTCGGACGGCTTCACCTTGCGCTGCGCCCGCTTCCGGTTCGCCTTTTCCAGCCGCTTCTTCAGCGCCTTGATCTCGGCCGGAGTGGGGTACCGAGGCTTCGCACCAAGCTCCATGAAGTGGCTGGCATGCTTCTGCGAAGGTACCTTGATTGGCGCGATTTCTGGCTCGATTTCGGACACCGCGTCAACGCGGTCGCCCAGCCATGCAACTTTCTGCTGGTTTAGCCGATCCGCAATGGCTTGGCAGATCGCGGTTATGGCGCGCCGAAGCGTTCGGGAATTGATACCCTCACGGGAGGCGAAATCGTTGAGAAAACGACCCTTTTTGGTCTTCTGCCAGGCCCAGGCGTAAAGCAGCTTGCGCTCCGATTCAATCGGATGCGCGTTGATCCAACCCCATGTCGTCGTCATCCTGGATATCGCGCCGGGCGACGGCATGCGCTTGTAGCGGGCATCGGTGTAGCCGTAAGCATCCTCTCTCGATTGCACGACATCGGGCCAGAAGGTGCTGCCACCTCCGCGGTGGTTCGGGCAAAGCATCAGTGTTTCGGCGGCTTCGAGCACCCTGAGCTCAACCGTCTTCGCTGTCCACCACGCCTCTGCTGCTACCGTCATGCCGCCGAACCCCGATCCCGTGCAATAGTATCATGATCGCGCAGCTGCTCCGCAATCAGCACCCGCATCACGTGGGCGAGTGGGAGGCGGAGCCCGAGCTGCTTGGCGTCGCGGCGCACCTCGGCGAGCGCGATGCGGTCGAACTGATCGAATAATGCACCACCGCGGGCCTCGATCGCGGGGTTCTCCAGCAGCGCTGATATCGCCTGGATGGTTTCGCTGTAGAGTTCCGTCGCGTTGTCACGGGTTTCCACGATGAGGCGCAGCGTCATGGCGAGGTGAGCCTCACCATGGCGTTGCCCGATCTTCTTCAGCGTCTTCTTCGCGAAGCATTCCCGCGGTCGGCGATGCAGCGGGCGGTGATCGGCCGGTTTTAGCAGCCGGATCCCGCACTGCTCCGCCACCTTGAAGATGTCGGTGCGGTGCTTCATCGGCTGCCACCTTCACCGAAGACGCGCCGGCGTTCCTCCTCGAGCTCGCGATTGCGGTCACGGCGGAAGGTCTTCGCCGCGACCTGTAGCGACTTTGCTGCGGGCACCAGCGTCGCCTTGCCTGCCTGGATCGCGGCATAGGCGGTCTCGAACCGCTTGGGCTTGCCATCAGGACCATCAAGGATGTCGTCGGGCTGCCCTGGACGACGCAGCACAGCGAAGTAGTGATTGCCAAAGGGGAGCGCTTCGATGCGAGTTTCGTCGGTCATGAGCCCCTCTCGTCAGGGGGACATAAACGGGACAATTCCGGGGACATTTGGCGGGACATCGCTTCGATTTGCTTTCGGTATGCGGCCAGCAACGCCTTGCGACGCGTGGGTTTCGTCGCTTTTTTCCGGTTCTGTCCCGGCGATGTCCCGTTTGCTCCATATCGGATAATGCGACGGCACGCCGATTTCGCCTCAGAGGCTGACAGCGAATACCATTCTCCTCTCAGCCAGGATGCCCCGAGCGCCCTGTGGAGCAACTGCTCAACGGCATGCGCTTTGCCGCGATCGAAGACGAATGCCGCATAGACAAACAACTCGCTCGGGTTGCCGATTTGGAGGCTATCGAGCCGGCCGGAGAGCAGCGAGGATTTCCCGATTTTGACAGGGCCGCCGGCGTCCGAGGCGATGATGTATATGAGCCCGAGATCGAAGGTGCGGATGAACCGATCAACCTTGGTGATCTCTTCGGTCGAGAGAGCCATCACAGTTGAATGTCCCCATCGATGACGTCGGTCATGCCGGCGCTCATTTCTTCTGGCCGCGAGAGCGACGAGAAATCGAAGTTATTGTCGCCAGCCTTTTTGAAGCCGGGCACCGGCCGGCCCGTGAGCCAGACATATGGTTCCGCTCGCCCGATCCATTTCGCGCCAAGGAACCGCTCGCCTGCGCGCTGGAGGCCCTTCTTGATCCGCTCCGACTTCTTCCTCGGATCCTCGTCGTCGACCAGGCTCAGCGCCGCATATTCCTGGCGCCAATAGCCCATGCGAACTACGCGGGTGATGCTGCGTGGAAGTTTCAGCATCGGGGATGGTGCTTCACCATATTCCTCGAGCGCCTTGATCAGCGCCGTCATCGCCATGATCTGCTGATCGGATAGCCGCTTGTCGTCGTTGATCTCAGGAGTTTGCCCGCCTGGCGCAGCGCAGACCACGCTGGTGAGCAGCTCACCCGTTGGTCGCTTCCCGAGGACAACCTGCTTCAGGATGAAGTCCCAGCCGTGGCCACGCTCACCATCCTTGTTCTTCTGGACTGTGGCGCGGTGGATCTGGCGGATCAGCTGAGTGCCGTCATCCCGGTTGGTGACGTCGACGCGCGACGTGATCTCGAGCTCAATGGCGTTGTCGACGTTGGCGAACAGCGAGGAGTGCCCACGCGGATTGTTGCCGTTCCGCGGCTTGTGGTGGACCATCAGGACGGCGGTTTTGCACTCATCGCGGATCCGCTCGAGATTGTTGAGCACCACCGACATATCCGTGGAGGCGTTCTCGTTGGCACCTGGTGTCGCCGTCGCCAAGGTATCGATGACGACGAGCTCGAGCGGGGAGGAAAACGTATCTGCCCAGGCCTTGATCTCGGCGATCAGGGCGTCGGTGCCGCGGGAGGTCTCCACATCCTCGGGGTCATCGGATTTCGCGAAGAGATCGACGCGGGCGGGCAGCAGGATGAAATCCGGATTTTCATCCTTGTCCATGTAGGTCTGCCGGTACGCCCGGATGCGCTTCTTCACACCGATGCCACCTTCGCCGGCCTGGTAGACGACGCCACCTCGCCTGACGGCGCGGCCGTTGAAGTCGACGCCGCGGCACACCGCCATGCCGAGATCGATGGCCTCGAAGCTCTTCCCGGATCCCGATTCGCCATAGATCACCGCGACCTCATGCCGGGTGAGCACCTCGAAGATGAGATATTCGTGCTCCGGACCGGGCTCATCGATGCGCGCGAACGGCACCGCGTTGAAGCGCGATCGTGGTAGTTCCTTCGTCCAAGGCTTCGAATGCGTGTCAACGAGGTCGTAGAGCGTGCCGACGTCGACACCGGTTTGCGCCCAGTCCCAGATGTCGCCCTTGTTGGGCGCCTCAGGCCAGAACGACCTAATGTCGAGCAGACGGACAGACGACGCCACCGGCCGCAGTTGCGAGCCCACCAGCTGCATGTGGACGCGGCCGACATCATCGTTGTCCGGGATCATGACGATGTGGGCGCCGGCGAGCAGCTCGTTGTAATGCGGCGCCCATTTTTTTGAACCACCAGCATTGCAGGTCGCCGCGATACCTACCGCCCACAGCGCGTCGGCCTTCTTTTCCCCTTCGACGATGTGGATCGCTTGACCCATGGCGATCGCCTCGAGGACCTCGGGCAGCCGGTAGAGTGGGAGCTCGTCGACGCCGGCGAAATGCCGGCGCTCCGTCATCTTCCATTTTTCATAGTTGCCGGCGGAGTATCGGGTCCAGTTCTGGCCTTTCCCCTTCCGCATATAGTCGTCATCTATCAGTCCCGTGATCCAGACGCCGGCCTCTTCCTCGAAGCGGCGGCGCTGCACGAACGTCTTCTCGATCTTGCCGTGCTTGTTCAGCTTCCAGGAGCCATCTGGCAGCCTGGTCTGGATGCGGGCGACCTGGAAGACGGGGGCACCATCAGCGTCGACGTAATCCCAGGTGGCGACGGTCTCCTTCTTGCCGGGCCCGGCGAGCTGGTTGCTGCCGGTCTGCGGCGCCTTCGATGGCAGTTCGAAGCCGTTGTCACGCAGCCAGTCGACAGCCTCACCTTCGCTGAGACCCTGAAGCTTGCCGAGCAGGGCGAGGGTTCCGCCGCCCTCGTTGTCTTCATGGCTGAACCATGTGCCCTTCGCGAGATCGATTGACATCGATCCCTGTTCGCCAAAGCGGAGTTCCGCCCCCGGCTTCGACAGATGTGGATTTGGTTCCCCCAGCAGCATCCTTGCCACTGGTTCGATGTGCTGCGCGAGCAGCCGGGAGAATGCGTCTGCTGACATGCTAGGCGGCCACCTCGTCGGCCGGCTTCCACTTCTCGAAATCCGCCTCGATCTGAGCCCAGTTGGTGGGGTGCTGCGCCTTTAGGTCAGGCGTGTATCGGCCCGCAACGAACTGGCCGCGTTCGGCGCCGCGTTCCAGCCAGTCCCGCGTCCAGCGGCTCGGATCGATCTTGACGTGCTTGAAATCGGCCTTGGTGACGTAGCCGCGCCTCTGCAGGATGATGAGCAGCTTGATCGCCTGGATCTTCCAATTGGTGAGCGCCACCGGCGCGGAGTGACCGGCGCCGACGTCGGGCACATATTCGGGCAGCTTGCAGCGCGCCGGCGGGCAGCGGTCATACCAGTCGTGCTCGCGGCCGTCCCAGTAGTTGAGGTTCTTGTCCGGCAGATCGGGCCTGAACGCCGGCGGCCGCCAGCCGTAGCGCTCCTCGGTGTGATCGTCCGGATGGGTCATCGTGATGACCGTGATCCCGAGCATGGCGCAGATCGCCGACATATGCTGTTGGGCACGGCCGGCCGGTACCAGCGCGGCGCGGAAGTCAGGGCTTGGTGCGTGCGGGTGGTAGCCCCACTCCTTGGCGGCTTGCACGACGACCTCGGCGTTGAGCCTAAGTTTCGCTTCAACACCGACCTGCAGGCCATCGGCGCGCGCCAGCAGGATGTCGTACCCTTGGGTTTCGGCGTAGGCGGTCCAGCCCTTTGGCAACGCCGCGATGAACGCGGCGCAGAGTTCGGCTTCCGTCTTGAATTCCGGGCCTTTGCTCATCGCCGCTCCACCGCAACGGTTTTCCCGCCGCCTCTGAGCAGCTTGCCGAACTTCTCCTCGGCTTGGCTGAGCGCCGCCGTCGCTTTCTCGCCGTCGCGGACGATGCCGTCTCCGAAGAGGTGTTTCATCAGTGCGCGGTAGGCGGCGACCTCGGCTTGATCCTTAGTATCGAACAGCAGCGGGTGGCCGTTCTCGCAAACGGGCTGCCAATCGGAGCGATGGATTTTCTTAAACTCGGCCCGGAAGCCATTCGATTCCGGGACGGCGCGGATCTCGGCGTCGTTCATATTGTCACCTCCATTGCAGATGGAGGCGACGGTAACGCCGCACCGATCGTGTTGCGTTTTACGCGAAGGCAACCCATGGAGATCAGGCCGCCTCGTCTTCGTCGAGGTCCTCGTCGACCAAGTCGTCGTCATCCGGCTCCGTCGGCGGTGCCTCGGCAAGCGCCGGGATCTCGCCCGGGCCGCTGTACGTGGGCGCCCGCAACTCCGGTGGCAGCCAGCCGGTCGGAGGGACGTTCTTGACCGCGAACTCGACGAGCTCCTTCTTTTTCAGCTTGTCAGCCTTGCGGGCTTCATCCTCGTTGATGGCCTCACGGATCGCGGTGATGACGAACGGCTTCGCGATGCTTTTGAAGTAGTCCTCGGCATCGAAGGCCTCGCCGAGCGCCTTCGCTAGCCGGCCGGCGTCGATCGCAGCGGCCAGTGGTGACGAGTTGGTGTCGAAAGGCGGCTTGCCAGCATATGGCCGCTCCATGTGCACTGCTTCAGCCGCGCAGCCAGCGGCGGCTGCGAATAGTTCCTGGTCCGACATTGCGGACAGCCGCGCGAAGGCCCAGGCAAAGCTTTCCTTCTCGCTGTGCACCCGCCCGAAGCCGTCGTGATAGACGCGGACCGGACTGTCGGTATGCAGATGGCGATGGGCCATGAATCCGGCGAGCAGCGCGACCAAGCCGAGGCGCGGCTCCTCGCGCAGCGCGTCACGGACCGCTAGCGTCGCCTGGATGCTGAGACGATCGTGGATGGCATTGGAGATCGTCGGCGGTCCCTTCTCCGCCGGCTTGCCGTCCTCTGTCACCTTCTTCGGTGCCTGCGGCTTCACCACACCGCGCACAATCTTGAGATCGCCGTAATAGCTGAGCTCCAGCACGGCGCCGGCCTTGGCGAGTTGGTCCGGCGTCCACTGCCGGTCGGCAATCGCCTTCCGCAGGTCGGCGAGGTGGCCGCTCGCAACGTCGTTGCCCTTGGCGGCCAGCTTTTCCAGCTTTTTGATCTGCTTCTTCTCATCAGCCGTCATCTTGCCTTCGGACGGCTTTTCCTTCGACCAGCCATATTCCCACGCATACGGGAGGTCTGACGCCATGCTGGTCCATGACCATCCTTCCGCCTTCAAACCGGCGAGAGTTGCCTCGACCTTCTGCTCGGCGACGCGCAGCGCGATGTCCTTGTCAGCGATGATGTGGTTGTCGCCAAAGAGATCGCGGGTGACGCGGCCGCCGGCGGCCTCATAGGCATTGAGACCAGCGATCTTGATATGCTTCGCGGCGTCTCGGTCGGCACCGCCGAGGGCCAAGGTGACGGCATGGCCGTGCAGATTGCGGTCCTTCTTCAGTTTGGCGAAGATGCGCTCCTGGTCGAGGATGGAAGGCGCGAGGGTGAAGGCGCGCACGATCTCAAAGGCGCGACCGTTCTGGTCGAGCTCGCCTGATCGCCACGCCTCCAGGATGACGGGCGAGAGTCTACCCAGCGCCAGCATGCGCTTCACCCGCTTCGGCTCGATGCCAAACCGGGCTGCGATCTGGCTTTCGTCGAGCCCGCGATCGGCGAGCTCACGGAAGGTCTCGTAAGTATCGGCCTCATGCTGGGGGAGGCGGATGAAGTTCTCCGCCTGGCTGAGCTCGCGGGCGGCGTCGTCGTCGACGTCACCAATGATCGCCGGTACCTGGTAGTCCGGCGTCACCGCGACGCCGCCGGCGGTGTCCCCATCGGTAGCGAGCTCGCACAGCACGCGATGGCGGCGGTGGCCGGCGATGATCTTGAACTTGCCCGAGGCCTCGTCATGGCGCACGCGCAGCGCCTGGATCAGACCATGGGCGCGGATCGAGGCCTTCAGCTCCTCGATGCCCTCGTCGGTGCGGGTGCGACGCGCGTTGATGGTCTCGTCGGGATTGATCTCAGCAAGCGGAATCGTGATGGCTGTCGTCATGTCGGTGACCTTTCTGATTTGGATTTGCGGCGAGCTGCGACGGCGTGCTCGAGCTTTGCCACCGCCATGATCGTCGGTTTCAACTCGGCCGGCGCGTGGTCGTACCCGCGGTTGGATTTCCCGTTCAGGCGAGGCAGTAGCCCGATCGGAACTGGCTCCCAATTCGACGGGTCGGTATTAAGCCGATCGCCGAGGCATTTTAGAACGTAGCCCTCCGGGACGGGGCCGTGCTCTTTTTCCCAAAGGTAGCGATGCTTGTGGATTCGCCACGTCGAGGCTCCGGTCCATGGATTGGTCGCATTGGTGACGATCCAGATGTAGCCGTCGTCGCCGAGGGACTCGTGTCCAGGGCCGCGATGATTGTGTGGCAGCTGGCCCTTCTTGAACTGAGTGGCCGCGGAGTTCGCGTTATAGGGAAGTTTCTTGCCCTTGCTCCATGGCGCCGCACCTTTTTCGAAATGACCGGTGCGCCCCGTCTTCCATCCCTCTCGCTTCCGCATGCTGTGCAGCTTGGCTGGGGTTACATCGGGCCGGCTGAACCTCGCCACGAAGGCAGCGCACCATGCCTTGATCTCCATCGTGGAGTTGTCGCGCAGCCAGGCGATCTCGGCGTCGGTGTACTTAAGCCGGCGCCCCTTGTAGCGGCCTGGATCACGTCCGACCTTCCAACCGAGACGCTTGCGCAGCCCGTGGAGATTTATCTGCAGGACGTCCGGCCGGTCGAAAGCGGCCTGGAAGGCCCGATGATAGTCGCTGATCACCATGGCGCGGTTCGATTCGAGCCAGACCATCTCGGCAGCGCTGTAGGCTATGCGGCTGCGCCTCATGGTGCGCGCTCCCGGGCGGCATGCTCCAGTTCGGCGATGGCGAGTATCGTCGGCTTCAGCGCAGAGGGCGCCGCGTCGTAGCCGCGTCCGTAGCGGCCGGCGAGGCGAGCCAGCAGCGCCCGGGGGATCGCTCGCCAGTTCGACGGGTCCGTGTTGCGGCGGTCGCCGTCGAGACATTTAAGGGCTTCACCGGCGGGCAGTGCGCCGTTCAACTCTTCCCAGCGGATGAGGTGCACCAACCGCCAACGCGACTGCAGCGGCAGGCCATCGTGGATCTTGCGCTCCAGATAGCCATCCTTGTTGAAGCGCTCGGTGCCGATCGGCTTGTATTTCGCGGCCGCCGCTCCGGTCATGCTCCCCTTTTTAAACTGCGTTTCGGCTGCTCTGCCGCGCGCGGGATGGGGCTTGCCCTTATTGAACGGGATGGATCCTTTCTCGAAGCCGCCAGTACGGCCGGTCAACCAGCCCCTACGCGAGCAGAGGGCCTTGATGTCTTCGAGTTTGACGTCTGGGCGTCCGAAGCGAGCGACAAATGCGGCATGCAGCGCGCGACGGCTCATCGCCTGTCGCCACTCGATAAACGACAACTCCTCGTCGCTGTATCGGATCTGCCGCCCCTTCATTGCCCGTCGATCTCCTTCGGCGCGGAGAGCATCGGGAGGTCCTTGCGGAAGCGGTCGCCGTGGTTTGCGACAAGAGTCGCCGCCTGAATGCCGAGGCGGGCGTTGTCGACGATCGCGTCGGCGATCTTGATCATCGCCTCGGTCCGCTGGACCTCGCCTTCCAGCTTCTCGCCGGACAGGCCTTCCTCGGCCAGGCGTTCCATCTGCGCGAAAAGATGGTCGTTGAGATCGGTGATGCGGTTCTTCATGATTGGAAACTCCTTCCGGCTGTAGGCTTTCGCCACTCCTCGGCACCCTCGACGTCCTGCATCGCCTCTCGATCGAGCGCATGGCTCATCTCGGCGGCAGTGCGCCGCAACAGGTCAGTCGCCCAGTCGGCGGTGACGTCGACGAGCTCCTCGAGCTGGCGGCTGGCGTTGGAAAGCGGTCCGGTCATGACTGGCGCTCCTGAGCGTTAGACCAGGCGAACCAGCCGAAGGCGTGATGCAAGCTGCGATACCGGCCGCCCGAATGAGCGGCGGTCTTTGCTTCCCATCCTGAGAACGCGTAGCTGTCATCGGTGCGCCACCTGATGAAGAGACGTTTCTCCCAATGGATAAGGTCTTCCGGCAGCCACTCGGAGCGAATTGAGCCGTCGGCGCAGACCACCTCGATCGCAATCGGCTGCCAGGCGAGCGCCTCAAAGCCAGCAGCGGTCATGGCCTCGATATGCGACGGCGGGAGCGAAGCTCTGACCTTGACGATCTCCGCTTCGATGTCCTTCTTGCGCCGCGCCCAATCGCGCGCCGCTCGATCCGACGACGGCAACTCAAGCTCGCGCTCAATAACGCGAAGTTGCTCGTTTAGATCAGCGATTCGGGGTGTGGCCTGTCCGCTCATTTGCCACCTCCGGCGCCAGCGGCGTTCAGCCGATAGATTTCGGTGGCCGCGGCGAGCTGGCGGCCGAGGTCCTTAATCGTCTTCGCGGCGGGATCTCCGGCGAGCACCAGGCCGGCGTTGAGCATCACGTCAGTAAGCGTGAAGGTCTGCTCAACGGTGGACTGGCCGCCCTTCACGGCGACGACTGAGAAACCGCCTTGCTCAGTGCGGACCTCGCGCATCGTATCGGGCTGCGCGTAGACCTGGTTGGCGAGGATCGTCTGGCTTGTCGGCGCCGACGGCGGCTCGACGTCACCACGACGAACGAGATCGACGCCATAGTCGGAGAGTAGGCGAATGAGGTGATCGGCGCGCCGGCGGACTTCCTCGCGGCTGTCGTCGTCCATTGCTGCCCATGGCGACGCCGCGGCACCGAGCGTCTCTCGCCGAAGACACTCCGCCATCACATCTCTCAGCGGCCGCGTCATGGTTGCACCCATTTGCGGGCGTCGCGTTCAGCGAGGTTTCGTCTTGGGGTCTTCCACGACAGATGACCCTTGGTGACGCATCCCAAGTGGCCGTTGTGGCAACTATGTGCAGCCTGATCCAACGATGATGGTGGAGGACCGTAGACCTCTTCACAGACCACCCGAGATACTATCTGGGTGCGGCCGTCTTTCTGTATTTTGCCGTAGCCGGCGCCAGTCCGGCTGTACGGCCATGCGAGACATTGATCGCCGTCGTATGTGAGCACGGTCTCGCGCAGAAACCGCTCCGGCTCGCCATTTGGTGTTCGTTTTCCGGCAGTATCGCCATATCGCAACCAACGCTTATAGTGGACCGCGCACCATGCACGGCCGGCGCGCTCGCGATTGCAACCTTCGACGATGCAATTCGGAGAGGTGCGGCGGGGTTTAATCGCTCCCTGCGCGACAGCACTGCCATGCCTTCTCAGTCTCGAATAATGTGCATTGCAATAGCCCTTGCATCGGGCGACGCCTCGGCAGCCATCGACTTTGCAAGAAGCCCGGGGTTTACTGAGGCGGTGCGTTCTCACAGCCCTGCTCCCAGTTCATGAAGCAAAGCTGTTCTCGCCCGGAACAGGCGGCTCTTGATGGTGCCGACCGGGACACCAAGGGCATCCGCGATTTCTTCTTGCGGCGTCTCGTCTATGAGCGAGAGCAGGATGCCGCGAAGTTTATCGGGGAGGGTGTCGATGACATCGAGCGCGCGTTTGATGTCGACGGCGATCTCCTGCGTCGCCGCAATGGCGCGGGTATCCACCAGTTCATCCGTGTAGATTTCTCGGGTGTTTCGCAGGAGCCGTCTTTGCGCGACGTAATAGTTGCGCATGATTGTGGACAGCCAGCCCATAGCGTTGCCGCCGTCGAACTTGTCGCGATTGGCCAGCGCGCGCACGATCGTGTCATTGACGAGATCGCGCGCCTTTTCCGCATTGTGGGTAAATCTGCAGGCGATCCGGAACAGCTCAGGCTGCAGGATGGCTTCATCCAAGGTTACCGCATCGCTCATCCCGGCACCCTCTGTCCGAAGGCGCTGAACGACGGCTGATAGCCTTCAGCGATGAACCTGACGCCCTGACCCCAAACGGTCTCCAGAACGTCGAGACCGCCGGTTGCCGCCGCGATCTTCTTCCGAAGTTTGCAGATCAGGACGTCGACGATCTTCAACTGGGCTTCGTCGCGGCCGTTGTAGAGCGCCAGCATCAGCATCGGCTTCGTCATCACGGCGCCAGGGCGGGACGCCAACGTCGTCAGGAACACGGTCTCTTGGTGCGTGAGGTGGACGTGGGCGACGTCGCCGACGAGCTCGCCTGTGGCCGGCTTCAGGATGCAGCCAGGCAACTGAATGATCGACGGGTTGCCGTCGCGCTGGCGGCGCTGCAGAGCGAAAAGGCGCGAAACCAGCTCTGTGACGTCGATCGGCCATGGCTGCACATCGTCGGCGCCGGCGTTGAGCGCGACGGCGCGGCCAGGGGCACCAAAGACGATGGATTGCTCGTCGATCAGGGCGAAGAGCGGATTGCGGACATCACCCATGCGAAGATCGCGGCACATCTTCGCAGCGCTTTCCGGCCCCAGCGCCAGGAACAAGCCGATGGCATCGGGATCGCGGAAGAGCAGCGAACCGAACTCCTGTGGCGCCGGTTCCACCTCGCAGGCGATGTCGACGGCCTCAAGCGTGGCCTCGATCTGGATTGTTACCGATGGATTTGGCGAGCAGATGAGGACGTGCATCACCGGCCTCCCGCCGCCGCGATCGCCGCGCGGGCTTTCGCCCTGCAAGCATCGCTCATCCGGTAGCCCATGCCGTAGACGGTCTCGAAGTCGACGCCGTGCAGCCTGGTCTTGCGACGGATCCGTTTCATGTGGGAACGAATTGCCCAGTCGGGGTCGAGGAGTTCAACGAGGTGTCGATCGGTGTAGATCGAGGCCTGCAGCTGGCCGTATTCGGCTTCGCCGCAGGTGACCAACATCATGACGATGGCGGCTTCCGCCTCTGTGAGGCCGAAGACCTTGCGTGCCACATTGGCGTCGTTGCGGCCTGTCAGCTTGGCGATCTTGTCTTTGAGCTGGCGGTTTTCCTCCTCGAGCATTTCGATACGCTCGCGAGCCGTGATGGTGCGCGTCATGCGAATTCCTCCGGCCGGCGCAGCACCGCGTAGGTGCGAGGGCCGATGCGTTGCACGAACCGGCCGCCGATGAGGTGGCGGAGGCATTGGTAGTAGGTGTTGCTGTTGCCGATCCGGATATCGGCCATGGCGACATCACGGTTCACGGTGACGGGCTGCCCGACCGGTCCAAGCCCGGTGATGTAGGAGAGCAGCTCTTCGGCGCGACGCGGTTTCGAGGGCATCACGACCCCCGTCCTGGCGCGAAGAGGCAGATCGTTTTGCCGGCATCGAGCCCGGTCTGATGCGAACACCAGTGGAATTCACCGTCCGGCGAATCCTTCACGCGCTTGTCGGAGTAGGGAACGACCTCACCAGAAGGGGTATGATACCCGTCCGGCTCTTCCTTCACTTCGCCGGTGGCTTGCCTGCAGTCGTAGTTGGCGCAGCAGGCAAACGGATACTTCCATCCCTGTGGCTGCACGGCCGTCGGCTTCGCGTCGTGCGCGTGGGCGAGGCCGCCGCAGAGCATGAAGATCACGAAGGCGACAGCAGCGATCAGTCCGCCGATCGCCACCGCCATGGCCAGTGAATGGTTGCCGCGGTACCGGCTGCTCGTTGGGTGCGTCCTCATGCCGGCACCCCGTCGACACGGCGGACGATCGGCGCGAAGTGTTGGCGGAAGATGTCGAGCCGCTTGTCGTCCAGCGGCATAAAGGAGCGGTTGTCAAAGACCGGTTCAAATGGGCCGGTCGGGCTCGGCTGTTCCGGATTGCAGATCTCCTCGAAGCGGAGGAACAGAACTGATCCCAGGAATACCCTCGACCGGATTCTATAGACCCCGCCTTTGCGGGGCAGCGTCATCCCTTCTGGCTCTTCTCCCGGCATGTTGTACTGCCAGTTTTCGTCGATGCAGGCGACGAGCCGGCCGACGTGATAGTCGTCCATTTCAAAACCTCTCCGGCATTTCGGATTGTTGGTATCGGCGCTTCAGCTCTTCGGCCTCGCGCTTGCGGCGCTCGCTGGCTACGAAGAGGTCGTCGACCGGCTGGGTGTAACGAGGCGCCGATGTGCACTCGACGTAGGACCACACCGCCAGGGCATCGCTGCGGTCGAAGGACTGATCTTCGTCGTCCTTCTCGATCCAGCCCAGTGCCCGACACTTCGCCATAATCGCGGACTTCTGATCGCCACGACCCATGCCGACGAAATGTTTCTTGACCGACGCCTGGTTGACGCGGGTGTGCTGATAGACCTTCAGCTGAAAGGCCATGAACTCAAGAACGGCTGGCAGGCCGAGGAGGATGGTTGCGGTCTGGATGTTGGTCTGCCCTTGGACGAAAGAGCCGGGTAGCGGCGCCTCAATCGCGAGGAGGTCGACCGGATGCTGATCGATGAACTTGGTGATCCACCGGCCGGCACCCGAGAAGATGGCGCCGCGCGACGAGTTGTCCTTCGCGCACTCGATCGAGCCTGAGATCGGCTTCGTCCCGGCGGCGCCGTAGGCGTACCCCAGACGGCGTGCAGCATCGATCGCGAGAATGCGTGGTGCAGACATCCCAAGTCCTCACGCCCATTCGGGCTTGATTGAAGCGACCGCTGCTCTCCCGGTCTGGTCACGCCGAAGGTGTTGCGCTGTTGCTCGGGAGGCCTTGGAAGGCTTTGACCCTCACGCTGGGAACACGACGTCTGCCCGCTGCCTCAGAACTCAGTGCTTCGCGCCGGCGCCGTCCCATTCCTCTTTCGAGGCGCCGGCGCGGACCGCGTTGACGACGGCTGCTGTGGTTTCATCCTGCTGCCCGCCGTCTTCTTCATCGTCATCGGCGTCCTCACGGCTCACCGCGGCGGCGCCGAGGCCGAAGCTGGCGAAGTCGTCGCCGAGCGCCTGGCGGATATCGACGGCGAACTCGCGGTCGTCTTCTTCCAAGCCGTCGATCTTGTTTTCGGCGCGTTCCGCCAGCGCCTCCGACTTCCGGCGAAGCTTCTGCGCATCGGTGATCGCGCGGATGACGCCCTTGTTGACGCCCTGCTTCTTGGCGTCTTCCAGGATGGATTTCTGATCGTCGTTGGCGATCTTCTGGATCGCTCGCTTCTTCGCCTTGAAGTCGGCGTCGAGAACGCGGAGCTTCTCCTCGCGGTCCTGCTCGATGCGGTCGAACTCCTCGATGAAGGACGCCGCCTCGCTTGGTGTCGCGCGGTTCGGCCTTTCATGAATTGCAGTCATCAGCGGATCCTTTCTGCCGAGCGAAGGCTGGCGCGTTGACGGATGGTGGCTGGCTCGTAGGCAAGCCGGCTGTGGTACCGGCAGTAAGGGCTGGTCTCGGCGGTATCGTTGCCGCAGAAGTGGAAGCCTTCGACGAGCGGGTCGCCCTGCGGCCATCGACAGGTTTTGTCGGTGAGCTGCATCAGATCGAACTTCAGTGATGCCGGAGCGTGGCTGGTCTCAGCGCGGACGCGGATCGGTTCGCCGGCGACGAGATGCGCCGGCAGTCCTGGTGACGCGGCGCGCTGCTCGGCGCGCGCCTTCAGGTCATTGTGGTGCGGATTTTTGGCACCGCGCCAGGAGACGACTTCGGCCGTCCTGGCGGTGCGCTTCGGCGGTCGTGGCTTTGGCGCCAATGACGGACCGGCGGCGGCCTTGCGCCGGCCGGTCTTGCCCTTCCGTTGCGCGCCACCGCCAAGCTGCAGTTTTAGGCGATGGATGCGGCCGATCGCGGCGGAGCGGCTGCAGTTATAGAAGCTGTTGGAGATCTGCTGGGCGGTGAAACCCTGCGCGCAGAAGTCAGCGAGAAGGCGATCACGCTCAGCCGCTGAGATCGTCTTCCAATCTGGGAGATCGCTCATGTGACCGACCTCCAATTTTTCCCGGAATGGATCTGGCTAATGGCAGACTTGCTGACGCCGTACATCTCGGCGATGCTGCTCAGAGGTGCTTGGCCTTTAAGCTCCCGAATTTCGCGAACAGCATTGCTGGTCAGTTTTGACCAAGAAGCCTTGTCACCTTCCGGGAAAGTTCCATGCTCGCGTCGGTCAGCTAGATTGTCGGCCGTAGTTTTCCATGAGATATGGCCCTTGGTGACGCACGCGAGGTGGCCCTTGCCACACGAGTGGGCGGCCTCATGATCGGGCGTTGGTGGCGGACCATTGACGCGCTCGCAGACGAGCCGAGAAACAACCTTTCCCGCCAAATTGGCATAGCCAAAGCCTAAACGCGCAAATGGCCATATCAGGCACTCGTCGCCTTCGTAGGCAAGCACCACCTCATCGAGATATCGACGGGGATCGCCGTTTGGCGTCCGACCTGCGAGAGGATCGCCATTTCGCCTCCATCGGCCGTAATGAGCAAGGCACCATCCACGTCCGCGAGCGGGCTTCGCGCAGCCATCAATCGCGCAGGTTGCCACCTGACTGTTGTTCACCTTGGTGACGACGCTCATCATGCGTCCTCACCTTCTGGGCCTTCCGCCCTATTTTGCCGGCCAGCCACAATATCAGCCAGCCTAACCAGCGCCGGATGGGCATTCGTTGCCTTCCTCTTTTCCTCGTACGCGGCGTCCGCCTTTGCATCGAACTCAGCCCAGTAGGCTTTGAACACCGACATCCAACGGGAGACCTTCATCTCCCTCGCCGGCCTGTTCCAGCACTGGAGTATAACAGAGGCATCGACATGATGCCGGGTCTGAAGCCGGTGAGCGGCGGCCTCGATAGTATCACCAGGCCCGCGATGCTCCTTTTGCAGGAGTCTTTTGGACATCCGCTTGGCTTCCTGGCCGAGCCATACCGGGTCGTCGATGTGCGTTACATGCATCTTGCTACCCACGCCACGACTCTTGTCACGCATGACATGCTTCCTTCGCTACTTCTGCTGTCGGGTACTACAGCGAAGCCCGAATTGAGCGGGTTGAACGTGGACCTCTTGGCGCACTGCAATGCGCTGGCAGGTCGAGGAGTTTGGGAAAATGAACAAGCGGAACGGAAAGAGAGGTGGGCCACCACGCCAGGATGCGAAGGCGAGGGGCCCACCAAGCCGGCCAGGGCGTGCCGGCGAGCGCGCCGGGGTAGGGCGCGCGAGCTGGAAATGGAGAGGAAGACATGGCGAAAAGAACTCAAGTCCCCTTCACCGAGCCGGTGATCATCCCGTGTCTGTTCGTGAGCGGGATAGCGACTGAATTCATGCCGACATTTGTCCGCATCATCGGCTGGGTCGAATTGCCGTCTCTTCCCAATGAGCCGCACGAAAAACGCATCATTTCGCGTCTTGTGCTGCCGACGGATGTCGCCCGAGAACTTGTTGCTGCGCTGCAAAACGGGCTGCCGGCCAGACCCAACAATTGAAATATTTATGAGCGAGAAACCATCGCGATGGATCGCCTGTTGATAACTCGAAAGTTTATTTGCAGCCGAAGTATTGGTGATGCGTGATCCCCTCAGCCGGCAACCAGGCAACAACCGCCGGCGGGCAAGGGAGCAATCATGAGACTTACAGAACCAGCCGTCGTAGCAGACATCTTTGCGTCTGGCCTCGGGCGTATCGACATCCTCAACGGCGGGTTCGCTCGTTTCGTGATGTACGTGGAAAGACCGAGAGAGGACGGATCGATCGAATATCGGGTCGTCGCCAAATTCGTGATGCCGCTGACCGCGATACCCGATGCGATCCTGCAGACGACTAAGGCCACAGCGATCAGCGCGATGGGGTTCACCGAACCGGCATACAACTGAGGCGCTCATGCTGCGGCCTCTGAATTGGCCGCAAGCCACTCGCGGCGCGTCATGTGCAGATCTTCGAGCGTGACGCGACCGCCAGTGATGGCGACGATTTTGTCGGCGAGCGGTACGTCCACCGGCGACTCGCCGGTCTCGACCCGTTGTGCGCGGCGAGAAGGATTTGCCCCGCCACCAAGGCCGAGATCGTCAGCCAGCTGCTTCAGGGTTTTGCCGTGCGCTGCGCGCCAATCGCGGAGTTTCATGGCTCGGATCATTAGCACGCGATGCTAAGCTTCGCAAGGGCGGATTAGCACGGCGCGCGAATTACAATCTTAGCACGGTGCGCTATGATGCTTAAGTGACGACAAACATTGCAAAAATCCGCGACGCCAAAGGCATCTCCCAAGTCCATCTAGCGGAGAGGCTCGGTATGCATGTCACCAGCCTCAACCGTCTGGAACGAGGAAAGACCAACCCTTCGACGACTCGTCTTGCCCAAATCGCACGCGAACTGAATGTGCAGGTCGCAGAACTTTTTGCGGATGAACCGGAGGACCACGGCACGGTTCGCCTCGTCGGCTATGTTGGGGCCGGCGCCGCCGCCAGCTTTTACAACCACGATCACGGCGAACTCGATCGCGTAAACGCTCCCGCTGATGCCACTCTCGATACTGTGGCCGTCGAGGTCAGAGGGGACAGCCTGGGGCCGCTATTTGATCGATGGCTGGTCTACTACGACGATGTCAGATCACCTGTGACAACCGACATGTATGGCAAGCTATGCGTCGTCGGCCTTCCCGATGATCGCGTCCTCGTGAAGCGAATCAGGCAATCGCGCACGCCGGGCTTCTTCCATCTGGAATCGAATACGGAACCGACGATTCTCGATGTCCAGATCCTGTGGGCGGCTAAGGTAAAGGCGATGGAACCTCGCTGACATCGCCGATCTAAATTCCTTTTCCAGGGTGGTTGACAACGTCGAAGCGCGCGGTTAGACCGCGCGCGCTTCCCGCGCTCGGTTGGAGATTATCTCTAACCTTCATCGTAGAGCTCTACGTTAGACGAATCGCGATTTCGCTCGACGATTCCGTGTCCCGCTACATCCTGCAACGTTGATGTGTCCCGCTACATCAGAAGGTTGGCTGAACGCCAACCTTGATGCTGAGCCATACGAATCGGGATTAGCGTTTGCGCGCGCGAGGTAGGTTTGCCCGCCAACAATCATTAGCATCGAATGCTAAGTTTCCTGTTGCATGCCGTTAGCATCGCGTGCTAATGGTTCGGGGCATAGGAGCAATCCACATGCCCACCAACGTCCATTCCTTCCCCGAAATCGATCGGCTTCGCGCCGAGATCGTAGCTGAGCAGGCGCGCCGGCAGCGTATCGCCGTCATCGCGCTCATCGCCCTGATCGGCGTCGGCGTCCTGATCGCGGGGATCCTCTGATGCCAAGGCACCCAGAGACCCTCCATGAGCAGCGCCGGCGCTGCGCCTATGTCGCCGCGCTCGAAAGCGTTGAGCCCATCGAGACTGCGTTCGACCGCGTGGTGAACTGGCTGGCGGAGCATCCGCGCTTCACCGCCGCGTTGATCTGCATCGTTGCGCTGGCACCGCTCGCTCTGGAGGTGCCGAGGTGAGCAACCTCCCAACCATCGATGCTCCATCCATCGCCCCAACTCTCGACGATCTCCGCCGCGCGCTCGACCACGCGGAAACCGAGCTCGCCTGTGCCGACATGATCGACAACCAGGCGCGGCGTGTCGCCGAGACAGAACGCTGCCGCCGGCGTCGTGACGACATCAAGGCCCAGATCGCCCGCATCGAGGAGAGCTTCTGATGTCGATCGAAGACGCCCCAGAAGGCATCCTGCGCGCCTGGGCTGATGCCGGCGTGATCTCGTCGGCCCGGTATGTCGAGGAGATGGAGCGCCGGCGCGGAGCCGCCAGGCAGACGGTTGAACCGACACCGCCCCTCGACTACGCGCTCGATCGCGAACTCGACATTCCCGGTATCGCCGTTCTCGACTTCGTCAGCGATCAGGACGACGGCATCCCAAATCCGCGGCCAGGCGCATGGCTGGTCTTCTTCTTCGTCTCGACGGTGCTCATCGCCGGCGGGCTGATCTGGAGGATCCTGCCATGAGGCTGACCGACCAGCAGCTGCGCACGCTCGCAGAGGACGCTTTCACCGTCCTGAACTGGGCGAGGCGTCTCGGCTTCAACCGAGACCGGCAGATCGATGAACTCGTCAAAACCTTCGAGGTCAGCCTCGAATACCGGCAGCCGGCTACGACGACGGAGGCGCGGCCGTGACGATCAAGATCATCCGCCCCGCCGATCGCGCCGCCTGGTTGGCCGCCAGGTCGAAAGATGTGACCGCCTCGGTCGCCGCGGCGCTGCTGTCGATTCACCCCTACGTCACACCCTACGGCCTTTTCATGGAAAAGACCGGCCGTCTGTCGCCGGATGAGGAAGAGACCGAGGCCATGGAGCGCGGCAACCTCATGGAGCCCGTTGTCGTCGCCATGATCCGGAAGCGGTTCCCGGAATGGACGGTGATCTATGAAAACGATCGAGCCTACTATCGCGATCCTGAGCGGCGCATTGGTGCCACACCGGATGCCTTCATCGTGCGCGCCGATCGCGCTGGTACCGGGAACTGCCAGGTAAAGAGCGCGTCTGAGGAGGCCTTCAAGCAATACTGGTTGGACCCCGACACCGGCGAGGTGGTGCCTCCGATGTGGATCGCTGTCCAAGCGATCACCGAGGCGCGGCTCACCGGCTGCGCCTGGGCCTGCGTGGCGCTTGTCGTCATCACCTGGCGCGGCACCTTCCAACTGCACATCATCGATATCCCGATCCACTTCAGGCTCTGGAATCGCCTCGTCGCCAAGGTCGGCGAATTCTGGGCGATGGTGGAAAGCGGCGAGGAGCCCGATCCGGACTGGCAACGTGACGGCGAGGTCGTCATGGACGTCTATCGCAGCAGCACGCCGGAGCGACGCGACCTCACGGGCGATATCGTCCTCGACGACCTGGTGCACGAATATCGCCTCGCAAGGGCGATCGAGGCCGATCAGAAGGCTCGCGCCGACGCGATGCGGGCTCAGCTCATCCGCGCGCTCGGAAATGCCGAGATCGGCGAAACCATCAACTGGGAGATCTCCGCGAGGACCTCCTCCTACCGCAACGGCTCCCAATCACGCGTCCTTCGCGTCAAACCAAGGAGAGATCTCAATGGAAGTTTCTAACGCGCCATCCATCGCCGGTCCCGGCCATAACCTGGCGACGACAGGCGACATCCTTCGCGACCGTTTCAAGCCGGAGCTCGACGAGGTCGAAGATCTCGCGAAGCGTGCCACCGCGGCAAAGAATGCCCTCATCGACGGTGCGATCGCGAACGACAATGAGCGCGACACCTTCATCTCGCTTGGCATCGAGGCGCGGAAGCTCGCGAAGAAGCTGGACGAGACGCGGAAGACGACGACTAAGCCATTGCGCGATGAGGTCGCGGAAACCAACCGCTTCTTCGACACCATCATCGTCCGTCCGGAGAACGTGCAATCCGCCTTCGAGACCATCGTCGGCCGCTACGACGCGAGAAAGCGCGAAGAGGCGAGGGCGGCAGCTGCAGCTGAGGCGCAGCGCGCCCACGAGGAGGCGAAACGCAAGCTGGATGAGGCCGCGAGCAGCGGTCACAGCGTCCTTGGTGACGTCCTCATGCAGGAAGCCGTCGACGCCGAACATCGCGCCCAAGTTCTCGTCAATGAGGCGGTGACCGCCGGCAGCGGCCCGACGCGCACGGAAGTCGGAACCGTCTCGGCGACGGCGCGCTGGACGCACCGGATCGTGGAACCGTCCAAGATCCCGTTAGAGAAGCTGCGCCCGTACATGTCGATCGACGACATCGACAAGTTCGTCAGGGCCTACGTCCGCGCCAACAAGAACACGGCGCCGCTGCCCGGCGTCGAAATCTTCCAGGACAGCAAGACTTCATTCCGCGGCTGAGCCGCGACGCCGAAGCAGGAGACGATATCTGATGAATCAGGTTGCTGAACGCGGACCACGAGAGATCGACGTCGTTCGATCTCAGTTCGCCAACATGAACGATCAATTTAAGGCCGCGCTGCCAGCCCACATCCCGGTGGAACGGTTCGCGCGTGTCGTGATGACCGCTATCCAGAACAAGCCGGAGCTGCTGTCGGCGCCGCGCAAGGATCTCTTCAACGCCGCGATGAAAGCGGCACAAGACGGCTTGCTGCCCGACGGCCGTGAAGGCGCCCTGGTGCTTCGCGGCAGCGTCAAGAAGGGCAACACCTCGATCACCTGGCAGCCGATGATTGCCGGCATTCGGAAGAAGGCGCGCAACAGCGGCGAGATCTCCACCTGGGATGCCCATTGCGTCCACGCCAACGACTTCTTCGAGTTTCAGCTCGGCGACGCCCCGCAAATCAACCACACCTACAACCTGAAAACGGAGCGCGGCGACATCACTGGCGCCTATTCCGTCGCCGTCCTGAAGGATGGCACGAAGAGCTACGAGGTGATGTCGATCAGCGAGATCCGCGCGATACGCGATCGTTCCGACGCGTGGAAGGCCTTCAAGGCTGGCTACATCAAGACGACGCCTTGGGAGACCGACGAGGGCGAGATGGCGCGGAAGACGGTGGCGCGCCGGCATTCGAAGGTTCTGCCGATGTCGACCGACTTGGATGACCTTATCCGGCGCGACGACGAGCTCTACGACATGAAGGGCGCTCAGGAGGAGGCCGCAAAGGATAAGCCTCGCTCACTCGCCGGCCGGCTCGACGCTCTCGCCAACCAGGAGATGCCGGCCGACGTCTCCGATCAGGCCGAGGATTTCACCGACATCGACCCGGAAACCGGGGAGGTCGTCGGCGATCAGCAGCCGGCCGAAAAGGACAAGAAGAAGGCCGCCGCCAATAACGAGAAAGCCGCCGAGCAGAAGAAGCCGGCGGAAACGAAATCGGATGCCGGCACTCCAGCGGCATCCGATAAGCCCGGCAAGCAGGGGGCATCTGCTGCCGAGCAATCGCCGTCGTCCGGAAAGTCCCCCCGAACCTCAGCCCAGCCGGACGACGGCGATCCCATCGCAGTGGCGACGCGCCTCGGCCGCGCCGCGTATCGCAAGAACATGTCGGAACGCGCGGTCCCGGTCGACTTCAAGCAGTCCGGCCGCGAGGCGGAGCGTGACGCCTGGATCGCCGGCTTCCGTGATGAAGCCGACAAGGATGCGCCGGAGCCTGGCTCGATCGAGGAGGACGGCCAATGATCCTGTTTCGCTTGCGCAAACCTGAGCCCAACATCGAGCTCGCCGAGGAAGAGATCGCGCCAGGTTCGCTCCTCGATCACAGCTCGCGCTCCGTCGCGAACATGCTCGACCGCTTCTCGGCGGAAGAGGCAGAGATCGAGCAGAAGATCGTCGGCCTAACGGAACAGCTCCGCCAGGTCCGCATCACCATCACCGCCTTTGAAGCCGCCGGCGCCATCCTGACCGGCGCGAAAGACGGTGTGACACCGATCCCGATTTCGACGGATCGGAAGATCGTCGGGCGGCTGGTGCCACGGGAGGTGGCCGAATGACTATCGAGATCCACGCCCACGACGTCGCCCTCTTCGCCAACGGCAGCAAGGTCGCCACGGTGACGAAACCGGGCGTCATGAAGGCGCCGTCGAAGACCGGGCCTGTCGATCGCGCCTTCAATGTCGGCGATGTCGTTCTCGTCGACGTGCGAGGCCTCGTCCTGGTGACGCCGCTGAGTTTCGCCGGCGCCACCGAGATCGCCCGCGCAGTGATCGAGAATCATCCGGGCACCGTCACGGACAGCCATTCCCTTCGCGCGCTGGCGACGGCCGTCGTCGGCTTCGCCGCCCAAGTGGTGGCGCCGGAACCGGTCAGCGCGGCCGCCGAACCTGCAGAATCGCCGGCGGCCTAAGCCTCGGCACCAACAAGAGAGATCGCCAATGTTTGACTTCATTGATCCGCATGACGGGCCGGTAGTTGTCGGGCTCGAGAAGTTCGAAACGGTCTACGCCAAAAACCAGCCGCAGTATCGTCCGCTGCGCACCTTGCCGGGCAGGCAGGGGGACAGCGCTATCGCGCGCTTGTCTCCCACCGACGCGCAACGAAAGGCAATCGCCGAGGGCGCCGACCTCTATCTCGAACTGCTGCATTTCCGTGGTCCTCTCGCGCCAAGCCTCCTGATGGTCATGAGTGAGCCGCCTGACACGGATACCTTCCGTGCGTGGTGGCGGGCGCAAACCGGCGGAACGTATCCGGTGGAACCGATAGCAAAGCCGACGGACGCTCCGGCCAGCCGAGACGGACTGAGAGACCGCATCACGAAGATCGTCGTCGATTACCTCGGCGTTGACGCCGAGAAGGTGACCGACACGGCTGGCTTCATCGACGACCTCGGCGCCGACAGTCTCGACCAGGTCGAACTCGTCATGGCGTTCGAAGAGGAATTCGGGATCGAGATTCCGGATGACGAGATGCTGTCGATCCTCACCGTCGGCGACGCCATCTCCTACGTCGGGAAGAAGGTCGCCGCTCTATGAGCGATTTGCTCGTCGAGAACCCAGCGACGACGGGAGCTTTCGTTGAGGAGCTCGCCGGCTGCGGTGTGAGGTTGCCGCTCGATGTCGGAGCCGAGCTCGGCGTCATCTACGACGCCGATGGCCGCGATGTCATCACGATCGATGTGAACAACGATCGCCCCGACGAACAGGTCGAGCTGATAGCTCGATGGATCGTCCTTGCCGTCAACACTTGCGGCGGCTTCCGCGGGGAGCGGCGCGATGGGTAGCCCGTTCTCCCGGTTCACGGATGCCGAGGTTCGCGAGATGCTTCGCGGCGCCGGCTTGCCCGAGGTGCTCGACGACGACAACGTCAGCCGGCTCGGCCTCGCCCGCATCATGACGCAGCGCGAACTGGTGCTGGACGCCTATGCGCGCCATCCCGATGTCGACGGTATCTTCGCCGCGTTGCGCGGTGCGGTGCCGAAGTCGAGCATCCGGTCCTATCTTTGCCGTGCCTATCCTCACGGCGCATGGCGCCAGCGCAGCCGCAGGGGATCGCGCCATGGCTGAGCCCTTCACCCTCATTCGGGTCACCGACACCGAGACGACGGGGCTGACCGACCCGAAAGAGCTCGTCGAGATCGGCTGGACCGATGTCCGCCTTTTCCCGACGGGCTGGGCGATCGAGAGCGGCCCGCATGCTCGCCTTGTCAACCCCGGGATGCCGATCACCGCCGGTGCCAAATCGGCGCATCACCTCTTCGACGAGGACGTCGCCGATGGTATGGCGCCCGACGAGGCGCGCGGCCTTGTCGCTGCCGGCGCCGACTTCATCGCCTGCCACAACCTCGCCTATGACGGCCCACTGCTGAAAAGCGCGAAACCCGGAATCTGCACATTCAAGTGCGCCAAGGATGTCTACCCGAACCTCGAAAGCCACAAGAACGGCGCGATCTGGTACGCGCTCGGCTTGGGTGGCGGCGCCAAGCAGATGGAGCCGGTGCACCGCGCCGGCCCCGATAGCTGGACGACGGCGCACATCCTGCTCGATCTGCTGCGCGTGCTCGCCGTCGAGACGATGGTCGATATCTCGGCAAATCCCCTCCGCCTGCTGAAGATGACCTTCGGCAAGCACGCCGGCACCCCGTTCTCCGAACTGCCGACCGACTACATCGATTGGATCGTGAACAAGTCGGACATGAAGAACGACCCCGACAAGGAGGACGTCGTCCACACCGCACGCCTGGAATGGGTGAAGCGGACGTCGGAGCCTCGGCTGCAGGCGCAGCAGCCGCCAGCACGCGAAGCGGAACCCGATCCCGACGCCTGGCGTAAGGAAATGGAGCGGGGGTTCTGATGGCCGGGGATTGGACAATCAACCGCGTCGTCTTCGCGCCCCAGACCGCCGTCGATCTCCTAAACGACATGGAGGATCGGATCCAACGCCACAACGCTCGCGTCCGCGAGTTGCTCGAGGCGAACAACCGATACCTGCAGGACGGCCGAAACTGGAAGATGATCCAGGACCTCCGCGCCGATGAAGGCAGCTCGGTCGAGATCCTCTGCGACAACCCCGACTTCAACGGCCAGCCCAACAACGCGGTGATCTGCTGCGGTGATTGGACGGACTGGCAGGGCATCCGATTCACCGGTGACACCATCGACGACGCCCTCGGCGCCGCGATGGTCGCCTACACGCAATGGAGCAGGAAAAATGCCGGAAACTGAAGAAGCCGCCGCGCCGGCGGAAGTCGACTTCGAATGGGCGATCGTGGAGATTTTCGGCCACCGCAAGCACGCCGGCAGGGCGCGAGAGGAGGAGCGCTTCGGCGCCAAGATGCTCCGTATCGACGTGCCGACGGTGGTGATCGCCGGCATCGACCTTTCCGCAGAAGCTGGCGGTGGATCGCAAACCTCGCCGTCGGTCACCGGCTGGACGACGCACTGGTACGGCGGCGCTTCGCTCTTCAGCTACACGCTGACCGATGAGGCCACCGTAATGCGGATCAACCGGCCCTATGCGTCGGCTTCCCGCTATATCGCGCCGCCACACAGATACGACGGTGATGCGGCCGAGGACATCTCTGCATTGGACGACATGGACGTCGAGGAAGAGGAGCCGTTCTGATGTCGACGAGCCTCCGCGCCCACAAGGCCGGCGAGGTCCTCGCCGCGCTCGGCGACTACCAGGTGACGACCGGCGCCGAGCTCGCCGCCACCGTCAAGGTCAGTGAGCGGACGATCTATCGCTACATCCGCCAGCTGCGCGCCGCCGGTGCCCCGATCCTCTCAGAGGCCGGCATGGGCTACCAGCTCAAGCGGGAGCGTTCGAAGCGCGAGGTCGCGCAGCCATGAGCGAGATACGCGCGTGGTCACCGCAGCAAGCCGCCGCGCTTGACGCCGTCGCCGCCTGGTACGGCAGCGGTTTGAGCCGGAAGCAGGTCTTCCGCGTGTTCGGCTATGCCGGCACCGGCAAGACGACGCTGGCGCGCCACTTCGCCGAAGGGCTGCGCGGCGCCGTCCTCTACATGGCCTACACCGGCAAGGCCGCGATGGTGATGCGGAAGAACGGCTGCCTCGGAGCCATGACGATCCACGCCACCATCTACGAGGTCGATTTTAACCACGAAACTGGCGTCAAGAAGTTCGTGCTGCGCGACGTCGACGAGCTCGCCGATGCCGCACTATTCGTGATCGACGAATGTTCAATGGTCGACGAAGAGATCGGCAAGGATATTCTCTCGTTCGGCGTCCCGGTGCTGGTTCTTGGCGATCCCGCCCAGCTGCCACCGGTAAAGGGTGGCGGCTTCTTCACCGACGCCGATCCCGACGTCATGCTGACCGAGATCCACCGGCAAGCCGCCGAAAATCCGATCGTCAGGATGGCGACGACGATCCGAGAGGGTGGCCGCCTCGACTACGGCACCTATGGCGCCAGCGAGGTGATCCGGCGCGCCGCGCTCACCCAGGATCACGTCATGAAGGCCGGGCAGGTCCTCGTCGGTCTGAACAAGACGAGGACCTCCTACAACACCCGCATGCGCGAGATCCTCGGCCGCGCCGGTCCGATGCCGGAACCCGATGATCAGCTCGTCTGCCTGAAGAACGACCGCAACAAGGGCATCTTCAACGGCGGGCTGTGGAAAGTCGTCGAGCTGCTGAAGCGCCGGAGGGGCCACCTCAATGACCATTGCGTTCGCATGCACGTCGCCTCGCTCGACTTCGAATCGACGACCCCGGTCGATATCCGCGTTCGGCAAGAATTCTTCCTCGGCCAGGGCAATGAGGTGCCTTGGAAGGAACTCAGCGGCCTGCAGCAGTTCGACTATGGCTACGCGCTGACCGTCCACAAGGCCCAAGGCAGCCAGTGGGAAACTGTCTGCCTCTTCGATGAATCCAGCAACTTCAGCACGGATCGCGCGCGATGGCTCTATACGGGCCTGACGCGTGCCGCCGAGAAAATCACGGTGGTGATGTGACCAGCAAGCACAAGCTTTGGGCGATCGCCTTCGTTTGCCTGGCAATCACCTCGATCGCCACGGATCTCCGCAAGCATGAGGGCTGCATCGCCTTCTGCACCAACATCGCGAACTCTGGACCCTGAAATCCTCGGTGTTGCCGAGGGGAAGCCGGCGCCATGCCGGCGCAGCAAGCAAGGAGCATGAAAATGGCCTCGACTATCAAGAAGGTGACGGAGTGGGCGGCGAAGCGTTCCACCAACTCGATCACGATCATCGGCAAGGATCCGAAGGGGAAGGACATCAAGATCACCGGTGTCCCCGTCATCGAAGCAGGACGGAAGGGCAGGGGTCCGATTGTCACCGACAAGCTCGGCGCCCGCTTCGAGCTGGTCTGAGGCGGGCCGCTGCTATGGACATCGCGCCCTTTCTCGCGAGGGGCGCGGTCAAGATGACGATGGTGATATGATGGACGCCCAAGCTTTCCCACTCCACTGGCCTTCCGGCCGGCCGCGCAAGCTGCCCGGCCTGCGCAAAAACGGTAAGTTCTCGACCGCTGGCCGAAATGGCTTCCAGCAGCATTTGACTGTCGCCGAAGCGCTCGCCCGGCTGCAGAGCGAACTTGACCGGATCGGCGCCCGAAACCGGATCATCAGCTCGAACCTCGAAACGCGACTCGACGGACTGCCGCGCTCCGGCCAGCCCGATCCATCAGACCCTGGTGTGGCGCTCTACTTTCATCTCCAAGGCAAGCCTCACTGCATGCCCTGCGACACGTATACCAAGACGGCGCAGAACATCGCGGCCATCGCCGCCCACATCGAGGCGACGCGCGCCATCGAGCGGCACGGCGTCTCTTCTGTCGCTGAGATGTTCACCGGCTTTGCCGCGCTGCCTCCGCCCGGCGCAAAGCGTCCGTGGCGTGATGTCATGGATTTCCAGCCACTGGATGACCCCCAGATCACGCGAGACGTGATCGAAAGCCGATATCGTCGGCTGGCCGCGCAACGCCACCCGGATCTGCCCGGCGGCTCTCACGACGCCATGGCCGAGCTCAACCAGGCCAAGGAACAGGCCCTGAAGGAGATCGGTGCATGATGCACTTCCGCCCACCACCCTTCGACCGCTACCCCGGAATCCCAATGGCGAGGAGAACGCTGGCGCGCGATCTCATCGAGCGCGTCGCCGCCTGGCACTTCCTGACCGTTGCGCAGCTCGTTGGGCCGAGAGGCCCGGCCAGGATCGCCAAGGCGCGGTTCGATGCCATCGCGGCCGTCTACGTGAACTGCCGTCTCGGCGGCCGCGCGATGACGCTTTCCGAGATCGGAAGGCTGTTCGGTGGCCGCAACCATGCGACGATTTGGGCCGCGCTGAAGGCGAGGGGATTGAGATGACCGACCCCTTCGAAGCCATCCGCGCACACGTCGAGAAGCACGCCGGCAAGGAGCGCGCCACATTCACCGTCGCCGGCGTCAAGGCGCTGCTCAATGCCGTGGACGACCTCGACCGCCGGCTGAACGAAGAGCAGATGCAGACCGCCAACAGCGGCGAGATCATCAATGATCTTAAGGCCGAGCGTGATGAGTGGCAGCGTCGTGCGGAGCGCGCTGAGAATGCGTTGCCTGGGCCGGCCGAGACGCAGGCCCACGCCAACTATGTCGAAGGACTTCGCGCCCGCGCCGAAGCCGCGATGGTGGATGGATGGCAGCCAACCCACCAGCACCTGAAGCGCCGCAGCCTCTATCGATTCGTCGGCGCCGCCAAACTGCAGACGTCTGTACCGCTGTCTGACATGGATGCGATGGTCGTCTACCAGGCTGAAGACGGCAGCTTCTGGGTACGCCCTGATGTCGAGTTTTACGATGGGCGCTTCCTGCTCCTCGCGGGAGAAGACTGATGGTCGCCTATTCCTTCAAACCTCGCTTCGTCGAGCCGATCCGCACCGGCACCAAGCGACAGACCATTCGCGCCGATCGGAAGCGCCATGCGCGCGCCGGCGAGCAGCTGCAGCTCTACACCGGCATGCGCACCAAGCATTGCCAGCTGATTGGCCGCTCCGAGTGCCTAAGCGTCTGGCCTGTGACGCTGATCCTGCGCGAAGTCCACAGCGTAGTGCTAGATGGCTTCCGCGGGATCTACGGCGATCTCGACGGCTTCGCGCGTGCCGACGGCTTCAAGGACTGGGCTGAGCTCGCCGGCTTCTGGAGCGCTAACCACCCGGGCGTCGAGATCTTCGACGGCGTACTGATCCGCTGGGGTGATCTCGCATGACGCTCGACGCCATCCGCTCCCGCCTCGTCGCCGGCGACATGCTCCACATGCAGCTCGTCGAGGGCCAACGCATCTGGTGGTTTGAGGATCCGTGGGAGCAGATCGCCGATGGTATCGCCGACCGGCTGAAGGCCGCCGGCGAGATCGTCGAGCTCGGCGACAGCCTATTCGGGATCACTGGCAACTCGCAATCCTGGGTCATAGGGGGGGGCGTGGCTGATCGCATTCGCTGCCTGATCCCGTACTGCCGGCGCACCAAGCGCGCGCTGCCGGATCTCGTCACCGTCGATCGAGGCGGTTACGACGCCGGCGATACCGTCACGACCGACATCGCCGAGGAGTGGATTTGCCACGATCACTGGCGTGCCGTTCCGCCGGCGACGCGCCGACTGTTGGCCGCCGCCAGGCGGAAGGTCAAGCGCGTCAATACGCTGACCGCACTCCTAGTGTTCTCGCGCGTCTGGCGGCGCGCGAAGCGGCAGGCGATCGAGGGAGCAGCCGGGATATGAAGCCGCAGATCGTTCACCGCTATACTATCCCGCTGCAGACCGTCATCGAGCAGCTGATCGGCAAGGAAGCCACAAACGGCGAGGGTTTCATAGTCGATGTCGATGGTGACGACCTCGTCGTCGACATCATCGAGCCGGCCGGCCTCAGAAGCGCGGCGCCAGAACCAACCTTGGAACCTACCTTCCAAGAGAAGTCCCAGGGTTCAGAGGCCGACGAGCCCTCCAACGAGGCGGAGAAAATTAACACGTCCGACAAGCCGAAGGGTGGCGCGCTCGCACAGCGCGCCGGCATGATCTGTGGGGAGCGTGTATTCCCAAAGTTTGTCACTGAGACCTATGGCGTGCACTTCCAGCCTCCGGCGGTCGACCATGTCGCAATATGGCTTCGCTCCGCCTGTGGCGTCGAGAGCCGCGCCGAGCTCGACCACAACGACACCGCCGGCGCGATCTTCCGGGAGATCGAGAGCAAATTCCGGTTGTGGCTGGATGGCTGGTGATGGCACGACGCCAGATCGACCTACCTCCAACCCTCGTCCCGATCGGCCTCAGCCGCATCGAGGCCTCCGCCTTCATCGGCGTCAGCGCTTCGCTATTCGACGAGATGGTCAAGGACGGCCGCATGCCAAAACCGAAGGCGATCAACAGTCGGACCGTCTGGGATCGCCGCGCCATCGAGCGCGCATTTGACTTGCTGCCCGGAGGCAGCGACGATGGAGGAGGAGAGTGGGACGTCGAGACCTGATGCCCAGGAAATTCGCGCAAAAGTACATCGTCGAGGATCGCACCGACGGCATCCTCCGTTTCTATTTCCGGCGCGGTAAAGCGCCGAAGATCCCGCTTCCCGGGGTTCCTGGCACCGACGAGTTCAACGAGATCTACTACAAGGCGCTGAGGGGCGAGATCGAGCCGAAGGCCAAGGGCGGACCGCAGTTGGCTGCCAAAGGCACGTTCCGCTGGCTCTGCGAGCAATATTACGCCTCGGCAGAGTTCAAGCACCTCGATCCCGCCACTCAGCATGTCCGACGCGGCATCCTCGAGCATTGCTGGGAGGAGCCGATCAAGCCGAAATCGACGAAGCTTGTCGGTGATATGCCGCTCGCTGCGTTCACCGCGAAGGTGGTGCGCATGTTGCGCGATCGCAAAGCCGATTTGCCGGAGGCCGGCAACGGCCGCGTCAAGGCGATCCGCCAGGTCTTCAAATGGGCGATGGAACCCGCCGTCGATCACGCGCAGTCAAACCCCGCGCGCGATATCGCCTACTTCAAGGCGACCGGCGATGGCTTCCATTCGTGGACCATCGAGGAGGTCGAGCAGTTCGAGGAGCGCCATCCGATCGGCACCAAGGCGCGTCTCGCGCTCGGCCTGCTGCTTTACACGCTGCAACGCCGTAGCGACGTCGTGCTCTTCGGCAAGCAGCACGTCCGCAACGGCGTGCTGAAGTTCACCCAGCAGAAGAACAAGCGCCGCAAAGCGGTCTCGCTTGAGATCCCGATCCATCCCAAGCTGCAGCACATCATCGACAGCAGCCCTTGCGGCGATCTCACCTTCCTGGTGACCGAGTTCAACAACCCATTCACCGCCAACGGTTTCGGCAACTGGTTTCGCAAGCGCTGCGATGAAGCAGGGCTGCCCCACTGCAGCGCGCACGGGCTTCGCAAGGCGGGCTCAAGCCGCATGGCGGACCGCGGCGCCACCGAGCATCAGATCATGTCGGTGACCGGCCACCAGACCTCAAAAGAGGTCAACCGGTACACGAAAGCGGCGCGCCAGAAGGTGATTGCAAGGACCGCCGTCAAGCTCCTCGCCGACGAGGAATCGGTCGACGAATCGGGAACAAAAGTGTCCAGAAAATAGGGTGGTGTGAAAAGGCTGGACACTTTTAGCCTCTAACTATTTGATTTTGTTGAGGCGAAAAAGGCGATGGTGCCCAGAGGCGGATTCGAACCACCGACACGCGGATTTTCAGTCCGCTGCTCTACCAACTGAGCTATCTGGGCCTGTGCCGGCTAACGGGATCGCCCGCCGGGTTTCACCGGAACGCCGAACGGCGCCCCTGAAAGCGCGTGGGTTATAGCACGGGAATTCGGCCTGTCCAGCGCTTAGGTGTCGATTTCGTTGGGAAAGAAAAATCGCCGGAAAACAAGGGTTCGTCGCTGTGCCGACTTCACCCGTGTGCCCGCCTCGCTTGCTGTTCACTCTTCGTCTTTGGGCGCCGCGCCCTGCTGCGGGGCTTCGTCGTCTTCTTCCTCATCGTCGCGGCCGGGGATGACATAGGCGCCCTTCAGCCAGCGATTGAGGTCGATGTCCTTGCAGCGCGCCGAGCAGAACGGATAGTGCTCGCGAGCGGAGGGCTTGCCGCATTCAGGGCAAGGCCGCTTCGGTCGGAGCGGCGTGACCTTATCGTCCAGGCTCATGGCCGCGAAGCGTGCCAGTTCTTGTGCGCCTTGAAGCCCTCGCCGGAAAGCAGCGCCACACTCTCATAGAGCGGCAGGCCGACCACGTTGGTGTAGGAGCCGACCAGCTTGACGACGAAGGAGCCGGCGAGCCCCTGCACGGCGTAGCCGCCGGCCTTGCCGCGCCATTCGCCCGAGGCGACATACGCGTCGATCTCCTCGCGCGGCAGCCGCTTGAAGCGGACTCGCGTCTCCACCAGCCGCTGCCGGAGCTTGCCGCCCGGGGTGATCAGGCAGATGCTGGAATAGACGCGATGCGAGCGGCCGGAAAGCAGGCCGAGGCAGTTGACGGCGTCGTCGATCGTCTCGGCCTTGGGCAGGATGCGACGCCCGACCGCCACCACCGTATCGGCGGCGAGGATGAAAGCCGGCGCGTGGTCGTCTTCGCTTTTCAGCGAAGCCAGCGCCTTCTCGGCCTTTTCCTTGGAAAGGCGCTTGGCCAGCGAGCGCGGATGCTCGGCGCGTAGCGGCGTCTCGTCGACATCGGCGGGCAGCACGCGGTCCGGCTCGATGCCGGCCTGCTGCAACAGCTCGATGCGGCGCGGCGAACCCGAGGCAAGCACGAGCTTCTGCAAATTGCTCATGTGAACATGATGCCGAACAGTGTGAAGCGGTTTTCGGACGACATCATGCTCCACTCTTGATTTGGAGCCTGGATCTAAATTTCAGGTCGAACAGACCTGAAACCATCCGGCTCTGGATTCGCGCCGGGCTGTTACTTGAAACGGTAGGTGATGCGGCCCTTGGTCAGGTCGTAAGGCGTCATCTCGACCAGGACCTTGTCGCCGGTCAGCACGCGGATGCGGTTCTTGCGCATGCGGCCGGCCGTGTGGGCGATGATCTCGTGTTCGTTTTCGAGCTTCACGCGGAACATCGCATTGGGCAGCAGTTCCGTGACCACACCTGGAAACTCGAGGACTTCTTCCTTCGGCATTCGATACCTTTGCTTGGATTGCGGTTCCGGCGCTAGAGCATGATGCCGAAAAGTGTCAAGCGGTTTTCGGACGGCATGATGCTCTACTTCTTTGATCCGGAGTCGGATGGTCTCCGGCCGAACCGACCGAAAATCATCCGACGCCGGCCGGAATTTGCGGCGGAACCTATATGATAATCGTCCGCTTGTGAACACGCTTAATCCGTCGCGTTTTTTGCTTCCGGAAGCAAGAATCGTCGGCTTATGCGTGCTTTCAGCCGCTCGCGCACATCGCGATAGGCCGCCATGATGTGCTCGCGCGTGCCGACGGTGTCGGTCGGATCGGGCATCGGCCAGTACTCGACCTCGACGGCGAGCGACCGGGTGAGTTCGAGCGCTGCGTGGTGCGCTTCCGGCGCCAGCGTCACGATCAGGTCGAAATAGTCGTCTTCCAGTTCCTCCAGCGTCCGAGGCTGCCGCTCACCGAGGGTGAGACCTTCCTCGGCAAGCACGGCGTCGACGAAGGGGTCGCGCTCGCCGCTGCGCACGCCTGCCGAGGCGACGAAAGTGGTGGCGGGCAATAGCCGTCGCGCGAGCTGTTCCGCCATCGGCGAGCGTACGGCGTTCATACCGCACAAAAACAGGATCGAATGGGGCAACGCGGCCAGCACTAGAGCATGATCCCGAAAAGTGGGAACCGGTTTTCGGAGAAGATCATGCTCCAACAAAAAAGCATGATCCCGAACCGGAGGTCAGCGCATGCAAAAAGTGGGAACCGGTTTTCGGAGAAGATCATGCTCCAACAAACAGTTAGATCAGGATGGCGATTCAACGAAACGTCATCCTGATCAGCCCCGCCAGTGCAGCACGCAGACCAGCGTGAACAGCCGGCGCGCCGTGTCGAAGTCGATCTCGATCTTGCCGGCGAGCCGGTCCATCAGCGTCTGCGAGCCTTCATTGTGCAGGCCGCGCCGGCCCATGTCGATCGCCTCGATATGGCTGGGCGTCGAGGAGCGGATGGCCTCGTAGTAGCTTTCGCAGATCAGGTAGTAATCCTTGACGATGCGCCGCAACGGCGTGAGCGACAGGATGTGGGTGACCACGTCGGCGCCATCCTCGCGGCTGACGGCGAACACCAGTCGCTGCTCGGCCAGCGACAGCCTCAGCCGGTATGGGCCGGCGCCATCGTCGTTAACCGGCCGAAAACTGTTTTCCTCGATCAGGTCGAAGATCGCCACTGCCCGCTCGTGCTCGACATCGGGCGTCGAACGTCCGATCGATTCGTCGAGCTCGACGTCGATCAGCCTGTGGCGGTTTTGATGGTGGCCGGACATCGCTACATGTTCAGCCGGATCGCCACGGAGCGTGCATGCGCGTCGAGCCCTTCCGCCTCGGCGAGCGCGATCGCCGCCGGTGCCAGCGCCTTGAGCTGATCCGGCCCGAGCTTCAGGACCGAGGTGCGCTTGACGAAATCGAACACGGACAAGCCCGAGGAGAAGCGCGCCGAGCGCGCCGTCGGCAGCACATGGTTGGAGCCGCCGACATAGTCGCCGATGACCTCCGGCGTGTGACGGCCGAGGAAGACCGCGCCGGCATTGCGCATCCTGGCAAGGAAGCTTTCGGCATCGTCGAAGGCAAGCTCGACATGCTCGGCCGCGATCCGGTCGACCAGCGGCAGCGAGGCTTCGATCGATGGCACCAGGATCACGGCGCCAAAGTCGCGCCAGCTTGCCGCGGCCGTCTCGGCGCGGGGCAGAACTTTGAGCTGGCGTTCGACCGCTTGCTCCACCGCCTTGCCGAAATCGGCCCTGTCGGTGATCAGGATCGATTGCGCCGACGTGTCGTGCTCGGCTTGCGCCATGAGATCAGCGGCGATCCAGTCCGGGTCGTTGTCCGCATCCGCGACGACAAGGACCTCGGACGGCCCGGCGATCATGTCGATGCCGACGGTGCCGAACACCTGGCGCTTGGCCGCCGCGACATAGGCGTTGCCTGGCCCGACGATCTTGGCGACCGGCCGGATCGCCTCGGTGCCGTAGGCGAGCGCGGCAACGGCCTGAGCGCCGCCGACGCGGTAGATCTCGGAAACGCCGGCGAGATCGGCCGCCACCAGCACCAGCGGATTGATGACGCCGCCCGAGGCCGGCACCACGATCACGATACGCTCGACGCCGGCGACCTTGGCCGGCACCGCGTTCATCAGCACCGAGCTCGGATAGCTGGCCGTGCCGCCGGGCACATAGAGCCCGACCGCCTCGATCGCCGTCCAGCGCGAGCCGAGCTCGACGCCGGCAGCGTCGGTGTAGCGGTCGTCCTTCGGCTTCTGCCGCTCATGATGCGAGCGGATGCGGTCGCGCGCGAATTCGAGCGCCTCGATCGTCGCGGGATTGGCGGCGGCATAGGCCTTGGCGATGTCGTCGCTGGAGACGGCGATGCCGAGCTTGTTCAGATCGGCCTTGTCGAATTTGAGCGTGTAATCGACAAGCGCCCTGTCGCCCTCGGCGCGCACGTGCGCGATGATGTCGCGCACCACCGCCTCGACATCGGCCGACACCTCCCGCTTGGTGGTGAGGAAGGCCGAAAAGCGCTGCTCGAAATCGGCGTCGGTCTGGCTAAGCGTGATGGCCATGGTCTGCGCTCAGGTCCTGTGCACGGGTCGTGAGGCGGCTTCCCAGGAGCCGCCGATATCGGCGAGCCTGGCCTCTATGCACTCGACATCGAGCATGATCGTGCCGCCTCCCGAAAACACCAGCTCGACGATGCCGGCCGGCTTGCTGATTGCTACGAAGCTGATCGCCAGCAGCGAAAGCACCTCGGCCGGCTTGTCGCGCGCGATGCCGCTGGTCTTGGCGCCGAGCACGCGGTCGAAATGCAAAACACTCTGGCGCCGCTCATTGTGCTGCCGGAAGAGTCCCGATTTCGCCTCCCAGACGAAGCGGTTCATGGTCAGCACGAAGCGTTTGGCCGCCGGCAAGTACTCGAGGTCGGAGACCTTCATCACGGCGTCCTGGACATGGGCCGAGACAATGCCCAGATCCTGGTCGTCGAGCGCGATGAGCCTGAGAGCCATGCGGAATTTGTACCTAAGGTTGGTTTCAGCCTTCTGTTAGGCGACCTTTCCGGTCCATGCAACCGCGACGCGGATACTGCCCAAGGCAATCGCCTCAGGTCGGCGCCGCCCCTCATCGCCCTGCCGGGCACTTCTCCCCGGCAAAATGACGGGAGAAGGGACGCTTTCGCCCGGGATTTCGCTAATTGCGAACGGTGCAGGAAAGGCGCCAAGGCTGAGGCGGATGAGGGCGGCGCCAACTTCGACAGTTGGCCGTTCCAATGCGGGAGAGCCCTATTTCCGCCTCTGGCGACTGCCCCGGCTTCCTTTAGCCCGAAATCCGCTCGATCACCGCGCCGCAGCCGGAGAGCTTCTCTTCCAGCCGCTCGAAGCCGCGGTCGAGGTGATAGACCCGGTTGACCACGGTCTCGCCCTCGGCGGCGAGGCCGGCAATCACCAGCGACACCGAGGCGCGCAGGTCGGTCGCCATGACGGGCGCGCCCTTCAGCCTGGCGACGCCGTCGACGATAGCCGTCTGGCCGGAAAGCGTGATGTGGGCGCCGAGGCGGGCAAGCTCCTGCACATGCATGAAGCGGTTCTCGAAGATCGTCTCGGTGATGCGCGACTTGCCCTTGGCCATCGTCATCAGGCCCATGAACTGCGCCTGCAGGTCGGTCGGAAAGGCCGGGAAGGGCGCGGTCGTCACGTCGACCGGCGCGATGCCGGCGCCGTTGCGCTTGACGCGGATGCCCTCGTTGGTGGGCGTGATCTCGGCGCCCGTCTCGACCAGAACGTCGAGCGCGGTCTGCAACAGGTCGGGCCGCGCGCCTTCCAGCATCACGTCGCCGCCGGTCATCGCGACCGCCATGGCATAGGTGCCTGTCTCGATGCGGTCGGGGATGACGCGGACCCGCGCCCCGGACAGCGCCTCGACGCCCTCGATGGTGATGGTGGAGGTGCCTGCGCCGTGGATCTTGGCGCCCATGGCTATCAGGCATTCGGCGAGGTTGACGATCTCCGGCTCGCAGGCGGCGTTTTCGAGCACCGTCTCGCCCTTGGCGAGCGAGGCCGCCATCATCAGCACATGGGTGGCGCCGACCGACACTTTCGGGAACACGTAGCGATTGCCGTGGAGACGGCCGTTCTTCGTCTTGGCGATGACGTAGCCATTGTCGACGTCGAGCTCGGCATCCAGCGCCTGCAGGCCCTCGAGGAACAGGTCGACCGGACGCGTGCCGATGGCGCAGCCGCCGGGCAGCGACACCTTGGCCTCGCCCATGCGGGCAAGCAGCGGGCCGATCACCCAGAAGGAAGCGCGCATCTTCGACACCAGCTCGTAAGGAGCGGTGGTGTCGACGATGTTGCGGGCGGAGAAATTGATGGTGCGCGAATAGCCTTCCTGCTGCTTCTCGCGGCGGCCGTTGACCGAATAGTCGACGCCGTGGTTGCCGAGGATGCGGATCAATTGCTCGACATCGGCCAGATGCGGCACGTTTTCGAGCGTCAGCGTGTCGTCGGTGAGCAGCGAGGCGATCATCAGCGGCAGCGCCGCGTTCTTGGCGCCCGAGATCGGAATGCTTCCGGCAAGCTTATTGCCGCCGACAATTCTGATGCGATCCATGAGAGAACGTCCCCTCGGCCCGGACGGGCCGCTTTCAATCGGTTGAGTATGTCCGGCTCTAGACTATTGGCCGGTGCGGTTCAAGAAATAGGATTTCCCCATCTGTGGACCAAGTGTGGTCGGCCAGTGTGGCTGATTTGGGTTACTTTTTTCGCATTTTTCCAGCAGATGGCAGGCCTTCCGGCCGCTGATCCGGATCGCCGGCGCGCCGGGAACGCGCCTGCGCCTTGCGTTTCTGCAGGTTGGCGCGCAACGCTTCGGCGAGCCGGTCCTTGCGCTCGCCATCGCCCTTTTTCGGTGGATTTGCCTTGTCGTTCATCGTCCCGTCCCGCCGGCAGCTAGCCGGCTGTGGTTCAGGCATAGGTATCATTATGGCGCCGCCATGTCACAAAAGACCGTCAAGGGCAGCTTCCACAGCTGCGTCAACGGCTGCATTTCTTGGCCTTGCGCTTGCCGGTTCGTTATGGCAGAAGCGCCGCCATCGCAGGCTGCGGTAGCTCAGTGGTAGAGCACTCCCTTGGTAAGGGAGAGGTCGAGAGTTCAATCCTCTCTCGCAGCACCAGCCCGCTTTCAGGCGCCTCTCCCGTGGTTGAGCTGTCTTGGCATCGATGGCGTCGAGGACGCCAGTGGCCCTAGGTGGGTCTACCGCCGCTCTTCCCAGGCCCTATGAGAGGCACCGACGTACGGAATAGACGTCGGTATCTCTAAACGTCAGCTCCTTGAGGAGACCGGTATTGCCTCTGCGCCCGCCGATGGTCCGCCATCTGAAATCCCCCGGCCTGTTTGGCGCGATCGATCGCGTGTCAATGCTTGGCGCGCCGGATGGCGGGCGCACGTTCGAGGTCTTCAATCCATCGACCGGCGAACTCTTGGCGGAACTTCCCGACATGGGCGTCGAGGAGACGCGCGCGGCGATCGACAAGGCCTATGTCGCCCAGGCCGAATGGGCCGCGCTGACCGCCCGGGAGCGCAGCGAGATGCTGTGGCAATGGCATCAGCTCATCGTCGACCACACCGACGACCTGGCCGCGATCCTCACCGCGGAGATGGGCAAGCCGCTCGCCGAGGCCAAGTCCGAGGTCTCCCATGCCGCAGCTTATCTGCAATGGTACGCCGAGGAGGCCAATCGTATCTATGGCGAGACGATTTCGGCGCCGTCGACCGACCGACGCATGCTGGTGATCAAGCAGCCGATCGGCGTCGTCGGCACCATCACGCCGTGGAATTTCCCCGCATCGATGGTGGCGCGCAAGATCTCGCCGGCGCTGGCCGCGGGCTGCGCCATCGTGCTGAAGCCCGCCGAGCAGACGCCGCTTGTCGCGGGCGCCATGTTCGCGCTCGCCGCCGAGGCCGGTTTTCCCGACGGTGTCGTGAACCTCGTCTACGCCTCCGAAGGCGCCGCGGTGGGGCGTGAGCTCTGCCACAATCCCAAAGTGCGCAAGATCAGCTTTACCGGATCGACCGAGGTCGGGCGGCTGCTCATGCGCCAGTGTTCGGACCAGATCAAGAAGGTCAGCCTCGAGCTTGGCGGCAACGCGCCATTCATCGTCTTCGACGACGCCGACATCGATGCCGCCGTCGACGGGGCGATCCAGGCGAAGTTCCGCAATGCCGGCCAGACCTGCGTTTCGGCGAACCGCCTCTACGTCCAATCGGGCGTTCACGACGAGTTCGTTAAGAAATTCGTCGAACGCGTTCGCGAGCTTCAGGTCGGCGACGGTTTCGACCCCGGCGTCGCGATCGGCCCGCTGATCGACAGGCATGCACTGGCAAAGATAGAATCCCACATCGCCGACGCGGTGGCAAAGGGCGGCGCGATCCGCTGCGGCGGAGGCAGGATCGGCGCGGACGGCACGTTTTTTCAGCCGACGGTCCTTACCGATATCTCCAGCGCCATGACGGTGGCGCAGGAGGAGACATTCGGGCCGTTGGCTCCGGTCATCCGCTTCGAGGATGCGGATCAGGTCGTGCGTGAGGCCAACGACACGATCTACGGCCTTGCCGCCTATTTCTATGCCTCCAACCTGAAGCGCGTCTGGCGTGTAGCGGAGGCCTTGGAATACGGCATGGTCGGCATCAACACCGGACGCATGTCCTCGGAAGCAGCGCCTTTCGGCGGGATCAAGCAGTCGGGCATTGGGCGGGAGGGTTCCCGCCACGGTCTCGAGGACTATCTTGAGATGAAATATCTCTGCATGGGCGGCATCTGAGGTCGTGGGGGCCGCCCGCGGGTTCAGTTGCTGATATGCGACAACGCCAGGTCGGCTTCGTCCTGGGCGTCCAGCAGAAGTTCCTCCGCCGACCGGAACATGTCCTCGAACGCCAGTTCGTGCTCGAAGACAACGCCGCCGACGCGGATGGTAAGCACGTCCTTGTCGCCTTTCGGCGCGAAATAGATCTGTCCGACTGCTTCGCGAACGCGTTCGCCGATCTCCTTGGCGTCCTGCTTCGTCGCGCCGGGCAGGAAAACGCCGAACATCGAGTTTCCGAGCCGGCCGATCAGATCGTCCTTGCGCACCGAGGATCGGATAGCCGAGGCGATGAGACGCAGGGCCTCGTCGCCCCAGCCGAGGCCGAAGCGCAGGTTGATCGATGCAAGATGTTCCGGGTGGATGACGAGGAAGGCGCCTGAACGCGGGCCGGACGGGCGCGCCGCCCGCCTGTCGACCATCGACGTGAACACCGCCCCGTTGAGGCAGCCGGTCAGGGGATCGTAGGTGCCGGACCGGGTGAGTTCCTGCCGGTAGCGGCGGATCTCGACCTGTCTCCAGCCGAGCAGGGCAAAAAGCGGCAAACCGATGACGATGGGCAGAATGGTGGCCGTGACGACGCTGCGGCCGAACGGCGTCAGCACGTCGCTGAGCAGGAGCAGATAGTTCAGGCCGAGCGACAGGCCTACGCACCCGGCAGTGCCCAGCAGGGACAGCAAGACGACCTGCTTCCAGGCTCCTGCCGGCGCGGTCTGCGTTTTTTTGCTCACTGGCCAATCTCCCGTTGGACACATTGGCTTAAAGGCGGTGTGTTACGATTTCCGTTTCAGCGAGGCCTACAATTTGAAGGAAATCGGCATCTTTCTCCGTGGGCAGGCTGCGCTCGCTGGCGGCCGCGGCCTGGTTCTGGCTTCGATCGCCTGATTCGGTCGCTGAAACAGATCGGCGTTTGGTACGATCGCCGAGCGTTTCAAACCATTCCGTTTTTACGCAATTCCCGGACGGAAAGCCGTAACCGCCTTTTCCCGGATGCCTATTGCGGCGGGCCGAAGATGCCCATCTCGGCACCCTTGGCGACAGACTCGGCCTTGCCGTAGATGCCCGAGGGTGAAGCCATGGCCCAGCCGTTGGCGACCAGCCAGGCGCCGACATCCTGCCTGCCGAGCATGCAGGGCGCGGCGACGGCGAAGCGGTCGACATCGGGCGGCAGGACGCATTTCAGCGCCCGCCCGCGCAGCCAGGCGTTGAAGGCGGCGCGGGCGCGCTGCCCGCAGGGCCAGACGGCATCGCCGAACGAGCAGGTCTTGTCGGGATCGATATCGATGGTCCCGCTGATGACGACCCGGCGGCCCATGGCTTCGAAGATCGCCGACGAGGTGGCGACCGGGCGATAAAGCAGCGTCTCGCGCCAGTCCTGCGGCATCGGCGTCTTCGGCGGCGAGGCGAGACCGAGCTCGCCGAGCGGAGGCCGGGGCTCAATGCGCTGGACCCCTGCCGCGTCGAGCGGCGGCGGCGCGATGAGGTCCTCGGCGATCCTGCGCGCCGCCTGGCCCGGCCGCGCGTCATGAACGGCGATGCGAGGGGCGGGCGGTGCTTCGGCCGCCTCCCGCGCCGGCGGATACGAGGGGAGTTCGCCGGGCAGCCAGCGGCCGGACGCGGTAATCAGCAGCGCGCCGGCGACCAGCCCGAGGCCGCCGAGCGCCGTGGCAAGCCGGCCGGTCGATTTCACCTCGCCCAAAGCGCGCCTCGTCGTTTCACCGGATCATACATATATCGCCCAGAACTGTGCAGCGGTTCCGGGGCAACGACATGCAGCAAACAAAACGTAAAGCGCGTCGACTGGATCCAGCCCGGCGCGCTTTGGCCGGCGACATTGCTTGAAAAGCAAGGCGTTGCGTTAAGTCTCGCGCAACCAATGCGGCTTACAGTCGAGCATCGGATGTCGAGGGGATGACATGACGCGCAAGCCGATACTGCTGTTTGCCTTCCCGGCCCTCATGCTGTTCCTGCTGGCGGCGGAACGGACGGCGGCATTCCTGCTCGGAACCTATTCGGCCAGCCCGACCATATGGCGTATCTGGCTGGAGCTGCGCCCGTTCTCGACGATGTTCTGGCAGCAGGTGGACTTCTATCTCGGCGGCTCGATGGCGCTGAACGCTGCCGTCATCTTCGTCGCGTCGGCTGCCTGCTGGATGGCCTGCCAGGCCAAAAGATCGGCCGGCTTTTTCCTCGCCAACCATGTCGCCCTGCTGTTTGCCGGTCTGATGATCGCGGTCGGCAGCCATTCGGAAACGGCGAGCACGATCGCCACCTTCACCGCTGAGCGGGGCTTTCAATTCTCGCTGATGATCGACTTCAGCCTGAAGAACAGCCTGGTGCTGTGCCTCGGCCTTGCCGCCTGCGTCTATTGCCATGTCGCCTTCCTGCGCGAGGCGAGGCAGCGCGCCGACGCCCGCGCCGGCCGCATCCTGGCGCTGCAGCGCGACCTATAAAACGCGTCGCGACGAAGCGGATTCGGGCGACGCGCTTTAAGCCCTGGTTTTGATGCATGTCGCTGCCCCAGAACCGCGCGCCTTCAATTATTGCGCGGCGCCGCGTCAGTTGATCTTCTTGTAATAGACCTTGCCGTCGGCCTGCTGGATGCGCTGATAGGACGGATTGGCTCCCGGCGGCGCGGCCTTCCGCTTGAACGTCGGCGAGGCGTCGACGGAGTCCGGCTCTGCAGGGTTTTCTACTGCCGACGCCTCCGCCACGGTCGTGCCGGCGAAACCGGGCTCCGGCGCGCGCGGCGTCTCGGTGTCGGCGGCTGCAGGCTGGCCCTGCTCCAGCCGGGCGACATTGCCGTTGATCCGGCCGAAGCTCGCCTGCAACTGCCGGTCCAGCGTCTCGAACCGGCTCTGGAAGCCATTGTTGACGGTATCGATGCGGGCGCCGATCCGCTGCTCGAACTGGCCGAGCTGGTCCAGCCGCGCCTCTAATGCCCGAAGGTCGTTGACGCCGCGATAGAGATAGATGGCGGCGGTGACATTGACGAAGGTGACGAGCGCCGCGCCGGCGGCGACAACGCCAATGGTCACCGCCCGGTTTGGCCTGCCCGGAGCCTTTTCTCGGTCGCCGAGTTCGATTGCCGGAATCTCCGGCTCGCTGATCATCGTCATTCAACCACCACCTTTGCGCCCACCGCGACGCGCTTGAAGAGATCGATCACATCGGTATTCGTCAGTCTGAAGCATCCGGACGTGCCGTCGAAGCCGACGCCCTTGGGGTCGTTGGTGCCATGGATGCGATAGAGCGTGTCGCGGCCGTCGCGCGCGAGATAGAGCGCCCTGGCGCCGAGCGGATTGTAGGGGCCGGCGGGCACCATCGCCGGCAGTTCCGGCTGGCGGGCGCGCATCTCCCTGGGCGGCCGCCATTCCGGCCATTCCGTCTTTGCCGCTATCCTGACCGTGCCGGTCCAGCCGAAGCCGTCGCGCCCGACGCTGATCTGGTAGCGCAGCGCCTGGGCCTTGTTGGTGACCAGATAGAGCGCCTTCTCTTGTCTGCGGATGATGATCGTTCCCGGCTGCTCGTCGGTCCGGAAGGCGACCGTCTTGCGCAGGCTGGGCCCCATGGCGGGAAGCGGCGGCAGCCCCGATCCGGCTTGCGCGAAACCGCAGGCCGACATCGACGCAATGCCGATCAGGCAAGCGGCCGCAAGGTGCGTGGCGGTGCGGCGCATTTGCTTTGCCGCAATTCCGGACGGAAAACCGCTGCGCACTTTTCCGGGAATTGCTCTAGCGCTGGGCACTGTCCAGCCGCTCCTTGAACATGCGCTTCAGGTCCTTGTTGAAGCGGGCCCGCCCGTCCACCTCGGAAGGCAGTATAGCGCGGTTCAGCGCGTCGGCCAGCAGCGCGTTGTCGAGCGCCAGCGACTTGATGTGCGGCGCCTTGAAGATCTTCTCCAGCTCGCTGCGCGAGAAGTGGTTGCCGAACCATTTGCGCTTGTGCTTGTTGGCGACCAGCGTGATCGAGACGCCGTTGCCGCGCAGTTCGCGGATCTTCTTGTAGAGCCGCTTGCCTTGCCGAAGCGAGGCGACGTTGAGCTCGAAGACGATGAAGATCTCGTCGCTCGTGCGCAGCACCGACTCGTGCCACGGCGTCTCGATGTTGGGCAGGTCGATGACGATGTCGTCGAAGCGGTAGGCGACGAGGTCGAGCAAGCGGAAGACGAAATCGGCGCCATGCGGCTCGAACGGCAATTGCGGCCGCTCGAAGGAGTAGAGCGTGAGGCCGGACGGCCGCGACAGCTTGATGACGTCCATCATCTCGACATCGAGCCGCTCCGGCTGGCCGATGATGCCGGCGAGGTCGAACTGGTTGAACTGGTTGAGATAGGCGCCGCAATTGGCGCTCTGGAAGTCGAGGTCGACGAGGCAGGTCGAGGCCGCCCGTTCGGCCGATTTCGAGGCGAGATGCTCCGCCGCCGAGATCGCCAGCGTGGTCGCGCCGGCGCCGCCGCTGGCGGCAATGAAGGTGACGATGCGGCTTTTCGTTCCCTGATTGCCGGTATCGTGGAAGGTGACGGCGTTGAGCAGCTCCTTGGCATCGAGCGGCTTGTGCAGCCAGTCCGACGCGTTCATGCGCACCAGCACGCGCGTCTTTTCAGACGTCAGTTCGCCAGAGACCGCGATCAGCGGCACCGAGGCCCAGGCCGAGCGCGCCTCGACGATGCCGGCATTGCCGAGCAGCTCGCCATCGGCGAGATCGAGGATGATGATGCCGGGTCGTGTGTCTACCGGCGGCCCTTTCAGGAACTCGACCGCCTCCGAAACCCTGACGTCGTAGATCGCCAGCGCGTCGAGCCGGGTGGTCACGTCGTGCCGGAAATTCGGATCGGACGAAAACAGCGCGACCTGCTTGCGTTTGGTTGGGAGAACTCTGGTGTCGATGGCGTTCATGGCCATGTACTCTTTAAATCTTCACCCGTTACTGTACTCAACATGGAAGGCATGGTCATGTTGCCGAGCCCGAGCAGACCGCCCAGGAAGAAGAACTGGAATTGATGGTTGACGATGCTGACGGTGATGGTCGGCACCGGCCCGCCTGGGCGTGTCCAATAGCCCAGCCCGGAAGCCTGATACTGAATCTGAACCTCGGACTTCTTCAGCATCGGCAGGAATGTCTGCATCCCGGCACGGGTGGTGCTGCCACTGAAGATCAGGTCAAAGGCGGCCTGGCTCACGGTGAGGTTTTGGCATGTTGCACCTGTTCCGCAGGTGCAAGAAGCAACTCCGGCAGTGTTGGCGGTGCAGATGTAATTATACGTGTTTAGCGCAACCGCAGTGCCGACTTTAGTTGTATCGCTTTGCGTCAAGGTCTCGAGTAGGAGGCCGCTGGGAACGGGAGCGGAAATTTGCGCCAGCCTGGCACCGGCCTGCACCGCCTTATTCGCCGCGTTCCATTGGTAGAAAGCGTAGCCAAAGTCGACGAAGCCAAGCAGAAGGGTCAGCAGCAGGGGCATTGCGATGGCCGCTTCGATCATCGCCGCCCCGGACTGGCAACTCCAAAACCTGTTGCGCGGCGTCACCATCCGAAGACACGCTCCTGATGGGCGACGCTGAGAGTGAGGTCGCCAAAGCCAAGATAGGACCAAAACCCGACGTCAGGATACGTATATGCGGTGCTGACCGTCACCACATCGACGGTGCCCTTGCTGCTGAGATAGATCTCGGTAGGCGGTGTCGTCGTGTTATCGACCGCCGCAGTGGATGACTTGGTGATATCGACTTGTGTTGGAAGCCAGCCAGTCACCCTGGCGCTGGTGCCGTCAACCGCGCCATTGGCCGCCAGATTTTGTGCCAGCCCTTTGCAGGTGTCCCAATCGCTGCTGCAGCGCGCCATGTAGCGAGCCGCATCCTCGACGCCGGCCTCGAGCAGCAGACGTGTGTTCAACATATTGGAGAACTCGAACACGCCGGCTGACAACAGGAGCACAAAGGGCGCCACGATCGCCATTTCGACCAAGGCTGTGCCGTCCTCGTCGCGCCGGAACAGTCGAATGATGTGGTTGAGCTTGGCCATGACACTCACCGGTAGAGTTGCGCTTCGTTCCGGAGAGCCTTGTCGAGAGAGCCGTTTCCCAGCGGACCGTCGACATCGACAATCTCAAGACTGATAGGTTTTTCGGCAGCCGACGTATCCTCGTCGTCTTTGCTGTTGTCCTGCTTCTGAACCGGAGTATTCAAGAAGACACTAGCATACCCATCCGGCTTTAGTTGGGTATGACCGTTGATCTTGGCCTGGTTAGCGATGCAGTCCACAATGGCCAAGTTGAGGAGTCTGCGATCGGGATCAGCCGTTGGTGTGTCGCCCTTGAAACATGACGGTGTCCCGCTTTCCTTGGTCGGATTCTTGGATTTGTCTCCCACCAGGTTGTTGGCTACCTCATATTTGTAAACATCATATCGAGATGCGGGCTGGGTCGTTGATGTTGGGTGACTTGAGCTGGGAATGCTTGGAAAGGCGGCGCCACCGTGGTTGACGCTCCAATAGGAGGCCCAGAAGGTACTGGCATTGGCGATTTTGTCGGAATACCCCTTCGTAGAGTCGTAGTTGTCGCCGGGAGGCAGGGGCAGCGCCGTCCCATCAGTAACAGGGTCGTATTTGCTGCAGCCGGTCTTCTGGCCCTTGCGCACGTTGCTCGCCGGTCGGTACTGCCAGTTCTTGTTCTCCTTGTTGAGCGAGCTGCTATAGAGATCGAACCGGACATTGATGCCCGCATTGACCGAACCAAGCGTGACGCCGGTCTTGGTCGTCAGCTTGTCGCGCTGATAGCAGGTGCCTGCTGTGCCTGTTGCAATTGCATCTCGCAACGACGTCAGGTTGTTGTCGATCAGCCCGAAATTGCCAGGACCCGGATTTGAGTCCACTTTCAGAATGCGAAATTCGCGACTGTAGGTGTCGCCCGATGCAAACGCCTGTTGGATCGTCTTGCTGGTTGCGGGTGTGGTTGTCTCAAACGGGTTGCACATGAAGATCGGCACGGTTTCGCAGATGGACTGGGTGAATCCGGCCACCGCCTGGGGATCGATGTCCATCGTCTCGCTGGCACCCACGAAACTGGCTGGAAAAATCGTCGCGAAGGCGCCCGCCCCATCGGTCAGGCCTGAAGGGTTCACCGTCACTTCCGCGAATGAGACGGCCTTTGGATCCGTGCTGGCCCAGTTTGTGCCGTCCGAGTCGACGCCGGCGGCGCTCAGCCGCTTGTTGTCGCTGGCTGGTATTCCAGTCAGATACGTTACCGTTATATCGGCGAGGGCGATTTGGTGATCGCCTGCTGTCGAAAACAGCGTCCTGTTGGCGATGAGATTGGTGACGGCCCGATCGGCCCTGATGATGCTATCCGACCTGCCGTCGAGCTCGGCCGCCGCGGCAAGCGCCAGCGCATCGACGCCTTTCTGCAGATCGTTGTGCAGTCCGGTGGCCCGGCTCATGTCGATGGTCACCAATGCAAAGCCGACAAGCACCGGCAGCATGATGGCGGCGAGGATCATCGCTATGCCGCGTTGATCGTTCCAGAATTCACGAATGGTCCCCAACATGACCTTACTCTCTGTTCCATTCGTACCAGGCGTCCCCGCTCGCCCGACGCACGCATCCTTCTGCTTAGTTCACTGCGCGCCGGCTGGGCCGACATTCACCGTCATGTTTGTCGTTGGCGCCGGCGCCGGCGGGAACTTGTATCTCTGAACGACGCCGACGGACCGCGCCCCGTTGCCTTCGATCTTCGTATTGTTGGAAGCCGGGTTGTACGGATCGACTGTCTGCAGCAACTGGTTGGCCTTCTGCGAGTCGCCCGCAGCCAGCGTCATCGTGTCGTAATTGTTCAGATAGTCGGCCGCGCAGCCCGCAAGCAGGCTGGAACCGAGAAGGACGAGCAGGAGCTTATTTCTTGACATAGACCAGCTTGTCCTTCGATTTCACATCCAGCATGTGGCCGTAAGGGCCGGTGACGCCGTCGCCGTGCTCATATTTGCGGATCATGTCCTTGCTGACTTCGAGCTGGCCGAGCAGGAAAAGCTCCGGATCGTTGGCGGGCTTTGTCTTGTCGAAGGGCGTCGCCAGTTGCTCGCCTGGCTTCACCGGCCGCACAACATGCGGCGTGACGATGACCACCAGTTCGGTCTCTTCCTTCTGCGTGCTCGAATTGTGGAACAGCGCGCCGACGATCGGCACCTGGCCGAGCCAGGGCACCTGTTCCTGCAGCCTGGTGTTCTTGCTGGAGAGCAGGCCGCCTACAGCGAAGCTCTGGCCATCACGCAGATCGACCGTGGTCTGCAGCTTGCGATTGGTGAAGATCGGGTCACCGGCAGGGGTGAAGCCGGTCAGGTCGCTCACTTCCGGCGCCAGCTTGATATGGATCTTGCCGTCATCGAGCACGATAGGCGTGAAGTTCAGATTGACGCCGAACTGCTTGAATTCGATTCTCACCGCGTCATTGAGGACGGTGCGGATCGGCACCTCGCCGCCGGCGTTGAAGCTGGCGGTTTCGCCGGAAGCCGTGGTCAGGTTCGGTTCGGCCAGCGTACGCACGACACCTTTCGCCTCCAGCGCCTCGATGATCAGATCGACTTTGATGTTGCTGTCGATGATCTGGGTGATCAATGTCGCGAAAGGATTGCTTTTCGACAGCAGTCCCGTAACTAGAGTACCAGGGTCTGCTCCGACTGGAGTGGTAGCTGCGATGCCTGTTCCAAACTTGGTTGCATTGCTGTCCCGGCTCCTGAACGACACGCCGAGATCGCGGTCGGCATTGCGTTTGGCTTCCAGAATGCGCACCGACAAATTGACCTGCTCGCTGTCGTCGATGGTCACCGCATTGATGATGGCGTCGGGGCCGTATTGCTGCGTCACCTCCACGATGGATGCCAGCGTCGCGGCGTCCTTGACGTGGCCGCTCAGTCGGATCTTGCCGTTGATCGAGCCGATCTCGATGCGGGCCTTCGGCGCCACCTGGCGAATGGCTACTGCCATGTCGCTGACATCCTGGCCGACCTCGATCTGGATCGCGCCCAGCGAGCGCTTGTCCTCGGAAAACAGGTTGACCGTGGTGGTGCCGACGCTCTTGCCGATGATGTAGAGCGTCTTGTCGGTCATCGGCTGGGCATCGGCGATCTTTTCGTCACCGACGACGATATCGCCCAGCGTGGCGTTGACCTGGATCGTTGCGGATTGAGAAATCGGCACGAACACGCGGTGCAGCGACGGGCTCGACACATCGATGAAGCGATCAGCGGCATGAACCGCGGGGCTCAACGGCAACGCAATACACGACCACGCCAGAGCGGCGGCGGCCAGTGATCCCCGAAAAATTCGCATCTAGATTGTCCCCCTTGCGGATCCATGCCAGCGGACCCACCCGGATCCCCCTATCCGAATGCGGCTATCGCTGTCGCGGCACGTCGTATGTTTCGAGCTTCACGCCGCGAAATACTCCGATTGTAGCCCGCGCTGGCGGTTCCGGCTGCACATATTTTACAACTTCCTTTACAACTTCTTGGGGTTGTGGTGCGGGTGCCACAGTGGGCTTCACCTTGCTCAATTGATCTATCTGGCTTCCGACCCGTTCCACGGCCTGGGCCAAGCCATCAATCTTTTCGTTGGCGCGCTTGCGCTCTTCGGCGGCCGCGGCGTCTGCAGCCTTCTGCCGATCGAGCTCGGCCTGCCTCTTGGCAACATCCTCCGGCGTATCGCCGGTCAGGTCTGCAAGTGTGACTCTCTCCGTCGCCTCGCCCTTGTTGGCCGCGGTCTGGCGAAGCGCGAGCGACAATTGACCGGCACCGGCGGCCAGCGTCAGCTTCTGCGCATCCTTGGTGCTGACCTCGACGGTCACCGCTTTAACAACTTGCGGGTTTTCTTTGCTCTCGTCGGCGACCTGGTCGACGGCAAGCACCTTGACGCTCTGCAGCAGCACGTCGACGAAACTTCTGTCGGCGCCTTCGTCGCCGCGCACGGTGCGGGTCAGGAGAATGTCGACCCGGTCACCAGGAAAGACGAAGCCGGCAACACCCAGCACATCGTTGACTCTGATGGAAACGGCTTTCATACCTTCGGCGAGCACGGCCGAAAGCGTGGCGCGCTGCCCGGCGCCGGTGATCCTGCTGGCCAAAATCGGCTCGTTGACGCTGATCGGCTGCAGGGCCTGACGCGTGCCGTTGCCGGCCAGGGTCTCTTTCACTGTCTTGAAGGCCCCAGCCGGGACCGCTCCGGCCGGCCAGGCAATTTCGCGCAGCTTGTCGGCGCTCAGAGTGTCGCCGAATTTCAGCGGCATTGCCGCGACCACGATGCTGCCTGTTTGCACAGAATTGGACTGCGCCAGCGCATTGCGCTGGCCCGCCAGCCAAATATTCGCAAGGACGACCGCCAGTACGCCGAAAATGCCGGCAAGAACGATCATGATGAGTGTGTTGGCGCGCATAACCCCAGCCCCGAGCCAATAATGCGGGGAGATGCCCCGCCACCACTAAGTTCAGGCCCGGATTGCATAATCCGGGCCTGGTTTCTTCAAACGATCACGAACCGGAACCGCTGGCGCAGGAGCCGATGCCCGAGTTGTCCATGGCGCTGCACAGGCCCGAGAAGCGGCCCGTCACCCAGCCGCCGATGCCGATGATGAAGCCAATCGCCGCAACGGCGATGATGCCGATCAGGATCGAATATTCGACCATAGCAGCGCCGTTTTCATCGTCGCGGAACTGCCGGGTCATCGTCATGAGCTTTTTCATGCCAATTTCTCCCTTTGGAGGTTTGAACCCGACGAGACAGAGCCAAGGAATGAACCCCATACCCAAGCATCCCCCGTCACGTTCAATCCTTGTCCCGCAAAAAAGCCGAGTCAAACGGATTAACAGTCCGTTAACCTTTCAATACTCGATCTGAGAGTTTCTCATTTTTCACAAGAGCTTGATTCGTTTGATTTTTCAAGCGATCTTAACCATTCGTTCACAATTCTGCCTCGTTCGGCCGACGGTTCCGCCACATTAGGCATAACGCATAAATCATTATATCTGACAACTTACCCGAACAGGTGTGATGGAGGCGGCAAAGGTCCTAAGACTTTGGTCTGTACGCCGGGACCAGGGCAAAATAAAACGATTTCTCATATGCGGTTTTCTTAACTATGTCGCAAGTAATACTTCCACTGTGTCCTCCGCGCCGCTTGTGCCTCTCGTGGTTAACGCTTAGTTTCGCTGCGGGGGAAATTGGCAGGGGTTCAGCGCCATGTTGGGTCGCTTCATCAAAGGGTCGGGAGAGCAGCGCGTGACGCAGCCGCCGGCAGTTATCACAGCGGCAAATGGACCGGCAGTTGTCCCAGCCGCGGAAGCCGAACCGCACAGTGACGATTTCCTGACGCTCAAGGTCGAGCTGCATCGCCATCTCATCGACCGCTTCAACCTCGCCGCTCTCGAGAATGCCTCGAAGGACGAGATACTCAACGAGATCCGGCCGATCGTGCGCGAATTCGTGCGCGGGCGGAATGTGCCGCTCAATGCGCGCGAGCTCGATCAGCTGACCAGCGATACGGCGGATGAGATGTTGGGCCTGGGCCCGATCGAGCCGCTGCTCAAGGACGACTCGATCACCGATATAATGATAAACACGCATGAACGCGTCTTCATCGAGCGCCGCGGCGTGATCGAGGAGACCTCGATCCGTTTTCGCGACGAGCCGCATCTTCTGCGCGTCATCAACAAGATCGTCTCGAACATCGGCCGGCGCGTCGATGAATCGTCGCCGATGGTCGATGCGCGCCTCGACGACGGCTCGCGCGTCAACATCGCGGTGCGGCCGGTCTCGGTCGATGGCCCGCTGGTGTCGATCCGGAAATTCTCCAAAAATCCCTATTCGCTCGAACGCTTGATGGCATTCAACTCGATCCGCCAGCCGATGATCGACATACTGCGGATCGCCGTGCAGGCGCGCAAATCGATCCTGGTCTCGGGCGGCACCGGCAGCGGCAAGACGACGCTGCTCAACGCCTTGTCGAGCTATATCCCGGCCAAGGAGCGCCTGGTCACCATCGAGGATGCCGCGGAACTGCAATTGCAGCAGCCGCATGTCGGCCGGCTGGAAACGCGCCCGCCCAATGTCGAGGGCAAGGGCGAGGTTCGCCAGCGCGAATTGGTCAAGAACGCGCTGCGCATGCGGCCGGACCGCATCATCGTCGGCGAGGTGCGCGGCGAGGAGGCCTTCGACATGCTGCAGGCCATGAACACCGGCCATGAAGGCTCGATGACGACGATCCACGCCAACACGCCGCGCGACGCCATATCGCGCCTGGAGCAGATGGTCGGCATGGCCGGCATGCCGATGACGCATGAGTCCATCCGCGCTCAGATCGCCTCCGCCATCGACATCATCGTGCAGACGCAACGCCTTTCCGACGGCGGCCGGCGTGTGGTCTCCATCTCGGAGCTGACGGGCATGGAAGGCAATGTCGTCCAGCTGCAGGAAATTTATCACTTTGTCAGACGCGAGGTGGCCGCCGACGGGTCGATCGTAGGGGAGTTTCGGGCGACCGGGGTTCGTCCGCGGTTCGCTTCCGAGGCTGCCACGCTTGGTCTCCATTTCGGCAAGGATGTGTTCAACCCGCAGGTTGCCTTGTAATGCTGACTGGACAGGCGCTTCTCTATTTTATCTACGCCGTCGCGGCGGCTTCCGTCATCCTGGCCGGTGAGGCCTTCTATCTTTCGCTGGCCGGTCGGCGCTCACGTTTCGCCGCGGTCAACCACAGGATCCGCCGCCTGGCCGATGAAGCGCCGGCGGAAAAGACGCTAAAAAGCTTGTTGCGTGAACGCGGCCTCACCGAATCCGGAGACTTTGTCTATGGCTTCGTGTGGCTCAATCGGCTGTACACACAATCCGGAATCACCGGGAATCCGCTGATTTTTGCCGCGGTGTTCCTGCTTGCCGGGCTGGTGATTGCGTTGACGCTGACGCTGCTTTTGGGCTTTTCGCTTGCCGCAGCGGCGATCGCGTTTTTGGTCGTGGGTCTTGCGCTGCCTCTTCTTGTCCTTCGGCGCGCCCGCAACAAGCGAATCCAGAAGTTCGCCAAGCAACTCCCCGATGCCCTGGACATGATTGTTCGTTCCCTGCGCGCTGGGCACCCTGCCTCCGTTGCCATAGGTCTCGTCGCTCGTGAAATGCCGGACCCGCTCGGAACGGAATTTGGCATCGTCGCCGACGAAATCACCTTCGGGCTCAGCATGGAGCAGGCTGTAAGAAAGCTGTCGGAGCGCGTGGGTTTCGAGGGACTGCATCTGCTGACGGTTTCCCTGTCGATCCAGTCGAAAACGGGCGGCAACCTCACCGAGATACTCGCCAATCTTTCGTCAGTGCTGCGTGAACGGCAAAAACTGCGGATGAAGATCAGGGCTCTCTCGGCTGAAGGGCGAGTCTCCGCATGGGTTATCTCGCTGTTCCCGCTTGCAATGTTCCTGATACTGCAGGTCATTGCGCCATCGTACTATGGAAAGATCTGGCATAGTCCGGTCATCTTCCCGGTGTTCACCGTCTTCGGCGGGTGGGCGTTGCTTGGCGACTACATCATGTATCGCATGGTCAATTTCGACTTCTAGGAGTGACCATGAGCCTGCTTTCGAACATGAACAACCTGACCCTTCTGATCTCCCTCGCCGTTTTCGCGGCGGCGGTGGCTTTGTTCCTGTTCGCCGCACTGGTTCTCATGCCGGCAATGCAGACCCGGAAGCTCGTTTCGGACAGCCTTTTGGGCGAGGGCTCAGTCGACCCGCGATCCATTCTCGGCCAGGATCAGCGCGCCAGGCTCGCAGCGCAGAAGCCGATCGATGCCTACTTCAAGGCGGTTGAAAAGGAACATATGCAGCCGGATGCGCTTGAGGCGAAGCTGTTCCGCGCTGGTTTCTATCAGAAGAGCGCACCTTTAATTTACACGCTTAGTCGCCTCGCCTGTGTGTGCGTGGGCTTTCTGGTCATGTATGCGCTCTTGTCCTGGGTGCTGCCCCCGCGACTGCCCGCTTTCGTTGCCTTGGCCGGCTCCGCGCTGCTCGGCCTGGCTTGCGTGGTCATACCGAGCATCATGCTGGATCGTTTCGAGAACAAGCAGAAGCTGATCTATCGTCGCGCCTTTCCCGATTTCATGGACATGATGATCACCTGCGCCGATGCGGGCATGAGCCTGGAGGCGGCGGTCGAGCGGGTCAGCCACGAACTTGCCGCCACCCATAAATGGCTTGGCATCCAGCTCTCGATCATGACTTTGCAGCTGCGCGCCGGCAAGCCGCTGCGCGAGGCGCTTCGCGAGCTTGCCGATCGTATCGGCCTGGAGGAGGCAAAAGCCTTGGCGGTGCTGTTCCGGCAGTCTGAAGAGCTCGGCACCAGCCTGACGGATGCCTTGCGCGTCTACAGCGCCGAGATGCGCGACCAGCGCATTCTCCAGGCGGAAGAACGCGCCAATTCCTTGCCCGTCAAAATGATGATTCCACTGGGGCTCTGCATTTTCCCTGTGGTGATGATGGTGATTATGCTACCCGTCATCATTCGCATGAAGGGCATTTTCTTCTGACCCGTCATATGATTAGGTTCTAAAATTGAGTCGGAGGGCTCCTTGGGGCACAAGATGACAAGGCCGACGCGCCTCGCCGCCGCAGCCAGCGTGCTGCTGGTCCTGCTCGCCGGTTGCCAGTCGACCGACAGCACCGGTGTCGTGCGCACCAATGAGCCCGCGAAGGGCGACTACACGGCTTTCGGCGACGCCTTCGACGGGCTGAAGACGGTCAGCGACGTCGACTACTATGCCTCGGACCAGGCGGTCACCGAGGCCAAGACACAATTCCGTTCCGAGAACTACGGCAACGCCGGCGCCTTGTTCTACAAGGCCACGCGACTGGCGCCCAATGACGGGGTCGCCTGGCTCGGTCTTGCCGCCTCCTGCGACCGCATCCGGCGCTTCGATCTGGCCGACATGGCCTATGGCCGGGCCTATCGCCTGCTTGGCGCGACGCCGGAATATTACAACAACCTGGGCTACTCCTATCTGCTGCGCGGCAAGCTGCAGGAAGCGCGAACGAATTTCCTCAAGGCCTATGAGCTCGCGCCCAACGATCCGACGGTGGCCAACAATCTGAAGCTGCTGTCGTCCAGTGTGGAGAACATAGAGCGGTCATGAGCCTTTTGGTTGCCGCGTCGCTGTTGCTCAGGGCGCTGGCCATCCCGCTCCTCGGCAAGATCGCCTGGACCGATTTCACGACGCAGAAGATTGCCAACCGGGACGTGCTGCTGCTGATATGCCTCGGTCTCGGCTCGCTCCAGCTCGTGTCCGTGCAGACCGGGTCATGGTGGGACATGGGCCTGAGCGCGATCGGCTGCCTCCTGCTGTTCGTGGCGCTGTTTCCGTTTTGGGTCCTGCGCAAGCTGGGTGCCGGCGACGTCAAGCTGATGGCGGCCGTGCCGCTTTTGATCGGCGGAAACGGCCTTGTCGTGTTCACCGTTTTCCTGCTGATCTTCGCGCTAGCGACCGCGGCGTTGGTCAAGAACCCCTTTCTCCTGCCGGCGGGCGCGTTCCGTCTCTACGTTCAGCACATGGACAGGAAAGGTGTCGTGCCGTTCGGCGTGCCGATCTCGGCCGCCGCGATCTGCGCGATCCTGTTCCAGATCTATGGCGGTGTGATGCTGGCCAGCAGCTCCGGGGTACTGCAGCAGCTTAACTAGCGTTTAGAGCATGATCCCGCAAAGTGGGAACCGGTTTTTGGAGAAGATCATGCTCCAACAATGAGGTGGATCAGGAAGGCGGTTCAACGAAACGTCATCCTGATCGAGGTCCGGGGGGTCCTTCTATGTCGATAGCGAGGCTGGCGGTTCGCAGCAGTTCGGCGGCGTGGCGCGCCAATCAGCCATTATTCGTGACCGTAATAGTGTATATTCTAATCGCGCTGATCGCCGCGGCGCATTGGAAAATCGTCATCGACGTAAAACTGTACAATAAAAATTTCCTGTTTTTTGGATCTATAGTAACTCTGATTCTTGTTGCCATGGTCTCCGGCCGGTTGATCATTGACCGGCCAGCGCAACCGTTGCGCGCCATGAAGGATCTTATGCTTTCCAACAGGCTGGCGGACCGAATTATAGTCGGATTGCCGGTTGCGCTCCTCCTCCCGATCTTTTTCTCGATGTTCACCAGCATCAAGGGCGGCATCAGCAAGATTGAGCCATTCTATGCCGACGCCGGCCTGACCGCGGTCGACCGGGCAATTCACGGCGGGATCGATGCCTGGAGATTTTTTCATCCTTTGCTTGGCTTCGGCCCTGTCACCTTCTCTCTGAACGTTCTCTACAATCTCTGGTTCGCCGAGGTTTTCATCGTTTTGTTTTGCGTCGTTTTTTCCACCAGGAACGAGCGGTTGCGTTCCCAGTTTTTGGTCGCGTTCGTCCTCACCTGGGTGTTGCTCGGCAACGTTTTGGCGGCCGCCTTCGCTTCGGTCGGACCGGCATTCGTCATGTCCTTCTACGGCGACGGTACGTTTTCTCCCCTGATGGACTACCTTAAGGCGACCGATATCACCTATCGCGTTTCGGCGCTGGATACGCAAAACTATCTGCTGACGAATGCCGGACTTGAAGGCCCACGCCTGGGCAGCGGCATTTCAGCCTTTCCGTCGGTCCATGTCGCCACCGCGACTTTGAACGCGATCTATCTCTGGCGTTTTGGCCGCTTGCTGCGGTGGGGCAGCATCGCGTTTCTAATCGCTATCCAACTGGGATCGGTGCATCTGGCCTGGCACTATGCCGTCGATGGATATGTTTCAATCCTTGCGACATCCGCCATCTGGGCCGCCGCCGGTTGGCTGTCGAGAAACTGCGCGAGCCCAGAGGCTCAATGATCGCCAAGCTCTTCTCGAGAACGCCGAAGATGCCGATGGTCGGCCTCGCACATGTCTGTTCGCAGGCCTGGCACGCCAACCGGCCGTTCTTCGTGACAATGGCGGCTTACGCGGTGGCGGTCGCCCTAGCTGCGGCCTATTGGCAAATTCCACTCGATCCCCGGATCTACAGCGAGCCATTCCTGCTCTTCGGGGGCGGAGTTACATGCATCCTCTTTGCCATCGTTGCGACGCGGGTCATGCTTGAGCGGCCGGAGCGACTGCTTCCTTGTCTGGTCCGTCGCTTGTTGGAAAACGACTTGCCCAATCGGCTTGTCATAGGTCTGCCGGTTGCCTTGATCTTGCCTGTCTTCTTTTCGCTTTTCACCAGCATGAAGGGCGGCCTCAGCAGGATAGTGCCCTTCTATGCCGACTCGGCAATTATCGCCGTCGACAGGATGATCCATGGCGGCCAGGACGCCTGGAAGATACTGCACCCTCTCCTCGGCGCCGGGCTGCTGACCTTTGCCCTGAACTTTCTCTACAATCTTTGGTTCGTGGTGATGCTGGTCGTGCTGTTTTGCGTCACCTTCTCGACAGGCGATAAGCGTCTTCGGTCGCAATATCTGGTGGCGTTTGTGCTGACCTGGGTGCTTCTGGGGAACGCCGCAGCGACCATCTTTGCTTCGGTCGGACCTGCCTTCATCATACCTTTCTACGGCGATGACACGTTCTCTCCGCTTATGAACTATCTTCAGGCGACAAACACGGTCTATCCCGTGTGGGCTCTGCACGCGCAGGGGGTTCTTCTTGCCAACGCCGCCCTCGACGGGCCGCGCCTGGGCAGCGGCATATCCGCCTTCCCCTCGCTCCATGTCGCCGTGGCCACGCTCAACGCGATCTATCTGTGGCGATTTGGCGGGGTGTTGCGCTGGGCCGGCGTGATCTTCCTGATCGCCATTCAATTGGGCGCCGTGCATCTGGCCTGGCACTATGCCGTTGATGGTTACGCATCCATGCTGGCGACGCCGGTCATCTGGGTCCTGGCGCGGCGGCTTTCAAAAGATCCGGGGATGGCTGCGGGAGGTTACGCGAGATCTGATTTCGATTTCGGCTGAAGGGGCCAATCTCGACGGGCTCGGGTCGCGGCGTCCCCGATGCGCCGCCCGCTGTAGCGCCATATCAAAAGGGTCACGACGATCGAGAGGTAGCCGTCAATGGCATAGTGCCAGCCGAAATATACGGAGCCAAACATAATCGCGGAAAAGTAGAACCAACCCCAATACCCGGTTATTCGCCCGAACCGCGAAAGAAACAAAGCGTTGAGCAAGGCCACGGCCACATGGAGGCTTGGCATCGCCGCTATGCCTGTCCCGAAGACAGTGCGATGATGAGCGTAAGACGTGTACAGATAGTCCGACGTGGCAATCATCGCTTTGCCGGATGGGGTCGCGGCAAGCACGGACATTAGTTCATCAAAGCGATCGCTGCCGACGATTCGTTCAAAGAAGATCGGCCCGGCCGAAGACCCGATAATCCTGATCACGCTTCCGAGAATGACAGCAACGAGAAGCAATGAGAAAAAGTACCGAGCTCGATATGCGCCATCATTGGTGAAGGCCGCCACGAGAACCATGCCGACCATCTGGATGAACCAGACCGGCCCATAGAGTATAAACAGACCGGGCTCCAACTGTGGGGGAAAAACCGCATGCGTCAGCCTCCATGGATCGCCCGCATGAATCGCAGCGTCCAGCCGGGCCAAAAAAGGGTCTGCAAAAAAAGGAACATAGAGCGGTGTGACGTGCTTGATTGTGGAGAACGCGGCGGCGCAAAGAATGAAAATGCCAACCACTATCAACGCGCCTTTGCCACGGTGGCGCAGCTTCTCCAGCGTGAAAGTCAAAGGTGAAGACGGCTGAGAGACGATTGCCGCTCCGGCCATCCCGAACAGTGTGAAAAGGGGGATGGCAAGCGAATATTTCCTCAATGTGTATTCGGTCAGCATCGCGAAATACGTTCCCGGCGCCACTAGAATGGCCGCGGCGGCGTACATGAGGCAGAGGGCCGCCACGCCAGTGGTTGTGATGCGGGCGTGCCTCGCCGGAACCGCCTCAGAGACGTCCACTCTTCCCCCCTGGCTTCGTTGCGAGCTTTGCGGAGGCTGAGAGCCGCGATCGTTCCGCGGCTATGTCAGGCGCCATTTCCATCGCCGCACCGGCTTTTTCTTGATGACGGGCAGGGGTGGCGGTTCGCCGGAGACGGTTGGTCGCGGCGCCTCGAACATCAGCCGTTCGATGAGCGTGACGGCACCGGCACCGACCGCGCCGACAACAGCCAAAATGAGAAGCTTTCTAAGAAAATCCAACGACCCACCACCCCAGTAAAGTCAAAACCCCGAGGTCTGTTTCTCCACCAGCTTCAGTCTACCCTTTTCCACCTTAAAAAACGGCATCGATCTTTGGCTCGATCCGTCGGCGCGGAAGCGGAACAGCCCGGTCGAGCCGCGGAACCCGCTCGTATTCTCCAACACCTGTTTGGAGAAACCGTTCGGTCCGACCGAGCTCGCTATGCCGGCCGTCAGCGCCACCATGTCATAGGCGTAGGCGACGTTGACATCGGGCTGATAGTTGTAGGTCGCCTTGAAACGGTCGGCGATCGGCCCGGTCTCGCTCTGGTCGAGCGTCGCTATATAGGCGCCCTCATAGAGCGGATCGATCGGGCGCTCGAGCCAGCGCTCGGTGCCGATCAGGCTCACCGCCTTGCCCGGAATGCCTTTCGCCTTCAGCGCCGCGAGCACGGGTGTCGGGTTGGCGTCGCCGCTGGCGACGACGACGGCGTCGGGCGCCTCGACCAGCGAGCCCATGTCCGACACCGCCTTCGCGCCGTCCGACGCCGAATAGGGGAGCGTCACGGCGAGCGTCGCGCCATAGATGCTGAGCGCGTTGCTCACCCTGGCCTCGATGGCGCCGCCGCTCGCCCCTGCCGGCACCATGAGCACGAATTTCTTGGCGCCCTTGCTGGCGACCGCCGCCGCGCCCGCGGCCGCGCTGTCGGCCTCGCTCAGCCGCACCGAATAGACGCCCGGGCCGCCGGCGAAATTGTCGGCGAGCGCCAGCACCGGCGGCCGCTGCGTGCCGGAGAGCTTGGCAAGCTGTTGCGCCGCCGCGAGCTCGGCCGGCCCGATGACGATCTTCACGCCGCCCGAGGTGATCGCCTTCACCGCCAGGTCCTTGGCGTAGCCGCTGTCGCCGCGCGTGTCCTCGATCGTCAGCGTAACCAGCTTGTCGCCGAGATCGCTCATCGCCAGCCGCGCCGCGTCATACATCTTTCGGCCGTTTTCGCCCGCGCTCCCCGAGGCCGAGAGCGGCAGCAGCATCGCTATCTTCGTCGAGCCGGTGCCGAGCGTCAGGTTTCCCTTGGGGGCGGTGGCTGTCGAACTTGCGGTCAGCTGCGCGGGCGCCGCGACGGGGTTTGCGGCCTGGTTTGCCGGCGCGGCGATCGCCGAAGGATCCAGCACCTCGGATGCGCCATTCTTCGACTGGCAGCCAGAGGCCGCCGCGACAACGGCAAATGCGAGCGCCACAGCAATTCCAGGAAAAGTGCGCAGCGGTTTTCCGTCCGGAATTGCGCAAGAACAAATAGCAATTCCAGGAAAAGTGCGCAGCGGTTTTCCGTCCGGAATTGCGCAAGAACAAATAGCAATTCCAGGAAAAGTGCGCAGCGGTTTTCCGTCCGGAATTGCGTCAAAACAAACAGTTAGAGCAGTTCGGCGTTTCCGTGAAACGATGAACTGCCCCAAGGCTCGCGAACACCCGCGTCGGAAAAGCCGCGCCGCGCCGGCATGCGTGGCATCCGGCGCCGGGCGCGCGGAAGCGGCCGCCTCCGCCCAGGCTCTCATGGCCATCATCGCAGCCGGTCGGCGTTCGCCCGTCGGCTCAGTGCATGTACTCGACCATGCGGTCGTGGAAGCACTCGCACTTGTTCAGATAGTCCTCGTCCTTGTAGTTCGTCTTGAGGTAGCCATAGGCCTTGCCGCAGGCGACCTTGGCTTCCGATGCCCAGACGAAGGCGGGGCGCGACGAGTTGATCCATTCCGGGCTGTTGGCGACGGAGATGGAGTCGTCCATCAGCTTCACCACCTTGTCCTTGAGCTCGACCATGTTGTCGGTCAGCACCAGGTCGGAGGTGCCGACGGTGCGGCAATAATTCACCGCCGGCTCGCCGATGATGTCGGCGGCAAAGCCCGTCGATCCGGCCAAGAGCAGAGCCGTGGCCGAAGCCAGAAATCTTGCACCACGCTTCATGTAAGTCCCTCTCCAAATTACCAATTCAAGCTTCGCTAATGCATAGCATGGAAGCACGGCCACGCATAAGTGCTAAATCGTGGCCGTGTGCTGTACGTGGTTGGTATCGTCGTAAAGGATGTTGATCGTGCCGGCGGCAGGTCCGTTCTGCAGCACGGCGACATCCACGAAAGTAGCCGCATTGCCCGTACCGTCGGCGTCGACGCTCAGCGTCTTGGTGCTGGTGTCGTAGTGCACGTAGTCGCTGATGGTGCCGGCGGCCGCTTTGTCGAACAGCGCGGTCAGGTCGAGCTGATCTCCTTCGGCCTTGTTGTAGTCGATGATGAGATCCTTGATGTTCAGTTCGAGGTGATCGAGCTTGAACGTATCGGCCCCGGTGCCGCCGGTAAGCGTGTCATGGCCAAGGCCGCCGATCAGGAGATCGTTGCCGTCACCGCCGTTGAGGATGTCGTCACCGGCGCCGCCAACGAGGGTGTCATTGCCGGCAAGCCCAGAAATGGTGTCGTTGCCGGAGGTGCCCGCTATGGCGTCATCGCCCGCCGTTCCGTTGATGGGCGTGCCTGCCGGGTGTTCGCCCAAGGTGGTGACGGACAGGGTTTGCGACGCGGTATGATCGCCGTCTCCGTCCACGCCGGACACGGAGAAGTTGAACGTTTGATCCGACGGCAGGATGAGCTTCGAGTAAGCGAAATTGTCGAACTTGGCCTTACCGTCCGTAACGGTGAACGTGATGGAGTTGAAATCACCTGCCGGATCGATGTTGAGCCAGCCGTCCACGGTGGCGGTGACGGTGCCCGTCAGGCCCGTGTCGGTGGTGTAGGTCATGGTGAAAGCGCCGGCAGCTTCGTGTTCCACGAAGAAACTCAGCTTGTCGACCCCCGTTGCGAAGGTGACTTTGAACTGCTCACCCGTGTCCAGATTTCCGTTTCCGACGCCAAAACCGTTGCTCGTCGGTTTCAGTATTTCCGCACTGCCGATGCTGCCATTGTTGTTGGTGTCAATTGCGTTGAACGTCGCATCTCCAAGGCTGAACTGCGACGTGCCCTGGGAACCGGCTACGCCGGCGAAATTGAACGTCTGGTCGGCAACAGGGCGTGACTCGATCAGGGTAAACGTATAGGTGCCGTCCGGGTTGACCTTCAGATCGAAGAAATTCGATCCGTTCACCTGCGCGATCAGGTCCGACGAGCCGTCGACGTTGTGGACGACAGGCAGGTATGTCACGCCGGTGATGTTGGTGAGCGGTGTGATCTCGATCGACGTCTCGCCATCGGCACCGAAGGCAAGGTCATGCGTGCCGGTCACGACGTTGTTGTCCTGATTGGCGACGATCGCGCTCTGGATATGCGTGAAGGAAGGCACGTCGTCGATGATGTTGACGGTGATGGTGCCGGTGGTGGTGTTGCCGACGCTGTCGGTCACCGTGTAAGTGAAGTTTTCCAGGCCAGAGATAGTCTGGACGCCATCATTAGCCTGCGGATTGAGGTAGTTGCTAGTCAGCGTATAGACGTAGCTACCGTCGGCATTGATGTGGATCGTGCCGTAAGTGCCGACGATGGTCTGCGCCGTATAGATCAGCGCGCCGACGCCGCCTGTGGCGTTGAGCTGGTTGGAGGCATCGGTCTCGGCCGTCAAACCCGGCAGCGAACCGGTTACCGTGCCTGGCGCCAGATCGGCACCATCCTTGACTAGGTCCAACGCCGCTTCGTTGACTGTAACGTCGCTGTCAGCCGGGGCCTGGATGGTCACGTTGTTGACGGTGATGTCGAGCGTCACCGTCGAGGTGTCGCCGTCGCCGTCGGTGATGGTGTAGACGAAGTGGTCGACCGCGTTGGTGGTCACCGCGTTGGGGTTGGCGGAGTAGGTGTAGG
>NZ_RZOZ02000007.1:177281-326500 GCF_003999155.2 Mesorhizobium sp. M1D.F.Ca.ET.231.01.1.1
CTGTCACGTTGTTGACGGTGATGTCGAGCGTCACCGTCGAGGTGTCGCCGTCGCCGTCGGTGATGGTGTAGACGAAGTGGTCGACCGCGTTGGTGGTCACCGCGTTGGGGTTGGCGGAGTAGGTGTAGGTGCCGTCGGCGTTGAGCACCAGCGTGCCGTACTGGCCCGCGATGCCGGCGCCGCCGAGGTTGCCGCTCACCGGGTTGGCGACGTTCGAGCCGGTGGCCACGCCCGTCACCGCGCCGCCGGGCGCCGCGCCGTCGGCGCCGAGCACGTCGTCGGTGCCGTCGGTCAGCACATTGCCCGAGACCTGCGCGCCTTCCGCGACGCTGTTGGTGTCGGCATGCGCCGTCGGCACGTCGTCGACGATGTCGACCAGGATGGTGCCGGTGGTGGTGTTGCCGTGTGCGTCGGTCACCGTGTAGGTGAAGCTGTCCTTGTCCTGCTCGGTGGTGATGCCGTTGTCGGCGGTGGCGCCGTCAAAGGTCTTGGTCAGCGTGTAGGTGTAGGTGCCGTCGGCGTTGAGCACCAGGTTGCCGTAGCTGCCGGTAGCCGATGAGTTCAGCGTGTAGGTATACGGCCCCGTGCCGCCTGCGGGCGTGATGGCGCCGTTGAAGATCTCGCTGTTGCCGGCCGCGTCGCTGCCCGCCGGCAGGCCCTTCTCATAGACCAGCGCGTCGGTGTCGGAGGCGGTCACCGTCACGTTGTTGACGGTGATGTCGAGCGTCACCGTCGAGGTGTCGCCGTCGCCGTCGGTGATGGTGTAGACGAAGTGGTCGACCGCGTTGGTGGTCACCGCGTTGGGGTTGGCGGAGTAGGTGTAGGTGCCGTCGGCGTTGAGCACCAGCGTGCCGTACTGGCCCGCGATGCCGGCGCCGCCGAGGTTGCCGCTCACCGGGTTGGCGACGTTCGAGCCGGTGGCCACGCCCGTCACCGCGCCGCCGGGCGCCGCGCCGTCGGCGCCGAGCACGTCGTCGGTGCCGTCGGTCAGCACATTGCCCGAGACCTGCGCGCCTTCCGCGACGCTGTTGGTGTCGGCATGCGCCGTCGGCACGTCGTCGATGATATTGACGGAGAGCGTGCTGTTGGCGCTCTGGCCGTCCAGGTCGGTCAACGTGACGTCGAAATTCTCGAACAGGCTGTTGGTGCCCTGAACTGCGTCGTGCGCTTCATTGTCGACGAGCGTGTAGGTGTAGGTGACCTCACCGGTGGCGGCATTGTAGGCCGTCACCGTCAGCGTGTTGCCGAGAGCGGTCGTGAAGGAACCGGCGGTGAACGCGCCATCGTTGATGAAGTCATGTCCACCGATGTTCAGCGAGGCGATGCCGTCGGGCGAGTGGATAGTGAAGGTGCCGCCCTGGGTGGTGCTTTCCTTCGACGCGTCGGAGCCGTCCGACTCGCCGGGGCCGCGGCCGGCCAAGAGGTCGTCCTCGTTGACGATGACGTCGCCGCCGTTGGCCTCCGGCGTCAGGTCGGTGATCTCGGGCGTCGAGTTGCCGATCGAGATTGTCAGCGTGGTGTGCGAGGTGTCGCCGTCGCCGTCCTTGATCGTATAGGTGAAGACGTCGTTGACGCCGCCGGGCGTGTTGGCGTCGCGCACATAGGTGTAGCTGCCGTCGGCGTGCAGCGTCAGCTTGCCGTAGGCGCCCTGAACCTGCACATCGAGCGTGCTCGCGTCATCCAGATCGGCATTCGTCGTGCCCTTGGCGACGCCAACCACCGTCGCGCCATCGGCGCCTTGCGTATCGGCAACGCCGTCCGTCGTGTTGGTATCGCCCGCATCGGTGCCGCCGACCAGCACATTGCCCGTTGCCGGACCGACCTGGCCGGCGGCCAAGCTGTCGGTGTCGGCGATCGCCGTCGGCACGTCGTCGATGATAGCGACGGCAAAAGTGGTGCTGGCGGTGTCACCGTCGGTATCCGTGACGGTGATGCTGAAATGATCCGGAACCGTATCGTTCGGATCGTATCCGTTCGTATGTTCGGGATGGGTGACCGACTCGGTCACCGTATAATTGTATTCGATAGCGCCCGTGTTCGGGTCGAGGGAGACGATGGTCAGGTAGCCGAACTGGCCAGGGATCTGCTGGCCGGCGCCGGTGACGGTGACGCCGTTGATGACGATCGATCCGATGCCGTCCGGCGCGTCGATGGTGATCGTTCCGATGCTTGACGTCTCCGCGTTGCTCGGCGCGTCGCTGCCCGGCGACTGCTGCGGTCCGCCGTTCAAGCCGGTCTCGCTGGCCGCCTCGTCCGGGCTGAGCAGCGACACGGCCACAACGGAAACGCCCTTGTCGGGGGCGATGGAGGGAAAGAGCTCGCGATGCTCCGGCTGCCCGAACTGCAATGCCGTCGGCGGCAGAAGCGCCGTCAGGCCGAAGCCGTCGCCTATCCCGCCCGGAGGAACCGAGAAGTTTCCGCCGGCGCTGCCCGGCGCGCCGTTTCCGCCGGCCGAGATCGAGCCGTCGGCGCCGAAGGCGACATCGACATGGCTGGATTCGAGCGCGGCGATCAGGGCAACGCGCGGCACCTCGACGTCGCCGATGATGAAGGTCGGAACGTTCAGCGCGCCGTCCTTGATGACGATCTCGGAACCGTCGGGCTGCACCAGCACCAGGTTGTGCCCGTCGACCTTGATGTTGTCGATCGAGACATTGGCCGGAAGCTTCACGACATTGCCGGCATCGGCGTGATATTCATGTGGAACATTCGAAGCCGCCGCGTTCGCCGCCGGAGCGTTTCCGGCAGCAGCGTTGGATGCAGGAGCATTGGCGTCGGCCGCCGGCTTGTCTGCCCCTTGCGCGTTCTGTGCGTTGGCCGCGCCCTGCGCCGGCGCGCCGCTTCCCACATCGACCGGCACGGGCTCGCCTGCCGCGGGTGCCGCCTGGCCGCCGGTGGCCTGGGCGACTTGGACACCCGAAATCGGATGTTCGCCGGCAGTCGCGTTCTCGTCCCGGGAATTGGAAACGGTGTCGAATTCGATACTGGTCGTCATAGCTCAAGCCCCCTTCGGCATTTCCCGGAAAGAGACATGCGGGCCGCGAACTTTGCAACACACCTTCAATCTTTTTCATATACTTGAATATGCATTGATTTGCATTTTTTACACTTGGTAAATCGTCATGATATACCCAGTTATGTATTCGCCGAAGCGCCCCCGGGGCCGATCGGGAAGCGTGACGTCGGTTCGGTAAATCAAAGTATAAATTTGAATAAAATTTGACGTAAAACAGAATAGATTGATTCGCGAAACCTTTTCCACCTTCCTTTCCGATAATTTGAGACAAGATTGGTAGCGTCCACAGTCAAAGGTGGGCGCGATGAAAATACAAAAAGCTGTCCTGGCACCGTCGGGGATCAAGGTTCTGCTGCTGGCAATCGGCCTCGCCGGTCTGCCGAATGTGTCATCCGCCAGCGCGGTTTCCGTCGAAATTTCCGCCTCTCGAACGATACCTGCGCCGGCCGATCTCGGCGGTGTTTCGCTGGCCAGATTGCAGCCCTGGCAGCCTGTTGCCGCCTACCGGATCGGCGGTGTCGCCGGCGCCTATGGGCCCCTCGAAGCCCGCCAGGCGGCAGATCCGTCGAGCGGAGGAGCTGGCATCGACCCGATCCAGGTTGACCCGATCCAGACTGACCCGATCCAGACTGGGGCGATCATCCCGGGCGTGTTCGGGTCGGTGGCGCTGTCGATGCGCAACTTCCCGGTCGCGGCGCGCTGGGCGCCGGTCTACAAGGCGATCGTCGGCTGCACCGCCGGAAGTCCCTGCGACCGCGAGAACGCCGCCTTTGGCGAGATCGTCGGCATTGCGACCGACAAGGGTTTTCGCGACAAGCTGGCTTTCGTAAACAGCAGCATCAACCGCCTGATCGCCTATCGCAAGGACAGCGCCGTCTACGGCAGGCTCGACTACTGGGCCAAGCCCTCTGAGATCCTCGAGCATCGCGCGGGCGACTGCGAGGACTTTGCCATATTGAAGATGGCGGCGCTGCTGCGCGCCGGCATCCCGGCGCAGAGCATGTCGCTCGTCGTGCTGCAGGATCGCCGCCGGAAGTTCTTCCACGCTGTCTTGTCCGTCAGCACCGGCAGCGGCGCCTTCATCCTCGACAGCCTCAGCAACAATGTGGCGATGGACAGCGACCTTCCCGATTATGTCCCGCTCTATTCCTTCAGCACCGATCGCGCCTGGATCCACGGCTCGAAGTCCGGTTCCCAGATCGCGGACATCGCCGGCGGTTTCGCGACGGTGGCGCCCGGCGAAGGCTCTTCGCCGGATAGGGCGGCGACGCCCGCAACATCTGGTTTGGGTAGGAGATAGACCGCCCGTCTCAGTCTTTGTTTTTGCGCAATTCCGGACGGAAAACCGCTGCGCACTTTCCTGGAATTGCTTTAGCCGTTGAAGACGAACGCCATCAGGAGCTCCGGCTCGGTGACCGGCGCGCGCACGGCGCTGAGCTGGCCCCGGTAGCGGCGCTCGCCGGCGCCGATGACGAAGCCGGTGGTGACGGGCGTCTCGCCATTGGCGTCGAGCCGGGCGAAGACGTCGGTGACATTCAGGTCCAGCGCCAGCTTGAGGTCCTGCCTGCCGTCGTCGCCAGGCGCGTTCGGCAGCTGGCGCCTGACCAGTTGCTGAAAGGACGTGTTGAAGGTCAGGATCTTCTTCGACGACGACAGCGCGAAGGCGGGCGAGGGGCAGGCGACCAGGATCGCGTTGATCGTGCGGATCGAGGCGAGCTTGCGCAGCTCAATGCTTTCCTCGGCAAGGCCGCGCATGCACGCGACCCGGATCGCCGAGGTGAGATTGCCCTGGTCGGGATGGCTTTCGGCGATCTCCTCGACCAGCATGCCGATCGTGCATTTGCGGCTCTCGGCCAACTGCTTCAGCGATGCCCAGAAGGCGCGCTCCAGCCGGATGCCGCGGCGCACGCCGCCTCGCGCCACGACGCGGAACTCCGGGCCGAAATCCTCGGCCGCGAGCGACGGCAGCAGCCGATCGCGCGGAATGTCGGGGCGTGCGGCGCTATCGCTCACTCATTGCCTCCTGACGCGCCTTGTTGATGGGCTTCAACAGATAGTTGAGGATCGTCTTGCGCCCGGTCTTGATATCGACCGAGCAGATCATGCCGGGGATGATCGAGTAGGTCTTGCCGTTCCTTTGCAGCGTGGATTTCTCGGTCGCGACGCGCACCTGGTAATAGGGTTCGCCCGTCTTCTGGTCGACCAGGCTGTCGGCGGTGATGTTCGAGACCTTGCCCTCGATACCGCCGAAGATCGAAAAATCATAGGCCGTGACCTTGATCAGCGCATCCTGGTCCGGCTGGATGAAGGCGACATCGCGCGGCGAGACTCGCGCCTCGACCAGCAGCGTCTCCGAGGTCGGCACGATACCGGCCACGACCGCGCCCGGCTGCACGAAGGCGCCGAGCGTGTTGACGTCGAGCGTGTTGACGATGCCGTCGACGGGAGAGCGGATATCGGTCCGCGCCACCTTGTCGGTGGCGCCGCGGATGGTTTCGTCCACCACCGAGAGATCCGCCAGCGCCTGCGTCAAGTCGCTCAACGCTTCCTGCTGCAATTGCAGGCCGAGCTCGTCGACTTGAAGCTGCGCCTCGGTGATGGCCGCCTTGCTCTTCTTGATGGTCTCTCCGGCAAGGTTGAGCTGTCCACGGAGATCGGTCTGCTCCCGCTCGACACGGATCTGCTCGGTCTTGGCCATCAAGCCTTTCTTGACCATCGATTCGACGAGAGCCGTTTCCTGGTCGCTGACGGCGAGGCTCTTGGACAGACGGTCGGAATTGGCGGTCGCTTCGTCCAACTCCTTCTCGCGCTGATCGAGACGCGACTTCAGCACCGACAGCTTCACTTGGAAGTTGTCGCGGCGGGCAACGAGCAGCTTCTGTTCGTTGTCGCAGATTTCCGGCGCGATCTTCTGGATGTCTGGCGGACAGGGGAACGCGCCCTCGAGGGTGCCGCTCTGCTCATATTTAAGCCTCGCGATGCGCGCCTGCAGCGCCCGCGCCTTGGCCTGTTCCTCGCCCAGGCTCGAAGTGTTGCCCGTGTTGTCGAGGCGGATGATCAGGTCGTTCTTCTTGACCGTTTGGCCGATCTTGACCGCGATTTCCTGGACGACGCCGGCTTCGCTCGCCTGGATGATCTGGGTCTTGGAAGCGGGAATGACCTTGCCGTCGCCGCGCGCGATCTCATCGACCTCGGCAAAGGATGCCCAGGCGGTGAAGGCCACGAACAGCGCCCCTATGATGTACACGGACGCCGATGCGAAAAGCGGCGGCCGGTCTTCTCTTGCAAACATTCCCCAACGTACCCCGGTCAGGCATTCGCCTTTTGCAATGCCTGTATGACTTGTTCCTTTGCTCCGTCCGCGACCACGCGGCCCTGCTCGATGACGATGAGGCGGTCGACCAGCTCCAGCATGCTGTAGCGATGGGTCGACACGATCAGCGTCGTGTTGCGGTCGAACGCCACTCTAAGCTGCTTGATCAACTGCCGTTCCGAGGCGAGATCCATCGAACCCGACGGCTCGTCCAGGAAGACGATTTTCGGCTTGGTCAAAAGCAGCCGCGCGATCGCCACCGCCTGCCTTTGGCCCCCCGACAGATTGGTGCCCCGCTCGCCGACATTCATGTCGTAGCCGCGCGGATGCCGCGAGACGAAGTCGTCGACGCCGGCAGCCTTCGCGGCATCGATGATCTCCTCGTCGGTCGCTTCCGGAGCGGCCATCAGCAGGTTTTCCTTGACGGTGCCCGAAAACAGGTCGCCGGCCTGCGCGACGATGCCGACCGCGGCGCGGACTTCCGAAGGGTGGTATTGGCGGATGTCGATGCCGTCGATGAGCAGCTCTCCGGAAGTCGGCAGGAAGAGCCGGCCGATCAGGCGGCCCATCGTGGTCTTGCCGGAGCCTATGCGGCCGATGATGCCGACGCGCTCGCCGGGCCGGACTGCGATGTTGAGCCCGTGCAGAACCTCGTTCTCGGTGCCGGGATAGGCAAAGCCGACATTCTTGAAGAGCATCGCGCCGCTGCGGATCGGCCGGTTGACGAAGCCGACCGTGTCGGGGCGGTCCTCCGGCTGCGACATGATCGTGTTGACGATCCTGAGCGACAGCATGGCCTGCCGTAAGCGCGAGAGCGTGATGGCGATCTGGCCGAGCGGCGCGACCGCACGGCCCGCCAGCATGACGGCGCCGATGATTGCGCCTGTCGACACCTGGCCTTCCGAAAAGGCGTAGGCGCCCGCAACCACCAGGGCGACGGTCACCAATTGCTGGATGGCGCCGGTGATGTTGCCGGCTGCCGCCGAAAGCTCCTTGATCTTCTCGGACGTGTTGGCGGCATTCTTCGAGTGCTCGCCCCATTTGCGCAGCAGATAGGCCTCGGCGCGCAGCGACTTGATCGTCTCCAGCGTCGAAATGGATTCGACCAGCAGCGCCTGACGCTGGGCGGATTCGTTCATCGACGCGGCGACCCGCCTGCCGATGCGCCGCTGCGTCATCAGTCCGACAATGACGGCGATCGCGAAGGCCAGGGCAGGTATGATCACCAGCCAGCCGCCGATGGCGTAGATGACAGCCAGGAAGACGAAGACGAAAACCGTGTCGATGAAGACGCTGATGGTGTTCGAGGTGAAGAACTCGCGCACGAACTCGTACTGGGTGACGCGGTTTGCGTATTCGCCGGTCGAACCCGGCCGCGCCGAAAGCGACGAGTTGAGCACTTTCTCGAACAGCAGATAGGAAATCCTGAGATCCGCCTTTCGCCCGGCATAGTCGATGAGCGAGGCGCGGGCGGTTTTCAGCAACAGGTCGAACAGGATGGCCGCGCCGATCCCGAGCGCCAGCACCCAGAGCGTCGACATCGCCTTGTTCGGCAGGATGCGGTCGTAGACGTTCATGGTGAAGATCGGCGAGGCGATCGCCAGGAGGTTGATGAAGACGGCCGACAGCACGACCTTCGAATAGGTGCGCCAGAACGCTCCCATCGTTCCGGTCAGCCAGTGGCGTCTTTCGATCCTCGGCGCCGTGCCGACCGTCATCTCCTCGGCGGTGTTGGCATAGGTGATCGAGAACGAGGCGCCGCCGCTGATATAGCTCTCGGCGAGCTCCGATTTGCCGATCGTGGTGCGGCCGTTCTCCTGCGGCGCCGTCAGATATTGCCCGGCCTCGGTCTCGGCGAGCAGCGCAACCGGCAACTGGCTGGCGCGGAAGACGATGGCCGGAAGATCGACGCGGCCACGCACGAAATCGCGATGGCTGAACGCCTGGACCTCCAGGCCGATGCGTTCGGCCAGGTGCCTGATGTCATCCGGCTCGATGCGCGTGTCCGAAATCGGCACACCGGCAAACAGCACGGTCTCCGCGCTCGGCCGGCCGAGATAGGCCGCAATCGCCGAGAAGCAGGCTTTGAAAGCCTCCTTGGGCGATACGATGTTGGGCTGCTGATTCACGATCCGCCCCGAAGGACCAGAGATCGATGCTTACATCGGCTGCTTTTTCCTGACCGGCGCGAGGATGTCGAACGGCAGATCGTTCTTCTGCTCCGACGGCGTGCGCGCATAGGTTTCGGTATCGGCCGTTGCCGGCACGCCGAATTCCGTGCGCGCATAGGCCGCGGCTTGCTTGGCCGGCTGGATGTTCAGCGTCTTCAGCAACTCCCCGGTCGCGGCCAGCAGCCGATATTCGGCAAACAGCGACGCATAGGACGAGGTGTCGGCCAGCGTCGCGGTGTTGAAGCGCGTGTTCTGCGCGTCGAGCACGTCGAGCAGCGAGCGCTGCCCGACCTTGAACTGCTCGCGGTAGGACGCGACCAGCTTTTCGTTGGTGGCTGCCTGCAGCCGCAGCGTCTGCGCCAGTTCGGCCTGGCGGAAGCGACGGTCCCACGATGTGCGGACGGCTTCCTCGATCTCGCGCAGCACCTGGTGCATCGCAAGGCGCTGCTCGCTGGTGCGGCGGATCTGCTCCTGCTCGTTGGCCTTGTCGATGCCGCCGCGATAGAGGTTCCAGCGCAGCACGACCCGAGCCTGCAGGTCGCTGGTGTCGCCGTCGTCGCCGTCGATGTCATATCCGCCCCGGGCGACGCCCTCGGCCGTGATCGTGGGGCCGAATTTCGCCCGCGCGGCGTCGACCAGCGATGCCGCGGCGTCGATGTCGCTGTTGGCCATATGGACGCGCGGATTGTTCTGCCTGGCAAGCCCGATCGCGTCGTCGAGCGAGCGCGGCAGCGCGCCGGCCACATCGGCCGGCCGTGACGGATTGGTCAGCGGCTTGCCGACGTTCTTGAAGAAGCGGATCTTGGCCGCCTCCAGCTCTTCCGTCGCCTCCTGCATCCGCGCCTTGGCGGCATAAAGCCGCTCCTCGGCCTGCTGCCGGTCGGCATCGTTGAGCGCGCCGCCCGCGATGCCCTGCTTGATGTCGCCGAGTATGGACTGGTGGAAGGCGAGGTTCTTCTTCGCTTCGGCGACGATCGACGCCTGCAGCATGTATTCGAGATAGTCCTGGACGACGGCGAGGCCGATGAATTCGGACCGTTCCAGCACCCTGAAGGAAGCGCCGTCGACGCGCGAAGCCTGGCGGTTCAATTCGGCCCGTCTTGCGCCGCTATCATAAAGCGTCTGCGTGACGGTGAGGTCCGCCTCGTTCGGATAGAGAGCGTCGTGATCCTCATCGAGCGCGCGCCGGGATTCATTGTCCAGACGGCGCACGCCGGTCGACGCTTCGAGATCGACGCTGGGAAGATAGAGGCCTTTCGCCTGGCGCAGCTCGAATTCGATGGCTTCGCGGTTTTCGATCGCCTGCCCAATCTCAGGATTGGACTCCACCGCGACCGCTACGGCTTCCTTGAGTGTGAGTGCGCCGGCGCTTCCGCAAGCCAGCATCGACACCGTCATGGCAAGCGCAAGGCGCCAGCCGACGGTCACTTTACCCGTCCTGGTCATTTCTACCCCGTGACTATCCCCGCGCCTTTTTTGTTCTTGTCGGCGCTTATTTGCCCAAGCCTGCCACCGGAGCTTGCGAACAGTATCTATCAGATTTTTCGAGGATGTGAGCCCCTAATGAACTAGAGGCGTCTAAAAGCGGGGATTCCAGCCATTAGTCCTGCGGGATGTAGCAAAAATGGCACAGAAACGATACCCGGCCAGAGGGCGCGATTCAGTGGAAATCGCCCGCGATCACTGCTTTCCTTAATAAACAGCAAGTCCCCATGGTGGAATCGCCCAAGGCGTCGCGCCCGCCCTCGGCGGAAACCCCGGCGTGAACCGCGGCATCCGTCCTCGCCCGGACATGGTCGCGCTGCGAACACGTGCAGGTTGCCGGTTGCTGCGAAAAATCTGCTCCGGTTCTGCAAGGCATGCGCTGGAAATTGCCATCCGCCTGGCCGGTTTTGTTGGCAAACACGAAGCGTTCCCTGTATTGCGGGCTGATGCATGTCGCTCAAGAAGGTGCGCAGCGGTTTTGGGGGAACGACATGCATCCAAAACAAAGACTTGAACCGCGTCGCCTGAATCCGCTTCGTCGCGACGCGCTTTAAGGCAAAGCATGGACGTTCTTGTATGACAAATGTCGCCCTGACCGGGCTTGCCCGCGATCTCGCCCGGCGCGCCGCCGAGGGCCGCCCCGTGCGCATCGGCGTCATCGGCTCCGGCGAGATGGGCACCGACCTGGTGACCCAGGGCATGCTGATGCCGGGCATTTCGGTCGCGGCCATCTCCACACGCCGTCCGCACACGGCTCGCGACGCGATCCGCATCGCTTATGGCGACGATGCGATGGCTGCGGAAGCCGAGACGGCCTCCAGGGTCAGCCAGGCGATCGAAAGCGGCAGGATCGCCATCACTTCGAACGAGATGCTGGTCACCAACCCGCTGATCGACGTCGTCATCGATGCCACGGGCAAACCCGGCGTCGCCGCCGATTTCGACCTGATGGCCATGGAGCACGGCAAGCATCTGGTGATGATGAATGTCGAGGCCGACGTCACCATCGGCTGCTATCTCAAGCAGCAGGCGGATCGGCTCGGCGTCGTCTATTCGGTCGGCGCCGGCGACGAGCCGTCGAGCTGCATGGAGCTGATCGAGTTCGCCTCGGCGCTCGGCTACACCATCGTCTCGGCCGGCAAGGGCAAGAACAACCCGCTCAACCACGATGCCGTTCCCGACGACTATCGCGAGGAAGCGCTGCGTCGCAACATGAACCCGCGCATGCTGGTCGAGTTCGTCGACGGTTCCAAGACCATGGTCGAGATGTGCGCCATCGCCAACGCCACCGGCCTTGTGCCCGATGTCGCGGGCATGCATGGCCCCAAGGCCGATCGCGACCAGCTGGCCAAGGTGCTCATCCCGCGCGAGGATGGCGGCATCCTGTCGAAGAAGGGTGTCATCGACTACACGATCGGCAAGGGCGTGGCGCCCGGCGTCTTCGTCATCGTCGAGGCGACGCATCCGCGCGTCGTCGAGCGCATGGACGACCTCCATGTCGGCCACGGCCCCTACTACAGCTTCTTCAGGCCATACCACTTGACCTCGCTGGAGGTGCCGCTGACCGCGGCCCGCATCATGCTGTACGGCAGGCCCGACATGGTGCCGCTGCCGAAGCCGGTGGCCGAGGTCTGCGCGGTGGCCAAGCGTGATCTTGCCGCCGGCGAGACCTTCGACGCCATCGGCGAGACCTGCTATCGCTCCTGGACCATGACCGTCGCCGAGGCGCGCGCCGGCCGCGCCGTGCCGGTCGGGCTGCTCGAAGGCGGCAAGGTGCTGAAGCCGGTCAGGAAGGGCGAACTGCTGACAAGCGACAACGCTGAACCTGACAAGACGACGAGACTATTTGCTTTGCGTCGCTTGCAGGATGAGATGTTGTACGGCGCCTGACCGCTCAGGACTCCTGTTCCCGTAACGGCACTGGCTTTGTCATGACAAGCCTACTATATTGTAGTGACAAGAGGCGCGAGGTCGTTCAGATGAATCTCCAAATCAGGGATCCCCGGGCGAGGGAACTCGCCCGTCAACTCGCCGAAAAACGCAAAATCTCAATGACCGAAGCTGTCATCGAAGCACTCGAGTCGGAATTGCAACGCGAACGCGAACAAATCCCGCTCGCTGAGCGCTTGGCGGCCATAGCACAAGAGCTCAAATCCAAGGCAGGTGCCGGTGGTAGGGCCTTGAGCAAGGACGAAATCGACGAGATGTGGGGCCATTCTTAATGTTCGTCGACACCTCTGTGGTGGTCGCCATCCTGGCGGACGAAGAAGACGCCGCTGACTGGAGCGGCAAGATAGGACAGGCGGCGAGGAGAATAACGTCCCCGCTAGTCGTGCTCGAAGCAGCTATGCGGCTTTCTACGCTGCTTGCGGTGGAGCCGCGCACTGCGGAAACAGCGATAGAGGCCTTTCTTCGCCATGCCGAAATCGAAGTCGTTCCAATTGAAAGCGGCGATGCGAAACTCGCGATCCAGGCCTTTGCAGACTATGGCAAGGGTCGCGGTCATCCGGCTCAACTCAACCTTGCCGACTGCCTGTCATATGCATCGGCGAAAAGTCGCGGAATGTCTTTGCTCTACAAGGGCAATGATTTTTCGCACACCGATCTCGCGTGATCGGCACAGATACCTACTTCCCCAGCTCTATCGACCTGAGACGCGCCGCTTCCACCGCGTCGGTCAAAAGCTTCGTCAGCCGGTCCTCGCCCATCAGCACGGCAAGGGCTGCTGCGGTCGTGCCGTTGGGGCTTGTCACCTGCTGGCGGAGCACGCCCGGCTCTTCATCGCTTTCGGCGGCGAGCGAGGCGGCGCCATAGACGGTCTGCATGGCAAGCAGCTTGGCTGTCTCGGCAGGCAGGCCGGCTTTCTCGGCGGCGACCGTCAGCGCTTCGATGAAATGGAAGATATAGGCCGGGCCGGAACCGGAGACGGCGGTCACCGCGTCCATCAGGCTCTCGTCGTCGATCGTCGTCACGACACCGCTCGCTGACAGCAGCTCGGCGACGAAACGCCTGACGTCGTCCAGGACGAGCGGGTTGGAAAACACCACCATCATGCCCTTGCCGATCGCCGCCGGGGTGTTCGGCATGCAGCGGACAATCGGGGCGAGCTCGCCGAGGATCTGCTCGAAGGTGGCGACCGGCGTGCCCGCCGCGATGCTGACGAAGGTGGTCCTGCCGTCGCCGAAGCGGTTGTAGCTTGCCGTCACATCGCGGATGACCTGTGGCTTCACGGCGATGACCACGAGATCGGGCACGGCTTCGGCCGGAATGGCGGATGCGTCGGCTGCGCCACCGCAGCCCAGGGCTTCTGCGCGCTTGCGCAGCTCGGCATTGGGCTCGACCACGAACACCGCCGACGGCTCGAGCTTGCCGGATTTCAGCCAGCCGGAAAGCATGGCGTAACCCATATTGCCGCAACCGGCGAGAACGAGCCTGATGGTCATCGGAACCTCCGTAAAGACGGCTCTCTTAGCCGCTCGCGCGGCTACGGAAAAGTCCAGTCTCCAGGAGATCGATCCGCCAGGTCAGTCGGGGCGGCGAACCGGGAGAGGTCGCAGCGACACTTGCCGCAGGCCAAGCAAGCTGAGCACGAAGAGCAGCCAGACGGGGTCGGCACGGCGGAAGAAGAAGCTTTCGAGAAATCCGTTCAGCGCCGCGAACAGCACCACCATCATGAAGAAGTCGCCGAGATAGATATTCTCCTTGCGCTGCGGGATGCGCATATAGTCGCGCAAGGGAGCGATGAGAAAAGTATAGACCGCGATGCAGAGCGCGGGGATGCCCATCAATACCGCGATGTCGAGATAGCCGTCATGGCCGTGCACGATGGTGCGGATGTCCCAGGGCCGGTCGAAAGGCTGGTCCTGGTTGAGCAGCAGCGGCGTTCCCCAGAAGCTTTCATAGCCATATCCGGTCCAGGGCCGCTTCGCCAGCATTTCGCCGGCGAACTCCCAGAGCGTCGTGCGGCCGGTATAGGTGAGATCGGGGAAATAGGTCGCCGCCAGTTGCTTCACCGGCGGGATGAAGACGATGCCCAGCGTGCCGACCGCCGTCGCGACGATCGCGGACAGAAACAGGACCGGCGTGCCGAGCCGCATGCCGATGCTGCTCGGCAGCACCACGATCAGGATGGAGAACGGCACCAGTCCGACGGTCGTCTTCGAGCCGGTGTGCAGCACGAAGATCATCGCCGCCGAGAAGATGCCGATACCCCACCAGCGTTGCCCGCGCCGCCAGAGATAGAGCCCGGCGAAGCTGAAGCAGGCCATGACCGGCCCCGCGATGTTCTTGTGGGTGAAGACGCCGCGCCACAGGCCGGCATGCTCCGGCTCCTGTGAGTCGGCGGTGTGGAGAGCCTCGTGCGGAAAGACGATGAGCCCGACATAGGAGAGGCCCATCACCACGACGGCGGTAAAGATGATGACCCTCGCGAAGGAGTCGGCATCGCGCGGCAGCACCAGGATCGTCGCCATGGTGATGATGCCGGTCATCGTGAAGGAGGCGGCACGCATCGCCGAGGGCGGATCGGTCGCCAGGATCACCGACAGGAAGAAAAAGCCCAGCATCAGCTCCCAGGACGGGCTGATGAGCGAGCGCGCCACGCGCGGCTCGGCGAAGGCGAGCAGCGAGAAGATCGAGACCGCGCCGAGCGAGCCGAAGCCGAGCTGGTTGACGATGTCGCCGCCGTCGCCGGTGAGCTCCGCGCCGGCAGGCTGGAAGGGCCGGAAGGAGACGATGATGGTGGCAAAGAGCAGCCCAGCGATCGCGGTCGCGACGCCCTCGCGCGTGAAAGCGGCGCTGAGCGGCGCGCGCTCAATTCTTCTCAGGCTGCCGGTACTGCTCATTGGCATATCCGAATTCGGCAAGCACCCGGCCGAGCGCGACATGGACGGGATAGAGGCCTGTCGCCAGCGAGCCCGTGCGCGCCAGCCTTATGGCGCCGCGCAGCGGCGAGGCGGCAAGCAGCGCCAGGCTTTTCAGAACAACCTTGGTGCCGGCGAACGGCGTGCCCGCGCGCTTCTTCTTTTCCACCAGGGTCGAGATGACGCCGTTGCGGAGGCTGCGGGCGCGGATCCAGTCGGCCTCGACGCGGCGTGCGGGAACCGTTTCCCTGACCCTTGCCTCGGCGCACCAGCCGAGCGCGAAACCCTTCTGCGCGGCGCGGCTCAGGAAATCGGAATCGCCGCCGCCCATGAAGTTGAACCTCAGATCGAGGAAGGACGGCCCCATGGCCGCAAGCACGTTGCGCCCGACCAGCAGATTGCCGGACGAATAGAGCGCCGGCACGCGGTTCGTTTCACGGTAGGGCGGCGCGAAAACGGGATGGTCGGCCCATCTCGCATGCGAGGGATCGGCAAAGACCGGCACCTGCGGCCCGCCGACGATGTCGGCTCGAAGCGTCTCGGCGGCCTTGCACATGCGCTCCAGCCAGTCGGGCTCGGCGATCTCGTCGTCGTCGATCACCAGCAGATGCTTGAAGTTGGGAAACTTAAGCATCGCCGTCTGCCAGCCGGCATTGTAGGCGCTGCAATTGCCGCGCTCATGCGCGATGATCACCAGGCCCGGCATCTCGCCGTGCTCGAACAGCGGGAGGGCCGCCTTGGCGCCCTCGCGCGCCTCGGCCTCGTTTTCCATGACGATGACGGCGAAGCGCCGCGCGGTTTTCTGGGCCTTGAGCGATGCCAGCGTTTCCAGGAGCAGCCCGGGCCGCTTGAAGGTCGGCAGCGTGACGGCCGCCTCGACGGTCTCGGCCGCAAGCCCCGGAGACCGCCCTGCGATCGATACCCCTGCGATCGATACCAAAGCGTCCATCCGTTTCCAGGCGTGTGGGTCCGGTCCTCGATAGCAGCCCGACCATAACGTTTCGTTAATCACCTTCGCGGGCAGGTTCAGCAAAACCGGGGCTTTTGGCCTTTGACGGCGCCACTTAATCAAGGCTTCACCGCACTTTGCTACCGGCTACACCAATGGATAGGTGAAATGCATCTGCTGTTCGCCACATCGATCGTGCCCGATGGCGCCCTCGCTTCGGGCTACGAGATTGCCAACGCCGCGATCATCGACGCGCTGCGGCGCGCCGGCGTGCGCGTGACGGTGATCGGCTTCAGCTGGCCGGGAAAGCCTGCCGCCGATCCTGAGAACACCATTGTCCTCGGCGCCATCGATGTGCGCACCGAAAGCGCCTCGCCGCGGCAGAAGCTGGCCTGGGTGGCCAAGGCGATGCTGACCGGTCTCACCTTCGCCTCGGTCAAGCTGCGCGTCGTTTCGGATGCGGATGTACGCGCCGCGATCGAGCGCGCCGGCCCGTTCGACGGCTATGTCCTCAACTCGGTGCAGTTTGCCGGCGCCTTTGAAGGCCTCTTCGGCGACCGGCCTTCGATCTTCGTCGCGCACAATGTCGAGCACCGCTCGGCCGAGGAGAACGCCGCGGCTGCCGGCAGCGCCCTTCAACGCTGGCTGTTCCGTCGCGAGGCCGGGTTGCTCGAGGTCATGGAAGAGCGTCTCTGCCGGGCGGCGCGCTTCGTCTTCACGCTGGCCGAGGAGGACCGCGCGGCACTTGGCGTTGCCTCCGACGACCGCTCGGCCGTGCTGCCGCTGGTGACCCGCGCCGAAGCGCCGACGAAGAAGGGCCTGCGCCACATCGACTGCGACGCAGCGCTGATCGGCACATGGACCTGGCAGCCCAACCGCATCGGCCTCGACTGGTTCTTGACCAAGGTGGTCCCGCATCTCAGGCGGGATTTCCGCATCAGGATCGCCGGCAACATGCCGTCGGGCGTGACGTCTCCACATCCCGGCGTCCAGTTTGTCGGCAGGGTCGCGGATGCCCAGGCCTTCGTGCGCGGCGGCGCCGTCATTCCGCTGATCAGCACCGCCGGCAGCGGCGTGCAGCTGAAGACCATCGAGACCTTCGAGCTCGGCCTGCCTTCCGTCGCCACCAGCCGCTCGTTGCGCGGCATCGGCTACCGGCCGCAGAACTGTGTCGTGACCGACGATCCTGTCGCCTTCGCCTCGGCGCTCGAGGCGGCGGCGGCCCATGTTCGCGACGTCGACGGCAGCGCCTTCCATAGCCGGCAGGTGAGGGCGTTCGATGCCGCGCTCAGGCTTGGGCTAGAGAAGCTCGGCGCCGTCAGGCAGGAGGTGGCCGCATGAACATCCATGCCGCGCGCGCCGCCTTCGGCTTCGACACGCTGAAGCGGATCCTCGGCATCTCCGTGCTTGCCATCCGCTGGGACGAGGCGATAGCGCTGCTTTCGCGGCTGGTCGCCGAGCGGCGCTTCACCAAGGTGAGCTTCCTCAACGCCCACAATGCCAATCTGGCCCACGGCGATCCGGTGTTTGCCGAAGCGCTCGACGACTTTCTCGTGCTGCCGGACGGTGTCGGGGTCGACATCGCCGCAAAGCTGCTCTACGGCGCGCCTTTCCCCGACAACCTCAACGGCACCGATTTCATCCCGGCTTTCCTGCAGGCATCGACGCGGCCGCTGACCGTGGCGTTGCTCGGCGCGACGCGGGTCAATGCCGAGGCGGCATCCGTGAAGCTCTCCGCGCTGGCCGTGCAGCACAAATTCGTCGTCATCCATGACGGCTATTTTTCCCTGGCCGAGGAGCCGGCGATCGTCGAGCGCATCGCCAGGCTGCGGCCGGACGTGCTGCTGGTCGCCATGGGCGTGCCGCGCCAGGAGCTGTGGATCGCGCGCCATATCGATGCCCGTCATTGCACGCTGCCGATCGCGGTCGGCGCGCTGCTCGATTTTCTGAGCGGCACGGTGCCGCGGGCTCCACTCTGGATGCGCCGCCTGCGGCTCGAATGGCTGTTTCGCCTGTGGATCGAACCCGCCCGCCTGTGGCGCCGCTACGTGGTCGGCAACCCGCTCTTCCTGTGGCGCGTCTTCAAGCAGAAATTGGCGCTCGGACCGCGGCCGGCGGAGGCGCGCCGTTGAACAGCCGTTTCGTGCCCGATGCCGCCACCAGGATCGAGCCGCTGCCGCGCACGCCTTCGGCGGCGGTCGTGACGGCGAGCTACGCGCCGGATTTCGATCGTTGCCGGCTGCTGTGCGAGACGATGGACCGCCATGTGACCGGCGTCGCGCGGCACTATATCCTCGTCGAGCACCGCGACATGGCGCTGTTTCGCCAGCTTGAGAACAGCCGCCGCACGGTCGTCGACGAACGGGATCTTTTGCCGCGCTGGCTGCGCGTTGTCGACGATCCGCTCAGCCTGTTTTGCCGCCGCGTCTGGCTGAGCTTCAGGACCCAGCCGCTGCGCGGCTGGCACGTGCAGCAGCTTCGCCGCATCGCCATTGCCGCGCATGCCGGGGAAGACGTGCTCGTCTTTTGCGATTCCGACGTCGCCTTCCTCAAGCCGTTCGACGCGAGCGCCTTCTGGCGCGACGGCAAGGCGCGGCTGTTCCGGCGCGACGGCGTGCTGGCTAATGCCGGTCATGACGAGCATCGCATCTGGTCGCGCAATGCCGGCTCGGCGCTCGGCATCGACCCGTCGAAGACCTCGACCGACGACTACATCTCGACGCTGATTGCCTGGCGCCGCGAGACCGTCAACGCGATGTGCGAGCGGATCGAGAAGATGCACGGGCGCGACTGGGTCAGCGTTGTCGGCTCGGCGCGCGAATTCTCCGAATGCATGATCTATGGCCGTTACGTCGACGACGTGCTGGAAGGCGCCGGCCATTTCCATGGTGCCGAGGAATTCTGCCGCGTCCACTGGAACGGCGAGGCGCTGTCGGACGAGGAATTCCGCCGCTTTGTCGACACCATGGCGTCCGAGCAGGTGGCGATCGGCATGCAGTCCTTCATCGGCACCGATGTGGCCCGCATCCGCCGGTTGATTGGGTTCGATCGCTAGATCAGATCGCCTTCGCCGGCCGCCGCATCGCCGAATAGGTGAGAAACATCGAGGCAAGATAGAGCAGCAGGAAGACGATGTTGAGCGACAGCACCAGATCGGGTGGGTCGGGGATCGTCGTCAGCACATAGGTGAGCAGCACCGCCTTGAGGCCGGCGAGCAGGCCGAGATTGATCGCCCGCACCGCGGTCTGGCCGCGCGCGAACAGAAGCTCGGCCTGATATTCGACGAGATTGCGCAGGCCCGGCACGCAGACCGCGAGTGCCACCAGAGGCGCTGCCTCGGCGACGTTCCTGCCCAGCGCATTGGGGAAGAAGTGCAACACGATGCCGAGCGACAGGAGCGCCAGCGTCGAGACCAGGAACACGCCGCCTTCGATGCCGCTCTTGACCGCCAGCCGGGACAGGAGCTCGGGCGCACGCATCATGCGCTGCACCAGCATCATCGAGAAGGTGCGGATCGGAATTGCCGTGAGATCGACCAGCCGCATGATGATGGCGTAGATGCCGGCGAGGTGCGGTCCGCCGATCGACAGCACCAAAAGCTTGTCGAACTCCATCTGCAGGTAGAACAGCACCTCCGATCCCGCGACATAGACGGAATCGGCGAGCCGTCGGAAATAGATCTCGGTACGCAGCCTGAGCCGCTGGCGCGGGTAGAAGAAGGCGAACGCGATGATCAGCGAAGCGGCGTTGGCGCCGATGTAGAACCACGACCAGACGTCGATGGTATGTCGCCCGGCGAGCATGAACAGCAGCGCGCCGACCGCCCTGAGCGCCGTCGTCAGGATTGCGAGCACCGCGGCGCGGCCGAACTTGCCGAGGCCGTTGTTGACGATCAGCACCACTTCGACCGGCCGCCACAGCAGCGCTTCGGCGAAGACGACCGCCGCAAAGACCGACAGCGGCACCGTGCCGGCGAAGAAGATCAGGTAGACGCCGTAGGAAGCGGCGGCGAGAACCGGCAGCGAGATCACGCCGAGGAACAGGAAGCCGGCGGTGAAGGTGCCGATCAGGTTGGGACGGATCGTCGCCGTGCGGTAGAGCGCCGAGATGAAGCCGAAGGCAAGCACGCGCGACAGCATGACGCCTGCCGCCGAAGCCGTGGCGAACATGCCGAATTCGGCGATGGACAGCGTGTTGGCCAAAGCCACGAAATAGGCGAGCGAGAACACCAGCCGCCCGCCGGCGCCGCTGATCGCCGAAACATAGTCGAGAACCAGCTTCCGGCGCGCGGCCACAAAGTGGCCGATCCGCGCGAGCGTCCGCCTTTGCGGTATGTCGCTGGTCTGGGTCATGTGTTCGTCAAAGCCTAAGATGGAAAGCTTAACGTGCCGTTCTGGCGGTGGTCTGGCGGCAGGGAGAGGCTGCAACCGGGGCGAGAAACTGAATTTCCCGGGCCCGGAAATTAACGTTTTATTTTCCATGCCTGTTTAGCGTGACTTAACGATTGGCCGACCGCCGCTCCCAAGCCGCCAGAGAGTAAGTTCCAGGACATGGTCGACAGGGATAACCATGAAGATTGGCGACGCGAGCGCTCTTTGCTTGCGCTCGGCCAGGCCGTGCGCGGCGAGGACAGCGCCGACGCCTCGCTGGTCTCCATCGGCGACAAGGCCAACCCGTCATGGCGCGAGGATGCCGCCGCGCGCCACCGCGCCGCGCGCTTCGAGCGCGAGGGACGGTCGAACCCACAGCCCCCGAGCACCGACGATCATCCTCAGGTCGATCCGATTTCGCGAACGATCCGGGACGAGGACGACTGGGCCACGACGGTGCCGCAAGCCGGTTCGCGTGAAGAGGGCCGTTCCCCCGACCATTCTTCGCAGGCCTATTCTTCACCTGTCGCATTCGAACCGCGCTACGGCGAACCTCGCCATGCAAGCCGGCCGCTGGCGGCGGGTGATTCCGACGCACAGGAATGGAAGCCGCTGATCGACCCGATGCAGGTCGTTCGCGGCATCACCCGCTCCAAGGCGCTGATCCTCTCGACGACAATCCTTGGTGCCGCGCTCGGTGTCGCCATCGCGCTGTCGACGCCGAAGAAATATGAGGCCACCACCGAGGTCATCGTCGACCCGCGCGACCTCAAGCTCACCGATCGAGACCTGACGCAGAACGTGATCGCCTCGGATGCGACGCTCGCCATCGTCGAGAACCAGGTCCGCATTCTTACTTCGGGCACGGTGCTCAACAAGGTCGTCACCGACCTCAACCTCACCAATGATCCCGAATTCAACGGTCGGGGAAAGGGCGGCCTCGGCCTGATGTCGATGCTCCGCTCGATTCTGTCGCGGCAGGATACGCGAGGCCCTGCCGACGAGGCGCGCCGGCGCGCCCTGGCGGTCGGCAACCTGGCGGAAAGCCTGGACGTCGAGCGCAGCGGCAAGACCTTCGTCGTCTCGATTGCCGCCACGACCCAGAATCCCGATAAGTCGGCCCTGATCGCCAACACCATGAGGACGGCGTTCCGTGAGATATCCAGCGAAATCCAGTCCAACACGGCGGGCCGCGCCACCGACGAGCTCACCGCCAGGCTCGACGAATTGCGCAAGGGCGTCGAGGCGGCCGAGCGCAAGGTGGAGGATTTCAGGGCCACGCACGACCTTGTCGACGCGCAGGGTCATCTGATCAGCGACGACCAGATGCTGAAGCTCAACGAGCAGCTTTCCGTCGCCCGCGCCCGCACGCTCGAGCTCAACGCCCGCGCCGCCTCGGCGCGCGCGCTGAACGTCAATGCGGTTCTCAACGGCACCTTGCCGGAAGAGATCAACTCCAACACGATGGGCGAGCTGCGCTCGCAATATGCGGCGCTGAAGCAGGAGGCGGATCGGGCCGCGATCAAGTTCGGGCCGCGGCATCCAGAGCTGCAGGCGCTCAACGCCCAACTCGCCGGCGCGCGCGAGCGCATCAGCGCCGAACTGCAGCGCATCGCGTCCTCGCTGCAGGTTGATCTGAAGCGCTCCGTCCAACTCGAGCAGGACCTTGCCTCGCGCCTGGCCCAGGCCAAGGTGCAGAGCGGCGACGTCAACAACGACCTGGTTTCGCTGCGCGAATTCGAGCGCGAGGCCGCCGCCAAGCGCTCGGTCTACGAGCAGTTCCTGCTGCGCGCCAAGGAAACCGGCGAGCAGAAGGACATCAACACCGCCAACATCAGCCTGATTTCGGAGGCCTACCCGCCGCTCGAAGCCAAAGGGCCGTCGCGCGCGGTAACGGCGCTGGCCGGCCTGCTTGCCGGCCTTTTCGCCGGCATCGGCCTTGGCGCGCTGCGCGGGGCCTATGCCAGCCTGCGCGAGACGGCGGACAGCCGCTCACGCCGCAGGCCCGCAGAGCATGCGCCGATCTTCGAGGAAAGGGCATATCGCGCGCCGCCGAGCCCTCCGCCCCCCGCGTCGCCCGTTGCACCGTCCACACCATCGGCTGTCGCCGGTGATGATGCGGGCCGGCCTGGCTTCTTCGGATCGCTGGCTTGGTCGCTGCGCGATTTCATGCTGCGCAGGTCGGACGAGCCGGGCGGAGCCGGCACTGAGCGGTCCGCAGGTGCCGCTCCGATATCCGGGCGCGGCTCCGAGCCATCGCCCGCGCAAAGCCGTGCCTATGCCTATCAGCCGGGCCATCCGCGGCCCGAAGGATCATCCGACGACGCGTACGCCTCGTCCTCGGGGTCTTCCCATTCGCAACCGCCGGTCGCCGAGATGCGCGAACCCTCCGCCGACCAGAGTCAGGTCGACGAGCTCCGGGCCAGCCTGCGCGAGTTTCGCGAGGCGGTGCGCGACCTGACCGAAAGCCGCACGCGCCGCCGCTATTTCTAAAATGTCCTGTCTTCGATAAGCAGGCTCCGACAAAAAGCGGCCGGTTTCGGGTTTACGGCATTCGACGACGTTTTGACGGGATTGCCCGGTCGAATTTTCGTGAAAATGCCGCGCGGCATTCGACCGCGCGCGCTCGGCGCCTGGCTGGTCGCGATGCTGGATCGAGGATCAGGGCTGCGCGTGGGCGCGGCCCGGAACAGTGCTGAAGGTGAATGATGGCCGAAGTGATCGACGGAAAGAGTGTCGCCGAAGACGTGGTTCAAAAGGTTAAGACGCTGACCGCCGAGCTGTCGGCCCGGGGCGCGACAAAGCCTGGCCTTGCCGTGGTGATCGTCGGCGAGGATCCGGCGAGCCAGGTCTATGTCGCCTCGAAATCGCGTACGGCAAAGGAATGCGGTTTCCATTCGCTCCAGCACACGCTGCCGGCCGAGATCTCCGAGGCGGAGCTGCTGAAGATCATCGGCGACCTCAACGCCGATCCGTCGATCCACGGCATCCTCGTGCAGCTGCCGCTTCCCGGGCATATCGATTCCGGTAAGGTCATCCAGACGATCGCGCCGGGGAAGGATGTCGACGGCTTCCATTTCATCAATGTCGGCAAGCTTGGCACCGGCGAGCTGGAGACTGCCTTCGTGCCTTGCACGCCCGCGGGCTCCATGCTGCTGATCGAGCGCGTGCGCGGCAGGGACCTTTCCGGCCTCAATGCCGTCGTAGTCGGCCGCTCCAACATCGTCGGCAAGCCGATGGCCAATTTGCTGCTTGCCGCCAACTGCACCGTCACCATCGCGCATAGCCGCACCAAGGACCTGCCGGCGCTGGCCCGCACCGCCGATATCCTGGTCGCCGCCGTCGGCCGCCCGGAAATGGTCAAGGGCGATTGGGTGAAGCCTGGCGCCACCGTCATCGATGTCGGCATCAACCGCATCCCGGCGCCGGAGAAGGGCGAAGGCAAGTCGCGGCTGGTCGGCGACGTCGCCTATGCCGAGGCGGCCAAGGTCGCCGGTGCCATCACGCCGGTCCCCGGCGGCGTCGGGCCGATGACCATTGCCATGCTGATGGCCAACACTGTAGCTTCCGCCTACCTCGCGGCCGGATTGAAGCGGCCGTCCTTCTGATCAGAAAGCAGCATCCTTGCCGAACCTTACTGCCCCTATTGAACGGCCGGTCATGGGCGATCCCGTTCAGGGTGGTCGGCAGTTCGGTTTCCTGCTGGTCGACAAGTTCTCGATGTTCTCGCTGGCCGCGGCGATCGACTGCTTCCGCTCGGCCAACCGCCTGCTCGGCCGCGACTTCTACGGCTGGACGACGATTTCGGCGGATGGCGACGCGGTCATGGCCTCCAATGGTTTGCCGCTGAAGATCGACTATTCCGTCGCCGACATGCCGCCGGTCGACATCCTGTTCGTTTCGGTCGGGCTGACCACCGAATTCCCCGGCAAGAGCAAGGTGCTGGCGGCGCTGCGCAGCTGGGGCCGGCGCGGCAACGCGCTCGGTGCGCTGTCGGTCGGCTCCTACCTGCTCGCCGAGGCCGGCCAGCTCGACGGCTATCGCTGCACCATCCACTGGGAGAACCGCGCCGGCTTCATGGAGCGCTTTCCCGATATCAATTGCACCGGCAACGTCTTCGAGATCGACCGCAAGCGCTACACCTGCGCCGGCGGCACCACCTCGATCGACCTGATGCTCGAGATCGTGCGCGGCGATTTCGGTTCCAATCTCGCCAACGGCGTCGCCAACCAGTTCCAGCACGAGCGCATCCGCTCGGCCGGCGACCGCCAGCGCGTCGGCCCCGAGCGGGATCTCACCGGCAAGTCGGAGAAGCTCAGGCGCATCGTCGAACTGATGGCCGACCATCTCGACGAGCCTTTGTCGGCGGTGCAACTCGCCAAGTCGGCGGGCCTGTCGGTGCGTCAGGTCGAACGCCTGTTCCTGCGCCACCTCAGCGTCACGCCCGGCCGCTATTACATGCGGCTCAGACTCGAGCGGGCGCGCGAACTGCTGCGCCAGACCAACATGCCGATCCTCGACGTGGCGATCGCCACCGGCTTCACGTCGCACTCCTATTTTGCGCAGAGCTACCGGCTGCAGTTCGGCCGTCCGCCGTCGGAAGAGCGCCGCACCACCTATTGAGGGACTTTGCTGCCCGTCGGGCTTGTCTCCAAAGGCCGCGTCAAATAGCTTTCTCGACGCGGACAGGGGGCTCACTCAGGAGATTTTCATGGCGGGATTGGCACGGAGCGTCGCTGCGGCGATCCTCCTTTTGTCGACGACCACGTTTGGCTTCGCCGCCAACAAGGTCGTCATCATTCTCGATGCATCCGGCTCCATGTGGGCCCAGATCGACGGCAAGCCGAAGCTCGAGATCGCGCGCGAATCGCTACGCACCGTGCTGCAATCGGTGCCGGCCGATGACGAGATCGGCTTCATGGCCTATGGCCATCGCCAGAAAGGCAGCTGCGAGGATATCGAGCTGATCGTGCCGCCGCAGGCTGGTTCGGCGAGCGCGATTTCGGCCGCCGCGGACAGCATGAAGTTCCTGGGCAAGACGCCGCTGACGGCGGCCGTCAAGCAGGCGGCGGAAGCGCTCAAATACACCGAGGACAAGGCCACCGTCGTCCTCATCACCGACGGGCTGGAGACCTGCGGCGGCGATCCGTGCGCGCTCGGCAAGGAGCTGAAGGAAACCGGCGTCGACTTCACCGCCGACGTCGTCGGCTTCGGCCTGACCGCCGATGAAGGCAAGCAGATCGCCTGCCTTGCCGAAAACACCGGCGGCAAATACATCCAGGCCTCCGACGAGAAGGCGCTGCAGCAAGCGCTGGTCGAGACCGTCGCTGCGCCGGCGCTCGCGCCTGAACCCGCTCCGGCCCCCGCGCCGGCGCCGGCGCCCGAACCCGCCAAGCCTGAATTCAATTTCACGCCGAGCGTAGTCATGGCCGAAGGCGGCGACCCGATCACCGACAGCAATGCCTGGGAGATCTACAAGGCCGCTGCCGACGGCACGCGCGGCGATCAGGTCATGACCGAATACGGCGAGCTGAAGACCAATCTGGAGCCAGGCGACTACGTCGTCGTCGGTCGCGCCGACGAGGCAAGGAGCGAGCAGAAGATCAAGATCGAGGCCGGCCAGACCTACAGCCCGCTGTTCACGCTGAACGCCGGCACCTTGGTCATCCACCCGCATGCCAGCCAAGGCTCGGAGATCAGCGGCGAGGCGCGTGTCGACTTCGCCTATTCCGGCGGCAGCACCACCCACTACGGCGACGCCAAGGCGACGGTGCCGGCAGGCGAGCAGAAGGTGACGGTGCAGATCGGCGCCGGCACGGTGTCCGAGACCATCCAGCTCGCCGCAGGTCAGACCGTCGAGAAAGACGTCGTCGTCGGCGTCGGCCACGCCGTGCTCAACGCCTACTACACCGCAGGCGGCGACAAGGCCGACAATTCCGGCATCGGCTTCGAGATCGTCAAGGCCAAGAAGAAGATCGACGGCTCGCGCGAGAGCGTCGAGCACTCCTATGGTCCGGACAGCAAGTTCTGGCTTCCGCCGGATGACTATGTTGCGCTCACGACATTCGATATCGCCGTCGTCGAGCAGCCCTTCAGCATCAAGGCCGGCGACAACCAGGACATCAAGGTCACGCTCGATGCCGGCGTGCTGGCGATGTCGGCGCCCGGCGCCTATTCGATCGAGGTGTTCTCGTCGAAGAAGGACATCGAAGGCAAGCGCAAGTCGCTCGGTCTGACCTATGGCGACAGCTGGCAGCAGACGATCCCCGCCGGCGACTATGTCGTCGTGCGTCACGCCCCCGACCAGGGCCAGGACAAGGAAATGCCGGTGACGATCAAGGCCGGCGAGCGGACCGAGATCACCGTTCAGTAGGCATCGCAGGAATGCAAAAAAGGGCGGCCAGGCCGCCCTTTTTCATGGATGGAATTCCTGGCTCACGCGTTTGCGAAGGCGGCGGCGCCATGGTCGGCGCGCCCGACCAGTTGCCGGAAGCCGGCGAACAGCTCGCGGCCGAAGCCGAACTCGTTGCCGATGAGATCGGCATCCGCGGTGCGGCGCAGCGCGAATTCCGTTCCCGGCACCAGCACCTCAAGCGTGCCGGCGTCGGCATCGAGGCGGATGATGTCGCCGTCGTGGATCCTGGCGATCGGTCCGTCCTCGACCGCTTCCGGCGTCACATGGATAGCCGCCGGCACCTTGCCGGAAGCGCCCGACATGCGCCCGTCCGTCACCAGCGCGACGCGCTGGCCGCGGTCCTGCAAGATGCCGAGCACGGTGGTCAGCTTGTGCAGCTCCGGCATGCCGTTGGCCTTCGGGCCCTGGAATCGGATGACCGCGACGAAGTCGCCGGTGAGCGTGCCGGCCTTGAAGGCATCGTTCAGGCCTTGCTGGCTGTCGAACACCTTGGCCGGCGCCTCGATGACGCGCCGCTCGGGTTTGACGGCCGAGGTCTTGATTACGGCATGGCCGAGATTGCCGCCAAGCACCTTCAGGCCGCCCGTCGGCTGGAATGCCTTCGCGAACGGCGCCAGCACTTTCTCGTCGCCGCTCTCCTGCGGCGCTGCCTCGCGCACGACGCTGCCGTCAGCGCCGAGCCTGGCCTCGACCGCATAGGGCCGCAGGCCTTCGCCCCACACCGTCTGCACGTCCTCGTGCAGGATGCCTTCGTCGAGCAGCTCGCGGATCAGGAAGCCGAGCCCGCCGGCGGCATGGAAATGGTTCACGTCGGCAAGCCCGTTCGGATAGACGCGGGCAAGCAGCGGCACCGCTTCCGAAAGGTCGGAAATGTCCTGCCAGGTGAGCGAAATCCCGGCTGCCGCGGCCATCGCGATCAGGTGGATGGTGTGGTTGGTCGAGCCGCCGGTGGCATGCAGGCCGACCACGCCATTGACGATCGAGCGCTCGTCGATCATGCGCCCGACCGGCGTATAGGCGTTGCCGAGCGCGGTGATGGCCAGCGCCCGCTTGGCCGCTTCCCTCGTCATCGCGTCGCGCAGCGGCGTGCCCGGATTGACGAAGGAGGCGCCCGGCGTGTGCAGGCCCATGATCTCCATCAGCATCTGGTTGGAGTTGGCCGTGCCGTAGAAGGTGCAGGTACCCGGCCCGTGATAGGATTTGGACTCGGCCTCGAGCAGCTCGGCGCGGCCCGCCTTGCCCTCGGCATAGAGTTGGCGGACCTTGGCTTTCTCGTCGTTCGGCAGGCCGGACGTCATCGGTCCGGCCGGGATGAAGACCGCCGGCAGGTGGCCGAAAGTCAGCGCCCCGATCACCAGCCCCGGCACGATCTTGTCGCAGACGCCGAGGAAGACGGCGGCGTCGAACATGTTGTGCGAGAGGCCGATCGCGGCCGCCATGGCGATCACGTCGCGCGAGAACAGCGACAGTTCCATGCCCGGCTGGCCCTGGGTGACGCCGTCGCACATCGCCGGCACGCCGCCCGCCACCTGGGCGATGCCGCCGGCCTCGCGTGCCGCTTCCTTGATCAGCGCCGGGAAGGTCTCGAACGGCTGATGCGCCGACAGCATGTCGTTGTAGGAGGTGATGATGCCGAGGTTCGGCACGCGATCGCTGCCGAGCGCGACCTTCTCCGACGGGCTGCAGACGGCAAATCCGTGCGCGAGGTTGCCGCAGGACAGCACCGCCCGGTTGGCGGCGCGGCCGGATGCCTCCGCGATGCGGCCGAGATAGGCTTCGCGGCCGGCTTTCGAGCGTTGGCGGATGCGTTCCGTGATGGCTTCGATGTCGCGTCTGGCTGTCATGGTCGGTCCTTTCGAGCCCCGGAAAACGTCCTCCCACAGCCTCCGGGGCTGTTCCTTCGTGAAATCAGGGTGCCCAGAACACCTCTACCGGTATCGGTGCTGCCTCCAGCACTTCTCGGATCGGCTTTTTTGCGCCTGCTCCCATCGCGCCGTCGAAGGCGCTGCGCTTGTCCTCGCCCTCGATGTGAAGCGCGATGAAGCCGGCGGCAACGATCCGCGCCATCGACAGCGTCAACCGCGGCTCGCCGCCGCTCGGCGCGTGCACCGGCAGCACGATCCGCTGCGAGGACGGGTCGAGCAATTCAGCGAGGTTGCCGGCATCGGGAAAGAACGAGGCCGTGTGGCCGTCGCCGCCCATGCCGAGCACCACGACGTCCAGCGGCCAGGTCAGCGACCGCAGGGCCTCGCTGTCCGAGGCGGCTGCGTCCTCGATGCTCGCCGCCTCGTGATAGAGCGGCACGAAGCGCGCTGCAGCCGCCTGGTTCTGCAGCAGGTTGGCCGCCACCAGCCCGGCATTCGAGCGCGGCGAGCTGGGCGGCACGAAACGCTCGTCGACCAGCGTCACCGTGACCTTGTCCCAGGCAATCGGTATGGCGGACAGGGCGGCGAAGAATTTTGCCGGGGTCGTGCCGCCGGATACGGCGAGCAGTGCCGTGCCGCGCTCGGCGATCGCCTGCGTCAACCGGGCGGCGACGTGGCCGGCAAGCGCCGCCGCCAGCTGCTGGCGGTCGGCAAAGCCGTTCCAGGCGTAGGCGGCGCCGTTCAATTGCTCTCGTGCCATGTCCGTCCGTCACGTTCGATGAGCGCGATGGAGGCCGAGGGCCCCCAGGTGCCGGCCGTATAGCCCTGCGCTTCCTGCCTGGCGCTTTCCCAGGCGTTCTGGATCGGATCGATCCATTTCCACGCCGCCTCGACCTCGTCGCGGCGCATGAACAGCGTCTGGTTGCCGCGCACCACATCCATGATCAGGCGCTCATAGGCGTCCGGCGCCCGGCCCTGGAACGATTGCGCGAAGCTCATGTCGAGCGAGATCTGGCGCAGCCGCATGCCGCCAGGCCCCGGATCCTTGATCATGATGTATTGCTTGACGCCCTCGTCCGGCTGCAGGCGGATGACCAGCTGGTTGGCGAAGATCGGGCCAGCGCTGTCGCCGAAGATGGAGTAGGGGATCGGCTTGAACTCGATGACGATTTCCGAAACGCGGGTCGCCAGCCGCTTGCCGGTCCTGAGATAGAAGGGAACGCCGGCCCAGCGCCAGTTGCCGATCTCGGCCTTCACGGCGACGAAGGTCTCGGTGTTGCTGTCCTTGCCGAGCTCCTCGACATAGCCTTTGACGGCTCCGCCGGCTGAGGCGCCAGCGCGATACTGGCCACGCACGGTGTGCTTGGGCGCCTCGTTGCCATTGATGCGCTTCAGTGCCCTCAGCACCTTGAGCTTCTCGTCGCGCACGGCGTCCGCGTCCATCGACGACGGCGTTTCCATGGCGACCAGGCAAAGCAGTTGCAGGATGTGGTTCTGCACCATGTCGCGCAGCGCGCCGGCCTTGTCGTAATAGGTGACGCGGTCCTCGAGACCCACGGTCTCGGCAACCGTGATCTGCACATGGTCGATATGGGCGGAATTCCACAACGGCTCGTAGAGCGCATTGGCAAAGCGCAGCGCCATCAGGTTCTGCACCGTTTCCTTGCCGAGATAGTGATCGATGCGGAAGATCTGGCTTTCGTGGAAATCATCGCCCACCGCATCGTTGAGCGCCCGCGCCGAGGTGAGATCCCGCCCGATCGGCTTCTCCAGCACGATGCGCGAGTTCGGCGTGATCAGCTTGTGCTCTTTGAGCTGGTGCGAAATGTCGCCGAACAGAGCAGGCGCCACCGCCAGATAGAAGGCACGGATGCGGTCGCTGTCGCCGATCGCCTTTTTGAGCTTGTCGAAGCCGGCGCCGGTGGTCGCGTCAGCCGGGACGTAGGAAAGGCGCGCCAGGAAGGTATCGAGCTCCTTGGCGTCGACGTCGGCCGGCTTCACGTGCTCGGATATCGCCTTCTTGGCGAAGGCCTGAAACTCGGCGTCGGTCATTTTTGCGCGCGACGTGCCGATGATGCGCGTCGGCTCGGAGAATTGCTGGCCACGCTGGCGATGGTAGAGCGAGGGCAGAAGCTTGCGCTCCGACAGGTCGCCGGTGCCGCCGAAGATGATGAAGTCGAAAGGGTCGACGGGGATGATCTGGCTGGTCATGGTCAGTCCGATTTGATGCCGGTCGCCGGTAGCGGGGCTGATATATTCTAATCGATTTAAATCGTCCAGTGCCTTGGTGTCGCATGCAGGACCAATCGCTTGGGATCGATTAGGTCCATATGCTGCCCTTGACACTGGCGCTGCCTGGAGGCTTGTCGGCAAGCGATGGCTTCCGGCAGCGTTCGCGCCTGCAACATAGAACGTGAATGTGACGAAAGCTAAGGGAGAATGGCGGCAGCCGCCCTCCGCGAAACGGGATCATCTAGAATGACTGGGAAAACCATGCGTCTGGAAAACAAGGTGGCCATCATCACCGGCGCGGCGTCGGGCTTCGGCGAGGGCATGGCGAAGCGCTTCGCTGAGGAGGGCGCGCGCGTCGTGGTCGCCGACCTCAACGCCAAGGGCGCCGAGCGCGTGGCGCAAGCAATCGGCGATCGTGCGATCTGGACCCAGACCGACGTCTCGCAACGCTCCGAATTCGACGAGATGGTCTACGCCGCCAAGAGCGCCTTCGGCCGCATCGACATCATGGTCAACAACGCCGGTTATACCCATCGCAACGGCGACATGCTGGGCGTCGACGAGGAAACCTTCGACCTGATCACCGCCGTCAACATGAAGGCGATCTATCATGCCGCCCTTGCCGTGGTGCCGATCATGAACCGGCAGGGCGGCGGCGTCATCCTCACCACGGCCTCGACGGCCGGCATCAGGCCGCGGCCGGGCCTCACCTGGTACAACGCCTCCAAGGGCTGGGCGATCACCGCCACCAAGTCGATGGCGGTCGAGCTCGCGCCGAAGAACATCCGCGTCAATTGCCTCTGCCCGGTCGCCGGCGAGACCGGCATGCTGGAGAAATTCATGGGCGCCGACACGCCGGAGATCCGCGAAAGATTCCGCGCCTCGATCCCGCTCGGCCGGCTGTCGACGCCGCTCGACATCGCCAATGCGGCGCTCTGGCTGGCTTCGGACGAAGCCGCCTTCATCACCGGCGTGGCGCTGGAGGTCGACGGCGGGCGCTGCATCTGAATTGACGTCGCGGCGGCGGCAGGCCGCCAGCGACGCATCAGACGCCGGTCTTGACGTAGCTCTTGTAGACCCAGCCGTGCTTGCCGTTATAGACGATCTCGCACCATTTGTTGCAGCCCATCACCTGCACCGATGACTTGGCGGGCACCGTGACGATTGCGGATGCGCCTTTCTTCGGGCCGCTCCGCATGGTGACCGCCCTCAGGATGCGCCCATTGGTGCCGGCGCTGGCCTGCTGAGGTTTCGGCTTGTCCTGGGCTGCGTCCCCCGTTGCCGTCGGCTGAGCCTCGGGAACCTGAGGCTTTGCCTCTGGAATGGCCGCGGTCTGGGCGCTGTCCATCTTGTCATCCGGCTTCTTCGTATCCGCCGGCTGGCTCGCCCCTGGCGCAGGCGCCGCCACCTTCGACAACGCGGCCGAAGCATCGTTCCCCGATGCGGATTCGGCGAAGGCGGCAGCGGTTGGCTTGTCGTCCTGCGTTGCCGGCTTCTCGCGGGCTTGAGCGGACGAGGCTGGCAGAGCCTCTGCCGCGGCAGGCGCAGGCTCACCACTCGCGGCGCTCCAGCGGGGGTTGTTGGATGCCAGCGCCGGAATGGTGGCTTCACGGGCCGCCGTCACGGGCGAAACCGCATCGGCCTTGCGCGCGGCTTGCGGCGCGGCGGCGATACTGACAGCGCTCGCCGCGGCCGGGGCGATTTTCTTCGTCTTGACCGGGATCGCGGGTACGGTCTGCTCCGCGCTCGCGATCGCCTGCCGTTCATTGGCCGGCAGGGCCAGCCAAAGCGCCACCGCAGCCACGCCGAGCAGCGCCACGGTGCCGACAGCCGCTATCACCAGATGCGCGTTCGACTGCAGACCCTGCCAGAAGGACGGCCGCATGTCATAGCCGAACTGCACTGCGAAGCGCCGTCGTTCCGGCGCGCCGAAACTGAAGGGCTCATACACTTAGACCACCTCCAACAACCGGGCCGACGTTCTTTCGATCTTGCCGCAAACAGTTCGCGGCTGGCGTCGGTCCCGAAATTACAGCGGGCAGGCCCGCGCAAATCCCCGTTTTATCGCCCAGAACTAGCATCTCTTCCCGGCGATTGTGGCATGAGTGCGCCTTTTTGTGAAATTTCCTGCATTTGTTAAGGATTCTGCAAAATGCCGTAGACGGAGCGCCCTGCATCGAATCAAGCACTTCCGCTGGAATGCTCGACGTCAAATCCTGTCGCGCAATGCGAACCAGTTGAGCGCCAGAAACAGCAGCGGCGCGCGAAAACGACGGCCGCCCGGGAAAGCGGGAACCTTCAGATCCTCGATCAGCTTCAGCCGGTCGCGGTTGCCGGCGACCGCCTCGGCATAGAGCCTGCCAAAGAAGTTGGACAGCATGACGCCGTGGCCGGAATAGCCGCCGATCGAGATCACCTTCGGCATCACCTCGCGCACGAAAGGCTTCCTCGGCACCGTGATGCCGACATAGCCGCCCCAGCCATGGGTGATCTCGACATCCTTCAGAGCCGGATAGAGCTCGGCGATCTGCCGGCGGATGTGGATATGAATGTCCTTCGGATCGTTGACGGCATAGACCTCGCGGCCGCCGAACAGCAGCCGCCCGTCCTTCGACTTGCGGAAATAGCGCACGACGAAGCGTGAATCGTCCACCGACTCTGCCCCCGGCAACACCTTGGACTCGGCGCCGAGCGGCACGGTCGCGCCGATGAAGGAGCCGATCGGCATGATATGCGCCGCGCTCACCGGCTCCAGCTTGCCGCCATAGGCATTGACCGCGATGAGGCATTTCTCGGCCGAAATGGTTGCTTTCGGGGTCGTCACCTTCACCTTGCCGCCGCTTGAGGCGATGCCGGTCGAAGGCGTCCGCTCGAACAGACGCGCGCCGGCCGCGGCCGCCACTTTTGCCGTGCCGATCACCAGCTTCAGCGGGTGGATATGCCCGGTGCCGGTGTCGCGCGTGCCGCCGAAATAGCGCGCCGAGCCCAGCCGTTCCGCCGTTTCCGCCGCATCCATGAAGCTGACATGCGGGTAGCCGAAGCGGCCCGCCATGATCTCGGCATGGCGCTTGTAGTCGTCGACGTAACGCTTCTTGTGCGCCACCGACAATTGGCCCGGCATGTAGTCGATCTCGATTTCGTTGGCGGCGGCGAAGTCAAGCAGATGCGCCTTGGCTTCCTCGGCAAGATCGAACAGCGCCTTGGCGCGCGAGAAGCCGTATTCGGCCTCCAGCTCCTCCGCCCAGGCGCGCTGGCCGGTGCCGAGCTGGCCGCCATTGCGCCCCGATGCGCCGTCGCCGAACCGATGCGCTTCGATCAGCACGACATCCGTGCCGGCCTTGGCCAGGTGCGCCGCCGCCGACAATCCGGTGAAGCCGCCGCCGATGATGACGACATCGCAGCTCCGGTCGCCGTCGAGGGGCGAGTATTCAGTGCGGGGCCCGGCCGTATCCTCGTACCAGGAACGGCCGGGGGAAATGGGAGACTGGTAGGGCATGGGAACGCCGGTGAATGGTGAATAGTGAATGGCTGTGGAAAAGCACTCTGCCCTGCATTCACCCGTCTAATATGAAACCACTCACCATTCACTATTCACCATTCACGCGACATAGTCGTCGCTTACACGTTCAACAACAGATACTCCCGCTCCCACGGGCTGATCACTTCCATGAAGGTCTCGAACTCGGCGCGCTTGATGGCCGCATAGGTTGCGGCGAAGGATTTGCCGAGGATGGCGCCGAGCTCCCTGTCCGCCTCGAACAGATCGACGGCTTCGAGCAGGTTGCGCGGCAGGTCGATCTCGTCCTCGTTGGCGGTGGTCAGCACCGGCGCCGAGGCCTTTTCCTTCTTCGTGATGCCGATCAGGCCGCAGGCGAGCGAGGCGGCAAGCGCCAGGTAGGGATTGGCGTCCGAGGACGGGATGCGGTTTTCGACGCGCCGCGCAGCGGGGTCGGATCGCGGCACGCGGAACGCCGTCGTGCGGTTGTCGTAGCCCCATTTGGTGTTGACAGGCGCCGAGGCGGCCTGCGTCAGCCGGCGGTAGGAATTGACGTAGGGCGCGAACATCACCAGCGCGTTCGGCACGTGCTTCTGCATGCCGCCGATGAAGTGGAAGAAGGCGTCCGTCTCGGAGCCGTCCTCGGCCGAGAAGATGTTCCGGCCGGTCTTCTTGTCGATCACGGACTGGTGGATATGCATGGCCGAGCCCGGTTGCCCCTGGATCGGCTTGGCCATGAAAGTGGCGTAGATCTCATGCTTCAGCGCCGCCTCGCGGATCGTGCGCTTGAACATGAAGACCTGGTCGGCGAGCTCGATCGGATTGCCGTGCCGCAGGTTGATCTCGAGCTGGCCGGCGCCTTCCTCGTGGATCAGCGTGTCGATCTCCAGGCCCTGCCGCTCCGAGAAATGGTAGATGTCGTCGATCAGCTCGTCGAACTCGTTGACGCCGGCGATCGAATAGCCGGCGCCGCCGCCGATCGGCCGCCCGGAACGTCCGACGGGCGGGGTCAGCGGATAGTCCGGGTCGGGGTTCTTGCGCACCAGGTAGAATTCGATCTCGGGCGCCACCACGGGCCTGAAGCCGCGATCGTCATAGGCGGCCAGCACGCGCTTTAGCACATTGCGCGGCGTGAATTCGACGGAGCGGCCGTCCTGGTGGACGAGGTCGCAGATCACGGCCGCCGTCGGGTCTTCCTCCCAGGGCACGACGGTCAGCGTCGAGAGATCGGGCAACAGCTTTAGGTCGCCGTCGTCCTCCGGATAGTGGAAGCCGTTGCCGTCTTCCGGATAGCCGCCGGAGATCGTCGTCATGAACACCGCCGAAGGCAGCGCCAGCGATGTGTTGGAGGTGAATTTCTTCGACGGCATCATCTTGCCGCGGGCGACGCCGGCCTGGTCCGGCGTGATGCATTCGATGTCCTCGATGCCGCGCCACTCCAGCCAGGCGCTGGCTTCCTTCCAGTTCTTCACGCCGCGTTCATTCTTCAAGAAGGCAGGCGTGCGGGCGCGTCCCCCCCGGCTCGACGGACGGACTTCCTTTTTTTCAGGCGGCATCATTCACCAGATTGTGTTGCGGATTTCGAAGTATAGCCGGGCGCCGTGGGAGAAGGGAAGGGGAGGCGCCAGAGCCAGCCATGGGAGGCGCGAATTCGTGCTGTCCCGTTGCCGCATGCGTCTTCCTGCTGGCGGCGCGGGGCGACGAGGTTTACATGAGCCCAATCCGCGAAAGAGTGAGTGTCCCTATGTCCGCTCCACGTTTGACCACGATCGGTTTCGATGCCGACGACACGCTGTGGCAGAACGAGCAGTTCTTCCGCATGACCGAGCAGCGTTTCGTCTCGATGCTTGCCGAGCACAGCGAGGCAAGCCAGGTTTCCGCGAACCTGCTCGAGGCCGCAAAGCGCAATCTCGGCCTCTATGGCTTCGGCATAAAGAGCTTCACGCTATCGATGATAGAGACGGCGATCGAGGTTACCCAGGGCCGCGTGCCGGCCTCGACCATCGCTGAAATCCTCGCGGTCGGACGCGACATGCTCAGCCACCCGATCCAGCCGCTGCCGCATGCGCGTGAGACGGTCGAAAGGCTGGCGGGTTCCTATCGCCTGGTGCTGATCACCAAGGGTGACCTTCTCGACCAGGAGCGCAAGCTGGCGCAGTCGGGATTGGGCGAGCTCTTCGATGCCGTCGAGATCGTCAGCGACAAGAACACCGCCACCTATGCCCGCATCTTCAGCCGCCATGGCGATGGTCCTGAGCGGAGCATGATGGTCGGCAACTCGCTCAAGTCCGACGTCGTGCCGGTCATCGAGGCCGGCGGCTGGGGCATCCATGTGCCGCACGAATTGACCTGGGCCGTGGAGCACGCCGAGGCGCCAGTCGCGGCGCCGCGTTTCCGGGAGATATCAGATCTCGGCGAGTTGCCGGCGCTGGTCGAGGCCATCGCCAAAGCCGGGTGAATCCGTTCGCTCTAGCCGCGGCCGACCAGGCGATCGATCACCGGTTGCAGCCTTTCGGGCGTGATCGGCTTGGCCACCACGGCGTCCACCACGCTCGACAGGCCGAGGCTGTCCGGAGTGCCATTCCTGGTTGAGAGCAGGATCACCGAGGGCTGCGCCTTGCCGGCAGCGCGCCGCAGCGCGTCGATGCTGGACAACAGCCCGTCGCAATCCTTGTCGTCGGGTCCGCCGTCCAGGATGACTGCGCCGGGGGCCTGGCCGGCCAAAGCCTTCCCGGCCGTCTCAGGCGACTCGGAAATCGGCTTCAGCCCGGATTTCTCGACGATTTTCGACACCACGACCCGGTTGATCGACGATCTGCCGACCACAAGCACCTTGGAGAAATCCGCCGACAGCCGGGCTGCCGCGCCGCGGTCCGCAGGTTTGAATGGTTTTCGAGAGTCGTCACGATCGGCGGGAGACATATCGGGCGGGCGCTCTGGTTCAATGCAGGGTTGAAACCTGAACGCAATTGGCGCGAGATCGCCAGCGGTGTCAAGCAGAAATAGTGGAAAATGAGAATATAGCAAGAATTCCTAAAATTCGGTGGAAGTTCTCCCTGTTTTCGCAAGCGGAATTCGAAAAACTCGAAAGTCTCCCGAGCGTATAGCGCACGGGAGACACTCGCCGAAGACTTGTTGACGTAACGTCAACTGTGGTTCTGCTGGGTGACGATCACTGGGATCAAAAGATCACCCCAGTTGCCGTCTCCGCCGTGGTGCCTGGCCGAACGCACCAGTTCCACGGAGACGCCCGCCTCGACTGCCTTCATCACAGACTGGTTCAGCCTGTGCAGATCGTTGGCAAGCATGCGGATCGTCGCCTGCTGGTCGACGCTCATCGCGCTCGACTGTTCTTCGGCCCGTTCCTTGACGCGGCTTATCGATGCCATTGGTCTTCTCCCTGACGTAAATGCCCTTCGGGCGTTTCCTCTGATGTTGTCGTCACTCGGCCGCCGGCCTGAACTGCGCGTGCTCGGTCGACTCATGCATGGCGGTGGTCGAAGACTGACCGCCGGTGATCGCCATCGACACGGCATCGAAATAGCCGGTGCCGACCTCGCGCTGGTGCTTGGTCGCGGTATAGCCATGCGCCTCCGCCGCGAACTCGGCCTCCTGCAGTTCCGAATAGGCCGCCATGTGGCGGTCCTTGTAGCCGCGGGCCAGCTCGAACATGCCGAAGTTCAGCTGGTGGAAGCCGGCCAGCGTGATGAACTGGAACTTGTAGCCCATGGCGCCGAGCTCCTTCTGGAACTTCGCGATGGTCGCGTCGTCCAGGTTCTTCTTCCAGTTGAACGACGGCGAGCAATTGTAGGCGAGCAGCTTGCCGGGATGATGCCTGCGCACGCCTTCGGCGAACTTCTTCGCCTGCTCAAGATCCGGCTTCGAGGTCTCGCACCAGATCAGGTCCGCATGCGGCGCGTAAGCGACGGCGCGCGCGATGCAGGGCTCGATGCCGTTTCTGACATGGTAGAAGCCCTCGACCGTGCGACCTGCGTCATAATCGACGAAAGGCCGGTCGCGCTCGTCGATGTCAGAGGTGAGCAGCTTTGCCGCCTCCGCGTCGGTCCGCGCCACCACCAGCGTCGGCGTGCCCATCACGTCCGCCGCAAGGCGGGCCGCGTTGAGATTGCGGATATGCGCCGCGGTCGGGATCAGAACCTTGCCGCCGAGATGGCCGCACTTCTTCTCCGACGCCAGCTGGTCCTCGTAGTGGACGCCTGCCGCGCCGGCCTCGATGAAGGCCTTCATGATCTCGAACGCGTTGAGCGGTCCGCCGAAGCCGGCTTCGGCGTCGGCGACGATCGGCGCGAACCAGGTCTCGACCGAAAGCCCCCTGCCTTCGGAGGTCTCGATCTGGTCGGCGCGCTGCAGCGTGCGGTTGATGCGCTTGACCAGCTCCGGCGCCGCATTGGCCGGATAGAGCGACTGGTCCGGATACATGGCCGACGCGGTGTTGGCGTCGGCCGCGACCTGCCAGCCCGACAGATAGATCGCCTTCAGGCCCGCCCTGACCTGCTGCATGGCTTGGTTGCCGGACATGGCGCCGAGCGCGTTGACGAAATCTTCTTCGTGGATGAGCTTCCACAGCCTGTTCGCGCCTATCTCGGCAAGCGTTTGGCGGATCTGAACCGAGCCGCGCAGCCGCTTCACGTCCTCGGGCGAGTAGGGCCGTTCGATGCCGTCGAAACGGCCTTCCGGCGCGGACGGGACGAGGTTGTAAAAATCAGTCATCGGTTGCTCCAGATCGATTCTGCTTGTTCGAATGGCGCGTTCGTAGAGACTATTTTCGGCGCCGCTGATGTGTGACATTGTTTACATTGCGACGCAAAAATCGCCAGAGAAACCGGAGTTTTCCGGGGAAAATAAGGGAAAACCTGTATTGCGTTTGACAGGCTGGCGCTGTAAATTTGTCACGATTGTAAAAGACGGCTCGCCGCACATCGCGCCATTTCCTGTAAAATCTTGTCAAGGATAGTCGATTGGCCGACCAGAAAATCTTCGCCGGGCCGCGTATCCGCCGGCTTCGCAACGCCAAGGGCCTGACCCAGACGGCGATGGCCGAAGGGCTGGGCATCTCCCCGTCCTATCTCAACCTCATCGAGCGCAACCAACGGCCGCTGACGGTGCAGCTCATCCTCAAGCTGGCGTCCGTCTACAAGATCGACCCGCACGAATTGCAGGGCGAGACCAAAGGCTCGATCGCGGCGCTGAAGGAAGTGTTCGGCGATCCGCTGCTGGCCGGCGAACTGCCGGGCGACCAGGAGCTGATCGATCTCGCCGAGATCGCGCCGAACGCTTCCGCCGCGATGGTGAAGCTGTTTCGCGCCTATCGCGAGCAGGCCGAGCGGCTATCGGATCTCAATGAGCTTCTGGCGCAGGAGGGCAGGGCGACCGCATTGTCCGGCACGCGCCTGCCTGTCGATGAAGTGCACGAGACCTTCGAGCATCGGCCGAACCACTTCGCGGCTCTGGAGGAGGAAGCCGAAGCCTTCATTTCGCTGCTCGATCCCGGAGACGACCTGTTCGCCGCGCTGAAGGCCTGGCTGAGGCGAGAGCACGGCATAGTGGTCAAGGTGCTGCCGGTTGCCACCATGCCGAACTGGCGCAGGCGCTATGACCGTCATTCGCAACGCCTGTTCCTGTCAGAGAGGCTCTCCCCCTTCGATCAGTTGCGCGAGGTCGCCATGGAGGCCAGCCTGATGCGCATGACCGTCGCCGTGGCCGCTGAGATACAGGCGCTGAAGCTCGCAACCGACGAGGCGCGCCGGCTCGCCCGCTTCGAGCTCGGCCGCTATGCCGCGCACGCGCTGATGATGCCCTATCAGGCCTTTCATGCGGCTGCGATCCGCACCCGCTACGACATCGACGTCCTGCGTTCCCGTTTCGGCGTGTCCTTCGAGCAGGCGGCGAACCGCCTGACCATGCTGCAGCGGCCCGGCGCGGCGGGCGTGCCGTTCTTCATGCTGGAGGTCGACAACGCCGGCAACCGCTTCCGCAAGGCGGGCAGCCTGGGCTATCCGCAAAGTCGTTTCGGCGGCGCCTGCCCGAAGCTTCCCGTCCATGCGGCCTTTTCCCAGCCGGGCCGGATACTGGTCGAGGCGGTGGAAATGCCGGACGGCGCCGAGTTCCTCTGCATCGCCCGCACGCTCGAAGGGCCGCAAGGCGCCTTCTCCGAGCGGCCGCGGCGCACGGCGCTTCTGCTCGGCTGCGACATCGGCTTTCGCGACGAGATCGTCTACGGCGCGGCGCTGCCCGGACCGTCCGCCGGCAAGGCCGCGCAAGGCATGGCATCCGCAACCCCGGTCGGCCCGGCCTGCAGGCTCTGCGAGCGCGTCGGCTGCCTGGCGCGCGCCGAGCCGCCGGTGACGCGACCGCTCGGTCTCGACGAGATGGTGACGGGTCTCAGCGCCTTCGACTTCCAGGGATAGTGCTTGCCGCAAAAGCTTGCGGCGGTCCCGGGGGGACGTAAGTCGGCTTTGTCCTACATTTCAGCGGATGCTGGATCACGCCTCGCTCCGGCATTTGCGCTACGCGAATAAGATATAGTCTGGTCGTCCGTGGTGGATCGTGCCGCTCGCAAATCGCTGACAGTCCCGTCCATGACCGATACCGCCTCGCCTCGCGTTGCCTTGCCTGCCGTCTCGCCGCGCGAGGAGCGGATCGGCATGCTGCTGGTCTTCCTGTCGGCGCTGATGTGGAGTTTTGGCGGCACCATCGCCCGCTTCATCCATGTCGGCGACAGCTGGACCGTTGTGTTCTGGCGCTCGCTCTGGGCGGTGGCCTTCCTCATCGCCTTCATGGCCTGGCGCGACGGCTGGCGCGGCACCTGGAAACTGTTCCGCGACATGGGCCTGCCGGGGCTCGGCGTCGCGCTCTGCTTTGCCACCGCCTCGACGAGCTTCATCGTCGCGCTCGCCTACACGACGGTCGCGAACATCCTGTTGATGCAGGCCGGCGTGCCGCTTCTGGCGGCCTTGCTCGCCTGGGTGTTGTTTCGCGAACGTGTGAGTCCGGGGACCTGGGCGGCAATCGCCGCCGTCATCACCGGCGTGGCCATCATGGTCTCCGAGTCGTTGGGCGGAGCCGTCTCACCGATCGGCGACGGGCTGGCGCTGCTGATCGCGGTGATGTTTTCGTGCGCGACCGTGATCACCCGGCGCTTCGCCCATGTGCGCATGGTGCCGGCCACTTGCCTCGGCGCGCTGCTGGCCGGTGCTTTTGCCGCCTCCCAGGCCACGGAATTTGCCGTCTCGGCGCGCGATATGGGCTTTCTGTTCGCCTTCGGCGTCATCAATCTCGGCGTCGGCCTTGCTTTTTTCGCCATGGGCGCCCGGCTGGTGCCGGCGGCCGTCGCAGCGCTGCTCGGCACGTTCGAGCCGATCCTCGGTCCGATCTGGGTCTGGCTCGTCCATTCCGAGGTGCCGTCGGTGCGCACCATCATCGGCGGCGCGGTCGTGGTCACGGCGCTGCTTGTTCACATCGCATTCGAGTTCAAGCGGCAGACACGGCCCGAGCGGCCGGGCATCACCGGCCTGCCGTCTCCCAATTGACACTCGGGAGTCTTCCCCCCATTGACAACCGTGTCGCCGGGCGGGCAGGCTGCGATTACGGCAACAACAAGACAGGCGTATCTTGCCAAGTGTCTCTGCCGGCCTCCTCGGGGCCGGACCGCAACGTCATATTTCTGATTACGCCGCGGCGAACGCCGCTGACGCCGCTCTGATACCCTCCCGGAGGGGGTGCAAGGGCCGCAACCGCTACTTAACGATCCGGCGCGGCCCCAGCGGGTCGCGCTTATCGCTCCCCGGAAAGCTCAACAATCTGAAACAAAGGCCGCCCCGCGTTCACGCCGCGACAGGGCGGCACGGGAACACTCACCAAAGGAGAACATCATGATCCGCAAAGCGCTTTTGCTTTCGGCGACCTCGGCGTTTCTGACGCTCTTTACCGTAGGCGGCCATGCCGACGACCGCGTCGTCAATGTCTTCAACTGGTCGGACTATATCGACAGCTCGATCATCGACGATTTCACCAAGAAGACCGGCATCAAAGTCGTCTACGACACCTTCGATTCCAACGAGATCCTGGAGACGAAGCTGCTGGCCGGCGGCAGTGGCTACGACGTCGTCGTGCCCAGCGCCAACTTCCTGGCGCGCCAGATCCAGGCCGGCGTGTTCCAGAAGCTCGACAAGTCGAAGCTGCCCAACCTTTCCAATATGTGGGACGTCATTGCGGAGCGCATCGCCAAGTTCGATCCGGGCAATGAATACTCGGTCAACTACATGTGGGGCACGGTCGGTATCGGCTACAATGTCAAGAAGGTGCAGACGGCCCTTGGCACCGACAAGATCGACAGCTGGGACGTGTTCTTCAATCCGGACAGCCTCGCCAAGTTGAAGGATTGCGGCGTCTATGTGCTGGATTCGCCTTCCGACATGATCCCTGCGGCACTGAAGTATCTCAACCTTGACCCGAACAGCACCTCGCCCGACGACATTGCCAAGGCCGAGGAAGCGCTTCTGAAGATCCGGCCCTATATCCGCAAGTTCCACTCGTCCGAGTACATCAACGCGCTTGCCAACGGCGACATCTGCCTGGCGGTCGGCTTTTCGGGCGACGTGTTCCAGGCGCGCAGCCGCGCCGAGGAGGCCAAGCAGGGCGTCGAGATCGGCTATTCGGTGCCGAAGGAAGGCGCCCAGGTGTGGTTCGACGAGATGGCAATCCCGGCCGACGCGCCGCATGTCGCCGAGGCACATGAATTCATCAACTACATGATGACGCCGGAAGTCATCGCCAAGTCGACGAACTATGTGCTCTACGCCAACGGCAACAAGGCCTCGCAGCAATTCGTCGACAAGGCGATCCTGGAAGATACGTCCGTCTATCCCGATGAGGAGACGATGAAGAAGCTGTATACCGTGCAGCCGTACGATCCCAAGACACAGCGCGTCATCACGCGCACCTGGACCAAGATCGTAACCGGCCAATAAGCATCGAAAGGCGACCCCGGCAGCCAACTGCCGGGGTCGCTTTCTTTTGAAGCGCCAAGAAATTGAAGTACCAAGAATAGAACGGAGTGGGGACTATGAAATCGCTTGGCAGCATCCGCAGGGATTTCGCGCCATGGAATGATCCGAGCGCCAAGCCGTATATCCAGTTCGACAGGGTGACCAAGAAGTTCGGCGACTTCACCGCCGTCAACAATCTGTCGCTGGCCATCTTCGAACGCGAGTTCTTCGCGCTGCTTGGCGCCTCGGGCTGCGGCAAGTCGACCTTGCTCAGGATGCTCGCCGGCTTCGAGGAGCCGACCGCGGGGCGCATTCTGCTCGACGGCCAGGATCTGCGCGGCATCCCGCCCTACAAGCGGCCGGTGAACATGATGTTCCAGTCCTACGCGCTGTTCCCGCATATGACGGTGGAGAAGAACATCGCCTTCGGCCTCAAGCAGGAAGGCATGCCAGCCTCCGATATCGAAAAACGCGTCGCCGAGATGCTGCGGCTGGTCAAGCTCGAGCAGTTCGCCAAGCGCAAGCCGCATCAGCTTTCCGGCGGCCAGCGCCAGCGTGTGGCGCTTGCCCGTTCGGTCGCCAAGCGGCCGAAGGTCCTTCTTCTGGACGAGCCGCTCGGCGCGCTCGACAAGAAGCTGCGCGAGGAGACGCAGTTCGAGCTGATGGACCTGCAGCAGGAACTCGGCCTGACCTTCGTCGTCGTCACCCACGACCAGGAGGAAGCGATGACCATGGCCGACCGCATCGCCATCATGGACAAGGGCGAGGTGATGCAGGTGGCGACGCCGGCCGAGATCTACGAGGCCCCGACCTCGCGCTTCGTGGCGCATTTCGTCGGCAATGTGAACCTGTTCGAGGGCAAGGTCGCCGAGCGGACGGCCAGCACGACGCGCATCACCGGCACGACCGGTGCGCAGATCGTCGTCGACAGTGGCGGCGATGCCGCTGCAGGCGCCGACATCGTCTTCGCGATCCGGCCGGAGAAGATCAAGGTCTCGTCGAAGAAGCCGGCAGATGTCGTCAACGCGCTTGAGGGCGAGGTCTATGATGTCGCCTATCTCGGCGACATGACCGTCTACCACGTCAGGCTCGACGACGGTCAGATGGTGCGGGCAAGCGCATTGAACGCCTCGCGCGTCAGCGAGGATCCGCTGACCTGGAACGACCGCGCCTGGGTCTCCTTCCGGCCCGACGCTGGCGTCGTGCTGACAAGATAGGAGCGGGCCATGACCAACATCGCCGCCGCCGCTTCTCCGTCAGCCGAAACCGCCGCCCTGCCGACCCGACTGGCGAAGGGTTTCGTCGACCGCCTCGTCATCGTCGTCCCCTATCTCTGGCTGCTGTTCTTCTTCCTCGTTCCGTTCATCATCGTCTTCAAGATCTCGCTGTCGCAGACGGCGATCGCCATGCCGCCCTACACGCCCGTGCTCGATTTCAGCGACGGCGTTTCAGGATTCTTCGCAGGCTTTCGCGAGCTCAATTTCGACAATTACACCTTGCTGACCCAGGACGCGCTTTACTTCAACGCCTATGTGACGAGCGTGATCATCGCGGGCATCTCGACAGTGCTGACGCTGATCGTCGGCTATCCGATCGCCTATGGCATGGCGCGGGCGCCTGCAACGGTCCGCCCGATCTTGCTCATGCTGGTGATCCTGCCGTTCTGGACCTCGTTCCTGATCCGCGTCTATGCCTGGATCGGCATCCTCAAGCCGGAGGGGCTGCTCAACGAGCTACTTTTGTCGCTGCACATCATCAGCGACAAGCTGCAGATCCTCAACACCTACAACGCGATCTTCATCGGCATCGTCTATTCCTACCTGCCCTTCATGGTGCTGCCGCTCTATTCGTCGCTGGAGAAGATGGACTATTCGCTGATCGAGGCGGCGCAGGACCTCGGCTGCCCACCGACCGGCGCCTTCTGGAAGATCACATTCCCGCTGTCGCTGCCGGGCGTGATCGCCGGCTGCCTCCTGGTCTTCATCCCGGCGGTCGGCGAATTCGTCATCCCGGACCTGCTTGGCGGCTCGCAGACGCTGATGATCGGCAGAACGCTGTGGAACGAGTTCTTCAATAACCGCGATTGGCCGGTCTCGTCGGCGGTGGCCGTCATCCTGCTTCTGGTGCTTATAATTCCGATCATGTTCTTCCAGCAGGCACAAGCGAAAGCCCAGGAGCAAGGCAAATGAACGCCACCTGGAGCCGCTTCAACATCAGCTCGATCGTGCTCGGCTTTGCCTTCCTCTATCTGCCGATCGTGCTGCTCATCATCTTTTCCTTCAACGAATCGAAGCTTGTCACAGTCTGGGGCGGCTTCTCGACCAAATGGTACGTATCGCTGTTCCACAACCAGGGCCTGATGGACGCCACCTGGGTGACGGCGCGTGTCGGCGTCATTTCGGCCACCGCTGCGACGGTGCTCGGCACACTGGCGGCGATTACGTTGACGCGCTACACGCGCTTCAGGGGGCGGGTGCTGTTCTCGGGCATGGTCTTTGCGCCTTTGGTCATGCCGGAAGTCATCACAGGCCTGTCCTTGCTGCTGCTGTTCGTCGCCGTCGGACTCGACCGCGGCTTCTTCACGGTGACGCTTGCCCACACCACCTTCACCATGTGTTTCGTGGCCGTCGTCGTGCAGTCGCGTCTGGTCTCCTTCGACCGCTCGCTGGAGGAAGCGGCCATGGACCTCGGCGCGTCGCCGGTGAAGACCTTCTTCCAGATCACCTTGCCGGTCATCCTGCCGGCGATCATTTCGGGCTGGATGCTGGCCTTCACACTCTCGCTCGACGATCTGGTCATCGCCTCCTTCACCTCCGGCCCGGGCGCCACGACGCTGCCGATGAAGATCTACAGCCAGGTGCGCCTCGGGGTGACGCCGGAGATCAACGCCGCCTGCACCATCCTGATCGCTGTCGTCGCCGTCGGCGTCATCATCGCCTCGATCGCCAACAAGCGCCGCGAGGTCCAGCGCCAGCGCGACGAGCAGGCAGCCCAGCGCGGGTAGGGGCAATTGCCTTATTGGCCGGAAACGCCCCGGCTGATCGGCGAGATGAACGGCGTGCTCCAGTTGCCGCCGACAAAGAACAGCGATTGCTTTGGCGGCGGCGGGGCTTGCACGGCTGGCTGGCCGCTGGCGGCTGGTTGCTGCGCCGGCTGTTGCTGCGCAGGCTGACCGGTCGGGACGATACCGCCCGAGAGCGCCAGTCCGCGCCCGGTATAGGAGGCAATGCCGGAAAGCCAGATCTTGTACTTCTGTGCATTGACCTCGGCCTTGTCCAACCGCGCCACGCCTTTCGAGATGCTCGCCTTGATCTCGGCGCCGTCGATCGGCAGCGAACCGTCGGCGACGTCGTCGAGGGCGAAGAACCCGCCCTGTTCGTTGCGCTTGAGGAAGGCCGGCAGGTTGAGCCCGTTGAGCGAGCCCGGCCCGAACGTCGCCGAGAAGGACCCGTCGGCGTTCTCGAAGATGGAACCCCAGGCCTTGCCCGGCCCCTTGAGGATGATCGAGACGGTTCCCGTGCCGGCCGGCACCAGCCGCGTCATCCCCGCCGCGGTTGCGAAGGCGCCGGTGTCGACGTCCGACGCCAGGAGCCGCATCTCGACCTGGGTGCCGTCCGGCTTGCGGTCGAAACGCAGGCTGCTCTGGATGTTGCCGTTAAAGGCCGAGGCGTCGGAGATGTCGAAAACGGCAAGCCCGTTCTTGACCTGCGCGGTCGCGGCGACGTCGGCGAGCTGGATCGGGCCGGCGGTGGCGTGCGCCGCCGACAGCCTGAGGTCGAGGTTGATCTTGTCGGCGAAGCTGGTGTCGATCTCGCCGGGGCCTGCTTCGCCGGTGGGAGCGATCGGCGTGAAAGCGGAAAAGAACGATCGAAGATCGAGCGTGTCGAAGGCAAGCGTGCCGGCAATGACGGGCAGGGCCTCGCTGAACGAAAGGTCCAGCGCGCCCATGCCGGGATTGTTGTCCAGCGCCACCGTCGTGTTCTCTAATTTTGCCCGCCCCGCCGACGCCGTCACCTTGCTCGCGACCGAGACGGATCCGATCGCGGCGCCGGGCGCGATGCCGGCCTGCGACCATTCGAGCAGGCGTCTCAGAGAAGGAGCGGCGAATTTCGCCTGACCATCGAGATAGGCGTTCTCCGACATCGAGGCGATGCCGTCGAAAGAGAGCGTGGCCGGCGCCGCCTTGAAGGCGAGCGTGACGGGCGCCGCGCCTCCGGCAAACAGCACCAGCGGCCTCGCCGAGGAAAAATCGATCTGGACGCTCTCGCCGCGCCAGATGCCGGTCGCCGTGAGCGTGGCGTCGCTGTTCATGGCCGCCCAGTTCACTTGGCCGCTGAGGCTGCTCAGGATTTCGGTCTCCTTGCCGCCCACCGAGGTCACGACGCGGCCGTCGCGGAACTCGACCGTGCCGAACGGATCGGAAGGCAATCTGCCGAGATCGGGTTTCTGCGGGTTCGCGGTGACTACGCCGCGCGCCGTGTCAATCGAGCGCGTGATGCGGCCGCCCGTCGGCAGCGCAGGCAGGTAGAGGCCGCGCGCCGTGCGCTCGACCCTGATGGTCGGCCGCACCAGCCTTGCCGTCGAGAACCGGACGTCGCCCTGCAGGGCGGCCATGGCGGAGAGGTCGACTTCGACACGCTCGGCTTCGACCACCGGCGGGGCGTCGGTCTCGGTCCATTGCGACAGCGTCACGTCGCTGAGGATCGCCCGGAATTTCGGCCACACCTCGATGCGCGGCGAGCCGTCGATAGTCACGCGGAAGCCGCTCCAGGCGCTCAACTCCCAGGCGATGCGGTCGCGCACGATGCGTGTCGAGGCAATCAGCGGCAAGGCGGCGACGGCGAGCGCGATGACCAGCACCGCAACGCCGATGACCCATACCCCGCGCCGGATCAAAGATGATGGCATCTCGCCCCGTATGTTTCCGTTGCCGACAAAATCGCCCGACGGGTGTAACCAAGCGCCGACGCTTTTCAAGTCTTTATGGCCCCGGGATGGCGTTTGCGCCGCGTCCTGGCCGCTCATTCCAACAAAATCTTGCTCTGCTGCGCTGCGGTATGCATAAGCGATAAGCCTGTCCGACGCCGAAACCGCATGGCGGTTTTAGGACAATGACGTCGGGCGATGTCGGGCTTAACTGCCGCAATCGCGACGCGCTTTTGGGAGGAAGATCATGGCCGACACCCCCTTGTGGACGCCGACGCAGGACCGGATCGCCTCCGCGCCGATGACCGCTTTCATGAAGGCTGCGGCTGCGAAATCAGGCGAGGCGTTCTCCAGCTATGCCGAGCTCCACCGCTGGTCGATCGACGATCGCGAGGCGTTCTGGGACCTGGTCTGGGATTTTTGCGGACTTGTCGGCGACAAGGGCGAGCGGGCGCTGGTCGATGGCGAGAAGATGCCGGGCGCGGCCTTTTTCCCCGACGCCAAGCTCAATTTCGCCGAGAACCTGCTGAAGAAGACCGGCGGCGGTCTGGCAATCGTCTTTCGCGGCGAGGACAAGATCGAGCGCCGGCTGTCGTGGAACGAGCTCAATGCGCTCACCTCGCGTCTGCAGCAGCTCTTCCTGTCGCTGGGGGTCAAAGAGGGCGACCGCGTCGCCGCCATGATGCCCAACATGCCCGAGACGGTCGCCGCCATGCTGGCAGCCGCCTCGATCGGCGCGGTCTGGTCTTCCTGCTCGCCCGATTTCGGCGAGCAGGGCGTGCTCGACCGTTTCGGCCAGATCGAGCCGGTCGTCTTCATTGCGCCGGACGGCTACTGGTATAACGGCAAGGCGATCGAGGTCGCCGACAAGGTCCGGGCGGTTGCCGGGAAGCTCGCGACAGTGCGAAAGGTGCTGATCGTCGACTATCTCGGCACGTCTGCCGACGTCGCCGCCACCATCGACAAGGCAGCGGCGCTGGAAGAGGCGCTCTCGCCCTTCGCCGCCAGGCCGCTCGCCTTCGAGCGGCTGGCGTTTTCGCACCCGCTCTACATCCTGTTCTCCTCCGGCACGACCGGGATCCCGAAATGCATCGTTCACTCGGCCGGCGGCACGCTGATCCAGCACGTCAAGGAGCAGCGGCTGCACGCCGGCCTGCTCGACGGCGACCGCTTCTTCTATTTCACCACCTGCGGCTGGATGATGTGGAACTGGCTGGTTTCGGGCCTCGCCTCGGGGGCGACGCTGCTGCTTTACGACGGCTCGCCCTTCTATCCCGACGGCAACGCGCTGTTCGATTTCGCCGATGCCGAGAAGATGACCTATTTCGGCACCTCGGCGAAATTCATCGATTCCGTGCGCAAGGCGGGGCTGAAGCCGATCAAGAGCCATGATCTCGCCAGCGTGCGCACCATCTCTTCCACCGGCTCGCCCTTGTCGCCGGAGGATTTCCGCTTCGTCTATGACGGCATCAAGAAGGACGTGCACCTGGCCTCGATTTCCGGCGGCACCGACATCGTCTCCTGCTTCGTGCTCGGCGTGCCGACGGAGCCGGTCTGGAGCGGCGAGATCCAAGGGCCCGGCCTCGGCCTTGCGGTCGACGTCTGGGACGACGACGGCAAGCCGGTGCGGCAGGAGAAGGGGGAACTCGTCTGCGCGAAAGCCTTCCCGTCGATGCCGATCGGCTTCTGGAACGACCCGGAAGGCAAAAAGTACCACGCGGCCTATTTCGAGCGCTTCGACAATGTCTGGTGCCATGGCGACTTCGCCGAGTGGACGGTGCATGGCGGCATGATCATCCATGGCCGCTCCGACGCCACGCTCAATCCGGGCGGGGTGAGGATCGGCACGGCCGAGATCTACAACCAGGTCGAGCAGATGCCGGAAATCCTGGAAGCGCTCTGCATCGGTCAGGATTTGGACAATGACGTGCGCGTCGTCTTGTTCGTGCGGCTGGCCGCCGGGGTGAGCCTCGACGAGGATCTGGAAAAGCGCATCCGCGCAAGGATCCGCACCGGCGCCAGCCCGCGCCACGTGCCGGCCAAGATCGTTGCCGTCAGCGACATTCCAAGGACCAAATCCGGCAAGATCACCGAGCTTGCCGTGCGCGACGTGGTCCACGGCCGCGCCATCAAGAACAAGGAGGCGCTGGCCAATCCCGAAGCGCTGGAGCTGTTCAGGAACCTGCCACAGCTTGCGGATTGAGCCGCTGCGGTATGGTTAAAAAACTCTGTCGGGCGAATTTACCTAGATTTCACGAGTGGTACACATTCGTAAATTTTTTGAGGCCGCGGTAAGGACTTGTTAAGGGACGACGCCGATAGTCGCGTGTAACTTGAGGGAGAGATCCCGTTCCTCGTCCCCTGAGGTTCAGATTCGCTCAAGCCCCCGTTGTGACAGCAATCCCATCTTTCAAGGCGTCCATTGGACGCCTTTTTTCTTTTCGAAGCGGGTTATTCAGCCAGCACGCGCGTCGAGGGGAAGGCGACCTCTACCAGCGTGCCTTCGCCGGGCGTCGAGGTGATGGCGAAGCGGGCGCGGTTGGCCTCCACCATCGCCTTGGTCAGCGGCAGCCCGAGGCCGGTGCCGTCGCCGCGGCCGCGTTTCAGCGCATTGATCTGCTTGAACGGTTTCAGCGCCTGCTCGATCTCGGCCGGGGTCATGCCGATGCCGGTGTCGCGCACGCGCATGACGACGTCGCCGGAGGCTTCGTAGGCGGTGGATACGATCACCTGTCCGCCGGCTTGCGTGTAGCGGATGGCATTGGACAGGATGTTGAGCGCGATCTGGCGCACGCTTCTCAGATCCGCCACCACTTCGGGCAGCCGCGAGGCGAAGCTCGAGCGGATGATGACGCGCTCGCGGTTGGCCTGCGGCTGCATCATCGCAACCGTTTCGGCCAGCGTGTCGTTGAGCGAGACCGCCTCGTAGGCCATCTCGTGCTGGCCTGCCTCGATCTTTGAGATGTCGAGCAGGTCGTTGACGAGATCGAGCACGTGATTGCCGGAGCGGTTGATGTCGCGCAGGTAGTCGCGGTAGCGGTCGTTGGCTACGGGACCGAATTTCTCGTCCACCATCAGTTCGGAAAAGCCGATGATGGCGTTGAGCGGCGTGCGGATCTCGTGGCTGATGCGGGCGAGGAAATCCGTCTTCTGCGAGGAGGCGCGCTCGGCCACCGCGCGCGCCTGGGTGAGGTCCTCCTCGGCCCGCTTCCACTGCGTGATGTCGCGCACGACGGCGCAGAAGCCGCTGTCGTTGGGCAGGCTGCCGATGGTCATGAACAGCGGGATGAAACGCCCCTGCGCCTCGCGGCCGATAACCTCGCGCCCGTCGTTGAGGACGCTCGCCACACCAGGTTCGGAAAGGCCGGCGAGATAGTCGCGCGCCGCGCGCTGGCTCTCGATGGCGAACAGCGAGGCGAAGGGCTTGCCGGCGACCTCATCGCTGTCGAAGCCGAACAGCGCCTCCGCCGGGCGGCTGATCGAGCGGATATTGCCGTCGCGGCCGATCAGCACCACGCCGTCGGTGGCGGTGTCGATGATGGTGCGCATTTCGGCGATGCGCGACTTCAGCTCCGAAACATCCGGCTGCTGGCTCGGCTCGTCATTGGCCGCGCTGAGATGCGCGGCCGGCGCTTCGTCCTCGCCGGAACGGCGCACCACTAGCATCAGCGCCTTGCCGCCGCGCCACGGCACGGAACGCAGGAGCGCATCGATCGGGAATTCCAGGCCCTGGCGGGTCTGGAGCTTCAAGGAACGGTCGCTTTCGTCGGCCTCGCCGTCGTCGGAGTAGTGGTCGGCGAACAAGGCGCCGAGCCCGCCGGCATCGGTGAGGTCTTTCAGCGCGTCGTAGCCAGTGAGTTCGAGGAACGCCTCATTGGCGTAATGCAGCACGTCGCCGGAATGGATGAGCAACGGCACAGGCAGCCTGGCGAGAATGGACGTATCGGGAGCCCTGCCTTCCTCTCCGATGGAGAAAGCCGACGGCACGAAGCCTTCAAGCTTGAGCGGCGGCACCTCCAGGCGCGGCCGTTCCGGCGGCGCCGCTTTCGCTTCGCCAGGCTGTTCAGCCGGGGGCAGGGCGCCGTCCGCGTCGGAACCGGCCCAGTCCTCGCTGTCTTGCGCGTCGCGAAAATCGTCGGCGGTCATGCTGTCGTCGTCAGCGCCTGCGTCAGGGGCAGGCGCCGGCCGTTCAGCCTTCGGTTCGGATCCCTTTTCGGTCGCTGCGGTTTGGCGGGTGTCGGGACCTGCCTCGTCGGCTTTCTCGGGCCCGGCATAGTTGAGCAGCGAACCGGAGGCGGGTGGCGTTTCGTCTTCGCCAATGGCCGCCTCGGAGGCGCCGTCGGTGCCGTCGAGCCGAGCCAGGTCCTTCTGATCTTCCGCTTCGGTCTCAGCCTCCGCCGTTTCAAAGGTTTCGTCATCCTCCTGCACGACAGGCCCATGCGAGGTCGCGCGAGGCGCCGTCAGATCAGATTCGTCGGCCTTCCTCTCATCGGCCTTCGGTTGTTCGGCCGCGAGACCAGGCTTGTCGGCCGCTGAAGCCGCATCAGGTCGCCTTTCTGCCCCGGCACTGTCGCTGGTTTGCGGCTCGGCCGGGCCGGAACTGTCCTTGCGCAGCCGCTCGCCGATCTCGCGAAAGGCGCTGCGCTCGAGGATCGACAGGGTCCTCTCACTTCCCGGCCTCTCATTTCCCGGCTTGTCACTGGCCGGCTTGTCACTGGCAGCTGCGTCATTTCCCGGCTGCTTGTCGTTGGCCGGCTGCCGGTGCTCGGCCAGCCGGATCACCTTGTCGGCATAGCGCCGCTCCGGCTTGGGCACGATGGTCAGCGCCGGCACTTCACCCAGGAACGGATCGGCGGGCTTCGTAGGCTCGGCCGCCGGTTGCCCGTCCGAAGGTTCGGGTTCGGCCGGCGCGGCGCCATTGGGCACAAGCGCCATGCCGAGCGCTTCCGGGTCGACAACGGCGTCGGCGCTGCGCGCGACACCGAAGCCGCGAAAACCTTCGAAGGCGCGGCTGCGGCCATAGACCGGCAGCGCCGCAAGATCGACCGGGATCGTAAGGTCAGTGCCTGCCACCGGCCAAAGCACCGAGCGCCCGGACCAGGTGTCGCGCCGCTCGAGCAGCGTGGCGATCTCGCCCGACGCGTCGAGGCCGAAAGTCGTGGCGACGTCCCTGAAGCGGCGGCCGATCACATCGGCGGCCGGCTTGCCGACGAGGTCGGCGAATTCCGGCGACAGCGCGCTGAACTTGCCTTCGGCATCGGTGCGCCAGACGAAACGCAGCGGCGGCGCCGAACGGTCTATGTCGCGAGCCGCGGTCGGCTCTGTCGTCGCCGTTTCGGTGGTGTCCTGCCGCGTTCCGGCCGCGGCGCCACTCGGTTCGGCCGGTGCCGGCGCCGCCGGCTCTTTCACATCGTCGCCGCCGGCGTTGAAATACCAATGGTCGTGCTGCGCGGGGCCTGCATCGGCTGCCTGCCTGCCTGCCACGGCGGTGTCCGCTGCATGGTCGACCCTGGCCACGGTCTTTTCCGTTGGCCGGGCGCTGTCGGCAGCCAGCGCCGGGACCGTGTCCGCCTTTTGGCCCGTTGCCGCGGCCGGGGGCTGGGTGGGCGCGCTTTCCGATGCTGCCGCCTGATCGCCGTCGAGTTGGTCCTCGTCGATCACCACCAGAAGATGGCGCGCGTCGGTCAACCGTGCCAGGCCGGCCGGGTAGGAGGTGCTTGCGCCCGGGACAAGCCGCTTGACGATGCGGTCTCCCGCGCTTGCCATATCCGCAACCAGGGCCGCCAGGGTCTCCGGCTTGATGCCGAGCGCCGCAAATCCCTCCGAAGCCGCCTCGACATGGCCCTGCGCATCGATGAAGGCGATGAAATGTCCGGCCTCGGTGAAGCCGCCGATGGCGCGGCCGGCGATTTCGGCTGGGCTGCGCGAGCCGGTCTGCGCCGCCGGCACCACCAGCATGACCGCCTTTTCGCCGTCCGGCATAGTCACCGCGCTGGCCAGCAAGCCGACGGCCCGGCTGACCATGCCGGTCGCCAGCCTCACGGTGACGGCGCGGTCGCTGCCGATGTCCGGAAAGCCGCTGGTCGCCATGATCTGCCGCCTGGCGATCAGCGGCAGCCGCGCCGAGGCCCCGATGATGGCCTCGATATTCGGATAGCCGAACACGGCGGCGCCTGGCCCGTTGGCCCAGATCACCTGCTCGAGGTCGGCCGACAATATGGCAAGCGCGTCGCCGGCGGCGAAACGCTGGCGCACCGCATCGAGCACGGCGACATCGAGGAAGGAGTAGTTTTCAGACGGCATGCGCTGGCGAACCCTCCGAAGCGGGCATTTCGGTTAACGCTTTGTTAATAAAAGCGTACGGAGCGAAGGTCCACAAGCCATGCCGTGCATAGGCCGAAATCTCTGGGCTCGTGGTTAACGGTCGGGCGATTTTTATGGTGCGCTGCAACAAAGATGTTGCAATGCACAAAAGATGCCTTTATATTGCCATCATACATGAACGAGACGGCTTTCTGTCAAAGCCGCTGCCCCCTGAGAGGTTGGAAAATGTCCAAGACCACCACGAAGACCGCTGACACCATCGAGAACATTGAATTCCCGAGCTTCGACGCTTCCAAGGCCACCGACCAGTTCCGCGCTTTCGCCGAGAAGGGCGTTGAGCAGTCGAAAGAGGCCTATACCAAGCTGAAGAGCGGCGCCGAGGAGACCCAGAAGGTTCTGGAGTCGACCTACGAGACCGCCAAGACCGTTTCCAGCGACCTGTCGCTCAAGACCATCGCCGTGCTGCGCGCCAATACCGAAGCCGGCTTCTCGCATCTCGAAGCCCTGGTCGGTGCCAAGACGCTCTCCGAGGTCGTCGAGCTGCAGACCGCTTTCCTGCGCAAGCGCGCCGAGATGGCCGTCGAGCAGGCCAAGGATTTTCAGGCCGTTGCCTCCAAGGCCGTCGAGGACGTCTCGAAGCCGGTGAAGACCGCTTTTGAAAAGGCGTTCAAGGACATCAAGGCTGCCTGATATTCGGGCTCAACGATGCATCAAAACGTCGCATTTCGTCAGACAAATAGATATGCGATGAATTGATCAAGCGAATACCCGGAGCGCGAAACCTCCTCCCTTTGCTCTCCGGGGTGACCAGCCAGCACCTCCTCCCGCTGGCTCGTAACAGGAAAAGGCCGGCACCTCCTCCCGCCGGCCTTTTCTTTTGTCCGTTTGCCTGATGCCGGTTCGCTGAACCTGTCTTTGCCTTATTAAAGGCCTTGAATTAGACTCCGATAGCCCGTAAGGGACGCATCGCCGAGATGCCGACGCGGAGAACAATTTCTCCTCGGATTGCGCTCAGGCGGACGTGCCGTTGTAGCTCAGTTGGTTAGAGCACCAGATTGTGGATCTGGGGGTCGCTGGTTCGAGCCCAGCCAACGGTACCATCCTATTTTAAGCAAACTATTGAATTTGTTGTGAAACTTGCGCTCGCGGGCGACAGCGTTGCCGCTCTCTGGGCGGTGTCATGCTTACCTTGTTCGCAAGTCTATTGGGCGACTTGGGAGACCGCTGACATCAGCTCCTGCGGGCTTGGCGCCGCAAACATGTATCGCCCACCCTCTGGAACCTCCGTGAAGCTCCAGCGGACGATGCCCTGCCGGTCCAGCAGGAACTGACCGATCAGTTGTCCGTGTCCCGTCGCCATCATCTGCTGGTCGGCTTCGGTCACTTCGTAATGGTCCTTCTTGTCGAGGATTTCGGCGGCCGCAATGGGGTTCATAGGACCGGGCAACTCGCCTGGTATGTCGACCCGCATATCCATTGCTGCTGCCATCGCGACCTTGTACGGCCAGTTCGTCTCGTTTTCGGTGAATTCGAGATTGGGCAGTCCAAAAGCACGATGTGAAGCGCGTTCAGGGTCGGAGGCCGCAAGCAGATTCGGCATCGGGTGGTAGCGGAAATAGAGACGCGCCCGCTCGATCGGCGTATTGACCACCGTCAGGCTCCCCACGCCCTTTTCGCGCAACTCCGGATCAAGCCGCGCCTGGGCGGCGATATGGCGCCGGCAAAACGCACAATGCAGACCTCGAAACAGGCCGACCAGCACCGGTTTTTGTCCGCGAAAGTCGTCGAGCGCGATCTTGCCTTCCTGGGTGATGGCGTCGAGTACCACGTTTGGCGCACGATCACCCGGTTGAAGCGGTACCAAGTCACTATGCGCGGACATTCCAACCTCCCACCCGGCTAGTCGAGAAAAGGCAGCACGACGAGCGCTTCCGGGTCGAGCCCGTGCTGGGCGCATATTCCCTGCGCCAGGGAAAAGTAGCGTTCGGCCTCGGTCAGATTGTCGAGGTCGAGATTGAGCGTTGCAAGACCATCATAGCACGGAAACAGCAGTTGGGGTTCGCCCGTTTCGCGGGCTACATCCAGCGCTTCATGGAACAAACCAACCGCCTGTTCCGGACGGCCGTTGCACTGGTGGATCTGCCCAAGCACGATCAACGGCACCGCCAGGTGTTCGCGCTGGTCGAGCGCCCGGTCGATCTCGATGGCCTTCTCAGCGGCAGGAACGCCCTCAGTCGGACAGCGATCTGTGAACGTACAACAGGCGACCGCCAGATTGGCGAGAAGCCGCGCCTGGAACCCCAAATCGCCAATACGGCGCGCCACTTCAAGACCGCGCCGGCAGACCTCCATCGCCTTTGCCGGATCGATGGTCGTGTAGAGCACGCCGAGATTGGTGTAGCCGCGACAGGCCGTGCCCGGCAGACCGGCGGCTTCGGCCAATTCAATGCTACGTTCAATCTGACGCACGGCTTCATGGCTTCGCCCAAGGCGAGCCAGCGCAACAGCCTTGGTATTGAGCGCCTCGGCGGTCACAAGTGTGGCTTCACGCCCTGCTTCGGAGACATGCTCCGCTGTCAGAGCTCGCACGCAATCCAGCGCCGCGTCTGCCCATTTTGCCGCGAGAGCGTGATCTCCGCTACGGAACGCCTGCCGGCCACGTTCTTGCCACAGATGCGCCTGCTCGACCGGGGCATCCGCTCCGTCGAGCAGCGCTGCCGCTTCAGCATAGCGAGACTCTGCGTTGTCCCGTTTGCCGACGTCCCAGAGCAGCCGGCCGATCTTGCGCAGAACTCGCGCCGAGGCGACACGATCGGCCGACTCCCGATATGCCTGCAAGACCGTCTCGTAGTGGCGGTGCGCGATCTCGCGGCGGCCTGCCGGGCCGCTCAAATCGGCAATGCGCTCTGCAATCGCCAGTTTGACCGGTGATTGCCCGGTCGCGCCCAGCGCGGTCAGTGCTCGCTCGTAAAAACGAAGGGCGTCGTCGTTGGCGTATATCATGCGAGCGCGATCGCCCGCTGCCTGCAGGTAACGCGCGCCCTTTTCCCGCTCGGCGCTCAGCGCGAAATGATGGCCGAGCACGGTCAAATCCTCGAGCCGTTCCGGCTTGTCGCCGTACAGTTGCTCCAAAGCGGCACCAACTCGCCCGTGGATATCGGTCCGGCGTTGCAGGAGCAGGTTCTGGTAGATCACGTCTTGCAGCAAGGTTTGCGTGAAGCGGTAGCTTTGCGACGAGACCGAGCCTGATCCGGCAACCTCCTCGATGATCTCCGCGTCGCAAAGCAGTTCGCAGCCGGCTTCCAGGCGGGCGGGGTCGGCTGTCACGGTTTTCAGAAGCGTGGCATCGAAGCGCGGGCCGATTACCGCGGCCTCCTGGGCCAACCGGCGCACCTCTTGCGGCAGCCGGTCTACCCGGGCAAGCAACATTGCCTGGATAGTGGCGGGAATGCCGGTTGCGATTTCGCCTGCCGCAGTCCGCCACCGCTGGTCCTCGCGCGTCAGCACACCGCGATCGATAAGGCCGCGAACGATCTCCTCTACAAAAAGCGGGTTGCCGCCCGCGCGCTCGAGGATCTGGTCGACAAGCCCGCCTGCGGAGTTCACCCAGCTTTCGCCGAAAAGCGCCGTAAGCAGGCTGCGTCCGTCGTCGCTGTTGAGCGGCAAAAGCCTGAGCGCCGTGTGACTGACCCGACTTGAGTCGAGCTGGTCGTTGTCCGGCGCTGGACGATGCGTGACCAGCAGCATCAACCGCGTGCGTTCCAGCCTGTCCATCACGAAACGCAGCGCCTCGAGCGATACGGCGTCGGCCCAATGCAGGTCTTCGACGACAATCAACAGCGGCGACAAGGCAAGCCGCCGTTCGACGATCGTGCGGACCGCGTAGAGAATTTGCCGCCGCAACTGCTCGGGCTCGACATGCTGCAGGGCGGCATCGGGGTCGTCAAGGCCAAGCACATGGTAGAGCAAGGGCATCAGCCGCCTCGCCTCCTCGCCCTGCACGCCGAGATCGGTAAGCAAAGCCGCGAGCTTCGCCCGCATTTCGTCCCCGCTGTCGTTTTGCATCATTCCGGCAGCGCTGCGCACCACCGCGCCCAAGGCGCCATATGATTGTTCGCCCAGCGGTGAGCACGTTGCCTGCCGCACCGCGACGTTGCGAAAGCGATCCTCGTCGCCGACGCGGGCGACGAACTCCTTCACCAGCCGCGATTTTCCGATGCCGGCTTCTCCGACGAGGCGGACGAGCTGGGCCGAGCCGCCGCACGCCTGGTCAAGGCTGGCCAGCATTCTGTTGAGCTCCGCGCCACGACCTATTATCGGCGCATTGAGGCCGAGCGCCTCGAGCCCGCGCGCTGCGCGCGGCGCAGCGAGCGGAGCATCCAGTCGATGGACGAGCACGCTGCCGGCCTTGCCGCGAAGCGCGACATCGCCCAGCGACTCATAGGAGAAGGCATGCCGGGTCAGCCTGTGAGTGAGCTCGCCTACCAGCACCTCACCCGGCGCGGCCAGCGATTGCAGGCGTTGCGCTGTATTCACCGTGTCGCCGGTCACCGAATAGGATTTGGCGGTGCCGATGCCCAATCCTCCGGTAACGACCGGACCGGTATTTATGCCGATGTGGAGCAACAGAGGCGAGCCCGAGTCGGGGGTGCGTTCGCCGAGCCGCGCCGTCCGGGCGAGCATGTCGAGAGCGGCGCGAAGCGCACGTTCCGGATCATCCTCATGCGCGACCGGCGCACCGAACAAGGCGAGCAGCGCATCGCCGATGAATTTGTCGACGAAACCACCAAAGCTTCGCACGGCCGCCGTCAATTCCTTGAACAGTTCGTTCTGCAGCGTTTGCATGACCTCGGGGTCGAGCTGCTCGCTGAGTGTCGTGAAGCCGCAAAGGTCGGCGAACAGCACCGTTACCGTCCGGCGATCGGCGTCAGAGGCGGGTTGCGGCCCTTCTTCGCTTTCGATGTTGGGAAGCAGCGACGGCGTTCGCGAAGGCGGCACGATCGTGCGGCTTGGTGTCGGAGCAGGCCGTTCGACGGCCTTTGCCGGCGCACCGACGCTTGCCCCGCATTTCGGACAGAACTCGAAATCAGATGCGCAGAGGTAGCCGCAACTGGCGCATGGCACCGGCTGGCGCCGGCCACACTTCGGACAGAAGGCGAAACCGGCCTCAACCTCGAAACCACAGCCCGAGCAGTCCATGGAACAAGACCTCACTGGCGGCCGCGACGGCGTGATCTCGCCACGCATTTCACGGCCAGGCTAGGCACAAGGATGAACCGATAGCCGTCAACCAGCAAGCGGCAGCGCAAATGGGCATCGAGCGATCGCTGTGGGCCGGTGGCAGAACGCTGCCGATTCGGACGGCTGAGGCGGCCGTCGTTTGCGAAGCTTTCGCTTACGCTCCGTCGTCATTCCAGTCCTTTTTGCCTGTTTCCAATTCGCCCCGATCTTGACAGAGCGATGCTGCCATCCGATGCCGTCATCCGTTTTGTTCTCCCATCGAACCGGACGCGGGTGAGACGGCGTGACGCATAATCCCTTGGTTTCAATCGTGGTTCCTGCGCACAACGCGGAGGCAACGCTGGCGCGCGCGCTCGATTGCCTTCTCGATCAGGAAATTGTGGATTGGGAGGCGATCATCGTCGATGACGCCTCCACGGACCGCACCCCCGCGATGATCGCGGGTTATGCGAAGCGCGATGCCCGATTTCGGACGTTGAGCTCTTGCGCGCAGAGCGCCGCCGGCGCGCGCAACAGCGGGATTTCGACAGCGCGGGGCCGCTGGCTCGTGTTTCTGGACGCGGACGATTGGGTGGATGCCGGCTTTCTCGCGAAAATGCTGGCCGCGCTGAAAGCCGCTCCCGAGGCGGTGGCCGCCTATTGCGGATCTCGCCGCGTGATGCCCGATGGCGGCCTCACCCCGTCGAGCATCGCACCGGAGGTCGCGATCCAGCCCTTCGAAACATTCGCTCGCCGGTGCGCCATTCGCACTCACGCGCTGCTGGTCGACCGGGAGACGATTGTCGAGTTGGGCGGCTTCGATGTGTCGCTGCGCACCTGCGAGGACTGGGACCTGTGGCAGCGCCTCGCGCGTCTGGGCAAACGTTGGGTGATGGTCGACGAGCCGCTCGCTTTCCATCGGATCGGCCCCGACTCGCTCTCCCGCAATTCGACGCAGATGATGGCAGACGCGGAGATCGTGATCGCCCGCGGCTTTTCTCCCGATCCCAGGGTCAAGCACCCGGCACCGGCTCACGCCAATGGAGCGATCGAGGCAAACGGCTGTACCGCTTCCGAGGCGCTCGCGTGGTTCGCGTTGTGGAACGCCGCGTCGGATTGCGGCCGCGGCTCGCGCCCGATCAACCCGCAGCCCCTGCGCGCGCTCCCGGTGGGGCGTAAGTGGGCGCGCAAGGTCGCCAGGGTGATCGTCGACGGCTTGATCGTGGGAAGCCTGTCGGTGCCGGCGCAATTGGCGGCCAGGTGGGACAGGTTCGGCGCCTCCCTCGCCGAGCTGATCATCGAACTCGGCAAGGTCTGGGGAGATCCCGTGGCCGGTCGCCGTGCCCAATATCACCTTGAGCAAATGCTTCTCGACTGCGACGATCTTGACGCGCCGCGCAGGCTGGCGCGGACACTCGGAATTCGCGTCGACGCCAGAAATCCGACCGCGATCGAACTTCCGGAAGGGATCGATCAGATCCATGCCTGTCTGATGATGGATGGCCGGATCGAGGCTCGCGTGCAGTTCGCCGCGCTCGGGACGGTGACAAGGCGTCATTGGATTGAATTGATCTCGAATCTCATGCCTCCCGAGCGGCTTGCGCCGGGCGCCGGTGCCGACACGTCGAACATGCTTGCAGCCGAGGCATCGTTGTCCGTGTCGGGACGCCGGTCTGATCGGGACAGCCATTTCGGCAAGCTTGCGCGATTGGCCGCGGAAGCGCGGAGGCTGGTTCGGTCGAGCGCCGAACCTGCAAAACCTCTTGCAGCGCCGCGTCGTAGACCGGCCGCGGATGCCCACGACAATGATCGCATGTCGTTCTGGAATCGCTATTTCGCGACCGAGGATCCCTGGAACTACGGTTCGCCCTATGAGCAGGAAAAATATGAGCGGCAGCTCGAAATTCTGCCTGCGGGTCCTATCGGGCGGGCGCTTGAGCTGGCCTGCGCGGAGGGCCACTTCACGCGGCGGCTGGCGCCGCGCGTGGGCCATCTGACCGCGACCGACATCTCTGCCATAGCCATCGGGCGGGCGCGCGCGCGATGCAGCGATCAGCCGAATGTCGAGTTCGGCGTGCTGGATTTCGCCGCGGACACGCTGCCGGGCGAGATGGATCTGATCGTCTGTTCGGAAGTGCTCTACTACCTGGACGATCTCGCCGAGTTGCGGCGCGTCGCAAAGAAGGTCGTCGAGGCGTTGGCGCCTGGCGGCAGTTTCATAAGCGCGCACGCATTCGTGCTCGGTGACAATATTGAAAGGACGGGCTTCGACTGGAACACATTCGGTGCGCAGGCGATCGCGGAGACGCTGGCAGGGATCGACGGCGTCGTCCTCGATCGATCGATCCAGACCGAGCTCTATCGCATAGACCGCTTCCGCCGCCTGTCGCCGGACGACGTGGCGATGGAGCCGGTGATTGATCATGTGCCAATCCGCGCGCCCATCGAAATCGGGGTTGCGCGAAAGATCGTCTGGGGCGGGGCACGGGCCCTGCGCCGAGACGTCGCACGCAGCGAGCGGCGGCAGCGTATCCCTATCCTCATGTATCACAGCGTCGCCGATGACGGTCCGGCCGCGCTCGCCCGTTATCGGTGCACGCCAACCGCATTCGCCGGCCAGATGGCGTGGCTGCGAGCCAATGGCTTCCACGCGATCACGTCCGAGCAACTGGAATGGTTCATCGCCAACCGTCACCCTTTCGCCGGCCGCCCGGTGCTCATCACCTTCGATGACGGCTTCCAGAACTTTGCCGATCACGCCTGGCCGACGTTGCGCGCGAACGACCTGACCGCGGAAGTGTTCCTGGTGACGGACCTGGTGGGTGAAAGTGCGCGGTGGGACGCGTTCAGCGGTCCGCCGACGCCGCTTATGGACGCCGGGACGGTGCGACGCATCGCCGGCGAAGGTGCGTTCTTCGGAAGCCATATGGCGACCCATCGCGCGATCGACGGCCTGTCGAGCTCTGAGCTGGCCGCCGAGCTCCTGCGTTCGCGTATGTTCATCGAACGCTGGACCAGTCGGTCGACCACGGCGTTCGCGGCACCTTTCTCTGTCACCGACCGACGGCTTGGCCGGCTTGCCAGGGAGTGCGGCTATCGAATCGGCTTTGGCGGCAGACACGGGCCGGCGGACCTCGATTGCGATCTCATCGATCTTCCACGCATCGAGATTCGTGGCGATCGCTCGCTCGATGACTTTGTCGCCATTGTCGAGGCCGTGCTCGAATGAAGCGGCGGATCGGAAGCCGGGGGCACCGACAGTCGCCGTGAGGCTTAGCTCGCCTTGATCTCTGCCCGGCCGATCTTGCGCCAGCGGGCGTTTTCGCGAACCAGTTTCAGGTCGTCGGTCGTCTCGGCGAATGTCCGCGATCGGTATTGCCGGAGCAGGTCCGGGAAGAGCGCCCCTTCCGGCAGGGCGGCAAGCTGCTCGCGGACCGAGATCATCTCATCGATGACCCGCATGCCCCAGGCGTTTTCCCGAACCTGCAGCTCGGCGGCCAGATCGCGCTCTTCCGGTGCGTCTTCGTCCAGCGCAGCCAGCAGGATCGAGTGGAAAAGCGCCACATAGCCAATCTGTCTCAGGCCGCCAACAACCCGCACCCGCGGCAATAACGCAAGGACGAGGAACGTCAGGAACAGGTTCGGCAGCAGCACGCCGTCGAGCAGCGCCTGCTTGAGATGCGGCCGCTCGAACGGGATGGCAAGACCATGCGGCCTGTCGGGCTCGATCAGCTGCCCGTTCTCGAGGACGAGCCTGTGCACGCGCTGCTCGCGGATACCCCAGAAATAGTCCGTGGCGTTGGGCAGGAATCTGCCGAATGGACCCGATGCGGCCTCCTGCAAGGCATGCTCGAGACGCTGGCGTCGTGCGGGTTCAATGAGCAGCCTGGAAAGAAGACTGTCGTCATGTTCCAGGTGCCGCGCCATGACAGCGGCTGCGAATCGCTCATCGATGAAAACCGGCAGGGCCATGCCGGAACGGTCCCAATCGGCGATCAGATCCTCGTTGAGGGCTGTCAGCGCATCCGCGGCGGTTCCAAACACCTTGTCCCGGCTGGCCAGCAGCGTGCCCAGCCAGCGGCTGGCATCCGTTTCATCGCCCACCGCTTCGAGCGCGCGCTTGTTGAGGGAGACGGGTCCGGCCGCGCAGGCGCTTTTGCGGCACAGTTTGTGGCGCCCCATGCCAAACAGGTTGACCTTGTCGTCGCCGACGTCGAGCCATCCCGGCCCCTCCCGGCCAATCGTCTCCATGGTCATCGTCGTTCCCATGAAGCCGACGAAGGCCGACAGCCCGTTTTCGACCGCGCCGAGCCAGGCGAACAGGAGGGCATCGAAGGTGATCCGGTCCATCAGAAGCAGGCAGTGCAGGCCGGACTGGATCACCGGTCGTTGCTCGAACTCTTCGAGGGCCTTGCCGATCTGCTCAGGCCGCATGATCGCGCCGAGGCGCTGATGCAGGATTTCGCGCAGGATCGAGCGGGCAGCGATCGCCGGGTGCGATGCGGGCCTTGCCACCGGCCGCCACAGATGGCGGGCGTAGTCGGAAACCGGGGCATTCCACTTCTGCTCGATGTCGCGCACGACTTCCGGGCAGAGCAGCGACAGCACAGCCAGGATTTCCGCCGGCGGCGCAGGGGTTGGATCAAGGACGGCGCTCATCGGTCCCGTCTAGCCGCTTGCGCTGCAATCGCCAAGGGAGACCGGTTCGCCAAGGCCAGACGGTCGATCCCTAGAACCGCAGCCGGGCCATGCTGAGGAGGTCGCGGTACTGCCCGTCGGCGAAACCGGCCTTCACATGCCGACCTTCGACCTCGAAGCCGTGGCTTGTGTAGAGACGGATGGCCGGTTCGTTGTCGGCATAGACGGTCAGTTCGACCCGCTTCAGGGCCCGCCAGTTGTCGGCCACGTCGAGCAGCGTGCCAAGTATGGCAGAACCGATGCCCTTGCCGACAAAGGCATCGTCAATGCCGATATTGATCTCGCCGATATGCGAGCGGCGCGGCGAACCCTGCACCTCCAGGCGGCCATGGCCGACGACCTTGCCATCCAGCTCCGCAACGATCCAGGTGGTCTCCTGACCGGACTTGGCGATGCGTCGCTCCACCTGCTCCACCATCTCGAAGGGCATCCTGAACGTGCCCCAGCGGAAACCTGGCATGTTGAAGATGGCGCAAAGCGCCTCCGCATCGCTTGGCCGGACGGATCGGAGCTGCGGCTGGATTTTCTTGGCGGATGGCGAGGTCGTGCTGGTCATGGCGTTCCTGGTTGGAGCAATTCCAGGAAAAGTGTGAGCGGTTTTCCGCCCGGAATTGCGTCAGAACAAAGAGATAGAGCAGTTCGCCATTTCCTTTGAAATGGTGAAATGCTCTAAGGCAATAGGTCCGGCACGATGCACCGGACGTCACCTGAAAATCCAGCCGTTTCTGCACCTTATGGTGCCGCTTGCGAGCCGAAATACCGGGAGGCGGCGTAGAGTTTGAAGGCGCCGCTGATGCCGATCCAGGCGAAAAGGGCGAGCCAGCACAAAGTCCCGGCCGCCGTCCAGTCGATCCGGTGCACCGCAGCGTCGGTGATGGCGAGGCCAAGGATGGCGAGCAGGCCGACCAGGAACTGCGCCAGGCCGAGTACCAGCAGTTCCTCGCGCGGCGCGCTTGCCCAGAGGAGATATGTGCCTCCTGCACCGGCGAGGAAGATGGCGCTGTAGACCTGAGCGTGGAAGGCATCGACCGGCCATGGCCAGATGCCGCTGAATGTCAGCGGAAACAGCAACAGGCCGACGCCATAAAGTCCAAGGATTGCCGATTCCACCGGCAGGTAGCCGCGCCATGCCGGGTTTAAGGTCACGCCTTTTGCAGAAGGAAGGGCCCTGGTCCGCCACAGGAACAGCCCGGATACCGCGGCCGAGGCAAGATAGACCAAGAACCAGAGCCAGGGCGCTTTGCGCCCGAAGTTGAAATAGCCGAGATTGATGAACGAAGCCGCCGACACGATCACGGTGAAGATGAAGGCCATGACGAGCACGAGCCTGCCGGGCGACCAGCGGTTCCACAACAGCAGCGCCGCCATCACGACCATCTCGGCGGTGTAGAAACCGCCGAGGAAGCGGGCATTGAACGGCGTGACGGCCCAGGGCCAGCGCGGCTTGACCAGCACGGGCGCGAAAAACAGGCCGGCACCCACGATCAGGACGATAATGACCGCCAGAGAGAAAAGGCGCAGGGTCGGGGGAAATGGTGGATTGTCGGATGTCGGCATGGGAGAGAGCCCCAAAGATGAATGCCCGTGGGCCATCATAGTGCCGCTTGCGGCCGGTGAAAATCGGCCGAATGGAATTGGGCTGTCACTAGGCTTGTCTATTCGAATCGCCCTACGGTCCGTTTCGAAGTAACATGGAGCACTCGGACCAGCGCGGTCCGGTCAACACGCCACGGGGCGCATTTTCCGGAGCCTGCACGATGAACGAAGCTCAGGATCTGTTCTCGCGTCTGCGGCAATCGGCCGATGTCGATCCACTGGCAGTCGACGCGATCAGGCGAACCATCGCGGAAGGCGAGGACCACGAACTCTGCCGCATCAATGCGCTGGCCTTCGCCGGCAAGCATGGTCTCGACGAGGAGCGCGCCATAGGCGCCTTTCTCCATGCGGCGCGGGTCGGCATCTTCGACATTTCCTGGAATGTTCTGTGTCCCGGCTGCGGCGGCGTGCTCGACACGAACGCCACGCTGAAAACCCTGCAGAAGGACGAGTACACCTGCGCGCTGTGCTCCTCGGGCTATTCGCCGACCCTCGATGAGATGGTCGAAGTGACATTCACCGTCAGTCCCCGCATGCGCAGGATTGCCGCCCACAATCCGCATGAACTGCCGATGGTGGAGTATTTCCGCCAGATCTACTGGGCGTCCGGCGTCGATCTGCAGGATGGGGATTTCGCGAAGACGATGGAAGCGTTCTCGCTGGAGGATATCGAGCTTGCGCCCGGTGAAAAGGCGGTTCTGCCAATACAGCTTCCGTCCGAATTCGTCATCGTCTTCGAGCCGGTCACCCATTCGGCGCAGTTCATCGACGTGAAGGGCGAGCCGACAAAGGAGCGCCGCAGCCTCTCACTGGTCTTCGACCGCGAGCATGTCCAGAGCCAGACGCTGGAGATGCAACCCGGCCCGTTGCGCATTTCGCTGGAAAACAGGACCGACACCCGCGTGCTGCCGACGGTCTTCATCGCCGGCCAGGCATTGCATGATTTCCTGGGCAAACGCCGGCCCTTCGTCACCGCCAAGCGCCTGCTCACCAACCAGACGTTCCGCGATCTCTATCGCACGGATACGCTCGACATCAACCAGCGCCTGAAGATCACCAGCCTGACATTCCTGTTCACCGACCTGCGCGGATCGACCGCGCTTTACGAGCGGGTGGGCGACCTTTCGGCCTTCGATCTCGTGCGCGAGCATTTCCAGGTTCTGCACGAGATCGTCGCGGCGGAGGCAGGCGCGGTGGTGAAGACGATCGGTGATGCGGTGATGGCGACCTTCGCGACGCCTGATCGTGCGATTGCCGCAGCCCTCAGGATGCGCGAAGCCATGCGTGCGCTCAACGACAAAAGCGGGCGCGAGGATCTGCTGCTCAAGATCGGGGTCCATGCCGGCCCCTGCATCGCCGTGTCCATGAACGAGCGGCAGGATTATTTCGGCCAGACGGTCAACATTGCTTCGCGGGTCCAGAACCTCGCTACCGCACAGGCGATCTTCGCCACTCGCGCGGTCGTCGAGGACAATCTCACCGCCGATCTGTTGCACAGGAACGCGCTGACGCCCGTGCCGCACGAGGTCTCGCTGCGCGGCATCGAGCGAGAGATAGCGGTCTACACGATCCCCTGAAGACTTGGTTCGGCTCTCACACGCGCCTGCAGACAAAATAGCGATCGGCGGGCACCGAAGGCGGCAGCGGGAGGCGTTGCAACTGCGGGTGATCGAGCGGTGTGCCGCTGACCGCGATGCCGCCGACGCGAAGGAGGCGCGCGGTCAGGTCGGGGAGCCAGGTGCAGGTCACCGCGTCGCGATCTTCATAGCCGGTGCCGATGTCGGCATGGACAAGAGCGGCCTCGATGCCAATGAACCGTCTCGCCGTCTCGCGTATCTCGCCGAGCACGAGGTTTTCAGGTTCGGGTACCGAGCTGGAGTGCGCGGCCAATGCGCGATCGAACGCCACGATCCGCCGTCCGGGCAGGCGCTCGCGCAGATGATGGAACGTTCGGCCGTTGCCGAGGCCGAGCTCGATCACGGGGCCTTCGATCTTGGCCACCTCCACGCAGACCTGATCGAGAATGTCGCGCTGTGCGGTCAGCCTGCGGATGAAACTCTCGAGGCGAGACATATGCGTTTGTGTCCTGAACCAGCTCAAGGGATCGGCAATGCCCGCGACCGGAACGGTTCGCGAGTGAAACCCGAGGGCGACTTGTTGGACCCCGATCGAGCCTTCGCCGCATATAGAGCAATTCCAGGAAAAGTGTGAACGGCTTTCCATCCGGAATTGCGTCAAAACAAAGAGATAGAGCGGTTCGGCCCGGCTGGGATCGTGCCGGGCGGAGCGGGCAGCCGGGCGCGCGGCGGAACGGCGGTATCACTTGTAGGGGTCTGCGGCGTCCCGCAAGCCGTCGCCGAGGAAGTTGAAGGCCAGGATGACGAGAATGACGGGGAGGATCGGCAAAAGCAGCCATGGATAGAAGGCGATCACGCTGACGCTGCGCGCCTCGGTGAGCAGGATGCCCCAGCTGGTTATCGGCGCCCTCAGGCCAAGCCCGAGGAAGCTCAGCGCCGTCTCGCCCAGGATCATCCCAGGTATGGAGATCGTCGCCGTCGCGATCAGATGCGACATGAAGCCGGGAATGAGATGCCGCCGGATAATGCGGCCGCTGCTGGCGCCCATCAGTTGCGCGGCCAGAACGTAGTCCTCCTCGCGCAAGGCCAGAAGCTTCGAACGCACGGCCCGCGCCAGTCCGGTCCAGTCGAGCAGGCCGAGGATGACGGTGATGCCGAAATAGATCAGGATCGGACTCCAGGTTATCGGCATGATCGCCGCCAGGGCCAGCCATAGCGGAATGCTGGGGATCGATTGCAGGACTTCGATTATCCGTTGAACGATCAGGTCGAAGATACCGCCGTGATAGCCGGCCAGTCCGCCGATGATTATGCCGAGCAGGAAACTGAAAGCGATGCCGACAAGACCGATTGTCAGTGAAATGCGCGCGCCATAGATGATGCGCGAGAACACATCGCGTCCCAGCCGGTCGGTGCCGGCCAGGAAGAGCTGGCCGTTTTCGGCAGGGCAGACAAGATGCATGTCACCTTCGATCAGGCCCCAGAACCGGTAGCTGTCGCCCTTGCAGAAGAAACGGATCCGCTGAACATCGTCCTTTCTGTCGATGTAGTTCCGCTTGAGCGTGTCCATGTCCAGCGTCATCCGGCGGCCATAGACGAACGGCCCGACGAACTGGCCGTTGTCGAACAGGTGCACCTGCTGCGGCGGCGCATAGATGTAGTCCATGTTGCGCGTGTGCAGATTGTAGGGCGCCAGGAACTCGCAGATCAGTATCGAGAGATAAAGCGCTGCCAGGAATATGCCGGATATAAGCGCAAGCCGGTGCCGTCGGAATTTCCACCACATCAGCCGCAATTGCGATGCCTGGAAGACCTTCGACTGCTCCGGCGTCATCGCCTCGACCGACTGCAGGTCGAATGGCGCGATGGACACGTAGTGTTGCAGTGGGGCACCCGGAGCGGGCAGCGGCGATTGCGTGTTCATTTGGTGCTGCCGCCTTGCAAACGAATTCGCGGATCAAGCAGCGCCAGCGCCAGGTCGGAAATCAGGACGCCGATGACCGTCAGGAAGGCGAGAAACATCAGGAACGACCCTGCCAGATACATGTCCTGGCTTTGCAGCGCCTGGATCAGCATCGGCCCGGTCGTCTCCAAGGACAGCACGATCGCCGTGATCTCGGCGCCGGAGATGATGGCCGGCAGGATGGAGCCGATGTCTGAAATGAAGAAATTGAGCGCCATGCGCAGCGGATATTTGACCAGCGCCTTGAAGGGATGCAGGCCTTTGGCGCGCGCGGTCACGACATATTGCTTGTGAAGCTCATCGAGCAGATTGGCGCGCAGCCGCCGGATCATGCTTGCCGTGCCCCCGGTGCCGATGATCAAGACCGGGATCCAGAGATGGGCGAGGATCGACTTCGCCTTGGCCCAGCTCATCGGCTCGCCGAGATATTGCTGGTCCATGAGATGGCCGATGGACGTACCGAACCAGATATTGGCGAAATACATCAGGATCAGCGCCAGCATGAAGTTCGGAATGGCAAGGCCGAGAAGGCCGAGGAAAGTCAGGCCGTAGTCGCCCCAGCTGTATTGATGCGTGGCGGAGTACATGCCGATCGGAAAGGCGATGAGCCAGGTGAAGATGATCGTGACGAAGGAAACCAGCACGGTCAGCCACATTCGGTCCCCGATGACGTTGCGAACCGGCAGCTCATATTCGAAGGAATAGCCGAAATCGCCGTGCAGCATCCCGCCGACCCAGTAGAAGTAGCGAATGACCGGCGGTTTGTCGAAACCGTACTCCTTGCGCATCATCACGATGCGATCGGAATCCACCGCTTCGCCCTGAGCCCGAAGCTCGGCGACATAGCTGTCGAAATAGTCGCCTGGGGGAAGTTCGATGATCGTGAACACCAGCGCCGATATGATCAGCAGCGTTGGAACCATCACGGTGATGCGCCAGGCGATATATCGAAGCACGCTCAGGACTCTCCAAGCCAGAATGTGTCCGGCATATAGACGCCGAAATAGGAGGTCGGGTCGTAGCCGTAGAGCGCCTTGTCAGGCAGATTGCGCAGCCGCGAGGACGCCAGAACCGGCTGATACGTTCCGTTCACCGTGCCGATCGAAAACACCTGATCGGTGTAGATCGACAGCATTGAATTCCAGATTTCGGCGCGCTCCGCGGCGTTGGTCGATGTGTTCCAGCGTTTGAGCAAAGCCATCAGCTCAACCACGGGCGGCAGGTCCGGCGCCTCGCCGAGCGTGCCATGAGACAAGTAGTGAGCGCCCCATAACGGCCATTGCAGCTGGTCGTCCATGGTGGGGGCCAATTGGTACGGGTTCATGTCGGCGGTCGGCACGCCATTGTCGATGCCCGACCACATCGACATCATGATCTGGCCGCCAAGTGCGCGGCTGCGGAAGATGTCGCGTTGCGAAGTCCGGATGAACAGGGCGATGCCGATCTGGCGCCAATGATCGGTGATGAGCTCGAGCGCGTCGGTTTCCAGCGTGCTTTCGCCGGCCGTTTCCACGATGACCTGCGCCGGGCGTCCATCGGGAAGGATCCGCAGGCCGTCATCGTCACGCCTCTGAAGCCCGACCTCGTCGAGCAGGGCATTGGCCCGGTCGGGATCATGGGCGACCCAGGCCTTCGCGAATTCCGGCCGGTAGAGCGAGCTCTCCGGCAGGACCGTATCGGCACTTTCCTGAGCCAATCCGTAGAACACGGCCAAATTGATCTCGCGCCTGTCCACGGCGAGCGAAAGCGCGCGGCGCACGCGCACGTCGCGAAGAAGGCCACGCCACACCTGGTCGGCACAATTCAGATTGGGCAGCAGCGCCAGCCGCGAACCCTGTGTGCGTTTCCACAGATGCATCTTCACCGGGTAGCGCTTCTCTGCGTCCTTGAGGAAGGAGTAGTCGGAAAAGTCGATTCCCATGCATTGCAGGTCGCTCTCGCCTGCACCGGTCTTGGCGGAAATGATCGCCGACGAGCTGACACTCATGACGATCCGGTCGACATAGGGCAGTTGCCGGCCATTCTCGTCTATTCGATGAAAGAACGGGTTGCGCTCGAAGATGAACTGCTCAGCCGGCGGCTTGGTCCGGTTCTGCCAGGGATCGAGCGTCGGCAGTTCCGGGTTCTCCGGGCGATACTGCCGCGACATGCGGATATGCAGGAGCGTCCATTTCTTAGCCCTGTTCTCCTCCATCAGGCCGGCGAGCCGGAATGGATCCTGGTATTTCTTGTGGAACTGCTTGAGATAGGCCGCCGGCAGGACAAGCGATAGCGGCGAAGCGGCAGCGAGTTTGGGCAGGAAGTCGGGATTGGGCGCGTCCCAGCTGTAGCGCACCGTCAACGGATCGACGATCTCGAAGCTTGGCGGCTTGCCGTCCGCCAGCAGGACAGGGGCGAGCCCGCCTTGCGAAAGCTCGTCGTTCAGCCAGACATCCTCCCAGCAATAGCGAAAATCCTCCGGCGTCAGCAGGCTGCCGTCGGACCATTTATGTCCTTCCCGTATCTTGAAGGTGAATACGCGATCGTCCGCGACGTCGAAGCTTTCGAGAATGTCGGGCTGCAGGTTGAGCTTTTCGTCATAGCCGACCAGACGGGCATAGCCATAGATCGTCATCAGCCGGATATCTTTCTGGCTGCCGATGATCGTGCGCAGCGTGCCGCCATACTGGCCGGGCTGCCGGCCCATCGCGGCGAGATTCAACACGCGCGGGCTCTTGGGCAAGCGTTCGGCGAGTGGCGGCAGCGCCTTGGCTATCAGCAGCGGCTGAAGAAATTCCGGCTCCAGATCGCCGGCGCGCAACGTGCCCGGCACAAATGCCGAAGCCAGGAGTCCAAGGACGGTGCGTCGGCTGATCAATGGCGCAACTCGCTGACATCGGCCGAACGTCGGGCCAGCACAAGGTGGCCGCCGCCAAGATCGAGCGGCGACAGCGTATCCTCCTCGCCCTCGTCGCGGAATTGCGGTCCCCATGCGCTGGGGTCGGAAGCGCCGCTGAGCTTCAGCGTCTTGAAATCCATCGGCCTGTCGAGATCCGGGAAAGGCACCGCGGCGACCAGCGAGCGCGTGTAGGGGTGGATCGGCTTCCTGAGCAGGATTTCGCGCGGCGCAAGCTCGACGATACGCCCGCCGCACATCACCGCGATGCGGTCCGCCATGTAGTCCACCACCGCCAGGTTGTGGGATATGAACAGGTAGGTCAGCCCCAGTTCCTTCTGCAGGTCCTTCAGAAGGTTGAGGATCTGCGCCTGGACGGAGACATCGAGCGCCGAAACCGGTTCGTCGCAGATCAGGAGTTCAGGTCCCAGCGCCAATGCGCGCGCAATGCCGATACGCTGACGCTGCCCGCCGGAGAAACTGTGCGGATAACGCTTGATGAAGCGCGGATCGAGCCCGATTGCCTGCATCAGGCTCTTGACCGTGGCAAGTCGGGACGCGGCATTGCCACGCTGATGGATTTCCAGCGGCTCGCTCAAGATGTTCTCCACCGTCATGCGAGGTGAAAGCGACGAGACCGGATCCTGGAAAACCATCTGGATTTTCGCGCGCAGCGTGCGCAGGGTGTCTCCCTCGCCTTCCAGGACGTCGATCGGTCCATCGCGGCCGTTGAAGATCACGGATCCCCCGCCGGGGGTGACGGCCCGCATCAGGATCTTGCTGACGGTGGTTTTACCGGAGCCGCTTTCGCCGACCAGACCCAGGCACTCACCCCGCCGGATATCGAAGCTCACGCCGTCCACGGCGCGAACAGTGGTTTGATGATTCCCGCCGAACCATCCGGACTTGCGGATGGTGAAGGTCTTTTTCAGATCCCTGACCGACAGCAGGATGTCGTCCGGCCCCTTCGATGCCGGCGCCGTCTGCTTGCCGAGCAGGCTCCCGACATTCACCGGCACCTCGCGAAGCGCCTTCAGCCTTTCGCCAGGCTTCAGGTCGAAATGCGGAACGGCTGCCATCAGGCCCTTGAGGTAAGGGTGGCCTGGCCGGCGGAATATCGCCTCGACAGGTCCCGCTTCCATGATCTCGCCATGGTACATGACCACCACCTCGTCGGCGACATTGGCGACCACGCCCAGGTCGTGCGTGATCAGCAGCATCGCCATGTTCAGCTTGGTCTGAAGCCCGCGCAGCAATTGCAGGATTTGCGCCTGGATAGTGACGTCCAACGCCGTCGTCGGCTCGTCGGCGATCAACAGGGCGGGCCGGCAGATAAGCGCCATGGCGATCATGGCGCGCTGGCGCAACCCTCCCGAAAGTTCGAAGGGATACATGTCATAGGCGCGCTTGGGATTGGGAAAGCCGACAAGGCCGAGCATTTCCTCGGTCCGCGCCATGCGCTCCGCCCGGGTCATGGGCGTATGGATCTGCAGCGATTCGCTGACCTGGTTGCCGATCGTGTGCAGCGGCGACAGCGATGTCATCGGCTCCTGAAAGATCTTGCCTATGCGGCTGCCTCTCAACGCCCGGATCTCGGGTCCATCACGCGGCATCTGCAGGATATCCTGCGTCATGCCGGGCTTTTCAGGATCGGAAAACAGGACACGGCCGCGAACACGGGCCGTGTTGGGCAAGATGCCCATCACTGCCTGGCTGAGAACCGATTTTCCCGAACCCGACTCGCCCACAAGCGCGGTAACCTTGCCGGGCAGGACGCGAAGATTTGCGCGCCTGACGGCATGCAACGGCCCCCCGATAATGGCAAAGGAGATGCCGACATCTTCGATCCGCAGCAGATCAACACTCGAATTCATGCTCACACCAGCCCCACTCTGGCGGGTCCCAGAAAGCGAGACTAGCGCATTGCCAGCCCAGAGCAACTTGGATTCGAAACGGTCGTCGGCAGGCGGACCCGGTGACCGCACTGTCTGCCCAAAAGGCGTCGGGATCAGATCGTGGCGGTTATTGGATCTTGCTTGGGTCGCCCGCCGATATCCGCGCGGCATCGCGATGAAGCAGCATGACCTGCTCGGCGTCCGACATCCGGCCGTGAATCGGCTCCAGCGCACCGTCTTCATCGAGCGCGAGAGCGCCCGACAGATCGGGTGAAAGCACCGTCAGCTTCTGCTTGATGCCAACCAGTTCCTCGTTGCCGAGCGTCAGCCAGCTGTTGGCGCCGCAATAGCTGGCGAAGTCCTTGCTGGCGAGAACGCTGTGCGGATACTTCTTGGTCAGGGTCTGGAGACGCTGGACCTCGTTTACAGCCGAGCCGAAGACAGAGAATGTCAGTCGGTCGGTAAGCCCGACATTGCCGAACATCACATTGCCGACATGGAGGCCGAGACCGAATTTTATATCGGACAGGCCCTTTTCCTTTCTGCGCAGATTGAGATCCGTCATGCGCGCCGTGGCCTTGTGCGCGGCCGCAAGGGCAGCCTGGCAGGCTATCTCGGACTGCGAGCGGTGCCTTTCGCAAGGGTAGACGGCGATGAAGCCGTCACCGATGAAACTCATGATCTGCCCGCCTTTGCGATTGAAAGGTGCAGCAACGGCGTCGAAAAACTGGTTGAGCGTATCGATATAGATTTCGCGGCCGGAGGTTTCGGCAAGCTTTGAGGACCCGCGCATGTCGCCCATCACCAGTGCGGCCCGGATAGTATCTCCCTCGCCCCGCTTGATCTGACCGTCAAGCACGCGCTTGCCGGCGTCGCCGCCGAGATAGGTGGTCATCATGTTGTCGGCGAGCTTGGTGAGCACCGCCATCTTGGTCGCGATAGCGAGATGGCTCTGGATGCGCAGCAGCGCCGAGATCATGCTGTCGCTGAAACCTCCAGCGCTGTCGGTCGACCAGGACCCCATCATGCCCTGACTGGTGTTGCCGCTGAAGGGCAGGACGAAAGCCATGTAGTCGGTGACGCCCATGAGCCTGAGGTCGTCGAAAACAGGAAACTCCGACGGCATCGACGGGTCGAGCCGGCGGCGCAGATGGTCGAGCTTATTGCTGAGCAGATGGTAGTATGGGCTGGTGAGGAACCTGTCGGACGGCACGCCGGGCTTGCTGCGGAAGCTTTCCACTTCCAGGCCCTCGCCGCGAAACCAGGTGAAGCCAAGCGCATCATAGAGCGGATGAAGCATCGAAAAGCTCAGATGCACCCGCTTCAGCGGCAGGCCGGCAGCAGCCAGCCGTTCGCAAAAGCCCTTTATCAATGTCTCAAGGTCGTGGCCCGCCAGCGCCGATTGGTTCAGCCAATCGGCGACCTTGTCCATGAGAATGGTGGAAATTTCTGCGTGCGCTGCGCTCATGCTATCCCGAAACCCGTCGAAGACGGAGCCATCGTCCTTTGACCCGCCATAACACAGTGCGCCAACGACCCAAAGCTAGGATTGCCGACGGCAAGGGGGCCGGCTCCGACGGCAAAAGCGGCGAAGAGGTTCCCGGATGACTGTCCTTGCGGCCAGGGAGCAGGCGCGACTGCATCTATTTTCTGCGGCGTTATGTGGAGAGGCTGCCTGTTAAGTGCAATCACCATCCTGACATCGGGCAAAAATTCGTCGGCTCGGACGCCGTAGCGCGTTTCACCGTTTCACGGAAACCACAGTACACGACTCATAGGTTTTTGATGCGTTTTGGGAATTCGCTTTGCCAGGCTCGCAGAGCGTTTTCGGGTGCGAAGGTGATCCATGCCCTGAGCGCGTCGAGGCCGGTGCGGAACCACGACTTCTCGCGTCGGCCATGCACCTTTCGCTTGATCGCCTTGATGCCCATGGTTTGGGTCGCGCATCGATAGGTCCAGGTTACGGCAATGGCGAGAATGGCGGTCAGGGTGTCGATCTTGCCTGGGGCCGTCATCCTGGTGTCTTCCATGTTGAAGCCGCGTGTCTTGGCATCGGCGAACAGGCATTCGACGGCCCAACGGTTCTTATAGGCGCCTATTGCCGCCTTGGCATCGGGGCTGTTGGTCATGACGATCAGCCATTCGCCTGGCTGGCCTTTTCTGCCGTCGATCCATTTGACGGCAAAGGACAGAACGGTGGATGCGTCGGGCAAGGAGGCTTGGAAGGTGGTGAGGCCGCGGCTCTTGCGGCGGCGGCGCAGCAGGGACGTGATCGTCCAGAGCCGTCCATCGGCCGGGGCAACGCACTGGCCCTGCTTGACGCGAATGGCGAATGGGACCTTGTTTTCGATGAGGAATTTGACCCAGTCGGCGCCAATGAACTCGCGGTCGGCGAGCAGCAGTTCGATCGAGGCCGCGCCGAACAGGCTCAGATAACGTCGCATCAGTTCGATGCGCTGGCCGGTGTTGCTGTTGCCCTGGTGATCGATCACCGTCCACAGCAGCGGCACGCGGAAGCGCCGTGTCACGATGGCCAGCATGAGAATGTTGATATCCTTGCAGCCGACCTTCCAGTTGGTGCGGTCGAGTGCCAAGTATTTGGGCCGCGACAGGTTCAGCATCCGCACGACGAGCTGCGCAGCAACTGCCTGATCCAGCCGGATCGACTGGAAAAAACGCTGTAGGCGGCGATAGTTCGACCCGTGCTGCGCCGTTCCCGGGAAATGGCTCGCAACATGGCTCAGATTGACCGTGCGGCCCTGAACCAGCCCCACGATCAGGACGGCCAGCGTTTCCAGCCGCGAATTGCGCAGCGCGAAATGACGTTTTAGGGTCTCGATGAGGGCGGCGTGAACCGTGATTGCCATGGCAGGATCCTTTTGGCGAAGAATCCTCTATTCAATCACTCCAAGCCGTCCTCACCCTTGCGTCGTGTACTGTGCACGGAAACGGAGAAACGCCATATCTCCTTGTTTTTACGCAATTCCGGACGGAAAACCGCTCAAACTTTTCCGGGAATTGCTCTAGCCTTCACCGGCGTCTCTCGGGCCGGCCGTCGTCAGATTGCCGCCTTCGCCTTCAGGCTTGCGGCGGCCATCGCGTAGCCGCCGGCCGCGCCATCGATGAAATGAAGGTGATCTCGCTGTAGCGGCGAGGCGACCAGGCATGTCATCAGGGCCGATTTCTGGCGGTGCAGGCCATAGCTGCAGATGCCCGCTTCTTCCGCCTGTTTCAGCCGGCTCTCGATCCGTTGCAACACATCCGCCTCGACGTCGATGGTCATCTTCAAGCCGTCGTCGAACTTGCGGAAGTCCGAATTGCTGGCCACGTCGCGTTTGTAGATCTTCGGATCGAACCTGCCGATCGTCCAGCCAAATCGATCGGTGACAGCCGTAAGCGTCATCAGGAACACCACCCACAGCTTCGCCAGCCACCGCCGTCCGACCGGCGCCACGGCCCGCGCCTCGATATCGAGACCGGCGGGCAGCAGACTGTAGCTCGGCCCGCTCGCCGGCACCGGGTGACCGTCGCGCTCCTGCCTGCCGGCAAGGGCGATGATGTCGGAAACCAGCAACTGGAAACCGCGCAAGTCGCGCGAAGCCCGCGGTATGGCGATGATCGAGACGATTTCGCCATGCCGGGCTTCGATAGGGTTCCAGCGGCAGGAGAGGCCGGTCAGGTCCGGGCGCGCGCCGGCCGGCGCGGGATCGATGCGGTAGCGCCCCGCTTTCATCTCGGCTTCCGCCCAACTGCCGCCACCGCCGGCGAACATGGCATAAAAGACCGCTTCGGAGGCCTGGAACCGCGCCACGCGAACGTCGAGGCCTTGCGCTCTTATGTCCTTTATCGGCACGATTGCGGCGCGCAAGGTCAGGTCCAGTTCGTCCGCCACCCATCTCTGGACAGCCGCCAGCGCGTTGCGTGTGATCTCCAGCGCCGAGCCGGGGAACGCCACGAGCGCGCCGTCGCCGCCGAAGACAAAAGGAAGATCTTGCCGACCAAGCGCATTGAGCAGCGCCGAAATGACGCTGGCGCCGGCCATATTGACGGTTTTATAGCGCCCGGCCCCGATCGCCTTGGTCGAGCCGACGATGTCGGCGGTGGCCAGCGCCCAGCCGTCGGGGAGAGGTCGATAGTTGTCGATATCGGCAACGCTTTCGAACTTTGCGAAGACCGGCAGGGAAGCGACAAACGGGTCGGACGCGATAGCTGTTTCCATGAGCATCAGATAGCACATTCCTACTGCTTGCAGGTGAAGTCGATCATGCTTCGAAATTGACTTGCGCCGGCCTTCCGATGATAGGTTCCGGCGATGCGAATTGCCTTCTATGCGCCGCTGAAGTCACCCAATGACCCCGTTGCCTCCGGCGACCGCCAGATGGCACGGGCGCTGATCAAGGCGCTGGAGCGCGGAGGGCATAGCGTCGAACTGGCCTCCGAATTGCGCTTCTATCTACGCCAACAGGAGCCGGAAAGTTTCGATGCGCTCAGGATCGAGGCCCAAAAGGAAGTCGCGCGGCTGACACGGCTTTGGGATCGTGACGGCAAGCCCGATCTCTGGTTCTCCTATCATCCCTATTACAAGGCGCCCGACCTGATCGGGCCCGAGCTGGCGTCGGCCTTTGCCGTTCCCTATGTGACGGCGGAAGCCTCCTATTCGAGGCGGCGCAACGCCGGCTTGTGGGCCGACACGCAAGCGCTGGTGGCGCGAGCCGTCGAGCAGGCGGCGCTGAACATCTGCTTCACGCAAAGGGATCGCCAGGGACTGGCAGACGCGATACCCGACGCCGCTTACGGCATGCTTTCGCCCTTCATCGACACATCGGCATTCCGGGAAACGCCGGCACGGGGTTGTCGGACGCGCCTCGTCACCGTCGCCATGATGCGCCCAGGCGACAAGCTGGAAAGCTATCGCATGCTGGCGCAGGCGCTCGGTTCGATCGCCCACCTGTGCTGGACGATGTCGATCGTCGGGGACGGGCCGGCCCGTGACGAGGTCAAGGCGCAATTCGCCGGCTTGCCCGCCGACCGTATCGAATGGCTCGGCGCGATCGAGCCAGCCGCCGTGCCGGATGTCCTCTACAGCGGGGGAATCTACGTCTGGCCGGGTTTCGGCGAGGCCTATGGCATTGCCTATCTCGAAGCACAGGCCGCCGGCCTTCCGGTGGTGGCCCAGGACATCGCCGGCGTGCCGGAGGTCGTGCGGAATGGCCAGGCCGGGTTTCTCACCCCACCGGGCGATGTGGCGGCGTTCGCTTCCGCCATTGAAAGGCTTCTGGTCCGTAACGACGAAAGAACCGCCATGGCTGCGGAAGCCAGACGTTTCATCCTCGAAGAACGTTCCCTCGGTGCTGCGGCGGTGCGTCTGGCCGAGCTTCTTGCGAAGATCCCGGTTTCATGACATCCGATCGGATCTGGCAACCCCTGGTGGAAGAGTTGGCGCGCCGACGACGGGCGGGGCGTAAGGCGGAGTTCTGGCTGCGCGACGATGACGCCGTGGCTCCGACGCCTGCGCTTGATCGGCTGCTCGGCCTCACCGGTGAATTCGCGGTACCGGTCACGCTGGCCGTCATTCCGGCCCCGACTGATGAGACGCTTGCCGCGCGGCTCGACGAGGCGCCGCAAGCCACGGTCGCCATCCATGGCTGGGCGCACCGGAATCATGCGCCCGAGGGCCAGAAGAAGCAGGAGCTTGGCCCGCATCGGCCACGCGAGGCGGTGCTCGATGATCTGGCTCGCGGGCTGTCGCGTGTGATCGGCCTGCACGGCGCACGTGCCGTTCCGATGCTGGTGCCGCCCTGGAACAGGATCGACGCCGGCTTGGTACCCGACCTTGGATCGATCGGATTTGCGGCATTGTCGGTCTATGGACCGCCGAAGCCGGCTCCGCTGGCGGTCATCAACAGCAATGTCGACATCATGGATTGGCGTGGCACGCGCGGATGCCGCGATCATGACCTGTTGGTTCAGGCTATCGTCGCGCAATTGCAGCATGCATTCGACGGCGGCGAACCGGTCGGCCTGCTCACCCACCATCTCGTGCACGATGAATCGGCCTGGCTTTTCCTTGAACGGCTGTTCACAGTCACCGCGCAGACCGAAGCCTGCACATGGCTTCCTGTCACGACATTGATCGAGCGCAGCGCCGCTAAAGCAATTCCAGGAAAAGTGTGAAACGGTTTTCCGTCCGGAATTGCGTCGAAACAAGGAGACGGAGCGGTTTGCCGTTTCCGTGAAACGGTGAACTGCTCTGAGCAATTCCAGGAAAAGTGTGAAACGGTTTTCCGTCCGGAATTGCGTCAAAACAAGGAGACGGAGCGGTTTGCCGTTTCCGTGAAACGGTGAACCGCTCTGAGCAATTCCAGGAGAAGTGTGAAACGGTTTTCCGTCCGGAATTGCATCAAAACAGGAAAACCGCTCAGCCCTTTTTGCGCAATGAGACTGGAAATTGGAGCGTCTGGCCATCCCGCGCGGCAAAGGCGCCGGCAAACCTGTCTTTGGCCATTTTCTCGATCTCGTCCAGTTGGTCGTCGGTGCGTGACGGATCGTGGTGGAACAGCGCAAGCCCCCGCGCACCGGCCGTCTCACAGAGCTTGACGCCCTCTTGCCATGTCGAGTGCCCGTTACCGCGGCGGCGTTCCATCTCCTCTTCGGTGTAGGTGCAATCGTAAATGACGAGATCGGCATCTTCGATCAGGCCGAGCACCGTCTGGTCAAGCAGGTCCGGTTCGTGCTCGGTGTCTGTGATCACCGCCACGACGCGGCCGCCCCATTCGACCCGGTAGCCCACGCAGCCCCCCGGATGAATAAGACTGCCGGTTCGTACCACCACCCCCTCACGCGGCCGAAGCACGTCTCCGGATACGAAATCGCGACAGTCGAGCCTTGCCTTGCAGATATCGAGCCTCACCGGAAACCATGGCGGCCGCATGAACTCATCGATCATCTGCTGGGTCGTCATGCGTCCTGCAAGATGCCCGGACCAAAGCGTCACCTTGACGCTCCGATCATAGATCGGCGTAAAAGCCGGGAACCCGATGATGTGATCGTAATGGCAATGGGTGAAAAACAGGTCGAAATCGGTCACGCCCGACGCCCGAAGCGCGTGGCCGGCAGGCCGTAGGCCAGAGCCCGCGTCGAACAGAAGCGTATGCTTGCCGCATCGCATCTCAATGCAGATTGTGTTGCCGCCATAGCGGGAGAATTCTGGCCCCGATACCGAAATGCTGCCGCGCACGCCCCAAAACCTGACCAGGAAAACGTCGTCGTCCATGCTACCCCTTCGCAGTCCAGTCGCCCGTGGTGCCATCACAACGGCGAGGATCAAACGCGCGTCACTGGTTACTTGGCGCTCCGTGCGTCGATCAGATCCGCGGTCGTATGGCTTAGGCGATCGGCGAGGACCCGCACCATCTCGATGGTCATTTCCGGGAACTCCTTCATAAGCCTCAGGAAATGATCCTTGCGAATTCTCAAGGCTTCCACCGGACTTGCGGCTCTGACGCTGGCCGTGCGGGAGCTGTTGCACAATATGGCGATCTCGCCAACGATCGAATTTGGCAGCAGTTCGGCAACTTTTATCGGTCCGCTGTCGGAATCGACCAGAATATCCGCCTTGCCTGAAAGGATGACATAGGCGGCGTCTCCCTCGTCGCCCTGCCGGAAAAGGATCTCGCCCGCGCTGTAGCTCACGCGATCGGACGTGAACGCAAGCAGCTTGAGCTTTGCCGGCTCTATGCCGGAGAACAAGGGAACGCGTTGCAGCATTCCAACCTCATCCTTGAGCAGCATTGTCGCAAACCTTCCCAAAATTCACGTCTGCGAGACTAGAACAACCGACGCCCAGATGAAATCAATTCCGTTTCGGGGTGGCAATACGAACCACTTGAGGTGGCGACCCCGACCGGCTGGAACCTCAATCCTTGATGCTGCAGCAAGTTCCCACCGGCAGAATGATCCTATCTGAATTTCCAACGCCCTATGACAGCAGTTCCTTGAGAATACCGTCCCCTGCCAAAAGTCCCTCGTGTGTTCCGTCCTCCACCAAACGACCCGAGTCGAAGACGATAACGCGATCGAACATCATCGCCATTGCCGGATTCGTCACGACCCACACAATTGCCGGCGAACGGCCGTCGCGTCTGGCTTCCTCGAGCACGTTTTGCAGCACCTTGTCCTGCACGCGCTGGTCGAGCGCCGACAGCGGCCGGTTGAGAATGAGAAAATCGGGACGCTTGAGCAGGGCCCGGGCAACATCGAGCTTCTGTCGCTGTCCACCGGTCAACCGCCTGCCGCCGGCACCGACGTTGAAGTCCAAACCGACATCCAGCAGTTCGGCATAAAGCCCCAGTTCATCAAGAATGTCATAGACGATGGAGCGTATGCGGTCCGGCGCGTCGGGATGGTTGCTGCCCAGACGCCCGAACAGGACATTGTCCATGACCGTGGCCGCGGCAATGTATTTGGCAGGATCGTACCGTTCGACCGCGTTTTGCAGCTCGGGCGGCAGGTCTTCATAGAACTGGTTGCGTGCGGCGACGATCTTGTTCATCAATTCGTCGCTCAGCAGGCCGAAGCGATGCCGGGGCTCGATATAGGCAAAGCTCAGGGTGACGATCATGGCGCGGTCGTTCTCCGAGACCGTCTCGTAGGGACGGTTCTTGAGCCGTTGCAGCAAGGTTTCGTAAGCTGGTATCTCCTCGGCGCTCATGAAGGCGAGCTGCTGGAAGAACTGGTGATCGGGCGGCAGGTCGGCAAACAGCTCGATCGCTTGTTTGGCGATATCCATGCCCATTTCGTAGAGCGTGCGATCGAGGCCGGCTTGCTTCAGCACCGACGCGAAATAAGGATTGGCCGCCAGAGCCCTGTCGGCTAGTTCGGGGCCGGCGGCAGCGCCGAAGAGCAGGTTCTGGCCAATCGCCGCTTCCTTGTTGTAGGCGCCCGGTTCGAAAGGAACCACCAGCCCGCTCAACCCTTCTTTTTCCAGCCGGGTTCGCAGCGCCGCACGGAGTTCTACGATCCGCCCGGCAAGTTTCGTGTGACGCGTGAGGTCGGCCGAAGAGCGCAAGCCAAGATCCAGAATGTCGCGCGACAGAAGAACCGCGTCGAGGACCTGGCGCACGGCTTCAAAGAGGTCGTGCGGGCCGGTAGCGCCGGCGGAAGCATAGTCGACCCAGTCGCTGTGGACATCGAGATCCGGATTGCCCGACCGCCGCGCCTCTTCGATGTTCCAACGCTGCTGGTCTGCCGCTGCGCCGTCATAAGGCACCGATGTCAGCGGCGCATGCTTCAACCCGTAGAGCAGGTTGTCGCGCAGGCTTGCCTGGAACAGGAAAACATCCGACGAGGCGTAGGACATGCGCCGGCCGGTCACTGCTTCGGGAAGTTCAAGCAGGTCATCGGCGCCCGAAGTGACCTTTCCACTGTCTGGCCAGTTCAGCCGCGCGAAGGCTTCGGCAAGTGCCTCCGCTCCGCCTGTTGCGGTGCTGACCAGCGCAACCGTCTCACCCGGCTTGACCTGCAGGGAGATACGGTCGAGGAGCATTGCGCCGCCATCGTCTGCCATCGACAGACTGATCGCCGACAGCGGACCGGTCATCGGAGCGGGATTGTCGACGGTCAGCGCTGCGATTCCCGGCGCAATGAGACCCTCGACGGTGAACTGTTCAACGACCTGCTGATATTTGACCTGGACATCCTGCCGATCCTGATCCCAGTCGATCAGTTCCTTCATCGGTCCGGGCAGGTCCTTGTAGGCGCCGATCACGGCCACGAGTTGGCCGACGTCCAGCCGTCCTCCGATAACCAGGTACCCGCCAATCATGTAGAACAGAAAGGGCGTGAGCTGCGCGAGAAAATTGTTGAGGAACTTCACCATGAATTTCCATTGGTAAAGATCGAAGCGGATCTTGAAGATGAGCCCGAGCCGGGATGCTATGTCGGCTCGCTCGTAGTTTGACGTATCGTGAACGTGAACCGCGCCTATGCCGTCGACGATTTCGCCGACCCGGCCCGAAAGCGCGCGCGCTGTCAACTGCCGTTGGCGCCCGAGCACCAGCAGCCGCCGCCGCATTCGCGGGATGAGCACGATCTGGATCACCACGATCACGACCGCTATCATTCCGAGCCAGACGTTCTGGACCATGATAAACAGCATGGCCGTCAGCGCCTGGCCGCCGAGCAGCACCGGCTGCAGGAAGGCATCGCCGATGAAGCCGCCCAGCGGCTCTACCTCGTCCTTCACCATGGTCGCCACTTCGGCGGATTTCACCCGCTTGAAGTAAATAGGCGGAAACCGCAGCACACGATCGACCAGATCGAAGCGGATACGGCGCAGCATGCGCTCGCCGAGGCGGCCCTTGTAGGTGTTGATGTAGAGTTTGAACAGGCCGTTGATGACGACCAGCAAGAGGAACACAATGCTCAGGGCAAGCAGCGTTGCCTTGCGGCCGAGCTGAAAACCGGAGAACAACAGGACCTCGCCGATGAACGGCAGGTTATAGTGCAACCTCATGAATGGCTGGGTCGCGCCCGGTTGCTCGAAGCCCCTGCCTTGGATCGGGCCGTTGACGATCAGCTTCGGCAGGTCGAAGGACATGAAATAGGGGATCATCGACAGCAGGACGATCATCAATATCCAGATCTGCTGCTTCCTGGTGTGCCTCCAGATGTAGCGGGCTAGGCTGGGTTCCATATGCGACTGTGGACCTTCAGTTCAAAGAACAAAGCAAAAGCATCTGCCAGCGGACAGCGTATCGGCAACCATCGCCGGCGACATGTTCGAAGCCTGCGAGGCGGCTTTGCGGGGGCAAAGATTGCGTTGTGTCGCCCGAAATCCCAACATACAAGGCGAATATGATGGATGTCACGCAGCCACGCAATGCCGGTCTGGACGGGCACGACCAGGCCCTGGACCTCACGCGGGGAATTGCCGTCTATGTCAACCACCCGCTCGTGGCAGGGCTGGCGCGCGTCATCGCCAAGCATCCGCAGGCCGACATCGCCAACGCCTTCAACCACAAGCAGGTCGCCTGCAAGACGTGGGCGCTCGACAAGCTGTTCGAAAGCTGCGGCGGCCGGTTCGGGCGCATATGGGTTCTGGGTGGATGGTACGGCGTTTTGCCGGCAATGCTTTTCAACGACGCCCGCTTCGACATAGCGGCGGTCGATAGCATCGACATCGACCCCGAAGTCGGCGCGGTGGCCCTGACCCTCAACCGGGAAGCCGGCGACCGGTTCCGGGCGCTGACGGACGATATGTACGCACTCGACTATGCGGCTGGGCAACCCGACCTGGTGGTCAATACAAGCTGCGAGCACATAGCCGATCTCAGCGCCTGGCTTGCCCTGCTTCCGCGGGGCACGACTGTGCTGCTGCAATCGAACGACTATTTCAGCGAGCCGACGCACATCAACTGCGTGGCTTCACTGGCAGCCTTCGAAGCCATGGCGGCGCTGCGGGAGATCAGGTTCTCCGGCGAGCTGCCGACAAAGAATTATACGCGCTTCATGCTGATTGGAACTGTTTGAAGCGCGTTGCGCCAATCTAACCCCGACGCGACCCGCGTCAGGATTTTTGGCACCAGGTTCGATACCGCTCGCGCAGGATTTGCGCCGAGTGATGCGCGCCTTCCAGATCGAGACGATGCGCGGATGGTGTCGGTCTTGCAAGCGCCTGTTCGATCGCTTGCGCCAAACCTTCAGGCGTCAGGTCCTTTTCCTTCAGCACCGTTGCAAGACCGAGTTCTTCGAGCATCAGGGCGCGAACCGTTTGTTCGGTCTCCCCGCCGGCCGCAAATGGAACGAGCAGGGAGCGACAACCCGCGCGCAGGACATCGCAGACCGTGTTGTAACCCGCCTGCGAGACCGACAGGCGGGCTCCGGTCAGCAGGCCGGCGAAATCCTCGCGGAACCGGAAGATTGACAGGCCGGGCGGCGCATCGCGAGCGATCGCGTCAAACTCGTCTTTCGGCAGGTTTGGGCCGGTGATCAAACACCATTTCCAACCGTTGCCGGCATTCCGCGCGGCTGCGATGGCAGAGCTGACAAGGCTCTTTCCGGCAGCCCCGCCGCCAACCGACACCAGGATGTCGAAGCGCTCGGAGGCCGCCGGCGGTGGCGGCGCCGCAACGAGCCCCGTGTAGGCGACCTCGGCCCTTATCGCCCCGGCCAACGGAAATGTCTTGTCGATGGTTGCGAAAGCAGGATCGCCGTGGACCATGACAAGGTCGAAATGCCTGCTGATGAGTTCGACCGTTTCCTCGTTTCGGCCCGGCTTGACGCGCTCCTGAAGGATATCGCGGACGGACGTCGCCAGCAGCGGCCTGGGTGACGTCGCTTCGATGGCTTCGATCAGCGGCAAGAGTTCGAAACGCATCTGGCGGCGTCCAAACGGAAACGCCTCGACGATGACGATATCAGGCCTGCAATCCCGGAATGCGTCCAGCAGCATCTCCGAACGCCGTTTCCTGAAATCGTCATCGATGGGTTTGCCCTGCAGGTCGACAAGTCCGGAAAATCCTTCGTCACCGGAAGTGACAGGCGGCAGGGCTACAGATTTTACTCCCGGTCCCGGAAACCCCGCGATCGGCGCTCCCCCGGTCACGACGGTAATGTCGAATCCGTCATCGACAAGAGCGGCTGCGATGCGGCTGGAGCGCGCGAGATGGCCGATACCGAGCAGGTGCTGGACATAGAGGAAGGCGCGCAGCCGCTTCAATCGGCGACCCGCCACTCGCGCTCGAACAGTTCCTTGAGCTGTCCAATGCTTGTCAAATGATCGAAATTGCCGCGCACGCGCCGCTCTGCGGCGTCGCCGAGGCGGGCGCGCAGCACGGGATCACGGATCAGGCGTTCCAGCGCCTGAGCGAGGGCGATCGGGTTCTCCGTCGGAACCAGCAGCCCGGTTTCATCCGGCGATAAAAGCTCCGGCACGCCGGAAATATCGGTCGACACGCAGGCAAGCCGCTGGCTCGCCGCCTCCACCAGAACATTCGGCAGACCGTCCCGGTCGCCATTTGCGCTGATCCTGCAGGCCAGGGCGAAGATGTCGGCGCGGCGGTAGTGCTCAAGCACGTCCTCCTGCGCAAGCGCGCCTTTCCAGGAGACGCGCCCGTCCAGTCCGAGCTTTCGCGCCAGCGCCTTGAGCCGTTCCAGTTCCTCGCCGCCGCCGATATGCTCGAAACGCCACGCCAAGTCGCCAGGCAAGAGGGCAAGCGCCTCCAGCAAGGTGTCGTAGCCTTTCTTTTCGACGGCGCGCCCGACGCTCAGAACGATAACCGGTTCGTCCGGAGCCGAGCCGTCGTGCTGTTTTCGCGCCTCGCCGAAACTGCCGAAGCGATCAAGGTCGAGCCCATGATAGCTCAGATGCACGGACGAGTTGCCGTTGGCGAGTTCTTTCAGACGGTCGAAGCCGGTCTTCGTGCAAGTGACCGTCCAGCGCGCCGAGGAAAGCTTGCCGGCCAGATCCCAGTCCGCCGATGTCCAGATGTCCTTGGCATGGGCCGAGCAGCTCCAGGGCAGGCTGCGAAGCAGGCTGACATAGCGCGTCACCGACGCTGGCGTGTGCGCGAAATGTGCATGCAACCATCCCGCGCCTTCCGGCCATTCGGCCGCCAGCACCAGCGCTTGCCCGAAGCGGCGCACGCGATTGCGCGTAAAGTCGCGGGGGATATCGGCAGCCAGCGATGCGAGCGCGCGCCAGAAGCCCGGCCGCGGCAGATGAGCAAACAGCGAGCGGATCACGCGCAGCGGCTCTTTATGCAGATACTCCGGCAGATAATGGACGGGCGCCTTGATCTCGTCATGCACGGGATGGCGTTTTGCATCGGTCGGCCGCCTGAGCGCGACGAGTATCAGGTCGAACCCCGCACGTTCCAGACCGAGCAGTTCCTGCGCGATGAAGGTTTCCGACAGCCGTGGATACCCCTTCAGAACCACGACGATCTTGCGACGTTGCAACTCAGTTTATTCCTTCGATGACCGAAAGGTGATGGCCGGCCCGCCGGTCGAACAGCTCCGCAACGATTTCCGAAATATGAGGCAGCCCTTCCAGGGTAAGATGCGGATTGCTCTGTGATGGGCGGGGCCGGTCCGGCAGCGCCGCCAGTGCATCGGCAAAGCGCTGGGAATCCTTGGCTTCTTCCGGCAAAAGCATCTCGACGAGGCCGAGTTCGGCTGCGCGCCGAGCGCGGATCAGCTGTTCCTCGCGGGGCTCGACGCGCGGCACGATCAGCGCCGGCTTGTCGAAAGACAGTATCTCGCAATAGGTGTTGTAGCCGCCCATTGCCACCACCGCCTTGGCGCCTGCAATCAGGTCTTCCATGCGGTTGTCGAACTCGATGATCCTGATGTAGGGGATCTTGGCCCCCTTCTTGAGCAGCTTGTTGCGCTTGCGCGCCGGCATGTAAGGCCCAAGCACGATCAGCGCCCTGTGCTGCAAGTGCGGATCGTGCTCATAGGCATCGATGACGTCGTGGATCAGTTCGGCGCCGTCGCCGCCGCCACCGGTGGTAACGAGGATATAGTCGCCCTCGGGCCGGTGGCCGGGCAATTCGTTCCGCTGCAGGCTTCGTTGCAGGAAGCCGACGAACCTCATCTTTGCCCTGACACTCGGCGGCACGTCCAGGCCGGTCAATGGATCGTAGAAATCCGGCGGTCCATAGGCCCAGATCTTGTCGTAGAACAGGCCTATCTTGCGCATCACATCCCTGCGTGCCCACTCTGCTTCGAGCAGATGCGGCGCATCCATCACCTCGCGCAGGCCAAGCACGAGCGTGGTGCCCCGAGTCTTGAGGTAGGACAGCGTGTCCTCGATCTCGCCGCGCAGGCCGAGCGGTTCCTTGTCGACGATGAATATATCCGGCCGGAAGGTCTCGGCGGTGTGGCGGATGATCGACTGGCGCATCCTTAGCGTCTCATGCAGGTCGATATCCTTTTCCAACGAGGTGTATTCGCCGTTGCGCAACTTGATGACGCTGGGGATCTTCACGAAGTCGACACGGGCGCGGTAGTCGAAGGCGCCGGCAATAGGCGCACCCGAAATGATAAGCACCTGAAGTCCGTGGAAATCCTCGACCAGCGAATGCGCGATCGTCCGGCAGCGCTGCAGGTGGCCTAGCCCGAACGTGTCGTGGCTGTACATGAGAATTCGGGCATCTTGTACGTGATGGGTCATTATTGAACGTCTTTTAAACTCTCGCCTTGAGACCGTGGGCGACCCCACGTTTCGAAACCATACTGGGTCAATCGACCTGTTTTGAAACATGAGGGCGCAATTTTCAATTTGTATTACCGAACAAGCCGCAGATCGCCTCACCATCCGCCGGCTCATCGACTCCTATGCACACCCGCCGAGCGGCGCGAAAGGGCCAGCCGGCGCTCTCCACTCCAGGCTCACTTTTCGTGGTGAACAAGACATCAGAAACCCGGACCCCTCCATGGAGCTGCATTCGTGCGAAGCGCCCGCGCCTGTCGGCCGGACGGTGCTCTTTCGCCTTAAGTGGTTGAAGATAAAAGAGTATCCCTGCCGCGCGCGATGCGCGGAAAGTTTCGCTGCGGCCGGCGGACGTCACAAGCTTTCCTACTCCGTTGTGCTGGCTTTTCTTCTGCGCCGAGTGGTGTGCGACTGCGCGACGGCCGTTTTCAACGCGGGTGTGATCTCTATCGGTGCGCTCTCTGCCCCATGTGGGTTCTGCAGCCCCTCGACGTGGACCGTCGGGAATGGGAGTTCGATGCCCTGCTCCTTGAAGACCTGGCGGAGGCGTACATAGAATTTGCGTTTCATATTGAAGGCGCCCCCCGGCCTGGTCGTCACCTTGACCCTCAACACGATGCCGTACTCGCCGAATTCCTGCACGCCCTGCATCTTGATCGGCGAGAGCACCCATTGTTTGAATTCGGAATCTTCCGCCAGTTCGAGGCCGATCCGCTTGATCAGCCTGCGGGCGAAATCGATATCGGTGTCGTAGCCGACGGTGATGTTGAATTTGTCGGTGACCCAGTCACGGCTCTGGTTCTGGACGGCTCCGAGTTCACCGAATGGTATCGTGAACAGCGGGCCACGATGGTGGCGCAGCTTCACCGAGCGCAGCGAAAAGCTCTCCACCGTCCCCACATAACGGCCGGAGGTAATGTACTCGCCAACACGAAACGCATCGTCGAGCAGAAAAAACACGCCCGAAATGACGTCCTTGACTATGGTTTGAGCTCCAAATCCCACGGCGACGCCAACGACGCCGGCGCCGGCGATCAGCGGGCCGATCTCGATACCCACCGAGGCGAGCATCATCAGCACCGCCATCACGACGATCACTGCGAGCAGAATGTTCTGGATGATCGGCAAGAGCGTGCGCAGCCGCGCCTGCTGCGGATCGAGGATCGGGGCCTCCTCGTCGTCGGTCACCGCGTGCGGCGTCTCGATGCCCAGCTTTCGTTCGATCAAGGCTTTGATGATCGACCAGCCGAAATCGGCTGCGAGCGCAATGACCATGACATTGATCAAGCCGCGCAATATGAGCGTGGTCGTCGTATCGCTGTCCCGCATGGACTGCATGTCCAGGCCCCAGACACGCGCGAGAAAATAAGCCGCCGTCAGGATCAAGACCATCCGGACTGCTCGATCGATGACGGCGATCGTCACCGCCGGGATCGTGGGCCGGCCGGCATCTTCCGAACCCGGCCGCAGGACGAAATTGACCCCGCGCTGCGTCAGCACGACTGTCAAAGGCAGGAAGAATGCGGCGAAGGTAAACCAGAACAATATGTTGAGACCGGCGATGCGCAGCAGGAACAGAACGACGAAATAGGCGGTCAATAGCCAGGTCGCTCCCGTGTGGCCGCTTGGCTGCGCATCGTCTCGCTGTGTTCGTGGCCGACGCCAAATGGCAAGCAGCAAGAGCAGCAGCAGCACGAGATCGGCGCCCGTCGACAGGACCAGCATTCCGTCCCGATCGATGCCGAGACCCGGCAGGAGGGTAAACGCCGCGGCGAAGAAGGCGAAGACGCCGACGATCCGGGGTAGCCAATAGAACCAATGGTCGGCCGTTTCGTTGGTGACCGGCAAAGCGCGAACCTCGACGGCGTTCTCGACTTTCATGAAGGAAGGGACGAGCATGGCTGCGACGTACATGCGCACAGCCGCTGTAACGACTGCAGCGATCAGAAATGTCAGCACGATCTCGCGGATGAGCATCGGCCAGTCGAACAACATGAACGCGCCGGCGCTGCCCAGCGCGAACGAAACGATCAGCAGGCTGGAATAAAGCGTGCGACCGCCAATCTTCTTGGCCCGCCCGATGGGCGTGTCCTTCGGCTGCGCAATGATCCAAAGACGAAACGGACGGGTGAGCCTGTACGTTGCCCAGGTGAGCGCCACGCCGGCAGCGATGAACATCGTGATCAGCATGAATACGCCGGCAGAGCCCTTGCTGGACATATCGTCCATGGTCTCTGCCCGAACGCGCGCGAACTGGCCTGGCAGCAAGGGCAAAGTCCGCACGATTCTTTCGATATGATGCTTGATCCGATCGAGCGTCGAGGATGCCATCGTATTCATCTGGCCCGGTGTGGCCACCGCGTCGGACGATGCGCGGGCCGGCGAAGCTCCCGCCTCGGCAGGCGCAGCCGCGGGCCGGGCGTCCTGATGTCGCTGTTCGGCCACCCAGGCCTTCACCGACGGATCGTCGAGAAGCTCGAATAGCTGTTTTACCCTTTCAGGCGGGACGGTCGCCGGCGCTTGAGCCTGTGCCGGACCAGCAAACAAGAGCGCGATCCCAAGGACGAGCGACGTGGCGATCAGGACAAACATCGCAGTCAGGTCTTCGAGACGCCGCGCCGGGCGCGCCAGACTCCTGGTCCCCAACCGTCTGATCATGAGTGGCATCGTGCTGTAACCTTCCGGCCAAATCGGCAAGCAACGACATCTATGCCCAGTCGTCGCTCCTACCTTGAAGAAACCAGTGTTGCGGTGCAAGGCGTCACCGGTTTCGCGCGAGAAACTGGCATCGAGCTCGCCTGGCTTAAGGCCATGCGCCTAGCCGATTTCCAGGATCGACGGCAAGCACTATGTGGACAGCCCGCGACATGCCAGCGATGTCGATGTGGCCACCGGTCGGGGGGCTGGCGCAATTCCGTCGGGACCCAGGCTGGCCGGATCCGACCGACAGCGGCTTCAGCCCGGTGCGAAGCGAGGCGAACGAAGCAATCGCTCCGGCCAAGTCGGCCAATTCAGCCTGCGGTGGGCATGGCGCGCGGGATCAGGCTCCTTGCGGCAAGCAGGATGCCTGCATCAGGCGCCGACAAGCTCAAGCGGGGATAGGTTTGCTTTCGCGGGCTCCAGTCTGATGTAACAGGGGTTCGCGTCCTCTTTCAGCCTCTGCAACTGCAGGCGCGTCTTGGCGCCAAGGACTGGGTCGATGGGCTTGTCGGCTCGCTCCTGCACCGCGCTCAGGATCTTGGCCGCTTCATCGATCTGCCGGAGCTGCGCCAGGCTGCGGCCTAGCCCATACTGCGCGCCGAACCCAGACTTCTCCCCCGAAGCCCGTCGGCAGGCAACGCGGAGCCGGTGTCCCCCAGGTCCGCCTTTTCTTGCGACAACTCCTTGGCGGTCACGTCGCTTTGCCGGCCATTGCGTCCATTTCCATCGCCTCCTCGGAAATGTCGTCGAACGAGGCGTAGTTCATGTTGTAGAGCCGGGCGTAAAGGCCCTTCCGCTCCATCAATTGTTCGTGGTTGCCGCTCTCGACGATCTCGCCGTTCTGCAAGACGATGATGCGGTCGGCGCCGCGGATGGTGGCGAGCCGATGGGCGATGACGAGCCCGGTCCGGCCTTCCAGCAGTTTTATCAGCGCCTTCTGGATCAGCATCTCCGTGTAGGAATCGATGCTGGCCGTGGCTTCGTCGAGCACGAGGATCTTGGCGTCGGCAACCAGCGCCCGCGCGAAGCTGATCAACTGCCGCTGGCCGAGCGAGAGATTGCCGCCGCGCTGCTCGAGCTCGGTGTCGTAACCGCCGGGCAACTGCTCGATGAAGTCGTGCGCGCCGACGGCCCTGGCCGCGCGCACCACCTCCTCGCGCGTTGCATTGGTCTTGTGATAGCGGATGTTCTCCAGCACCGTCCCGGAAAACAGAAACGGCTCCTGCAGCACCATCGCCATCTGTTCCCCGAGCGAATCCTGCGTCAGGTCGCGCACGTCGTGCCCGCCGACCAGGACCTGACCCGACCACACGTCGTAGAAGCGATGCGCCAGCGCCACGGAGCTCGACTTGCCCGAGCCCGTCGGACCGACGAGCGCGACCGTTTCGCCCGGATTGACGCGGAAGCTGACATTCTTCAGCACCGGCTGGTTCCGCCGGTATCCGAAGGTGACGTTCCTGAACTCGACCGAGCCGTCCATGTCGCGCGAAAGCGCCACCGCGCCTTGCCTGTCGGCGACGTCCACCGGCACGTCGAGCACTTCGGAGATGCGCTGGCCGGAAGCCATGGCGCGTTGCATGACACTGTACTGCATGGTGAGCGAGCGGATGGGGTCGAAGAAGCGCTGGATGTAGAACAGGAACGCCACCATGACGCCGATGTCGAGGCCGTGCGACAGCACCATCGAGCCGCCGACGACGATGACTGTCGCCATCGCGATCCCGGTCAGCGTGTCGACGATCGGCACCATCACCTGCGCGTATTTGGCCGACCGCAGATGGGCCTTGAGATTGGCCAGCACCTTCTCGTCATAGAGCTCGAAATTGACGTGCTGGCGGTCGAGGCTCTGCACGGTGCGCACGCCGTGGATGCCTTCCGCTAAAGCCCCGTTGGCGATCGAGTTGGTTTCATGCGCGGCCATGAAGGCGACCTTGGCGCGCGGCAGCCAGAACAGGCGGACGATGAACAGCATCGGCATGGTCGAGAGCGTCAGCAGACCGAGCCGGAAATCGAGCCACAAGAGCACGCTGACGATGCCGAACAAGAGCACGATGTCGCCCACCGACATGACCGATGTCTCGAGGAACTCCTGCATCGAATTGACGTCGCCCTGCAGGCGCGACATCAGCCGGCCGACCTCGGTCTTGTCCATGAAGCTTAGGGAGACCCGTTGCAGATGGCCGAACATGGCGCGGCGCAGGTCTGACAGGACGTTCTCCGCCACCTTGCCGACGACGTTCTCCTGAACATAGCTCGCCGCATAGTTCACCAGGATGACCGCCGCGAAAGCGCCGGTCGCCAAGGCCATGATCGAACGGTCAACCCGGCACGGCGCCATGCCGTGGTCGATGGCGTAACGGATGACCAGCGGGATCGCCAGTTGCGTCAGCGTGAACACCAGAACCGCTCCGACCGAGATGAAAATCCGGATCCGGTATGGTCTGACGAAGCTCCAGATGCGCCGCACGATGCGCGGATCGTAGGCCTTGGCGAAAACCTCTTCCTCGTCGCGATGCGAGCCGACGACGGCCTTTGCCGGCCGCCCGCTGGTGTCTTCCTTCTCGTCGTCGTTCTGTGTCGACATCATGCCGCTCCCAGCGCGACGGGCCGGTCGTCGTCGGGCCTGAGCTGCAGGTCGTAGAGCGCGCGGTAGCGTCCGCCGAGCGCCAGCAGCTCCTCATGCGTGCCGCGCTCGACGATCCGGCCGCCTTCCACGAACAGGATCTGGTCGGCATGCATCAGCGAGCTCAGCCGATGCGAGATGATGAGCGTCACGCGATCCTTGGCGAAGCGCTTCATCGCCGCGCGGATGCGCTGCTCGGTGCCGGCATCGATGGCCGCGGTCGAATCGTCGAAGACCAGCACCGAAGGCCGCAGCATCAGGCTGCGGGCGATGGTCAGGCGCTGCCGCTGGCCGCCGGAGAGCGACGCGCCGCGTTCGCCGACGATCGTGGTGTAGCCGGCCGGAAGCCCGATGATGTAGTTGTGCAGCTGGGCGGACTCGGCCGCCCGCTCGATGCGCGTCTCGCGCGCCCAGGGATTGCCGTAGGCGATGTTGTTCTCGATCGAGGTGGTGAACAGGAAAGCGTCCTGCTGCACGACGCCCACCGCCTTGCGCAGCGACTGCAGCGTGACCTCGCGGATGTCCTGGCCGTCGATGGTGATGGTGCCCGAGCTCACATCGTAGAAGCGCGGGATCAAATGCGCGATGGTCGACTTGCCGCTGCCGGGCGGGCCGACGATGCCGATGGTCTGGCCGGGCCTGGCCTCGAAGGAAATGCCCGACAATGTCGGCCGGCCGCCTGAGCCCGGATAATGGAAGCCGACATCCTCGAAGCGCAGCACGCCGTCGGTGACGACGAGGTCCTTGGCACCCGGCGCGTCCTTGATGTCTAGCTCGGTGTCGAGCAGTTCGAACAGCCGCGTGCCGCAGGTCGAGGCGCGGGCGAACGAGTTGACCATCAGGCCGAGCTGGCGCACCGGCATCTGCAGGATGGTCATGAAAGTGAGGAACTGTGCCAGCGTTCCGACGCTGATCTGACCCGACATCACCTTCTGGCCGCCGAACCAGAGCACCAGGCCCATGGCCGCCAGGAACGAGAAGTTCATGGCGCTGGTGTTGCTGACGCGGATATCGACGCGCTCGTTGGCGAGAGCCAGCGCATCCTGCTTGGCGCGGTCGAATTTGCCCAGCTCATGGCGCTGCGCCGCGAAAGCGCGCACGACGCGGATGCCGCCGAGATTCTCGTCCATCACCCGGCTCAGCACCGACAGGCGCTGCTGCAGGGTCAGCCAGGTGCTGCGCAGGCTGAGCTGGGTGACGGAGGATCGCCAGGCGACGAAGGGCACGAAGCTCAGGCTGAGCAGTCCGAGCACGAGATCGGTGCTGATCAGGATATAGGCGCCGACGCCGATCAGCACGCCGAGCAGGACCACGCGCAGGACGCCGGTGGAAAAGAACATGCGCACGCCGTCGAGATCGAGCAGCCCCAGCGTGATCAGGTCGCCGGTGTGGACCCTGTCGTGGAAGGCAAAGCTGAGGCGCTGGATCTTCTCGTAGAACGCCAGGCGCAGCTCATAGCCGGTCTGATGGCCGACGGCCTCGCCATAGTAGTTCTGCGCCATGGTGAAGAGGCCGCGCAGCACGCTGACGACCAGCACCGTGAGCGCCGTGCTCCACAGCGCGTGCTGCGCGGCGATGCCGGCGCCCTCGGCCATCACGCCTTGCGCCTGGTCGATGGCGCGCCCCAGCAGGCGGGGAATGAGAAGCTGCAGCGTCGCTGCGATGAAGGTCGAGACGATGGTGATCGCGACTTGCCAAGGGTGGCGCAGCGTCATGCGCATGATGCGGAGCAGGGTGCTGAGACCCTTTCCCCAGGAGGCTTCCGCCACATGGGCAAAGGATTTGCCGCGCTCCGGCGCGCTGCTTTTTGCATCCTTATGCAAAGGAAAATATCCAAACCGATCCGGGCATTAGCCCGGACGAATGAAACAGACTCAAGTGAGCGATTTGATGTTACGCGTGCCAGAGTTGAGCGTTCAAGGGGCCAATGACGGCATCGCGCTGTGCCTGGCGAAGCCGGCCGCATGTCCTTGTGATCCAGGGTACCTGACGCGGCGGAAAGAAGCAGGGTCGGCGCGCGGAGTCGACATTGCATGAGGATATCACTATATACCGGCGGCTTTCGGTTTCTCGCCTCCTGGACGCGCCTGCGAGATCGCCGTAAATGCGTTGCGTGTTGTCACCGAAATCGGTCTGGAAAACCGGGAAAAAGCAAACAGAAACAATAGAACGGATCCTTGACGGTCCTGGCCAAGGCATCATCACCCTCACCAATCAGAACGTGTTTCCTGAACCCTCCAATTCCTCCCGCTTTGTGGACCTCGGGCAAGATGTCTTGCGGGGCGAGGCCGACTCGGCTCGAATGGGACTTGCATCCGTTAGCGGGATGGGGGCGTGCACGACTACCAACCGGCATTGCCGCTAGGGAAGAAGCAGTATGAGTGAACATGCGATCGAGTTCTTGCGCGGATGGATTGGCGAGAAAGTCCATTGCCAGCATTCGCCGGCCAAGATCGAGAAGCAGGCCGAGACCCTCGCCAGGGAGTGCTGCGCCCAGGCCGCCGAGGAAGGCATTCTTCTGGAAGACATCCAGGAGGAAGTCGGCGACATCCAGGAACTGATTGCTTCGCGGCTCGAGGAAGTCGCCGAAGAGAGCGAGCAACAGACGGCGCCGGACAAGCCGTCAGAGTGAGATGCCGTCCCGGCTTGAGCCGGGAAAAACAGGCATTTTTCGGCCTGATCCTGGATCCGGCCTACCCGAATTTCTCTTTGAGCCACGCCTTGGGCAGCGCCGGCACGAAATTGCCGTCGCGCCCGGTAATGTCCTCATTGGCGATGAGCGCGTTGAGGATCGCTTCCTCCACTCCCTGCACCACCGCATCGAAGAACGGATCGATATCGACGTCCGGGATGAAATCGGCGCGGGCGATGCGGCCTGGAGCCGCCAGCGCGGCTTCGGGATTGGCGGTCGAAAATGCGAGGAAAATGTCGCCAGAGCTGTGGTAGCCGTAGCCGCCGGTCAAGGCGATGCCGAGCGGTACCCGCCTGGCCAGCCGCTTCATCTGGTGCGGCAGGAACGGCGCGTCGGTGGCCACGATTGCGATGATCGAGCCCTTTTCGGCGCGCGGCGTGGCCTCGCGGATCGCCGGTTCGGCCAATTCCGGGCCGACGCGCCGGCCGCGAAGGGTGAAATTGCTGCGCTTGCCGAAATTCGACTGCACGAACACGCCGAGCGTGTAGCGCTTGTCCTGCCATTCGACGATGCGGGAGGCGGTGCCGGATCCGGCCTTGAAGCCGAAGGTGATCATGCCGGTGCCGCCGCCGACGCTGCCTTCCTCGATGGCGCCGCCTGTTGCGCTGTCGAGCGCTTCGGCGACATGCTCGAAGCCGACATGATGGCCGTTGATGTCGTTGAGGAAACCGTCATAGGTCTCAGCCGCCACCGGCAGGCCCCAGGCGCTGTCGAGCGCGGCCGGCAGCGCGCGGCTCATCCAGCGCAGCGTCCCGTCGCGCGTGACGCCGCAGGAATGGGTGTTGGTGATAGTGACCGGGAAGTTGAAGGCGCCGGTCTCCTCGATGATGTGCGTGCCGGTCAGCTCGCCATTGCCGTTCTGGCTGAAGACGCCGGCGAAGACCGGCGTCGCGAGCTCTTGAACCGGTCTTGGCAGAATCGCTGTGACGCCGGTGCGCACCGGCCCCTTGCCGATCTGGAGCGGGCCGTCGCCGGCAATCAGCGTCGTATAGCCGACCGCGACGCCCGGCACGTCGGTGATGGCGTTGAAGCGGCCGGGCGTGCCGTCCAGGGCTATCCCGAACGAGCGCAGACGCGGCTTGCCCGATGGCGTGCGAAGATGCGGGTCGTTGCTGCCCATCCCGTCCTCAGAACAACGAGCCCTGATTGCCCGGCTCCTTGGCCTTGCCCGACGGCTTGGCGGCCAGCTTCGGCCGCGCCCCGCCGCTGGTGGCGATGGCCTCGGCATTGCCGTCGGCGAACTCCAGTTGCAGCGCCGCCCCCGGCGCCAGCTCCGCGACGCGCTTGATGACGGCGCCGTCGGCGTCCTTGACCAGCGCGAAGCCGCGCGCCAGCACGGCCTTGTGCGACAGCGTGGCGAGCAGCCGGTCGGCCTGGGTGAGGGCGGCACGCAACTGGTCGAGCCGCCGCGTCATCGCCTGATCCTGGCGGCGGGTCAGCCCGGCCAGAGTGTCGGCCTGCAGCTTCTGCCGTCGCACGATCGGCGCCGGTGACAGTCTCGCCGACGTGCGCAGGAAGCGGGCCCGGCCCTGGCGAACGATCGCGAAGAAGGCGGCGCGTGCGCGGGCGATGTCGCGGCCTGTCAGCGTGCGCGTCTCGTTGAGGCGGCGCGACAAGGTGGCCGGCGTCAGCCGCTGCCTCTCCAGCCTTGCGCGCTTGCGCTCGATGCTCACCGTCAGACCTCGTCCCAGCCGGCTGGTCGCCTCGTCGAAGCGGCGGCGCGGCAGCGCCAGCAATTGGTCGGGCGAGGGGAGCGCGCGCGCCGCGGCGCGCACCGCCTGGCGCTTGCGCTCCAGATTGCGGGAGGCGCAGGCGTTGAGCCGCGCGCCGAGGCTTGCCAGGGTGGCCTCCAGGTCCGCCCTGACCGGCACGGCGATTTCGGCGGCGCCCGTCGGCGTCGGCGCGCGCATGTCGGCGACAAAGTCTATCAGCGTCCAGTCGGTCTCGTGCCCGACCGCGGAGATCACCGGAATATGCGAGGCCGCGACAGCGCGCGCCAGGCCTTCGTCGTTGAAGCCCCAAAGGTCCTCGAGGCTGCCGCCGCCGCGGGCCACGATCAGAAGATCGGGTTGCCGGATGGGGCCGTCCCAGATGAGCGCGTTGAAGCCGTTGACGGCTGCTGTCACTTCCTTGGCCGTCGTCTCGCCCTGCACCCTGACCGGCCACACCAGCACGGTGAGCGGGAAGCGGTCCTTGATGCGGTGGATGATGTCGCGGATCACCGAGCCCGTCGGCGAGGTCACGACGCCGATAATGCGCGGCATGAACGGCAGCCGCCGCTTGCGGTCGGAATCGAACAGGCCCTCGGCCTGCAGCCGCCGCTTGCGCTCTTCGAGCAGCGCCATCAGCGCGCCGGCGCCGGCCGGCTCAAGATTGTCGATGACGATCTGGTAGTTGGATTTGCCGGGATAGGTCGTCAGCCTGCCGCTGGCGATCACTTCCATCCCTTCCTCGGGCCGGAATTTCAGGCGCGCCATCGTGGTCTTCCACACCACGGCATCGATCCGGGCACGGTCGTCCTTCAGCGCGAAATAGGCGTGGCCGGAGGAATGCGGCCCGCGGTAGCCGGAGATCTCGCCGCGCACCCGCACATTGCCGAAAGCGTCCTCGACCGTGCGCTTCAGCGCGCCGGAAATCTCGCTCACCGTATATTCGGTGGCGTTGCTGCGTGATTCGGTTGCTGCTTCGCTCATCACATGATTGGGGAACGCTTATCGGGCCGCGTCAAGGCAGGGAGGAATCCTCGCTAATATTATAACGCGATCTTAAACCCGATTTGCTTTGACTGGCGGCAGGAAAGTCGGCCCAGGGAACGCATGAGCGAACGCACCAACAGCAGCCCATTGACGCATCAGGTCACGCTCACCGTGCTGACGCTGGCTGTCTTCGCGCTGGTCATCGTCGTCGGTTTTGGCGTCTATGCGACCGCCCAGGCCGACGACGTCTCGCTCGAACGCCAGAAAATATTCATCGCCGACGGTTTGAAGGATCAGATTGCGTCTGTTCAGCGTGAGCAGGAAAGCGTTTCGGTCTGGGATGACGCGATCACCAATGTGCGAGCCGGCAACCAGACCTGGATCGAGGAGAATCTCAGCGTCTGGATGTACATCTATTACGGTCACAACCAGGTCTACATACTCGATGCCGCCGACCATCCCATTCATGCCATGCAAGAAGGCAAGGTGGTCGATCCGTCCGCCTATGGCAGGGACGAGCCTGCCTTGCAGCCATCCGTCGAGAAGCTGCGTCGCATGCTGGCCGGGCCGCCGAAGACCGACGCTTCCGGCCAGGCTGCCAAGATGGTCGCGGAGGACTTGGTGTCGCTTGGCGGCAAGCCGGCGATCCTGAGCGTCATGCCGCTGCTGCCGAGTTCGGACCGGGTCACGCAGGCGCCCGGCACCGAATATCTGGACGTGTCGGTGGAGTTCATCAACGACGCCGTCATCCGCAGGATTGCGGGAAAATATCTGCTCGACGGTGCGCGGCTTGTACCGCTGTCGCAACCGGCCGGCGCCGCGGCGGTCCCGCTGGTCGATTCCCGCGGCGTCATCCTCGGCTATGTCGGCTGGGATCGGGAGCGGCCCGGTCTTACACTGGTGCGCAAGATGGCGCCGGCGCTGGGCGTGGCGCTGCTTGTGGCGGCGGGCGTCCTGGCGTTCCTGCTGCGCAGGCTCCGCCGCGCCTCGTCCGCGCTGCAGACCAGCCAGGACGAGGCACAATATCTCGCCTTCCACGACACGCTCACCGGCCTGCCCAACAGGGCTCTGTTCGAGGACCGCCTGCGGCGGGCCCTGCTCAGGGCCGGCCAGGACATCGCGGTTCACGACATGGGAAGGGTGGGGTTGCTTTATCTCGATCTCGATCGCTTCAAGCATATCAACGACACGCTCGGCCATCCTGCGGGCGACGAGCTGGTGCGCCAGACAGCGGCCAGGCTGCAGCACACCGTTCGCGAGGTGGATACCGTCGCACGGCTGGGCGGCGACGAGTTCGCGCTGATCCTCGTCGACATCCGCGATATCCGCGCCGCCGAGGATATCGCCGAGCGGCTGCTGCAGAAGTTGCAGGAGCCGTTCAAGCTCATGGAGGATCAGGTCTTTGTCAGCGCTTCGATCGGCATCGCGCTATCGGCCGGCGGCGAGACGGATGCCGACGATCTGCTGCGCAAGGCCGACATCGCGCTCTACGAAGCCAAGAAGAACGGCCGGGGCCGGCACCAGGTCTTCGCCGGCGACATGGACGATCTGCTTCTGCGCAAGCGCAAGGTCGAGACCGAGCTTCGCAAGGCCCTCGACGGCGGCACCGGCATCAGGCTTGCCTACCAGCCGGTGTTCGCGGCGAACGGCGAGACGATCCTCGGCGCTGAGGCGCTGATCCGTTGGGGGCATGATGTGCATGGCGCATTGCCGGCGGCGCAATTCATCGCCATCGCCGAGGAACGCGGCATGATCGGCCAGCTCGGTGCGTGGGTGCTGCAGGAGGCCTGCCGCTTCGCCGTGCGCACCGACCTGCCGTGGCTCGCCGTCAACGTGTCGCCGCTGCAGTTGCGCGACGCCGGCTTTCCTGAAAAGGTTGCATCGATCCTTGCCGACACCGGGCTGGCGCCGCAGCGCCTGCAGTTCGAGATCACCGAAAGCGTGCTGCTGGACAACAGCGATGCTTCGCGGGCGGCTCTGGCGACCTTGCGCCAGTTGGGCGTCGGCATCGTTCTGGACGATTTCGGGACCGGCTATTCATCGCTGAGCTACCTGCGTCGCCACGCCATCGACAAGCTCAAGATAGACCGTTCCTTCGTGCGGCTGCTCGATGGCGACGGCAACTCGGCGGCGATCGTCAAGGCACTGATCGATCTCGCCATGGCGCTCGGGGTCGACGTCACTGCCGAGGGTGTGGAGACCGAGGCGCAGAAGTTGCTGCTGGTCGCCATGGGCTGCCGGCAGCTACAGGGCTATTTCTTGTCGCCGCCGCTCGAGCCGGTCCAACTGCTCAGCCTTTCTGGCCTGGCTTCTTCGGACGAGGTCGGGCCGACCGCCGCTCGCGCCTAGAGCAATTCCAGGAAAAGTGTGAGCGGTTTTCGGTCTGGAATTGCGTAAAAACAAGGAGATAGGGCGTTTCGCCGTTTCCGTGAAACGGTGAAACGCGCTAGAACAAATCCAGGAAAAGTGTGCAACGGTTAGGCTCGGCGCCTTCGCTGCGGAATTGCGTGAAACACAGGTCAGCGTTTCCGTGAGACGATGACCTGCTCCAGCGCGATCGAACAAGGCCCCAGGGATTACCAGCCAGGCAGGATCTGGTTTGCCTTGGTCCGCTTCATCTTGGCGAAGGCAAGCGCGGCGAAGTCGAAGCTTCCCGTCTCCTCGCCGACCGGCACGGAAATGTTGTCCAGGCTCTCCGCGATGTGCCTGGCCAGCGCGTCGACGATCTCCGGCTGCGAGGTCTGGCCGCGCATGATGCCGATGCGGCAATCCGGCAGCGCATCGAACCCGTCGGCCTCGCCGAGCACGCGCATGCCGGGCCTGAGCGCGCATTCCGGCAGCACCGAGATGGCGAGGCCGGAAAGCACGGCTGCCGTGATCACGGTGGCCGAGAAGCTGGAGAACAGCACGCGATACTCGCGGTTCTGCCGGTCGAGCACGTCGACGGCCGCGCGTCGCCAGATGCAGTTCGGCCGGCCGAACGCCATCGGCAGGATCTCCTGCTCATGCGTGGCGTGGTTGGCCGAGGTAACCCACAGAAGCGGCTCGCGCCGCACCACTTCCGACTGGCCGCGCGTATCGTTGTGCGTCACCAGCGCGAGGTCGAGATTGCCGCGCTTGATGTGCTCGACCAGCCCCGGCGTCGGCTCGCAGATGACGGTCAGCTCGACGCGCGGGTTGGAGCGCGAGAAGCGCGCCATGATCTCGGGCAGGAAGCGGTCGGCATAGTCGTCCGGCGTGCCGATGCGGATCGTGCCTTCGAGCCGCTGGTCGTCGAAGGCGGCCAAAGTCTCGCGATTGAGGTAGATCAGCCGCCGCGCGTAGGAAAGCAGCCTGTCGCCTTCCTCGGTCAGCTTGTTGGTGCGGCCGTCCTTTTCGAACAGCGGCTTGCCGATCCGCTCCTCCAGCCGGCGCATCTGCATCGACACCGCCGACTGCGTCCGGTGCACCTCCTCCGCGGCGCGGGTGAAGCTTCCCGTGTCGGCGATCGAGATGAAGGTCTGCAACTGATCGAGATCGAGCGGCGCTTTCATCGGTCCAATCCATCATTGATGTTGATGCTAAAGATTAGAAACATTCGTTGGATTAATCAATCGCACAGTGGCAAATTGGCATCGTCCACATGAAGGCACTGCATGTCGCCTAAAAGTGGTCCCCGGTTTGGGGACAACGACATGCGTCACTTTAAGTGTATCGAGACCGCAACGGCGCTTTCTCCCAAGGCGCCGGCTGACTGGTTTCGTCCGCTCGACTCCCGAAGGAGAGACTGACATGACCACGATCGAATTCGCCTCCCAGACCCCGCGCATCACCACGCGTCCGGCCGTTGCGACGCGCGTGCTCAATGCGGTCGCCAATACCTATCGCGCCTGGAAAAACCGCCGCGCCTTCTATCGCCTCGGCGAGATGTCGGATGCCGAGCTTGCCGACATCGGCCTGACTCGCGCCGACCTTCATGTCGCCGTCGCCGTTCCTTTCGGCCGCGATCCGACGGCGAAGCTGCGCGCCATCGCCAGCGACCGCGTCGACACGATCGAGGACCTCGCCCGCAAGGTGGCCTGATCGGCTGCGCGATTGAATTTTGGGCCGCCCTTGAACCTTTTCGGGGCTTGGCGCGACCAAGCTTCATGCAGGCTCCCACACTCCCTGCCGGTTCCCCGCCGGCCTGCCTGCACATTGCCCGGTACCCCTCCAGGACCGGGCATTTTTCTTTTAGTTCGTCATTCTAGGGCGGAGCAAGGAGCGAAGCGACGCAGCGCAGACCCTAGAATCCATGCCGTGACGTTGACGCGCTGTAACTGTGCAGAATTCTGCTCCGCTGCACCTTCGGCGAAGGTAACGGCATGGATCCTCGGGTCTGCGCTCCGCTTCGCGTCGCTCCGCCCGTGGATGACGACCTCGCCGTGGGCGCGAAAGCTAGCGCCGGTCCATGCCGCGTTTGAACTGGTCGAAGATCGTCTCCATGCCCTTCTGATACTCGTCACGCTGCTGCGCGCCGGTCTCGAACATCCTGCCGAAAATGTCATCGAACGGGTTTCGCGGTCGGCCGCTCGGATTGGTTTGCGGCTGCTGCGCCTGCGGCTGCGGTGGCTGCGCGCCGGGCATGCCGAACCCGCCGCCGCCCTGGCGCAGCATTTCCTCGAACATCTTGCCGAGCGGATTGTCGCCATAGGGGCTCTGTGTCTGCTGCGGACGGCCTTGCGGCTGTTGCGCGCCGCCACCGAACATATCCTGCAGCACCTTGCCGAGCGGATTGTCACCGTAGGGGTTCGGCGCCTGCTGCGGCTGGCTTTGCGGCTGTTGCGCGCCGCCGCCGAACATGTCCTGCAGGACCTTGCCGAGCGGGTTGTCGCCATAGGGACTGGGTGCCGGTTGCGGCGCTTGCGCGCCGCCTCCGGCCTGCCGCATCATTTCCTCGATGATCTCGCCGAGCGGATTGCCGCCGCCGAAGCCGCCGGCGGCCTGCATCTGGTTGTTGGTTTGTTTGAACAGCCCGCCCATCATCATCGAGGCCATGGCCGGCAGCATCTGCTGCAGCAGCTGCTGGCTGAGGCCGGTCGCCTGCGCGGCCTGGGCGGCCACGGCGCGCGACAGGTCCTTCGAGCCGAACAGGTGACCGAGAATGCCGTTGCCTTCATCAATGCCTTGCGGCGAGAAGGCCCGGGTCGCGTCCTCGAAATATTTGGCATGCTGGCCGCTCGCCATCGCCGTAATGAAGGCGCCCATCCCATAGGGGTCCGCCGTGTTGCGCTGAAGCCCCTGTGAGAAGGCCGGCAGCAGCGCCTGCACCGCGGCCTGGGTCTGCTGCATCGAAAGCCCGAACTGCTGGGCCAGCGCCTGCATGCCGGCGCCGTTCTGCGCCTGGGCGAATATGTCGAACAAGGAAGGCATTGGCGTCTCCTTCGGGAACATCCTCGTGGAAGAAGCCTAATTCGTTTCCATTCCTGATTGAAGCGGCTTTCGCCGCGCGCCGTCAGGCGCAAGCTGGCCGGTTAGTAGGCATATTCCATGAACACCGGCTCGATCGAGCCGCCCCAGCGCGTGTGGTAGGCCGACAGCATCTCCTCGGCGCTGGTCGTGCCGCGCGCCACGACCTCGTCCAGCGTGTTGAGGAACGAAGTCTCGTCATAGCCGTCGCGGTTCTTGCGCGCGCGGTTCTTCAACCCGGTGCGCGCGATGGCAAGCACGTCGCGGGCGACGTCGCGCAAGGTGGCGTTGCGGAACGGCGCCGCAATGCCGAGTTCCGGCACCGCGTTGCGCATCGCCAGCGCCTCCTGGTAGGTCCAGCTCGAGGTCAGTGCCTCGACGGCGTCCAGCGCCTGCTCGTCATAGAGCAACCCGACCCAGAAGGCCGGCAGCGCACAGATGCGCCGCCACGGTCCGCCATCGGCGCCGCGCATTTCGAGGAAACGCTTCAGCCGCACATCAGGGAACAGCGTCGAGAGGTGGTTTGCCCAGTCGCCCATCGTCGGCAGACCGTCGGGCACTTCGTTGCGCGCGGCGCCCGCCATGAACTGGCGGAAGGTGTAGCGCGTCATGTCGTGATACTGCCCGTCGCGGATGACGAAATACATCGGTACGTCGAGCGCCCATTCGACATAATCGGCAAAGCCGAAATCCGCCGCGAAGCAGAATTCGAGCATGCCGGAGCGCTGATTGTCGGTGTCGCGCCAGATGTCGCCGCGCCAGCTCTGCAGCCCGTTCGGATGGCTCTCGGTGAAAGGCGAATTGGCGAACAGCGCCGTCGACAGCGGCTGCAGCTTCAGCGACACCTGCATCTTGCGGCGCATGTCGGCTTCGCTTTCGAAGTCGAGATTCACCTGGATCGTGCAGGTCCGGTACATCATGTCGAGACCCTTGGTGCCGACCTTCGGCATGTAGCGGGTCATGATCTCGTAGCGCGACTTCGGCATTTTCGGCGTTTCAGCGAGCGACCATTTCGGGCTGCCGCCGAGCCCGAGGAAGCGGATGCCGAGCGGCTCGGCGATCTCGCGCACCTGCGCCAGATGCGCGTTGCCCTCGCGGCAAGTCTGGTGGATGGATTCCAGCGGCGCGCCGGAGAGCTCGAACTGTCCGCCGGGCTCCAGCGAGATCGCGCCCTGGCCGGTCGGCTCGACCAGGCCGATGATACGGCCGGCATCCATGATCGGATCCCAGCCGAGTTTTTGCTGCATGCCTTCGAGGATGGCGCGGATGCCGCGCTCGCCGCCATAGGGCACCGGCGCGTTGCCGTCGACATAGAAGGGGAATTTCTCGTGCTCGGTGCCGATGCGCCATTTGTCGCGCGGCTTGTTGCCCGCGGCGAGATAGCCGACGAGTTCGTCGATGCCTTCAATGGGCTGAATATCGGTTGTGTCGCGCGCCATGATGAGCCCTCCCGCCACATGACTCCGAAAATCGGCTTCGATTTTCGGAAAGGATCATACGCCAAATCAAAGTGCTACAACGTCCTTTGCGCGTCCGAAAAAGGACGCGCGGCGCTGTAGGCGGCCGGACGACCGCCGGGCGCTAGATGGACGAAATGTCAGTAGCCGATCAAGCGAAAAATCCTGAGCCACGGCTCAACTGGATTTGATCACCAATCGCCGATCGTCGCCTGCATCACGGCAAGCGCGGCCACCGCCGCCGTATCGGCGCGCAGGATGCGGGGGCCAAGCGGGATGGCGCTGACGAAGGGCAACGCGCGCAGCATCCTGCGCTCGTCGTCGGAAAATCCGCCCTCCGGCCCGACCAGCAGCGCGAGTTTTTTCTCCCGCACCGCCTGCAAGGCCGGCAGCGGATTGTTGGTCGAGGCATCCTCGTCGCAGAAGATCAGCCGCCGTTCCTTGTCCCAGCCGCCGAGCAGCCGCTCCAGCTTCTCCGCCTCGCGCACGTCCGGCACCGCCAGGATGCCGCATTGCTCGGCCGCCTCGACGACATTGGCGCGCAGCCGATCGATGCCGGGCTTCGCCACTTGCGTGTGCTGGGTAATGACCGGCTGCAGGATGCCTGCGCCCATCTCCACCGCCTTCTGCACCAGATAGTCGAGCCGGCCTTGCTTCAGTGGCGCGAAGCAGTAGACGAGATCGGGCAGCGGCGGCTGCGGCCGCTGGAGGGAGAGCACCTTGAGCCGCACCGCCTTCTTGGATTTGGCGGCGATCGCCGCCGACCATTCGCCGTCGCGGCCGTTGAAAAGAAGAACCTCGGCGCCTTCGCCGAGCCGCAGCACATGCGCGAGATAGTGGCTCTGCTGTTGTCCGGCATCGACTTCGATGCCCGCTCCGAGGTCGTCCGGCACGAACAGCCGCTGCATCTTGTAATTGGCGCGCATTGCCGAGCAATGGGCGACGCGACCTGTGCCGTCAAGCCTCGGCGGAAGGATGCCACGCCGGCACGTAGCCTTGCCGCAGCACCGAGATGGTGGTCGCCGGCGTGATCAGGCGAAGCGGCCGGCCCGCTAGCTCATCGAATTCCGTCGGAGTGCCATATCCCGCGAACGACCAGCGCAGCGCCTTGCCGCCACGCAAGGCGTAGGCGGTGCCGCCATCCGCGACCATGGACCCATCAGGCAGGGCGGAAAGCACGTCCGGCTCGACCGTCGGTGGCCGGCCGCCCGAGCCCAACCGCTCCTTGTGCAGCCGTTTGTCGACCATCGGCGCGCGCGGTTCGGCAACGCCGAAGGCCTCGCCGAAGCGGCGCACGAAATCGGCGGCCCGCTCGCGCCGGCAGAAGAAGCAGGGCCGGTGGCCTGCGGCGAGCGCCGTCACCTCGTCGAGGAAGAACAGCTCGGTCCAGCCCGCCTTACCCCCCGGCCGGTTGCGGCCCATCGGCTCGCGCCGCACACCACGGAACTGGCACGTGCAGATGATCCAGGCCGGCAGGGCCCAGCGCTTCTTCAAAAGCGTTTTCGTCTCTGGGTCGTGGATGATGCCGCGATTGCCGGTAAACAGGCCGCGCTCCGGCGCGGCATGAATGACACCGAACGGATCGACCCGGTTCTGCAGTGGCATAGCTTTCTCCCCGGCACGCATCTTGGCTGAAAGGAAGGCGCCATGATATCGCTCGCCCCAGCATTTTCATGTCAGCAGGATTTTCCCATGCGGGTGCTGGTGGTCCAGAACTACGACAACACCGGCCTCGGCCAGATCGGCGCCGCTCTTGCGGAGGCAGGCGCCGACCTCGACCTGCGCCGCCCCTACCAGGGCGACCCGCTGCCGCAGGACGCAAATGGTCACGATGCCATGGTGGTGCTGGGCGGCGGTCAGAATGCGCTGGCCGACGACGACTATCCCTACTTTCCCGCCTTGCTCGAGCTGACGCGCGATTTCGCCGGCAAGGACCGCTCGGTGCTCGGCATCTGTCTTGGCGGCCAGATTCTCGCCCGCGCCTTCGGCGCCGAGAACCACATCGGCGGTGCCGTTGAATTCGGCTGGGGCTGCGTGTCGCTGACGACGGCGGCCAAGGCCGATCCGGTGCTTGGCGCATTGCCGGAAAGCTTCCCGATCTTCCAGTGGCATGACGACACGTTCGACCTGCCCGAGGAGGCCGTGCGGCTTGCCACCAACGATGTCGCGGCGAACCAGGCCTTTCGCATCGGCCGCGCCGTCTATGGCTTCCAGTTCCATTTCGAGGCGGATCGCCCAATGGTGCGCGACTGGAGCACCTCCTTCGCCGCGCTGATCGAGGACCGTCACCCCGACTGGGCCGGCAGGCTCGACGACGAGATGGTCCGCAACGGGCCCGATGCCGACGCCGCCGGCCTAGCGATTGCGCGCGCCTGGGTAGCGACGATCTGATCATCTTGCAGATCGCCGCACCAAGCGTGACATAATTGGCACGCGACGGCGGTTCCGCCTGGGGAAAACCTGCTTCGTCCTTAGCTTGTGCTCGCCCGCCATCCTAGAAGGCGCCCGCCCTGTGTCGTCCGTGCAACCGCGATGAACCTTCTGTGTGATCCAGGCGACACACCGGCGATACAGAATCTGCCTAGAAGCGCGAAATCGTCGAAACATTGAGACGCATTTTATCGTTTCAACGCATTGGTAACCGCCTCGTGCACAGATGCAGAAAGCTTAACCAGAGATGACGTCCGTGAAAGCAGCGCTTTTGTCCTTTGTCATGCTGTCTGCCATCGTTCTGTGCGGCCTCGGCATCTATGCCGCCGATGCAGCGACCAACCACCGGGCCGTCGACGGCTACGGCGTCACCGGCGCGCTCAACTAGAGCAATCCAGGAAAAGGATCGCGGCCTAAAGCGCTTTCCCTTGCACGGTCAGGATGCGCTTGTCGCCGCCATTGACGGCGAGCGCGCTCAGCGTTCCCGCTTGCCAGGCGAGTGTGTCGACATTGACGCGGTTGGCCATCACCTCGGCTTCCGGCACGGGTGTGTGCCCATGCACGATCACTTTCGGATAGAGCCCCGGGTGATCGTGGAACGCGTCGCGGATCCAGATCAGGTCCAGCGGGCTCTGGCTTTCGAGCGGAATGCCGGGTCTGATGCCGGCATGACAGAAGAAGAAGTCGCCGAAGGACACTGAAAAGGACAGCGACTTCAGGAAATCGACATGGGTTTGCGGCACCGCGTCGACCAATGCCGCGTGTCCGTGGGCCAGCGTCTCGTCCGGCCTGCCGAACCAGCTGCCGCCGGTCGAAAGCTTCACCCCGTATGACGCCGCGGTCTGGATCCCGCCAAAGCGCATGAACAGGCCGTCCGGGTCGGGATCGGCAAGAAATTCCAGCATGCCGATATCGTGGTTGCCGGCAAGCATGATGTTGCGCGGGTCGCGCTTCCTGGCCTCGATCAGGAACTCTATGACGCTTTTGGAGTCCGGCCCGCGGTCGACATAATCGCCAAGATGGATGATGCGCCAGTCGGACGACGGCGCGTGTTCCAGCTCGCTCCCGATCCGGTGGTGCATGGCGGCGAGAAGGTCATGACGGCCATGCACGTCGCCGATCGCGTAGAGCCGCATGCCGTCCGGCCCGCGCGCGTCGAGGTAATGGATGCCGGTTTCGGTCAAGGCGAGCGTCTTCCCGTGTCGGTCATCACGGGAAACTAGGGCGGATCGGTGAATAAGCCCCTAGCGCCGCAACTGGTCCTTGCCCATGTCGGTTACCAGACGCTTACCGCACAGCGCCAGCGTGATGTCCATTTCCTTGCGGATGATTTCCAGCGCCTTGGTGACGCCCGCCTTGCCCATCGCGCCGAGGCCGTAGAGGAAGGGCCGGCCGATATAGGTGCCCTTGGCGCCGAGGCAAAGCGCCTTGAGCACATCCTGGCCGGAGCGGATGCCGCCGTCCATGTGCACTTCGATCCTGTCGCCGACCGCGTCGGCGATCTCCTCCAGCACCGAGATCGAGGAGGCGGCGCCGTCGAGCTGCCGCCCGCCATGGTTGGAGACGACGATCGCGTCGGCGCCGGTCTCGGCCGCCATCAGCGCGTCCTCCTTGTCGAGGATGCCTTTCAGGATCAGCTTGCCGCCCCAGCGCTCCTTGATCCAGGCGACATCGTTCCACGACAGCTGCGGATCGAACTGCTCCGTCGTCCAGGACGACAGCGAAAAGACGTCGCTGACGCCCTTGGCATGGCCGACGATGTTGCGGAAGGTTCGGCGCTTGGTGCCGGCGATGCCCAGGCACCAGCGCGGCTTGAGGGCGAGGTCGACAATGTTCGCGAGCGTCATCTTGGGCGGCGCCGACAGCCCGTTGCGAACGTCCTTGTGGCGCTGACCGAGGATCTGCAGGTCGAGCGTCAGCACCAGCGCCGAGCATTTGGCCGCCTTGGCGCGGTCGATGAGGTTGAGCACGAAGTCCTTGTCGCGCAGCACATAGAGCTGGAACCAGAACGGCTTCTTGGTCGCCGAGGCGACATCCTCGATCGAGCAGATGCTCATGGTCGAGAGCGTGAACGGCACGCCGAACTCCTCGGCAGCCTGCGCCGCCAGCATCTCGCCGTCGGCATGCTGCATGCCGGTCAGCCCGGTCGGCGCCAGCGCCACCGGCATCGCCACCTTCTCGCCGATCATGGTCGATTCCAGCGAGCGGTTGCTCATGTCGACCAGCACGCGCTGGCGAAACTTGATCTTTTGGAAATCCTCCTCGTTGGCGCGGTAGGTGCTCTCCGTCCAGGCTCCGGAATCGGCGTAGTCGAAGAACATCTTCGGCACCTTGCGGCGCGCCAGGTCCTTGAGATCGGCGATGGTGAGGATTTCGCTCATAATGGTCCTTGCTTGATCCGTGTTCAGGAGCGTTTGCGTGCGGGTTCGATGTCGCCGGTCTCGGAGCGTTGCCTGAGCCTCAGCCGCGACACGCGCTGCCAGTCGCCGCTGCGCTCGGCTTCGGCCATCGAGCGCTCGACATAGGTGATGTGGTCCATCGCGGCCTTGCGCGCCGCGATCGGGTCCGCCGCCTTGATCGCAGCGTGGATCGCCCGGTGCTGCTGAAGCAGCGCCTCGCGCGCGCCGGGAACGGTGAACACCAGGAGCCGGTTCTGGAACACGCCCTCGGACAACAGCCGATAGCAGGAGCGCAGCGTGTGCAGGAGGATGATGTTGTGCGCGCATTCGCAGACGGCGTGATGGAATTCGACGTCGATTTCCGCCTCGTCGTCGAAATCGCCGGTCCGGTGCGCCTCGTCCATGCGCGCCATGATGCGGTCGAGCAGAGCGAGATCCTCTGGCGTTGCGCGCCGCGCCGCATACTCGGCGGCGATCGCCTCGACCTCGCGGCGGTATTCCAGATAGTCGGTCACCGCCTTGCGGTGCATCGAGATCAGGTCGGTCACCGGCTTGGTGAAAAGCTGGCCGATGACGTCGGCGACATGCGTGCCGCCGCCCGGCCTGGTGGTCAGCAGCCCGCGTCCCTCCAGTGCCTTCAGCGCGTCGCGCAGGATCGGCCGCGACACGTCGAACTGACGCGCCAGCTCGCGCTCGCCCGGCAGCCGGTCGCCGGTGCGCAGCACGCCTTCGAGGATCAGGCTCTCGATTTGCTGCACCACCTCGTCGGCGGTGCGCGAATGCTCGATCCTGGAGAAGATATCGCTCAACGGAGGGCGCCTGGGAACGGATTGGATGCCGCCCAGATTAAAGCCTCTGTCGCCAACTGGTCAAATTATTTATCCAATTCGCCGGATCCGGTCGATTCCGACGCAGTGCCTTCCCATCCGTGCCTGCTAAAATTTGCTGTTTACGTGCCTTGGCGATTGCCGCAAGACAACCCGATTGCACGAACGGTCGAAACCAGGGGGACCAGCCGTGTCGGACGAGACGTCCAACCTCGAATTCCAGCCGCGCGCCCAGGGCAGCGTCATGGGCTTTCCGGCGCATGAGGGACGCCCCGGCGCGCTGGGCGAAGTCCATGCCCGGCCGCATCCGCTGGTCGAGAAGCCGCGCGTGCTCATCCAGCTTTCCTTCATGACCGACGGCGGTGCCGGCGTCGACCATGCCGTGCTCTCGGAACTGTCGCGCCGCCTCGGCATCGCGGCGCCCGAGCGCCATGCCCGCCACCACGCCATGAGATGGGGCAAGGGCACGCTGCGCTGGGAGCGGCACACGGAGTTCTCGACCTATCTCTGGGAAGGACCGCTGGCCGAAAACGGTCGGGGCCAGGAGGATTCGCCCTTCGGCAACGGCTTTTCGCCGCCGGGAACCGTGATCTCCGGCATCCGGCTCGAGATCCGCAAATGGACGCAGGCGAGCGAGAAGGTGATCGCCGGCTTCGACCCGACCAGCCTCTGCTATTCGCTGGTCGAGCGCGGTGCCGCGGCCATCGTCACCGACTTCCGCCAGGACGGCGACGGCCTGACCCGCATGCTGGTGCTCGACCGCGGCCTGACGCCGGCCAGCACCGGCGCCTTGTCGCAGCGCCTGATCGACATCGAGACCTACCGGACCCTTGCCATGCTTGGCCTGCCGCTGGCGCTGACGCTGTCCGGCCGGGCCCGCCGCATCGAGGACCGGCTGGCGCAGACGACACTGGAGATGAAGGCGGTCGAGACCCGCGACAGCCAGACGCTGCTTGCCGATCTCACCGAGCTTGCCGCCGAACTCGAAGCCGACGCGGCGTCCAGCCTCTACCGCTTCGGCGCCAGCCGCGCCTATGACGGCATCGTCTCGGAACGGCTCGAGGCGCTGGATGAGGAGCCGGTGCAGGGCTACGACACCTGGGCCGGCTTCCTGCAAAGGCGCATGGCGCCGGCCATGCGCACCTGCCGTTCCGTCGAGGAGCGCCAGGCCAACCTCTCGCGAAAGCTCACCCGCGCCACCACGCTGTTGCGCACCTGGGTCGATGTCGACGTCGAGAAGCAGAACCGCGATCTTCTGGCCTCGATGAACAACCGCGCCAGGCTGCAATTGCGCCTGCAGCAGACCGTCGAAGGCCTCTCGGTCGCCGCCGTCTCCTATTATGTCGTCGGCCTCATCGGCTACGTCGCCAAGGGCGCCTCGAGCTTCGGCCACGCCTTTGCGCCGGAAGTCGTCACCGCGGCTTCGGTGCCGGTCGCCATCCTGCTGGTATGGTGGGGCGTGCGCCGCGTGCGGAAGATGCATTCCGAGCCGGGTAAGCCGGCGGGAGAATAGCCGCGCCCCTTACCTTCCCCTGTAGGTAGGGTCGATCCGCATAGCGGATCGGGGCGTGGGTGCTCGTAAAGCGCTTTCGTCGCGCCGACCCCCACCCCGCTCACTTCGTTCGCGACCCTCCGCACAAGGGGGAGGGTAAACCATAGCGGCAGATTGCCGCTGAGGAAGCTTGGACTGCGCCCGTCCCCCTGTCCGACTGACGCAGGGTTTGCAACGAACGCGCTTGGCTGGTAAAAGATTTTGACCAGTCAAGCTCATGAGGCTGCCCCGATGTCCGGCCTTGCCATGCCGAAGCCAGACGACGCCACGATGCGCCGGCGCGACGAGATCGTCGCCGACATGCGCATCATCGTGCCGGGGGAGGGTGTCGTCGACGCGGCCAACGAAATGCGGGCCTTCGAGAGCGACGGCCTCACCGCTTACCGTCAATTGCCGCTGGTGGTGGTGCTGCCGGAGACGGTGGCGCAGGTCTCGCGCGTCCTGAAATACTGCAACGAGCGCAGCATCCGCGTCGTGCCGCGCGGTTCCGGCACCTCGCTCTCTGGCGGCGCGCTGCCGCTCGAGGATGCGGTGCTGCTGGTGATGAGCCGCTTCAACCGCATCCTGGCGATCGACTATCCCAACCGCGTCGTCGTCGCCCAGCCGGGCGTCACCAATCTCGGCATCACCACCGCTGTCGAGCAGGAGGGCTTTTACTACGCCCCCGATCCATCCTCCCAGATCGCCTGCTCGATCGGCGGCAATGTCGCGGAAAATTCCGGCGGCGTGCACTGCCTGAAATACGGGCTGACCGCCAACAATGTGCTGGGCATCGAGATGGTGCTGATGAACGGCGAGGTGGTGCGGCTCGGCGGCAGCCATCTCGACCAGGAAGGCTACGACCTGCTCGGCGTCATGACCGGTTCCGAGGGCCTGCTCGGTGTCGTCACCGAGGTCACCGTGCGCATCCTGAAGAAGCCGGAGACGGCGCGGGCGCTCTTGATCGGCTTCCCGACGAGCGAAGAGGGCGGCCAGTGCGTCGCCGACATCATCGGCGCCGGCATCATCCCCGGCGGCATGGAGATGATGGACCGCCCGGCGATCCAGGCGGCGGAAGACTTCGTCCATGCCGGCTATCCGCTCGACGTCGAGGCGCTGCTCATCGTCGAGCTTGACGGGCCGAGCGTCGAGGTCGACCACCTGATCGGCCTGGTCGAGGCGATCGCCTACCGCAACGGCTCGACCACCTGCCGCATCTCGCAATCCGAACAGGAGCGGCTGAGCTTCTGGGCCGGGCGCAAGGCGGCCTTCCCGGCGGTCGGCCGCATCTCGCCCGACTATTACTGCATGGACGGCACCATCCCGCGCAAGGAACTGCCGCGCGTGCTCGCCGGCATGCGCGAGCTTTCCGAGAAATATGGGCTCGGCGTCGCCAACGTCTTCCATGCCGGCGACGGCAATCTGCATCCGCTGATCCTCTACGACGCCAACGTGCCTGGCGAGCTCGACAAGGCCGAAAGCTTTGGCGCCGACATCCTGCGCCTTTGCGTCGAGGTCGGCGGCGTGCTCACCGGCGAGCACGGCGTCGGCGTCGAGAAGCGCGACCTGATGCCGGAAATGTTCAACCAGGTCGACCTCGACCAGCAGATGCGCGTCAAATGCGCCTTCGACCCCAACCATCTGCTCAACCCCGGCAAGGTGTTTCCGCAACTGCGCCGCTGCGCCGAGTTGGGGCGTATGCATGTGCACCGCGGGCAGGTGGCGTTTCCGGACCTTCCGAGGTTTTGATGGGGGCTCAAATTCGCACGTCGGCGTTCTTTCGCGCCCCCCTCTGTCCTGCCGGACATCTCCCCCACAAGGGGGGAGATCAGCAGCTTTGGCGCCGCGCTCAATCCTGCCACGCTAGAGATTGGCGAAATCGGCGGCGACATCTGATCTCCCCCCAAGTGGGGGAGATGTCCGGCAGGACAGAGGGGGGCGCGCAGGAACGCGGCCTATCTCCGTCTCGGGCTTCGCCCGAGCCACCTCTCCCCCGCTTCGCGGGGGCGAGGAAACGGGCTCACCCATGACCACCTTCACCCCATCCACTTCCGCCGAAGTCCTCTCCACTGTCCAATGGGCGGCGGCCGAAGAAGCACCGCTCGAAATCCTCGGCCACGGCTCCAAGCGCGGCATTGGCCGCCCGCTGCAGACCGAGCACACGCTTGACCTCTCCAAGCTCACCGGCGTGACGCTCTACGAACCTGCCGAACTGGTGCTGTCGGCGCGCGCCGGCACGCCGCTCGCCGAGATCGAGGCGCTCCTTGCCGAAAACGGCCAGCAATTCGCCTTCGAGCCGATGGACTATCGTGCGCTGCTCGGCGGCGAGCCGGGCAGGGGCACGATCGGCGGGGTGCTTGCCTCGAACCTGTCCGGTCCGCGTCGCCTCAAGGCAGGTGCTGCGCGCGACCATGTTCTTGGCATAGCAGCGGTCTCGGGACGCGGCGAAGCCTTCAAGTCGGGCGGCCGCGTCGTCAAGAACGTCACCGGCTACGATCTTTCCAAGCTGATGGCGGGAAGCTGGGGCACGCTCGCCGTGCTGACCGACGTCACCTTCAAGGTGCTGCCGGCGGCCGAGACCGAGGTCACCTTGGCCATCCGCGGCCTGCTCGACGATGCCGCCGTCGCCGCCATGGCGCTGGCGCTCGGCTCCAGCGCCGAAGTGTCGAGCGCGGCGCACCTGCCGGAGCGGATCGCCGCGCGCGTCGCCGCCGGCTATCTCGGCAGCGATGCCGCGACGCTGCTGCGCGTCGAAGGCTTTGGGCCGTCGGTCGTCTACCGCATCGAGGCGTTGCGGAACCTGCTCGGCAGGGCCGGTCCGCTGCAGGAGATCGCGGGCGAGGCCTCGAAAACCATCTGGCGCGACATCCGCGATTGTGCGCCCTTCGCCGATGGTGGCGCAAGGCCGGTCTGGCGCGTGTCGATGGCGCCGTCGCTTGCGCACCATATGGTGATGGCGCTGCGCACGCAGGCGGCCGTCGACGCTTTCTACGACTGGCAGGGCGGGCTGGTGTGGCTGTCGATGCGCGAGGATGATCCGGAGGCGGGGCTGCTGCGCGAATTGATCCGCAAATATGGCGGCGGCCACGCGACGCTGGTGCGCGCGTCGGCCTCGCATCGCGCGGCGCTGCCGGTGTTTGAACCGCAGCCGCCGCATCTGGCGGCACTGTCGGCCAGGCTCAAGGCCGAGTTCGACCCCAAGCACATTCTCAACCCCGGCCGCATGGCGCCGGGTGCCGGCTCTGCTACTCTCGCCCGATCAACCGAGGGAGCAGCATCATGAGCAACACCGATCCAGGACCAAGCAGGGGACCGCGCCAGACCGATCGCTGGCTGGAGCCTGGCCAGACCAACGCGCTGGTCATCTACATTCTCTATCTCGCCAGCCTCGTCGTCGGCGTCACCGGCATTGTCGGCATCGTGCTTGCCTATATCAATCGCGGCAAGGCGGGCGGCTTCGTCGAAAGCCACTACACATTCCTGGTCAGGACTTTCTGGATCGGCCTTCTCTACGCGCTGATCTCCGTGGTCCTGATGATGCTCGCGATCGGCTTCCTGCTGATGTTCGCCGTCGCCGTCTGGTTCATCGCCCGTTGCATCCTGGGCATCCAGGCGCTGCAGCGTGGCGAGCCCGTCAAGAACCCCGAAAGCTGGCTTCTCGGACAGTGAGGATTTTTGTGTGCAGACCAATTTCTCCCTTGCCCAGCTTGCCGACCCGCATGTCGCGGAATCGGAAAAGATCCTGCGCAAATGCGTGCATTGCGGCTTCTGCACCGCCACTTGCCCGACCTATGTGACATTGGGCAACGAGTTGGACTCGCCGCGCGGCCGCATCTATCTCATCAAGGACATGCTGGAGAACGGCCGGCCGGCCGACAAGGAGATCGTCACCCATATCGACCGCTGCCTGTCCTGCCTTGCCTGCATGACGACATGCCCGTCCGGCGTCAACTACATGCATCTGGTCGACCATGCCCGCGCCCATATCCAGAAGAGCTACAAGCGGCCGCTGCTCGACCGGCTGAACCGTGCCATGCTGGCTTTCGTGCTGCCTTACCCAGGTCGCTTCCGCGCCGCGTTGAAGCTCGCCGGCCTCGGCCGGCCGTTCATCGGCCTGTTCGAAAAGCTACCGGCGCTGAGACCGATCGCGGCGATGCTGAAGCTTGCGCCGTCGTCGATCCCGCCGGCATCGCCGATGGCGAAGCCGGGCACGCGTGCGGGGCAGGGGACCAAAAAACGCGGCCGCGTCGCCATCCTCACAGGCTGCGCGCAGTCGGTGCTCGATCCGGCGATCAACGAGGCGACCGTCTCGCTGCTGACAAGGCTGGGCGTCGAGGTGGTGGTGCCGGAAGGCGAGGGCTGCTGCGGCGCGCTCGTCCATCACATGGGTCGCGAGGATCAGGCGCTTGCCTCGGCCAGGCAAAATGTCGACGCATGGACGCGCGCCATCGACCAGGGCGGGCTCGATGCCATCGTCATCACCGCATCCGGTTGCGGCACGACGATCAAGGACTATGGCTTCATGCTGCGCCTCGATCCGGCCTATGCCGAAAAGGCCGCGCGAATCTCGGCGCTGGCCAAGGACATCACCGAATATCTCGCCGGCCTCGACCTGCCCGAGCCGGTGCGCAAGCCGGGCATTGTCGTCGCCTATCATTCCGCCTGCTCGATGCAGCACGGCCAGAAGATCACCCGCCAGCCGAAGGAGCTTCTCAGCAGAGCAGGCTTTGTCGTGCGCGAGCCGCGCGAAGGGCATCTCTGCTGCGGCTCCGCCGGCACCTACAACATCCTGCAGTCCGAGATTTCGACCAAGCTCCGCGACCGCAAGGTCAGGAACATCGAGGCGACCGGCGCCGAGATCGTCGCCACCGGCAATATCGGCTGCATCACCCAGATCGCGTCCGCAGCCAAGCTGCCGGTGGTGCATACGATCAAACTGCTCGACTGGGCCTATGGCGGACCGAAACCGGAAGGCGTTTCCGACAGCGGTTTGATCGCTGCGGAATAACTACTCCGCAGCCAACTGGTCCGCCACGCCGTAGGTCGCTCGGTAAAGCGCGCGTTGGCGGTTGAGCGCCACCATGGTGTTGCGCAAGAGGATCGCCACCGTCAGCGGGCCGACGCCGCCCGGCACCGGCGTGATCCAGGAGGCGACCTCCTTCACGCTCTCGGTGTCGACATCGCCGACGATGCGGCTTTCGCCGTCCGGCCCGATTTCCGAATTGATGCCGATGTCGATGACGGCGGCACCGGGCTTGACCATGTCGGCCTTGATCAGCCGCGGCCTGCCGACGGCGACGAACAGCGCATCCGCGCGCCGCGCATGCGCTGCCACCGAACGCGTCATGTGGTGGCAGACCGTCACGGTCGCTCCCTCGCTCATCAGCAAAAAGGCGATCGGCTTGCCGACGATCTCGGAATGGCCGACGACAACCACCTCGAGCCCCTTGAGATCGAGGCCGGTCTCCTTGAGCAGCTCGACCGAGGCGGCCGCCGTGCAGGGAGCGAGGTCGAGCTGGTTGTAGACGATGTTGCCTATCGAGGCAGGATGCATGCCCTCGACGTCCTTCAGCGGATGCACCGCCGCCTGCAGCGTCTTGATCGGGATATGCGCCGGCACCGGCCGCTGGATGATGATGCCGGTGACGCGCGGGTCGGCGTTGAGGCCATGGATGGCGGCCTCAAGCTCGCCCGCCGTGATGTCGGCGGCAAAGCGCCGCTCCTCGAAGCCGATGCCGGCAAGCTCCGCCTTGGCGCGCTGGTTGCGCACATAGACATCGACCGCGTCGGTATCGCCGACGGTGATCGAGACCAGCTTCGGCGGAAAGCCTTCGGCGGTGGCGATTGCCGCATCCTCGCGCACGGAAACGATGATGCGCTGGGCGACCGGGCCGCCTCTCAGATAACGGCTGTCGTCGGACCGGGTCATGGCTGGCACCTCTGCCTTCTAGCACAATTCCAGAAAAGCGGCTTGCGTCCGGAATTGCATAAAAACCAAGATTTGTGCGCTGCAATAGCAGAGGACGGCCGGGAAATCAGCCCCCGAAAACGAAACGGCCTGCTTCCAGCGCGACCTGCCGCTCTATGCATGTCACCCAAAAGTGCGCCGCGGTTTTGGGAAAATGACATGCATCAAAACAACAACGCGAAAGCGAAAAGGGCAGCGCGGTTTCCCGTGCTGCCCTTTCGTGACTGGCCGTATCCCCACACGGCCCGTCCCCCGTATTCGTTGCCAGTCTAAGCACGTCTCCTAAAAGCGCGCTATGGCTTCAGAGCAACAGCAAGCGCCAAAAACGCCTCAGCGCCGCCTTACTGGCTGATGCGCAGTGACTATATCACCTCGACCGTCGTTCCGACTTTCACGCGCTCGTAAAGGTCGACGACGTCCTCGTTGCGCATCCGGATGCAACCGGAAGACACCGCGCCGCCGATCGTCCAGGGCTGATTGGTGCCGTGGATGCGGTATTCGGTGGTGCCGAGATAGAGCGCGCGCGCGCCGAGCGGGTTCTCGATGCCGCCGGCGAGATAGGTCGGCAGGTAGCGGCCCTTGGCCGCCTCGCGCTTGATCATCACGGCTGGCGGGCGCCAGTCCGGCCACACCCTCTTATCGGTGATCTTGTGCGTGCCCGACCATTCGAAGCCGGGCTTGCCGGTGCCGACGCCGTAGCGCCGCGCCTTGCCGTTCTTCTCGATGAGAAAGAGGAAGTTCTGGTGAGTATCGATGACGATGGTGCCAGGCTTCTGCGGGCCGTCATAGGCGACTTCCTGCGGCAGGTACATCGGGTTGATCTGCGGCCGCATCGCCGCGCGCTTGGCGGGCTGCTGCACGGCGGCCGTGCTCTGCTGGCCGGGTTGCGCCTGGAAAAGCCGCTGCTGCGTCGCCTGCCGAGTCGGGCGCACAATGCCCGGCGCGTGGCCAAGCTGCAGCACCCAGGGTGCCGAAAGGTCGGGGCTGACCATCACCGGCGGCCTGTCGGCATAACGGTCGTTGGCAAAAGAGGTCGTCGCGCCGGCGGCAAGCACCGCGGCCGCGCCTAGCACGAAAGTGAACGCTGTCTTCATCGGAACGCACCTTGATCGTCGAACTCGTCCGAGGGCGGGGAAGGGGCCCTCGGCGTGGCGAACCTTGGCGCGGAGCGGCAAGCAAAACATGAATCGGAATGCGTAAAAGGCCGCTTCGTCAGTAAACTTTTTGGTGTGGTTACCGGCCGGTTCAGGAATCTGGTAAAGCCACGGTAAAGCCCGCGCCGAAGCGCGTTAACGAATGGAATTCTTCTGATGGGACAAGAAAATGCCGGCCTGCTGGATGGCCCCGACGGTGTCGCGCGCTGCTTCTGGCACGGCAACCTGCCGGACTATCTCCACTATCACGACCATGAATGGGGCAGGCCGGTGACGGACGATCGCCGGCTGTTCGAGAAGATCTGTCTCGAAGGGTTCCAGTCCGGCCTCTCCTGGCTGACCATCCTGCGCAAGCGCGAGAATTTCCGCGAGGCCTTCGCCAATTTCGACTTCGACCAGGTGGCGCGCTTCACCGACCAGGATGTCGAACGCCTGCTCGGCAATGCCGGCATCATCCGCCATCGCGGCAAGATCGTCTCGACCATCAACAACGCCAGGCGGGCCCGCGAGATGGTCGATGAATTCGGCTCACTTGCCGCCTGGTTCTGGAAGTTCGAGCCGGGTCCCGATGAACGGCCCGAAATCGTCGACCTCGCGCATCTGCGCGCCAATCCGACGACGGCGGTCTCGGTCAGGATATCGAAGGAATTGAAGAAGCGCGGTTGGAGCTTCGTCGGCCCGACCACTGTCTATGCCTTCATGCAGGCGATGGGCCTGGTCAACGACCACCTCGAAGGCTGCGTCTGCCGCGCCGAGGTGGAGGCGGAACGGAAGAGATTTAAAAGGCCGAAGTGAGCGCACTTCCCCTTCTCCCACAAGGAGGGCTTTGCACAGAATCGGATCAGTGATTCCATGCGGATATCCGGCAAGGAGGGATTCGCGATGGTCGATCGGGTGCTTGGTCAATTGAGCCTTGCGGATGGTCTGGCATCGGCGGATGAGACGATCTTCGACCTGATATCGAAGGAACTGGACTGGGCGCCGATCCGAACCTTGCTTGGTCAGCGCAGCGGTCCTGGCTCGGGCAACACCAGCTATCCGGCGGAACCGCTGCTGCGCTGTCTTTTGCTTGGCGTGTGGCACGGGCTGAGCGATCCGGCGCTCGAGGCGCAGATTCGGGACCGGCTGTCGTTCCGCCGCTTTGCCGGTTTCAGCCTTTCGGAACGCACGCCCGATCACTCGACGCTGTGGCGTTTCCGCGAGGAGCTGACGCGCGAGCATCTGATCGACAAGGTCTTTGAGGAAATCAACCGCCAGCTGGAGGAGAAGGGCCTGATCGTCAAGCGCGGCACCTTGGTCGATGCCACGTTCCTGCAGGCTCGCGGCCGCCCGCCCAAGCAACCCAAGAAGGGCCATTAGGGTCCGGTCAAGCCGTCGGCCGACAAGGATGCGCGCTGGGGCAAGAAGGGCAAGAAGAGCACCTTCGGCTACAAGATGCACATCGGCGCCGACCAGGCTCACACCATCATCCGGCGCGTCGAGGCGAGTGATGCCTCGGTCACCGATACCGAGCCGGCCGACCAGCTGATCTGCCGCGACGAGAAGGCGGCCTATGGCGATCAGGCCTATTGCACCCACGCCAGGCACGATCGGCTTGCCGAGGCTGGGATCAAGGATCGGCTGATGCACCGGCCCAACAAGCACCACCCGCTGACGCCGCGCCAGAAGTTGCGCAACCGGCTGATCGCCAAGGTGCGGGCGGCCGTCGAGCGGCCTTTCGCCGTGTTCAAGGAGCACTATGGCATGCGGCGCGTGCGCTTCTTCAACCTGGCCACCAACCGCACGCAGTGTATCCTGGCTGCCTGCGCCTACAATCTGAGGACCATGATCGGCGTCCTCTTTCCACCTGAAGAGAGGCGGGCATGAGGAGGAGTCCGCCTCCATCTGGCGGATAGCCGCCTAAAACCGCCGAATGCCTCAAAAGGGCAGCCGAAAATCGCGCCGCCAGCCCTTTAAAACGCCGCGCCGACCCCATCGAAAGCCGCTTCACTCCCCGTGCAAAGCCCTCCTTGTGGGAGAAGGTTAGGGTGCTAGCTCAAACGCTGCCGGCGCCGGTCAAGAACAGCCCCGCGATGATGGCGGCGAGCGCGGCGAAGGCCGGGTAGATCACCAGCAGCCCGGTCACCAGCGCGTCGCGCAGCGTCGGCTTTTGCGCTTCCGCCGTAACCTCGAACGGCCCGGCCGGCTGCTGCGCCGGCTTGGGCATGAGGTTGCCGGCAGGCCGCAGCCTGGCAGTGCCGCTCTCGATGATGTCTTCAGCCGTCGTCATGGCCCCGAACCCTTTGTTTCGGCGCGCTTTATCGTCTTCGATTGTGTCGGCAGCATGCCGCGCCGATGGCGGAATTGTTTCGTTTTGGTGTGGTTTTGTTTCAGTTCTTCCTTCTCCCCTTCTTGTGGGAGAAGGTGGCCGCGCAGCGGCCGGATGAGGGGTTTTCCAGGGAAAGCCGGCGTTTCACTCCGCTGGAACACCCCTCATCCGTCTCGGCGCTGCGCGCCGATCCACCTTCTCCCGCAAGGGGAGAAGGAGAGGTCGCCGCCCTTGCCGCTCCAAGCCGCATCGTTTAGGAAACGCGCGCCCATTGACCAGAGAAGATTATCCCATGGCCGACAAATCGGAAAAGACGAAAGCGCGGCTGCCGCGCGGGTTTGCCGACCGCGGCGCCGAAGACATCCGCGCCGTCGAGAAGATGATGGCGACCATCCGCTCGGTCTATGAGCTTTACGGTTTCGAGCCGGTCGACCAGCCGATGATCGAATACACCGATGCATTGGGCAAATTCCTGCCCGACCAGGACCGGCCGAACGAAGGCGTGTTCTCCTTCCAGGACGATGACGACCAGTGGCTGTCGCTGCGCTACGACCTGACCGCGCCGACTGCGCGTTTCGTCGCCGAGAACTATGACCGGCTGCCGAAGCCCTACCGCAGCTACCGCTCCGGCTGGGTGTTCCGCAACGAAAAGCCTGGTCCCGGCCGCTTCCGCCAGTTCATGCAGTTCGATGCCGACACGATCGGTACACCGAACGGCGTTGCGGGCGTCGCCGCCGACGCCGAGATGGCAATGATGATGGCCGACGTCATGGAAGCGCTTGGCATCAAGCGCGGCGACTACGTCATCCGCGTCAACAACCGCAAGGTGCTGGACGGCATTCTGGAGGCGATCGGCCTTGGCGGCGACAAGAATGCGGGACGCCGGCTGACGGTGCTGCGCGCAATCGACAAGCTGGACAAGATCGGGCCGGAAGGTATCGCGCAACTGCTGGGCGCCGGCCGCAAGGACGAGAGCGGCGACTTCACCAAGGGCGCCGGCCTCGAGCGCAAGGCGATCGAGACGGTCCTCTATTTCATGAATTACGAGCTTGGCACGGCAGCGGGCGAATGGCGCAAGCTGGAGGTCGCGACCGACATCTCGCCGAACGCCGCCCAGATCCGCTGGTTGAAGACGCTGGACTATTTCGCCGACACCGGTCGCGAGGGCGTCGACGAACTGGCGGCGATAGCGGCCATGGTGGATGCCGCAGGCTATGACGGCCGCGTGCTCATCGACACCTCCGTCGTGCGCGGGCTCGAATACTACACCGGCCCGGTCTTCGAGGCCGAGCTGCTGGCCGAGATACCCAATGAGGACGGCCAGATCGTGCGTTTCGGTTCGGTCGGCGGCGGCGGCCGTTATGACGGGCTGGTGTCGCGCTTCCGCGGCGAGCCGGTGCCGGCGACCGGTTTCTCCATCGGCGTCTCCCGGCTGATGACGGCGCTGAAGAACCTCGGCAAGCTCGACACTTCCGATGTCATCGCCCCGGTCGTCGTGCTCGTCATGGACAAGGACACGACAAGCCTCGGCCGCTACCAGAAGATGGTCGCTGAGCTGCGCGCGGCCGGCATCCGCTCCGAAATGTATCTCGGCGGCGCCGGCATGAAGGCGCAGCTCAAATATGCCGATCGCCGCGGCAGCCCGGTCGCTGTCATCCAGGGCGGCGACGAGCGCGCCAGGGGTGAAGTGCAGATCAAGGACCTGATCGAAGGCGCCCGCATGTCGGCCGAGATCACCGACAATGCCGAATGGCGGGCGGCAAGGCCGGCGCAGGTGACGGTGGCGGAAGGCGAACTGGTCGCCGAGGTGAAGAAGATCCTGGCGGCGCAAGCCGAGGAGCGGGCACGTGGCAGGTAAGGCGCCGACCTCCCCTTCTCCCCTTGTGGGGTCCGAAGGACGGGGCGAGACCCGTGGCTCGCCCCCGGGCGGTGGCCGAGCGAAGCTCGGTCGGATGAGGGGTGTTCGAGGGAACGCCAACGTCTCATTCCTTTCAGCACCCCTCAACCGTCTCGGCGCTGCGCGCCGATCCACCTTCTCCCACAAGGGGAGAAGGGATGGGCGTGCCGCATGACCTCCCGCTACCCCGCCATCGCCGCCGACATCGCAAAACTCTTCGCCGCGCGCGACACGCACGCGGTCGAGGTCGCGGTGCTGCAGCCGGCCGATCCGTTCCTCGACATGGCGGGCGAAGACCTGCGCCGCCGCATCTTCCTCACCGAAAGCGAGACCGGCAAGACGCTGTGCCTCAGGCCCGAATTCACCATTCCGGTCTGCCTCGACCACATCGCCAGCCAGGCCGGCACGCCGCGCCGTTATTCCTATCTCGGCGAAGTGTTTCGCCAGCGTCGCGAAGGCGGCAACGAGTTCTTCCAGGCCGGCATCGAGGATCTCGGCGATCGCGACACGGCGGCGGCCGATGCCCGCTCGCTGGCCGATGCGCACGCGCTGCTCTCGCTGGTGCTGCCCGGACAACCGCTCGCCGTCACGCTCGGCGACCAGACTGTGTTCGAGGCGGTGCTGGCCGCGCTCGGCCTGCCGCGCGGCTGGCGCATGCGGCTTGCGCGCGCCTTCGGCTCCGCGACGATGCTGGAGGCAGCGCTTGCCGATCTTGCCAACCCGCCGCGCAACAGCCAGCTCTCGGGTCCGGTCGCCATGCTGGTGCTCGACGGCGACGCGGAAGGCCTTGCCGCGCATATCGCCGCCGGCATGGAGCAGGCCGGCCTGTCGGCATCGACCGGCCGCGCGCCCGCCGACATCGCGCGGCGGCTGATCGAGAAGGCGCAGCTTCGCAGCGTGCGGCTGTCCGACGAGGCCTTCTCGGCGCTGAAGGGCTTTCTCGCGATCGATGTCGCACTAGGCGACGCCACGGAAGCGCTGGAAAAATTCGCTTCCGATGCCGGCCTGTCGCTCGGCGCTGCGCTGGAGAATTTCGCCGGCCGCGCCAAGGCGATCGAGGCGCATGGCCTGCCGATGGCGGAAATCCGCTACGACGCCGCCTTTGGCCGTCCGCTCGACTACTACACCGGTCTGGTCTTCGAGATCGCGGCTGCCGATGGCGACCGGCCGCTGGTCGGCGGCGGCCGCTACGACCGGCTGCTGACGCTGCTGGGCGCCAGGAAGCCGATCCCCGGCGTCGGCTTCTCGGTCTGGCTCGACCGCATCGAAGCTTTGCGGGAGGGCGCGAAATGATCACGCTGGCGATCCCGTCGAAAGGCCGCCTCAAGGAGCAGTCGCTCGAAGTGCTTGCCAGGGCAGGCCTGGCGGTCACCTTGCCTGAGGACGACCGCAAATATCGCGCCCGCATCGATGGCCTCGACAATGTCGAAGTGGCTTTCCTCTCCGCGTCTGAGATCGCCGGCGAGATCGGCCAGGGCGCGGTCGATCTCGGCATCACCGGCGAGGACCTGCTGCGCGAGAACCTCGCCGACTGGGAAGCGAGCGCCGAGATCGTCGCCCGTCTCGGCTTCGGCCATGCCGATGTCGTGGTCGCCGTGCCCGACATCTGGCTGGATGTCGACACCATGACCGATCTCGACGACGTCGCCGCCGATTTCCGCCAGCGTCACGGCAGGCGGTTGCGCATCGCCACCAAATACTGGCGGCTGACGCAGCAGTTCTTTTCGCTCAAGCACGGCATCCAGGTCTACCGCATCGTCGAGAGCCTTGGCGCCACCGAAGGCGCGCCGGCGGCCGGTTTGGCTGACGTCATCGTCGACATCACCACCACCGGCTCGACGCTGCGCGCCAACCACCTCAAGGTGCTGGGCGACGGCGTGATCCTCAAGTCGCAGGCCTGTCTCGTCGCTTCGAAGAACCAGCGTGACGCGGCCGATGAGGCTCTGTTGCGCGATATCGCCGCGAAGATGGCCGCGCTGGTCGCTTGACCCCCCATACCTTCGGCGGGTTTCCACCATCCCGGCAGGCTGATAGGCTGGCTTATCCCGGGAGGAAACGGCGATGGCGATCAAACTCGACGAGCTCATGAACGCCACCAATCTGCGCAAAGCGCAGAATAGCTTCATTGCTCCGGTGGACGGCAGGGCGCATGTCTCGGGCGACCGCTCGGTCCCCTTGCTCGACAAGACCATTCCGGAGCTGTTTTCCGACACGGTGAGCAAATACGCCACGCTCGACGCCGCCGTCTTCGTCGGCCAGGACAAGCGCTTCACCTGGAGCGAACTGTCGGACGCCGTCGACGCTCTGGCCGCAGGCTTCCTGGCGCTCGGATTGGAGAAGGGCGACCGCGTCGGCATCTGGTCGCCCAATCGCTGGGAATGGCTGGTGACGCAGTTCGCCACCGCCCGCATCGGCCTCATCCTGGTCAACATCAACCCGGCCTACCGGCTGACCGAGCTCGAATATGCGCTCAACAAAGTCGCTTGCCGAGCGCTGGTGACGGCGGTCCAGTTCAAGACCTCGGACTATCTCGGCATGATCGAGACGCTGGCGCCGGAGATCGCCACCGCCGAGCCCGGCAAGCTCAAGGCGAAGAAGCTGCCGGCGCTGGAGATCGTCATCCGCATGGGCGACGACAATTCGCCCGGCATGTTCAACTTCGGCGACGTGCTGGCGATGGCCGGGCGCGACGAGCATGACAGCCTCGACCGCATCTCCGAGAGCCTGAAGCCGAATGAGGCCATCAACATCCAGTTCACGAGCGGAACGACCGGCGCCCCGAAGGGCGCGACGCTGACCCATTTGAACATCGTCAACAACGGCAATTTCGTCACCTCGGCGATAAAACTCACCGTCGACGATCGGCTCTGCATCCCGGTGCCGCTCTACCACTGCTTCGGCATGTCGATGGGCACGATGGGTTGCGTCACCAAGGGCGCGACCATGGTTTTCCCGGGCGAAGGTTTCGATGCCGGCGCGACGCTGAAGGCGGTCGCGCAGGAACGTTGTACCGGCCTCTACGGCGTGCCGACCATGTTCGTCGCCATGCTCGATCATGCGGATTTTTCGACCTTCGACCTTTCCAGCCTGCGCACGGGCATCATGGCTGGCTCGCCATGTCCGATCGAGGTGATGAAGAAGGTGGTGTCGCTGATGCATATGAGCCAAGTGACGATCGCCTACGGCATGACCGAGACCAGCCCGGTCTCGTTCCAGAGCAGCGTCGAAGATCCGCTGGAAAAGCGCGTCTCCACCGTCGGTCGCATTCATCCCCATGTCGAGGTGAAGGCGATCGGCGCCGATGGCGCCACCGTCGCTGTCGGGGAGCCTGGCGAGCTCTGCACGCGCGGCTATTCGGTGATGAAGGGTTACTGGGACGACGCCGAGAAGACGCGCGAGGCGATCGACGCCGACGGCTGGATGCATACCGGCGACCTCGCGACAATAGACGCCGAGGGCTATTGCAACATTGTCGGCCGGGTGAAGGACATGGTCATCCGCGGCGGCGAGAACGTCTATCCGCGCGAGGTGGAAGAGTTCCTCTATCGCCATCCGAAGATCAAGGAAGTGCAGGTGTTCGGCGTCCCCGACGACAGATATGGCGAGGAGCTCTGCGCCTGGATCGTGCTGAAGCCCAACCAGATCGCCACGGAGCAGGAGATCAAGGCCTTCTGCGCCGGCCAGATCGCACACTACAAGATCCCGCGCTACGTCCGCTTCCGCACCGAGTTGCCGATGACGGTCACCGGCAAGCCGCAGAAGTTTCTGATGCGCGGGGCCATGGTCGAGGAATTGGGGCTGGTGGCACAGAAGACGGCGTGAAACGGGATTTATGGACAACGAGTTTCCAAATTTCGCGGCGCTGAAAGCCGCCAAAATCGAAAACATAGATTATCGCATAGTCGTCCGGCGCGGAGCGCGAACCGGCAGTGCGATCGTCATGGCCCCGCACGGCGGCAAGATCGAGCCCCGCACCTCTCTGATCGCCGAGACGATAGCAGGGCGCGATCTCGATATGTATTGCTTTGAAGGGCTCATGCCGGAAAGCAACCGGGAGCTGCACATAACGTCCAGGAACTTTGACGAGGCAACCGCGCTGGAAATGTTGCGGACGAAGTCCACCGTCGTCGCTATCCACGGTCGCCAGGATCGGAACGATCCCTCGACAGTCTACCTGGGCGGCAAGGACGCCGCGTTGGTTTTGGAGATAGCCTGGCGTCTCCAGGAAGCCGACTTCCAGACCAAAAAGGATAACCATCCCTTTCCAGGTATCCAGAATTCGAACATCGTCAACCGAGGATTGACGGGCAAAGGAGCCCAGCTGGAAGTGCCCTTTTCGTTGCGCCGTCGACTAGGGAGCGAGCCGGAACTTCTGGGAAGATTCTGTGGGGCGGTTCGCAAGGCCATTGAGACATTCGATGCCGAAAATGGTGCCCAGTCCTCAATCGTGTTTTGAATCGTGCGCTTGGCAGGCAAAGATGCCATGAGAGTGCTCCCGACGCGCTTTTTCCGCTAAGTTGGCGGAAACGCGCGACGTTTGGGGGCTTGAATGACTGGTCTTGGACGGTCGGCGATTTCCTACACGATGCCATTGGCCGCGCTGGCGATGGCTGTCGCGGTCAGGGCCAGCGGCTTTTCGGTGGATGAAGGCTCGCTGAACGCCAGGATCCTCGTTGGAGCGCTGTCGAGCGCGATTATGTTCACCACCATTTTCGTGGTGCTCGATCACGCCGAGGCGGTGGCCCGGCGCGTCGGGGAGCCGTACGGAACATTGGTGCTGACCTTTGCCGTGACGGCGATCGAAGTCTCGATCATCGTCTCCATGATGGTGCATGGAGAGAACAACCCGACATTGGCGCGTGAGTCCGTTTTCTCGACCGTGATGATTACCTCCACCGGCGTTGTCGGCATCTGTCTCACGCTTGGCGGCTGGCTCCATCGCAAGCAGGCAATTCTTCGACAAGGGACCAGCGCGTATCTGGCTGTCCTGATCGCGTTGACCGTCATGACGCTTATTCTGCCGACCTACACACAAACCACGGATCCCGGCACGTTTTCGGCAGCCCAGCTTGGTTTTGTAAGCGTCCTTTCGGTGCTGCTCTATGCAAGTTTCGTGTTCGCCCAGACCGTCCGGCACCGGGAGGACTTCGTGCAAGGAGAGGCACACGACCTCTCGATGCACTCCGCCCCTCACGCGAGCATTTCCGTCAGCGCTCTTCTGCTGGCAACCGGGCTGATCGGAATTGTCATGCTCGCCGAGCAGGTCGCCGCAAGTGTCGAGGACACACTCGTCGCCTACCAGGTGGCCCAGGCCGACAGCATTGTCGGAGCGTTGATCGCGGGGCTGGTTTTGATGCCGGAGGCCCTTTCGGCGGTTCGCGCTTCGCTCAACAACGAGCTGCAGCGCAGCTTGAACGTTGCGATGGGTTCGGCTTGCGCCACGATCGGTTTGACAATACCGGCGGTCGCGGCCGCCAGCCTGCTGACGGGCAGGGGATTGACATTAGGGCTTCCGGCGGCTGACGCGGTGCTTTTGGTCCTGGCGCTTTTCATATGCAGCGTCAGCTTCAGCACCGAAAGAACGACGTTCCTGACGGGGATGGTCCATGTTGTAGTGTTTTTTACGTATGTATTTTTGATATTCGTGCCCTGAAACATCGTCGCAGGCCGGTCATCACGCGGGGATGGAGAGGCGTAGAAGGACGTTTCAACCTGCGAGCACGGCCTGGTCCAGCCCTCGTATGATCTTCGCCAGTTCCACGCATTCGTCCTGGCGCACCTTGTTGCGCCGCCAGGCGAGGCAGATCATGCGCTGCGGCATCGGCTCCTGGAATGGAACGATCCGCAAGTCAGGCATGATGCCGGCGGCGCTTGCCGCCATTTCCGGCACCAGCGTCACCCCCAGCCCATGCGCCACCATTTGCAGCAACGTCGTGAGGCTTGTGGCGCCGTAGCTTGCCATCGCCACCGGTCGCACATTGCCGCAGACGGCCAATGCCTGCTCGCGCAGGCAATGGCCTTCCTCGAGCAGCATCAGCCGCTCCAGCGCCGGGCTTTCCGGCGGCACGGGCGGTGAGGCGAAGGCCGGATCGCCGGCAGGGACGGCAAGGAAGAAGCGATCCGGGAAAAGCTCCTCGGTGGCGAGCCCAGGATGGTCGAGCGGCAGCGCGGCGATGAAAGCGTCGAGCCTGCCCGAGACATTGTCCTCGACCAGCGATGCGGTCACCGCTTCGCGCAGCTCGAGCTGCAGGGCAGGGAAATGCTTTTTCAGTTCCGGCAGGACACGCGGCAGCAGATAGGGCGCAACCGTCGGGATGATGCCCAGCCGGAAGCGGCCTTCCATCGCAGGGCGGCCGCGACGGGCAGTCGTCTCGACGTCACGTATGTCGGCGAGGATGCGCTCGATGCGCGGCTGCAGTGCCTGCGCTTCGTCGGTCATCCGCACGGCCTTGCCGCCGCGCTCGAACAGGAGGCAGTTCAGTCGTTCTTCCATTTCCGCGATCTGGGCCGAGAGCGCCGGCTGGCTGACGCCGGCAAGCTTCGCGGCGCGGCCGAAATGCAGCGTCTGCGCCAGCGCGTCGAAATAAAGCATCTGCCGGACGGTGAGGCCGATCATAAGGAAATCTTATCGGAAAAAACAGGAAAGGCAATTTGTCTTTATCGCCAAGCGGCCCTAGTCTGGAATCGTTCCAGATTGGCGCGGCCGCTGGCCGCCCCGGAAACCAATTCAAAACTCGGCAAAAAATCGGAGAGTGAGATGGACGCGAAAACCGACGACAACAGCGCTGGCAAATGCCCCGTGGCGCATGGATCGGCCGGCAGGACCAACCGTGACTGGTGGCCGAACCTGCTCGATCTCGGCGTTCTTCACCAGCAGTCGAACCTCTCCGACCCGATGGGCGAGGATTTCGACTACGCCAAGGAATTTGCGAGTCTCGACCTCGATGCGGTGGTCAAGGACCTGCACAAGGTGATGACGGATTCGCAGGACTGGTGGCCGGCCGACTTCGGCCATTACGGGCCGCTCTTCATCCGCATGGCCTGGCACAGCGCCGGCACGTACCGCATCGGCGACGGCCGCGGCGGCGCTGGCGCCGGTCAGCAGCGTTTCGCCCCGCTCAACAGCTGGCCGGACAACGCCAATCTCGACAAGGCTCGCCGGCTGCTCTGGCCGGTCAAGCAGAAATACGGCCGCAAGATCTCCTGGGCCGACCTGATGATCCTGGCCGGCAACGTTGCGCTGGAATCGATGGGCTTCAAGACCTTCGGCTTCGCCGGCGGCCGCGCCGACGTGTGGGAGCCGGAGCAGGACGTCAACTGGGGGTCCGAGGCCAAGTGGCTGGACGACGAGCGCTATTCGGGCGACCGTGAGCTGCAGGGCCATCTCGGCGCCGTGCAGATGGGCCTGATCTACGTCAACCCGGAGGGCCCGAACGGCAAGCCGGATCCGATCGCCGCGGCGCGCGACATCCGCGAGACCTTCCGCCGCATGGCGATGAACGACGAGGAAACCGTGGCACTGATTGCCGGCGGCCACACCTTCGGCAAGACGCACGGCGCCGGCGATGCAGCGCTTGTCGGCGCGGAGCCGGAAGGCGCCGGCATCGAGGCGCAGGGCCTCGGCTGGTCGAGCAAATACGCCACCGGCATTGCCGGCGACGCCATCACCTCCGGTCTCGAGGTCACCTGGACCACTTCGCCGACCAAATGGAGCAACAATTTCTTCGACAACCTGTTCAACTACGAATGGGAGCTGACGAAGAGCCCGGCCGGCGCCAATCAGTGGACGCCGAAGGGCGGCGCCGGCGCCGGCACCGTGCCGGACGCGCACAATGCCTCGAAGCGCCATGCGCCGGCCATGCTCACCACCGATCTCTCGCTGCGCTTCGACCCGGCCTATGAGAAGATCTCGCGGCGCTTCCACCAGCACCCCGATCAGTTCGCCGACGCCTTCGCCCGCGCCTGGTTCAAGCTCACCCATCGCGACATGGGTCCGGTCGTCCGCTACCTCGGCCCGCTCGTGCCGAAGGAAGAGCTGATCTGGCAGGATCCGATCCCGGCGATCGACCACGAGCTGGTGAGCGAAGCCGACATCGCGGTGCTGAAGGCGAAGATCCGGGCCTCCGGCCTTTCGGTCTCCGAGCTGGTCTCGACCGCCTGGGCCTCGGCCTCGACCTTCCGCGGCTCGGACAAGCGCGGCGGCGCCAATGGCGGCCGCATCCGCCTTGCCCCGCAAAAGGACTGGGACGTCAACCAGCCGGCACAGCTCGCCAAGGTGCTGGCGAAGCTTGAGGCCATCCAGAAGGAGTTCAACGCGGCGCAGACGGGCGACAAGAAGGTCTCGCTGGCCGACCTGATCGTGCTCGGCGGCGTCGCCGCGGTCGAGAAGGCAGCCAAGGACGGCGGCAATGAGGTGAAGGTGCCGTTCACCCCCGGCCGCATGGACGCTTCGCAGGAGCAGACCGATGTCGAATCCTTCGCGGCGCTCGAGCCAAGGGCCGACGGCTTCCGCAACTACAGCAGGGGCAAGCAGGCGATGTCGGTCGAAGCGATGCTGGTCGATCGGGCGCAGCTCCTGACGCTGACGGCGCCGGAACTGACGGCGCTGGTCGGCGGCCTGCGCGTGCTCGGCGCCAACGCCGCCGGCTCCAGGCACGGCGTGTTGACCGACAAGCCTGGCACGCTGACCAACGACTTCTTCGTCAACCTGCTGTCGATGGCGACCGTCTGGGATCCGGCTGCAGGCTCCGAGCCGGGCTCGGAAGAGGTCTACGAGGCGCGCGACCGCAAGACCAGGCAGGTCAAGTGGACCGGCACGCGCGCCGATCTGATCTTCGGCTCGCACTCGCAGCTGCGCGCGCTGGCCGAGGTCTACGGCTCGGCCGACGCCAAGGCGAAGTTCGTCAAGGACTTCGTCAAGGCCTGGACCAAGGTGATGAACCTCGATCGTTTCGAGATCGCCGCCAAAGCAATTCCAGGAAAAGTGTGAAGCGGTTTTCCGTCCGGAATTGCGTTAAAACAAAGAGAGCGGTTCGCCATTTCCGCGAAACGGTGAACCGCTCGAAGTAAAGGGCTCATCCTCCCAAGTAAAAAAGGCGCGGTTCATGCCCGCGCCTTTTTGATTCAGAGCTTCGAGGATCAGTCTTTTTCGAAGATGCCTGCCTTGGCGACGACGCCGGCGATCGCTCCGCCGATCAGCGGCGCGAAAATGAAAAGCCAAAGCTGGCCGAGCGCCGCGCCGCCCGAAAACAGCGCCGGGCCGATCGAGCGCGCCGGGTTGACCGAGGTGCCGGTGACCGGGATCATGGCGAAGTGGATCCCTGCCAGCGTCAGGCCGATGACCAGGCCGGCAAAGGCCGTCGTATGCTTGGCGTTGGTGACGCCGAGGATGACGGTGACGAAGGTGAAGGTGCCGATCAGCTCCCACAGGAAGGCAGAGCTCATGCCCCATTTCGCCTCGTCCCAGCCATTGGCGCCGAAGCCGCCGGTGTGGCCGCCGGCCTGGCCGGTGACGATGATCCACAGCGCCAGCGAAGCGATGATGGCGCCGATGATCTGCGCGATCCAGTAAGGGACGACATCCTTGGCCGGCATCCGTCCGGCAAGGAACACGCCGAGCGTCACCGCCGGATTGAGATGCGCGCCCGAGATCGGGCCGATCGCATAGGCCGCGGCGATCAGGCCGATGCCGAACGCCAGGCCGATGCCCTCCTGCCCGAGCGGCAGCGCGCCGCCGAAGCCGCCCGTGACCACGGAGGCCGTGCCGATGAACACCAACAAAAACGTCCCTAGAACTTCTGCCAGATAAGTCTTCATTGCCCTCTCCTCATAGGGATCCGTCAAACCGCGTTTTCCGCGCCGCGAATCACAGGCGAGAGAGTATTCCCACCCGGAAAACTTGGAAAGCTGAGTGGTTAAGCCACACCGCTTGCTTGTAGACGCCAGTCAAAACATTAGAGAACTTTCATGTTCCGGTCGATTTGTTCTTGGTTCCGCTGGTGGCCGACTGTTTCGAAAAGCGTTTCGTCTGTCGTCCAGGGGATGGCCATGGACGGGTCGCTTTTGGCCTCGCCGCAACAGAAATGTTTCAATCGGAGCAGGAAAGGCTCTAAGAGCAGGGCTCGAAGCAACGGTTGACGGAAGCGAGAATGCGACTGGGCGGAAGGCTGGCTGCGGCCATCGAAGTTCTGGAAGATATCGGCAGGCGCCACCGGCCCGTGGCCGACGCCCTGCGCGACTGGGGCCTGTCGCACCGCTTTGCCGGCGGCGGCGACCGCGCGGCGATCGGCAACATCGTCTACGACGCGTTGCGCCGCAAGCGCTCGGCCGCATGGCTCTTCGGCGAGGACACGCCGCGCGCCATCGGCTTCGGCGCGCTGCTGCTCGAATGGGGCCAGACGGCGCAGTCGCTGAACGACGCGCTCGACGGCGACAAGTTCGCGCCGCCGCTGCTCAGCGCCGCCGAACTAAAGGCGGCCGCCGGCCGCAGGCTTGCCGATGCGCCGGATGCCGTGCGGGCCGATGTTCCGGACTGGTGCGCGCCGCTCTTCGATCGGGCCTATGGCGAGGCCTGGGTCGAGGAGGGGGCGGCTCTTGCGATGCGTCCGCCGCTGGACCTCCGGGTCAATGCCTTGCTGTCCGACCGCGGCAAGGTGCTGGCCGAACTCCAGGGCACGGGTGCGGCACCTGCGGCAATCGCGCCGCACGGCGTCCGCATCCCGCCGATCGACGGCGACGGCAGGCATCCGAACGTTCAGGCCGAGCCCGCCTTCCAGAAAGGCTGGTTCGAGGTTCAGGACGAGGGCTCGCAGCTTGCCGCAGCGCTTGCCGGCGCCGAGCCTGGCATGCAGGTGCTCGACTATTGCGCCGGCGCCGGCGGCAAGACGCTGGCGCTCTCGGCCGAGATGGACAATCGCGGCCAGGTCTTCGCTCATGACGCGGAGAAGGTGCGGCTGGCGCCGATCTTCGAGCGCATCCGCCGCGCGCACGGCCGCAACATCCAGGTCGTGAGCAAGCCCGCCGAGCTCGCGCCGCTCACCGGGCATATGGAGATCGTGCTGATCGACGCGCCCTGCACCGGCAGCGGCACCTGGCGGCGGCGGCCCGACGCCAAATGGCGGCTGACCGACAGACAACTCGAGGCCCGCAAGGGCGAGCAGCAGGCAATCCTCGACACGGCGCAGGCGTTCGTGAAGCCGGGCGGACTGCTCGTCTACATCACCTGCTCGGTGTTCGATGCCGAAAACGGCGAGCAGGTCGCGGCTTTCCGCGAGCGCCATGGCAACTTCACGCCGGTCGACCATCGAGAGCTCTGGGGCAGCCATTTCCCCGGCCATGAAGGCCAAGCCCGCATCGCCGACGCCGGCGGCATCTCGCTGTCGCCGGCACTCAGCGGCACCGATGGATTCTATTTCCACGCCTTGCGCAAGGTGGCCTGAGGGCAGCCGGCGTTTTGCTGCGCTGCAACATAAGAGATTGCCTGTCCTGCCCGCCTCTGCAATAAGCTTCGCCAGCAAAACGTGAGGCGAAGGCCATGGCAGCCAAGATCGTACCCGCTCCCGACTATGAGGATCGCGTCAGGACTTCCTTTGCCCGCCAGAAGGCGATGGCCACCATCGGCGCGGAGCTGACGCTGGTCACCCCCGGCATCATCGAGATCGAGATGCCTTACGCGCCGTCACTCACCCAGCAGCACGGCTTCCTGCATGCCGGCGTCATCTCGACCGCGCTGGACTCCGCTTGCGGCTATGCCGCGTTCTCGCTGCTGCCGCAGAATTCCAGCGTTCTGACCATCGAGTTCAAGGTCAACCTGCTCGCGCCGGGCAGGGGCGAGCGCTTCCTGTTCCGCGGTTCGGTGACCAAGCCTGGGCGCACCATCATCGTAGCCGACGGCCAGGCCTACGCCTTCGCCGCCGACGGCGAGGCCAAGCTGATCGCCACCATGACCGGCACCATGATGACGGTTGTCGGCCGCGACGGCATCGAGGGGTGATCCATGGCAACCGTTGCGCGGATAGCAGAAAAATCCGTTCTCTTCGTCATGGCGGCCGAGGCCGAATACGGCCCGCATCTGAAGGAACTCTTCACGCCGCTGATGACCGGCGTCGGTCCGGTCGAGGCCGCCGTGCGGCTGGGCGCGGAGCTCGCGACGCTGAAAGCCGAGGGCGCGCTGCCGGATCTCGTCGTCTCGCTGGGCTCCGCGGGAAGCCGCACGCTTGAGCAGACCGAAATCTACCAGGCCGCATCGGTGAGCTATCGCGACATCGACGCCTCGCCGCTGGGCTTCGAGAAAGGCGCCACGCCGTTCCTCGACCTGCCGGCGACGCAGCCGCTGCCCTTCGTCATCCCCGGCATCAGGAGCGCTGCGCTGTCGACCGGCGGCGCGATCGTCACCGGTGCCGCCTATGACGCGATCGATGCCGACATGGTCGACATGGAGACCTTTGCCTGCCTGCGCGCCTGCCAGCTGTTCGGTGTGCCGCTGATCGGCCTGCGCGGCATTTCCGACGGCGCCGCCGATCTGAGGCACGTCGGCGACTGGACCGAATATCTTCACGTCATCGACGAGAAGCTGGCCGCGGCAATAGGGCTGCTGGAGCAGGCGATTGCGTCCGGCGCGATCCGCCTTACCTAAAACAGGTCGCATGAAAAAAGATTCACGCGACCTGCTTCATGCCTTTGATTTCAAGCATGTCTTTGTCCCGAAACCGGACCCATTTTCGGCAGACACGCTTTAAAGGCCTTGAATGGACCGAAAGCCGCAGCGCGCCGCCATTGCGCCGAATCGGTTCTTTCTTTAAAGGCTCGCCATGACGACACATCCCGATACCGTTCTCATCATCGACTTCGGCAGCCAGGTCACGCAGCTGATTGCGCGGCGCGTGCGCGAGGCCGGGGTCTATTGCGAGATCGTTCCGTTCCAGTCCGCAGCCGAGGGCTTCCGCCGCATCCGGCCGAAGGCCGTCATCCTGTCGGGCAGCCCGCACTCGACTGTCGACATCGGCTCGCCGCGTGCGCCCGACGAAGTCTTTTCCGCCGGCATTCCGGTGCTCGGCATCTGCTATGGCGAGCAGACGATGTGCGCCCAGCTCGGCGGCAAGGTCGAGGCCGGCCATCATCGCGAGTTCGGCCGGGCCTTCCTGGAGATCGAGGACGATTGCGCGCTGTTCGACGGCGTCTGGGCCAGGGGAACGCGGCACCAGGTCTGGATGAGCCATGGCGACCGCGTCACCGCCATTCCCGCCGGCTTCAAGATCGTCGGCACCTCCACCGGCGCGCCCTTCGCCGCCATTGCCGACGAGGCGCGCAAGTTCTACGCGGTTCAGTTCCACCCCGAGGTCGTCCATACCCCGGATGGCGCGAAGCTGCTGAGCAACTTCGTCCACCATATCGCCGGTCTCGCCACGGGCTGGAGCATGGCTGCCTATCGCGAGCAGGCGGTCGAGGCGATCCGCAAGCAGGTCGGCACGGGCAAGGTGATTTGCGCGCTGTCGGGGGGCGTCGATTCCTCGGTCGCGGCGCTCCTCATCCATGAGGCGGTCGGCGACCAGCTGACCTGCATCCTGGTCGACCACGGCCTGATGCGCAAGGACGAGGCGAAAGGTGTGGTGGAGATGTTCCGCCAGCACTACAACCTGCCGCTGATCCTGGTCGACGCCTCCGATCGCTTCATCACGGCGCTCGAAGGCGAAAGCGATCCGGAGAAGAAGCGCAAGACCATCGGCCGGCTGTTCATCGAGGTGTTCGAGGAAAAGGCGAAGAAACTCGGCGGCGCCGATTTCCTGGCGCAGGGCACGCTCTATCCCGACGTCATCGAGAGCGTCTCCTTCTCCGGCGGGCCTTCGGTGACGATCAAGTCGCACCACAATGTCGGCGGCCTGCCCGAGCGCATGAACATGAAGCTGGTCGAGCCGCTGCGCGAACTGTTCAAGGACGAGGTGAGGGCGCTGGGCAAGGAGCTCGGCCTGCCCGAGAGCTTCATCGGCCGCCATCCGTTCCCGGGTCCCGGCCTTGCCATCCGCTGCCCGGGCGGCATCACCCGCGAGAAGCTGGAGATCCTGCGCGAGGCTGACGCCATCTATCTCGACGAGATCCGCAAGGCCGGCCTCTACGACGCCATCTGGCAGGCCTTCGCCGTGCTTCTGCCGGTGCAGACCGTCGGCGTGATGGGCGACGGTCGCACCTACGAATTCGTCTGCGCGCTGCGCGCCGTGACCTCCGTCGACGGCATGACGGCCGATTTCTACCACTACGACATGGCGTTCCTCGGCGCGGCCGCCACCCGTATCATCAACGAGGTACGGGGCATCAACCGCGTCGTCTACGACGTGACGTCCAAGCCGCCTGGAACAATTGAGTGGGAATAAAGCTCGGTCGTTCGCCAGCATTTGGTGGCTATCGGCGCCAGCCACTTAACATGTTGAAATGTAATCTTTTTCATCTCTTTTCCTATCGCTGACTATCGCCCGCAAGCGGAATCATTTGGCGGTAGACCTGACGGTATCGCTTTCCTCATCATTCTCGCTCGAGACCGATACCGTCACCGCCTGATTTCCTAGAAGGCTAGCTAAAATTTAGGTAAGCTATTGAACTACAAGAGAAATTTTCAAACCTTGACGGTACAATCGATGACGGTAAAATCGGGCGCTGAATATGCGGCCACGCGCTCGGATTGCCCTCGCCATGCTCACCGACATTGCACTTAAGAAGCTGAAACCTAAAAACAAAATATACAAAGTTGCTGATCGTGACGGTATGTACGCCACCGTGTCCACGGCCGGGCAGATCTCGTTCCGCTACGACTACCGAATGAATGGAAGGCGAGAGACAGTCACGCTGGGCCGCTATGGTGAGGGTGGCATCTCGCTAGCAGAGGCGCGTGACCGCTGCATTGCGGCCCGAAAAATGGTGGCAACCGGACAATCGCCGGCGCATGAAAAGCAGCGTAAAAAGCGGCGCCTATCTGCAATGGCCACCTTCGGCGATGCCGGCCGGGCCTGGTTTAAGGAGGCCAAGATGGCGGATAGCACGCGCTCAATGCGCAAGGCCATCTTCGATCGAGACATCTTGCCAATCTGGGACAAAAGGCTCCTCACAGAAGTAACAGCTGGCGACTTGCGGGCGCTCTGCGCAAAGGTGCGGGACCGTGGCGCGCCGGCAACAGCCATTCACGTCCGGGATATTGTTAAGCAAATCTATGGCCATGCCATTCTGCACGGCGAGAAGATTGCCAATCCAGCGGACGAGGTAGGACCGGCTTCGATCGCCACGTTCGAGGCAAAAGACCGAGCATTGTCCCCAGCAGAAATCCGCATCGTGCTGACTGAGTTGGAACATGTGCCAACATTGCCGACGATACGGCTGGGCCTAAAGCTGATCCTGCTCACGATGGTTCGGAAGGGTGAGCTGCTGGACGCGACTTGGGACGAGGTCGATTTTGAGAACGCTGTGTGGAGCATTCCCAAAGAGCGAATGAAACGGAAAAAGCCGCATAACGTCTACCTGTCCCGCCAATCCCTCGATATCCTGATTGCGCTCAAGACTTGCGCAGCGAACTCCCGATATGTGCTGCCATCTCGCTATGACGCCGACGAACCCATGTCGCGCGCCACCTTCAATCGTGTCACAATGGCCATTGTCGACCGCGCAAAAAGACAAGAAATGCCGCTTGCGCCCTTTACAGTGCACGACCTACGGCGGACTGGCTCGACAATCCTAAACGAGATCGGATTCAATCGCGACTGGATCGAGAAATGCCTTGCTCACGAAGACAGCCGCACTTCGCGCGGTGTCTATAACAAGGCTGAATATGAGCCGCAGCGCCGTCATATGCTCCAGGAATGGGCCGACATGGTTGAGGCCTGGGCAGCGGGCAAGAAGCACACCCCCGTACTCCAGCCGGCTGCCGGGGCGGCAATCATTCTCGATCCGATTTGACAGGCCTCGTCTTGCGCGACCGGACGTCTGGACCTGGGGCGGTTTCGAGAGTCCCGGCAGACGAGGCGTTTCGCCTTGCCTGAACCCAGGCCTCGACCTCTGCTAGATCCCAAACAACACAGCGGGGAGTCAGATTGAAGCGTCGTGGGAACTCGCCGCGTTGCTCCATTTCGTAGATGGTCGTGTCCGATAAAGGGACGATTTCTCGCAATTGTGACCGGCGCACAGTTCGCACAACGTGTCGCGCCTGAATGTGCGGCAAAACCGGAAGAGATTGCTCTTCCATTATGCGTTGGCAGCTTTCAGGTTGAGTAGGGTTGCGCAATTTGACCATGCTTATGACCGGAAAGGCTCCGTGGGAGCGCATGGTCGCGTGTCTGCCCCATTTCCGATATAGCCCCCAATTGCGACCACATCGCCGTCCTTGACCAGCAGGCGGTCCTCGGGAGCAGCACTAGGGCCGTTTAGACATCGAGGCTATGCAATGTTCGAGGCGCTCCAACCGAGCCTTCTGCGAACGAAGCTCATGCCCTGCGTTCAGCAAATTGGATTTGCCTCTGGAGGAGGCAGCAATGATCAGTTCGCATTCTAACAGAGCGATACGATCTCGCATCTGCTGAGCTTCATCCTGCCGTATCCTTCTAATCCAACCCAGGCCGCGCATATTCTACCACCACCGTCCATGCAGCACGGGTAGCATTTGAAAACTAACGCCCGTCAATTCGAAAAACTCGTATTTTAACCGTCGCTAAATTCACCGGCTAATGACAACCTTGCTGGTGAAGTCAGGCCAAACCCGGTGACTTGCTCGCTCGCTTGCACGGACAATTTTAATCGATGCGGTGACGACGCAATTGCCGTAAACGACAGGCCGAAGGTCGCGGACGACTGCAATGATCGTCACGACTAGAGATTTACCCACAAGACGCTTGGAGCGCGGCGTCATGCAGTTTCTTTAGAGACGGGCGCTGAACAGGCCGAGGCAGTGCCTTTCAAGGCCGCGTGAACGCGCCCTATCTTGTCAAGCGCGTTCGGCCCGCGGCAGTGATCGGCGGCCCCTCGAACCGGCGGGAAGGCTCGCGCATGCGTCGGCAGAAAAATAGCGTCGGAGACCAAGGAGGCGAGCATATTGGCTGCGTACGGCTGCTACCATGTCGAGCCGCACGTGGCGCCCAACCTTCATTCTGCTCTCAGCCGAAATCGCTCGAAAGCGACTGTGAGGGGCAATTGGGTAACGCGCCATGCTCTTCGGCTTCGATCCTGCCCAACGGCTTCGCAAGACCATTGAGCGCATCAGCCGCGATCATGCCGACGCCGAGCTTTGCGTCGTGACTGGCGATCTCACCGACGAGGGCGATTTCGCCTCCTACGTCCTGTTGCGCGAGGCGCTGCAGGAACTGCGGGTGCCCGCCCGCCTTCTGCTCGGCAATCACGACAGGCGCGAGAATTTTATTCGCGCATTTCCTGAAGAGCCACGCGATGCGAATGGCTTCATTCAGTCGGTCCAAGACGGGACTGCCGGGCGCCTCATTTTTCTCGATACATTGGTGGAAGGCTTCGGTCATGGTGCTTTGGATCAGGGCCGGCTCGAATGGCTGCTGGCGCGCTTGGCCGAGGAACAGAAAACGCCTGCCTATCTCTTCGCCCATCATCCGCTGCAGCCGATCGGCCTGCCGCATTTCGAGCCTTGGAACATGCAGAACTGGCAAGAGCTCATGCGGGCGATCGCCGCCGCCGGCAATGTCCGGCACATTTTTCACGGCCATGTGCACGTTGATGTTGGCGGCACCTGGAGCGGCATTCCCTTCAGCGCCATCCGCGGCGTTGCGCATCAAATCATTCCGCACTTCGCGCGCAGGGACGCAGACTTTGTCGAGGATGCGCCGGCTTTTGACGTCGCGCTGATCGACGACGATGGCGTGCTCGTGCACCGTTTCGAGGTCAGCGACAGGAATGTGGTTGAAATCTCGCCCGCAGGTCCTTTCCCGGGGGTGACCAATGAAGCAGCAGAAATCTCATGAACTGGTCATTTTCGATTGTGACGGCGTCGTCGCATCGACGCCGAGGAACTGACCCGTATTGGCTCGTTGACCTTGGCTCCCGAACTGCCTGGAGTTGGCAGAGATAGCTGCGGAAACAGCTAAACCGATTTGATTGGTTCTGACGATGAATGTCGGCGCGTCATCTTCTCGCAATCGCGAATTTACTCTTCGCACCTGCACAAAAATGTGCCAAACGCGGCACCCATAGTTGGTAACGTTGGGGAAGGAGCCCTTGTTGAGTGCGGTTGCTAACACCAAGGCGATCACACCGCCGGATATTCGTTCCCGGAAGGGTGGCACTCCGCTCGTCTGCCTGACGGCCTATACCACGCGATCGCAAAGCTCGTTGATCAGCATTGTGACATTGTTCTCGTCGGCGACAGCGTCGGCATGGTGCTGCACGGCTTCCCGTCGACGCTGGGCGTGACGCTTGAGATGATGATCATGCACGGCCAGGCCGTGCGCCGCGGCCTCGAGCAGGCGCTGATGCTCGTCGACATGCCGTTCGGCTCCTACGAGGAAGGCCCCGAGCAAGCCTTCCGCAATGCTGCACGTGTCATGACGGAAACCGGCTGCGCGGCGGTCAAGCTCGAAGGTGGCGAGGCAATGGCCGAGACGATCCGCTTCCTGGCTGCACGCGGCGTGCCAGTCATGGGCCATGTCGGCTTGACGCCTCAGGCGGTCAATACCTTCGGCGGCTACCGCGTGCAGGGCAGAGGCGGTGATGCCGAGCGCGTCGCGGCCGACGCGCTTGCCGTGAGCGAAGCGGGGGCATTCGCGCTGGTGCTGGAGAAGGTCCCGGAGGTGCTCGCCGGCCGGATCACCGCAGAGGTAGCGATCCCGACGATCGGTATCGGCGCCTCGGCGGCCTGTGACGGGCAGATTCTCGTCGTCGACGACATGTTGGGCATCTTCGGCGACTTCCGGCCCAAATTCGTCAAGCGCTATGCCGAACTCAGTGAGATCGCCGGGGAGGCGATTGCGGTCTATGCGCAGGAAGTGCGCGACCGCCGCTTTCCAGCCGCCGAGCATCTGTTCGGCGATGCGCCAAGGACGGTCAATGGTGGAGAAGGCGCATGAGCATTCCGATCGCACGAACCGTCGCCGAGTTGCGCATGGCTGTGGCCGCATGGCGGCAGAATGGCCTCAAGGTCGCTGTCGTGCCGACCATGGGTGCCTTGCATGAAGGCCATCTGAGCCTGGTGCGTGCCGCGCTCGCCAAGGCGGACCGGGTTATCGTGACGCTCTTCGTCAACCCGAAACAGTTTAACAGCGCGGCCGATCTCGTGGCCTACCCGCGCACTGAGCATGACGATGCCGCCAAGCTTGCGCCGCTCGGCGCTCATCTGCTCTACGCGCCAAATGCAGCGGACATGTATCCGGAAGATTTCGCCACCACGATCTCAGTCAGTGGGGTGAGCGATGGCCTGTGCGGCGCGTTCCGTCCGGGCCATTTCGACGGCGTGGCAACCGTCGTCGCCAAGCTCTTTCTACAGACGCGTGCTGATCTCGCCTTCTTCGGCGAGAAGGATTTCCAGCAACTGCACGTCGTTCGCCGGCTCGTCCGCGATCTCGACATTCCAATCGAGATTGTAGCATGTCCAACGGTCCGTGAAGCCGACGGCCTGGCAATGTCGTCGCGCAATGTCAGGCTTTCGGCCGAACAGCGCTTAGCAGCGCCAAGGCTCGCCGAAGTCCTGTCGGCTTCGGCCGGGCGATTGTCGGCAGGATTGCCAGCCGAGCTTGTGCTTGCCGAGGCCAGGCAAGCGATCCTCGCTGCCGGTTACGACGAGGTCGAGTATCTCGAGCTACGGGCAGACCATGACCTGTCACCGCTTTCCGCCGCGGATCGACCGGCCCACCTAATCGTCGCCGCCTGGCTTGGCGGGACGCGGCTTATCGATAACGTTGGAGTTCTGCCCGGGCAGCGCCAAGGCGAGCTGCTCGCGGCAGCCAATGCCGCATGATTGAGAATGCCGCAAGGCTTGTACAAAGGTGCGTCGTCAAAATGACCCAGACAAATGGCCGGAGCAGGGAGTGGATATGGTGTTTCGATTGAAGGAGCGCCTCGGCAGGAAGTTCGAAGAAGAAGTGCAATTCTTCAAGGGCTGGCAGAAGGACAAGAAACGAGTGGGCGCGCTGATGCCAACGTCCGTTCATGCCGCGCGTCGTATGGCAAGCGTCATCGATCCGGCATCCGGATTGCCGGTTCTTGAACTTGGCGCCGGAACCGGCGTCATTACCAAGGCAATCCTGGAAAGAGGCATCAAGCCGCAACAACTGGTTTCGGTCGAGTATTCCAAGGATTTCTATGAGCGCCTGACGCGAGCCTTTCCGGGCGTGGATTTTCGATTGGGCGATGCGTTCGCGTTGGAGGAAGTGCTTGCCGAGCGGCGCGGGGAGCAATTCGACTGTGTGATAAGTGCGGTGCCGCTGTTGAGCTTTCCAATGGAACAGCGTGTCGGCCTGCTTGAGGATTTGCTGGCCCGCATTCCTGCTGGAAGACCTGTGATTCAGATCACTTACGGACCGTTGTCGCCGGTGATCAAAATGCCCGACCGCTATGTCGTGTCCCACTATGATTTCGTCGTCCGCAACATCCCGCCCGCACAGCTGTGGACTTACCGACGAGCAGTCTGACGGAGCGGGACGCGCGAGGACGGCGGGCCGTTCGCAAAATCGTCAGGACAGGCGGTGGTCGTGACGAAATTCGCATCGAGTGCGCTTTTTATAGCCGCCGCCGTTTTGCGGAGGCCGCTATGCCCTTTCGCTGGCAGGCGCACACTCATCTGCTACACCCATCGCCCTGCGGTCGACAGACGGCGAAGCCACCACGGCCGCGAAAATCTCGAGACGGCGTCTCGGTACCGGGACCGGCCTGCCATTTTTGGGAGGCGATCCGTGCAGGTGCCTGGCCCGGATCGTGCCATCTATCTCCTGAGCGAGTCATAGCCGTCGTCCATTCACCCGGCCGAACCTCCCGATTGCCGGACCCCTGATGAAGATTCCCCTGGAAAGTGACGTCTTCTTTAGAGCGTGACGGTCTGCGCCGTCTTGTGGTGCCTCAGCTTGTACGATGGCCGGCTGCCCTTCCCGTGCCACGAATGCGATGAAGTCCAGTCACTCTACCGTGCAATGGCATTCAGAAATACGACAGGAAGACCATAATAGTCGGGTTTGGCTGAAAGACTTTTCCGCAGATGCCGAAAAAAGGGGACAGCTCTTCCGGTCCTTGCAAAGCTCCTGAACTCGTTTTCGTTGGACAAGCGTGGTCGCCAGTCCAGCTCTTGCGAGTGATCGGCGCAAAAGCGATCACTCACATGGCTGCATTCTTCTGCAGTTTCCCGAAAACAAACAGCTTGCCTTCGCGCACGCCGTCTTCGAGTGGGCTCGCATTCGCCATATGCGCCGCAATCGCACTGGCCAGCATGCATCCCGTCCCGCGCATCGACGTAGCCAGACGCGGTGTGTCGAAGCGGATTGGTTCTTGATCGTGGCGCAACAGAATATCGGTTGATCGAGGTCCCGATGCATGGCCGCCCTTGATCAGCAGGGCCTGCGCTCCGGCCGCCAGCAATTCGTGGCCTTGCAACAGTGCGCCGTCGTCATCCACTGCCAGTTCCGAGCCAACCAGGAGCGCCAGCTCGATGAGGTTGGGTGTGACCAGGCGGCAAAGCGGCATCAGATTCCGCTTCATGACGGCGGTGGCGCCGGCTTCCAGAAGCGTCCGGCCTGATGTCGAGGCCAGCACCGGGTCCAGTATCGCCGGCACCTGCGGATTCTCGCGCAGCACTGCGGCAACGGCAACGATGATCTCGGCCGTCGCCAGCATGCCGATCTTGACGGCAGCCACCTCGTTGGCTTGCAGCGCGGCGCGCATCTGATCGGCCACCAGGCGGGGTTGCGAAGGATGGATTTCCATGACGGCTTCGTGCGTCTGCACCGTCAGCGCGGTGACCGCAAGGCATGTCCGCACGCCAATCGAAGAGATCGTTTCGATGTCGCGCGCAATTCCGGCTCCGCCGCTGGAGTCGGATCCGCCGACGACAAGCACATGCGGTTCTCGCCTCAGCGCCATCGATCTGTCTTTTCGATCCATTCTCGCGTGCGCGCTTGGGGATCGGCATTCAATGTGATGTCGGTGACCACCGCCGCGCTGTCCGCACCGGCCGCAAAGACACCGTCGAGTCGGTCAGGGTTGAGGCCACCAATGGCGACCAAAGGAACCGGTGCGACCCGGCGCTTCCATCCGCTGATCCGTTCGACCCCTTGCGGCGCCCATTTCATCTTCTTCAGAATGGTTGGATAGATGGGGCCGAGCGCGATATAGTCGGGCCTGGCGGCCATAGCCGTTTCCAGTTCGATATCATCATGGGTGCTCAGTCCGAGCCTTACACCGGCCGCCCTTATCCGCGAGAGGTCGGCGGTCTGCAAATCCTCTTGGCCGAGATGAACGAAGTCGCAGCCTTCCTCGATCGCCAGCCGCCAATGATCATTGATGATGAGCTGGCTTTTGTGTTGGACACACAAGGCCTTCGACCTGCGGATCTCCGCGCGCAGCCCGGTTTCATCCATCGTTTTGATGCGAAGCTGAACCAGCTTGACGCCGAGCGGCGCCAACCTTTCGATCCAGGTGGCGCTGTCGACGATTAGGTAGAAGGGATCGAGATTCATGAAAGAACGGCCCTGCCGATCGTCGGCGTCGATGGCACGGCGACGTCGCGCGGCTCGAGAAGACCCGATGCGTGGGCTTCACGACCGGCTTCGACCGCCTTACCGAAAGCACGCGCCATGCCGACCGGATATGCCGCCTTGGCGACTGCTGTGTTCAGGAGCACGGCGTCAAAGCCGAGTTCCATGACGGTGGCCGCGTGCGACGGCCGTCCGAGCCCCGCATCCACAATCAGCGGGACGCCAGGGAAATATCCGCGCATCGAGCGCAGCGCCATGATGTTGATCGGCCCGAGGGCGGAACCGATCGGTGCGCACCAGGGCATCAAGACCTTGCAGCCCGCCGCAAGCAGCCGCTCTGCGACAATAAGGTCGTCGGTGGTGTAAGGGAATACCGCAAAACCGTCTTCGCACAGGATGCGGGCGGCTTCAACCAGACCGAACACATCCGGCTGTAGCGTGTCGTGATTGCCAATCACTTCGAGCTTGATCCAGTTGGTGCCGAAGACCTCGCGCGCCATTTTCGCGGTGGTGACGGCTTCCTTGACGGAAAGGCAGCCGGCGGTATTGGGCAGGATTCTGGCGCCCAGCGAGCGGATCAACGACCAGAATTGTTCGCCGGCCCTACCGCCCGCCATCTCACGCCGCAACGAGACGGTCACCACCGACGTGCCCGATGCCTTGACTGCATCGGCAAGGATGGCCGGCGAAGGATACTGAGCCGTGCCGAGAAGCAGGCGCGACGAAAGCTCGGTTCCATAAAGCTCCAACATGCTAGCCGCCCTGCATGGGCGAGAGGATTTCGATCCGGTCGCCGTCGCTCAACTGGAACTCCGCGCGGTTGGCTTTGTGCACGAGGTCGCTGTTGACGGCGGTGGCGAGCCAATCGCCCTCATAGTCGAGCGCGGCAAGCAACTCGGCCAGCGTGGTGGCGGCAATCTCACGCGCCTCGCCGTTGACCATCAGTTTCATGAGCATGCTCCTTGGTTCT